>JAZDGM010000167.1:0-89662 GCA_043806915.1 Pseudomonadota bacterium | reverse complement strand
GGCCAAGGGAGGCGTGATATGTTCAAGATTTTGCGTGTGGACATGAAGAATCTCAAAACGGCTTTTGAGGACATTCCCGCGAAATACAGCGGCTTGGGAGGACGCGGCCTGACCTCGGCGATTGTCGCCGCCGAAGTCGATCCCACCTGTAACGCCCTGGGACCGTCGAACAAACTCATTTTCGCGCCGGGCCTTCTGGCGGCGACGAATTGCGCCAATTCCGGCCGCATCTCCGTGGGCGGCAAGAGCCCCCTGACCGGGACGATCAAGGAATCGAATTCCGGCGGCCAAGCCGGTCAATACCTGGGCCGCTTGGGCATCCAGGCGATCATCGTGGAAGGGCTGGCGGAAAAGGGCAAGTTCTACAAACTGGTTTTGGGCAAGGACAAGGTTGAGCTCCTGCCGGCCGACGACTTGGTCGGCTTGGGCAACTACGACGTCGTGGCGTCCTTGAAGGCGGAATATGGGGACAAGCCCGGTTATGTATCCATCGGCCAAGCCGGGGAATGGATGCTGGCCGCGGCCAGCGTGGCTTTCACCGACAAGGAGTTCCGGCCCACCAGGCATGCCGGCCGCGGCGGCTTGGGCGCGGTCATGGGCTCCAAGGGACTCAAGGCCATCGTGATCAATCCGGAAGGCGGGGAAATGGCGCCCCTGGTCAATCCCGAGGCGTTCAAGGAAGCGGCCAAGCGGTTCGCCAAGGCCCTGACCGATCATCCCGTCACCAGCGGGGGCTTGCCGACTTACGGGACCGACGTCTTGATCAATGTCATCAACGAAGCCGGGGCCTTGCCCACCCGCAATTTCAGCTCGGGCCGGTTCGAGGGCGCGGAAAAGGTCGGCGGCGAGACCCTGAACGAGGTCACGGTCAAGCGCGGCGGCAACCCCACCCATGGCTGCATGTCCGGCTGCCTCATCAAATGTTCCGGCATCTTCCTGGGACCGGACGGCGGGTATGTTTCCAAGTGGCCGGAATATGAAACCGTCTGGGCCTGGGGCCCCAACTGCGGCATCGACGACCTTGACGCCATCGCCCGGTACGACCGGATGTGCGACGATTTCGGACTGGACACCATCGAAACCGGCGCGGCCATGGCCGTGGCCATGGAAGGCGGCCTGTTGAAGTTCGGCGACGCCCGGGGAGCGGAAAGGTATTTGATGGAAATCGGCGCCGGCACGCCCCTGGGCCGGGTCCTGGGTTCGGGGACGGAAACGGTCGGCAAGGTTTTCGGAGTGTCCCGGGTGCCCACGGTCAAGGGGCAGGCCCTGCCGGCCTACGATCCTCGGGCGGTCAAGGGCATGGGCGTGACCTATGCCACCACGCCCATGGGGGCCGACCACACGGCCGGCTACGCCACGGCGACCAACATCATGAAGGTCGGCGGATACGTCGACCCCCTGAAGCCCGAGGGCCAGGTGGAGCTTTCCCGGAATCTGCAGGCGGCCACCGCCCTGATCGATTCCGCCGGATTGTGTCTGTTCGTGGCCTTTCCGGTCATGGACATCCCCGACGCCTTCACGGCCGTGGTGGACATGATCAACGCCAAATACGGCCTATCCCTCACGGGCGACGAAGCCGGCGCCCTCGGAATCCAGGTCTTGAAGACCGAGAAGGACTTTAACCGGAGAGCGGGCTTCAATTCGGGCGCGGACCGCCTGCCCGACTTTTTCCGGCGGGAAAAGTTGGCGCCTCATAACGTCGTGTTCGACGTTTCGGACGAGGACTTGGACAAGACCCTCGACTTCTAGGAAAACACCTACTGGTCCGGAAGCGGCGGCTTCCGGACCGCGCCTTAAAAAAAATGAAAATTACGATCAAGCTTGGTGGGCCTCTCAGGAAGAGGATAGAAGGGCACGACCGGGGAGAGATGCTGCTTTCGCTGGCGGACGGCGCCCACATTTCCGACGTCCTGGCGGCCTTGCGTCTCGAGCCCGACGAGGTTCGCGTGATCATGAAAAACGGCCTGGCCATCGGGGGGGACGAGCCCCTGGCGGACGGGGACCGGCTGGGCCTTTTCCCCCGCGAATTGGCTTACAATACAATGACGGCCATCTCGTTTTTCAATCCCCTGGCCCGCAAGAAGGAATAATCGTTCTTTATCAGGCCAGTTCGTTGACGTCGAACGCCGGAACGCCCAGGTCCAGGTGAAGCAGGCGATTCCCGGCCAAAAGGGGACGACCCAGCAAGATGTTGAGGGCCTCCTGGACCTGAAGCCCGGCCAGGATCGCCGGCGTAACCGTGGGGACGCCCAGCAGCGACTCCGCGGTTTCCCTCTTGGGCGCCGGAACGGGACCATACAGGTCGACCAAGCCGGGGCCAGCGGGTAGCACGGTCATCATCAGGCCCTCAAATCCCGCCACCGCGCCGTGAATGAACGGCCGCCCCAGGGTCCGGGCGGCCCTTTCCACCATAAACCTGGTTTCCATGTTATCCAGGCAATCCACCACCACCTGGGCCGGTCCGATTATTTCCTCGATATTGCTTTCCCCGGCCCAGCAGGGAAAGGCCTTGACCTTGAGACCGGGATTGATCAGCCCGGCCTTTTCCGCCGCGGTCAGGGCCTTGTTTTTACCTAGAGTGGCGGTATCGGACAACATCTGACGGTTCAGGTTGCTCTGTTCGAAACTGTCGCCGTCGCAAACTATCAAATTTCCGATCCCGGCCCGGGCGAGCAAAAGGCAGACCATGCCTCCCAGCCCTCCAGCCCCGATGATCGCCGCCGTGGATTCGAGCAGCCTCGCCTGGTCCCGGGCGGTGAAGGACCCCCGCTGGGCCCGGAACCTTTCCGGCCAGACGTCCTTTTCCAGGCTGTCGATGAAGACCCGGGTCAGGTCCTTGCCTTCCCGGCGGGCGACTTCCCCGGCCCGTTCGTCCGTCAGCGAAAAGAACACGCCGCCCGAGGAGGAAAGGTTTACCAGGCCCTGGCCGTCGTCATTTCGGTGGTTCCCGGACATTCATCCTCCTCCCACGGCCGGGAAAAAACCCAGGCGGTCCCCGTCGTTGACGATCCTGTCCAGGGAACCGTGAATCCCGTTGATCATCACGATTTTTATCTTTTCCGGCGGGACCCCGATTTGCGTCAAGAGGGCGGCCGCGGTCAAGCCGGGGGGGACATTGATTTCCAGGCCTGTCAATGGGTTGTAGTTATTGACGAATCCTCGCAAGGATGAACTGAGTTTTATTGTGACGGACATAAACCCCACCTTTTTTCAACCGGCCTTGCCTTTTAAGTCAATTATAACATGAATCCGGATCGAACGGCCACCGGCCGCCGCCCCGGGCCGGGAGAATTAACTCGAAACAAATCGGGCCGGCGCGGCCGCCGGGGTCGCCCACCGACGGCTTCCTTGAAAAAAGGACCGCCAGGGCGTATGGTTTCCTCGTTTTCTAGGAGGAAACGACTTGGCGGAAATATTTTTGACCATCGCGCCCATCTTCCTGGTGGTTATTCTGGGCGCCCTGGTAAAAAAAGTCGGGCTGGTGAACGAGGCCTTTGCCGCGCCCGCCAACAAGCTAGTATATTACGTCGCCATACCGGCCATGGTTTTCTCCTATATATCGAGGGCTTCCTTTAAAGAGCTCTTCCACTTCCCGACCTTGGTCGGGACCTTGGCCCCGGCGGTCGCGGTCGGGCTGATCGGCGCGGCCGTGCTTAAATTCGGCCGGGTCCCCAAATCCTCGACCGCCACCTGGTTGCAAGCGGGATTTCACGGCAACATCGGGTATGTCGGCCTGGCCGCTTCTTTTTATTTTCTGGGCGAATCAGGCTTGACCAGGGCCGGCATCCTCGCCGGCTTCCTGATGCTGCTGCAGAACTTCCTGGCGGTGTGGCTCTTGAGCCTGGTCCAGGACCCCGGGTCCAGCAAGGGAAAGGCCGTCTTTCTGCTGAAAAAAATCAGTTTTCACCCCGTGATAATCTCGGCCGCGGCGGGGATCGCTTTTTCGGTCGTTGGCCTGGCCTTGCCCGAGGTCATTTCCAAGAGCCTCGACATTATCACCGGCATGGCCCTGCCCCTCGCCCTCTTGCTGATCGGCGGCTCCTTGTCCCTGGGCCGAATCCGGGACGCCTGGAAGCCGGCCCTGGCCGCTTCCATCGTCAAGTTGGTCGTTATTCCGGCCGTGGGGTTGTCGGTTTTCCGCTTGTTGGGGCTGTCCGCCCAAGACTTTCTGCCGGGCCTGGTCCTGTTGGGGGCGCCCACGGCCACCCTGGTCTACGTCATGGCCTTGGAAATGAACGGGGACCCGGACTTGGCCGCGGCCGCCATCTCGGTCAGCACCCTCGGATCGGCCTTGACCTACGCCGCGTGGTTGTCTCTGTTTTAAGCGCGGGCCCTTTCGCCCACATGCAGAACGGCGATGCCGAACGTCATTTTCAGGCAGGAAGTTTTGACGAATCCGGCGCGTTGCATCTCCAGAAGAAAGTCCTCGGGCGCGGGAAAATCCATGATGGAGTCGGCCAGGTACTGATAGGCCAGGGGTTGGCCGGTCAGCAGCCCGCCAAGCTTGGGGATCAAGCGGTTGAGGTAGGTTTCGTAGAATTTTCTGACCAGGGACCAGCGGGGGAAGGTCAGTTCGAGGATCAAGGCCCGCCCGCCCGGCCACAAGACCCGGTGCATCTCTTCCAGGGCGCGACGGCGGTCGGGAATATTGCGAATGCCGAAGGCCATGGTGACGCTGTCGAAGGCTCGATCGGGAAAGGGAAGCCTCAAGGCGTCCGCTCCGGCCAGGTCCGGGCGGTTGGGGCGTCCGCCGGCCTCGATTTTTTCCTTGGCCTTTTCCAGCATCGGCCAGGTGAAATCCGTGCCGATCACCCGGGCTTGGGGATGAGCCTCGACCAGGGCCAGGGCCAAATCCCCGGTGCCGCAGGCCAGGTCCAGAAACCGGCCCGTCCCGAGCAGCCTGGCCCTCTTGGCGGCGGCCCGACGCCAGAACACGTCCCGGCCCAGGCTCAAGACATGGTTCATCAGGTCGTACCGGCCGACGACCCGGCTGAAAATGCCCTGGACCAGGGCGGTTCTATCCGAGGGTTCAAGTCGAATGCGCATGGCCGGTTAATACCGTCCGCCGGCCTTCCGGTCAAGTTAAAAAACGGCGACGGGAAACGGCTTGACTAAGATCGGGGATAAAGCTAAACCAAGCCAGGCGGACGGGCCGCCGGATGTCAATTTCGCCGACCCGGCGCGACCGGGGAAAAGGGGCCTTAATGAACGAGCAGGCGTTTTGTTTGTGGTTTTCCGGCCTATCCGCTTCGGGCAAGACGACCTTGGCCCGCATGCTGGAAGAGGCGCTTCTGGAAAGAGGGTTGGCCGTGGAAGTCCTGGACGGCGAAGCGGTCAGGGCCGACCTGGGGCGGGACCTGGGCTTCACCCGGGAAGACCGGATGACCAACCTGCGTCGCATCGCCTACCTGGCCAAGCTTCTGACCAGGAACGGCATTGTGGTGTTGGTCGCGGCCATCACCCCCTATCAGGACTTCAGGGACGAGGCGCGGCAGGAACTGGGCTGCGTGGTGGAGGCGTTCCTGGACTGTCCGCTGGAAGTGTGCATCCAACGGGACCCCAAGGGCCTCTATAAACGGGCCCTGGCCGGGGAGATCAAGCATTTTTCAGGCTTGGACGAGCCCTTCGAGAGGCCTTGCCGGCCGGAAATAGAACTTCGCACGGACCTTGAATCGCCGGATGAGTGCCTGGAAAAAATCATCCGGGCCTTGGAGCTGATGGGAATGATCCCGGCCGTCGCCGCAAGCGGCTACTCCGAGGAGGAATCGGAACTGATCGAGAAACGGCTCAAGGACCTGGGCTATATCTGATCCGCGGGGCTCAATTTTTCTTGGCGAACAAGCCGTGTTCTTCTTGGACGAGCCCCCGGGAAACCAGTCGCTCTAACTGCTTTTCGATGTGGATTTGCTCGGCCCACAGGATGTGATCCGGTTGGGCGGGGTATTTGGGAAAGATGAGGCGCCGGCCGACGAGTTCCCGGGGGGCGCGGGGCCGGTCGAGGCTGGCCAGGACTATTTGGTCTCTTTTTTCAATGACATCCGAGAAATTGTTAAAGCGATTGTTTAAGTCGTCCGCGAACGGCCCCGCATGCCCGGTCAGAATTTTTCCGGCCCCCCAATTCTTTAATTTCGTGATGGATTCCTGAAAGCGGGCGATATCCGCGAAGGCATGACCGTAATAGGGGCCGAAGGGCGTCAGGTCCACGTCGCCGGCGAACAGGAGGTCCGCTTCCGGTATGAAAAAGGCCAAATGCCCGGGGGTGTGGCCCGGAGTATGAATGGCGATCAGGGTCAGCCCGCCCAGGTCGATTTTCTCCCCGTCGGTAATTGTTTTTTGCGGTTCGACTTCCAACCCCCGCAGTCGGTCGGGAAAAATATCCTCCAGTTTAAAGCCGCTCCGGCCCCAGCCCAGGCCGTTGAAAAAATCGACCCGGTTGCGGAGAAATCCTGCTTCCTCCTCGTGACACCAAACCGGAACATCGGGAATAATCCGCCTGGTCAGGCGGTGGTCGAGATGGCAATGGGTCAGGATGACCAGGTCTAGCCCTTGCCCTAGGCATGGCGCCAGGTTTTCCCGGCCCATGCCCGCGTCGATCAAAACCGAGCGGTCCCGCCCCTTTAAATACAGACAGGAACAGTAGGGAAAGCGAGACATCTTTCGGCCGGGCACGTGGAATACATTGGGGGCGATTTCGATCATGGCGTCTATCCGCGGCATTCGGGATTTCCGGCCCCGGCCCGGCCTTCCCGGTTTTACTTGCGAAATTACGGGGGGCCGGCGCCTGGCTGCCGGGTCGAGATGGCGCAAGCTACCTTAATTCCGCCGGCGGGTCAACCGCCGCGTTCGGGCGGCGGCCCGGTAAATCCCATTGAAGGCCGACCCGGTTTGGAGTAAAGTCTCCGACCAAGGAAGGTGAGCGACATGGCCAAGGAAAAGAATCCCATGACTCCAGGTCTCCGGTTTCTCAAGGACGCCGGGGCTGCTTTCGAAATCCACTCCTACAAATACGTGGACAAGGGCGGGACCGGCGAAGCGTCCCGAGCCCTGGGCGTGGACGAATTCATGGTCGTGAAAACCCTGGTGTTCGAGGACGAAAACAAAAGACCCCTGCTGGCGCTCATGCACGGGGACCGGCAAGTATCCACCAAGAACCTGGCCCGGGAATTGGGCGTCAAGGCAATTACCCCGTGCAGCCCGGACGCGGCCGGCAAGCACACCGGTTACCTGGTGGGGGGAATTTCTCCGTTCGGGACTAAAAAGGAATTACCGGTTTACGTTGAGCAGACGATCTTCGATCTAGAAAAAATATATATAAACGCGGGGAAGAGAGGGCTTTTGGTGGAAATATCACCCCTGGAATTGAAACGGCTCCTGAAGGCCGCGCCGGTGAATTCGGCCCTTTAGGCTTCGCACGAGCAACGCTTGTCGAGTATCTTCATGGTGACGATATTTTTGCCTTCTTCCCGCCGGTACACGACATAGTCCATCATTTCCTTGACCAAATGAATTCCTAGGCCCCCGACTTTTCTTTCCAGCACCGGAGCGTCCAGGTCGGGCGGCGGGGCGTGCAGGGGGTTGAAGGCATGCCCGTCGTCCTCGCAGACAATGGTTATTTCCCGGGAGTCGGTTTCAAAAAAGACGCTGATGACGTGAGGCGCATGGTCCTCGTAACCGTATTTGATGATATTGGTGACTATTTCTTCCAAGGCGAGCTCGGCGTAAAAAATGGTTTTGTGAGAGAAGCCCTTGGCCTGTAGAAAATTGGCCGTGTTCTTGGTCAGGCGCGGCAGTTCCTCGTAATTGTTCGAGAGGAAGATAGTGAGTTGTTCAGCCATTAAGGAGCCTCCGCCACAAGGTTTCATCTCGGCCCGAAACGGCGTCCCCGAGCCCGCGGCCGGGAGTCAGGCGCCATCGCCCTTCATTTTTTAATTCTCTTCTTCCCTGGGCCTTTTATCAAGGACCCGCACCGCTTTTCCTTCCGACGAAGGCAGGGCGCCGGGGGCCGCCAGCTCAACCTTGGGGCTGATAAGTATCTCGTCCCTCAACAGATCGGCGATTCGGGCGGCGGTTTTTTGCAGCGCTTCCGGGGTCTCGCGACTGAAGGCCTCGCTCATTTCCACGCACACGGTCATGGCGTCCACGGGGCCTTCCTTTTCCAGTATAATAAGGTAATTGGCGTTGGTCTCGGGCAGGGGGGCCAAGACCTTTTCCACCTGAATGGGAAAAATATTGACGCCTTTTAGAATCAGCATGTCGTCGGTCCGACCCTTGAGGCGTGACAACCGCCGGTGTGGACGGCCGCAGGGGCAGGGGCCCGGCAGGAGCCGGGCCAAGTCCTTGGTGCGGTACCGAAGCAGGGGCATGGCCTCGCGGCGAAGAGTCGTCAGGACCACCTCGCCCACTTGTCCCGGAGGGGCGGGTTCCAGGGTGACCGGATCGAGGATTTCGACCAGAAAGCTGTCTTCCCACAAATGCAGCCCGGTTTTTTCGGGACATTCGAACGCCACCCCCGGACCGTTCATCTCGGACAAGCCGTAACAGTTGTAGGCCGAAATTCCGTACGCTTCCTCGATTCGTTGGCGGGCGCCCTCGGAGTGGGGTTCGGCGCCCACCACGGCCAGCCGCAGTTCCAGGCTTTCCCGCGGGTCGAGGGACAGCTCGGCCAGGGTTTCCAGGAGCTTGAGGGCGTAGCTGGGAATGATGTGCATGGCCGTGGTGTGGAATTGCTTCATCAGGTTGATCTGGCGACGGCTGGCGCCCACCCCGGACGGTATGACCGTGGCGCCCAGGCGTTCGGCGCCGTAGTGCATGCCCAACCCGCCGGTGAAAAGGCCGTACCCCACCATGTTCTGGAAAACGTCCGCCGGAGTCAGGCCCACCATGCACAGGCAACGGGCCGTCAGTTCCGTCCAGGCGTCCAGGTCGTTCTGGGTGTGAAACACTGCCGTGGGAGTCCCGGTGGTCCCGGACGAAGCGTGAAGTCGGACCACCTTTTCCTGGGGGACCGCCAGAAAATCCGTGGGCGGGACCGCGCGGAGATCGTCCTTGGAAGTCAGGGGCAGGAGCCTTAGGTCGGCCAGGCCTTGGATCGAATCCGGCCCGATTTTGCGCTCGGAAAAAAGTCGGTTATAAAAAGGGGCCTTGGCGGCTTGAACCATGGTCCGGCGCAGGCTGGTCAGTTGAAGGTTTTCCAGGGCTGAAAGGCTTATGGTTTCAATCTCTTTATTCCAGAACGGCATCTACTCACCACGGGGTCGTTGTTTTTCGCAAGCTGGGCCGCGGCGTCGCCTCTGCCTCGGCCGACGCGGAATCAACAATACTTGGACCGCGAAACGCCGTCAAGGCCGAGGTCAAGAAAAACCCGAAACTTCATTGCTTGTCCGGTTCGAGCAGGTCGGAGGCGTTGGTCGTTTCAGGAAGCGAGGGACTGGAGGAATGCCGGCGCCCGATTCCGCTGAACCGGGCGCCGGAATGAATCACTCGTTTTTCAAGCGCGGCTGCCCGGTGGATTCCAGAACCGACAGCCAAAAGCGGCCTTCCGGGTTCACCTGCTTGCGATGGCTGATGGCCATCTTAATGGGAACGTGCACATACTGGTTATTAAGGATGCTGAGGACCATGCCGGTTTTGCCGGTCATGCCGGCGTGCACGGCTTGTTGTCCCAAAAAGCCGCAGTAGACCCTGTCGTTGGCGTTGGCGGGGACGCTTCTTATTTCGTAGCTGGGGTCGATATATTTCAAGTTCAGCTCGCGGCCCTTTTTTTCGAAATAATCCTTTATCCGGTCCCGCAGGAATATTCCGATGTCGCCCAGCCGAACATTCCCGGAAGGGTCGAACTCCTGTTTCTTGCCGGACACGTATTTCTGTCCGGCGCCCTCGGCCACCAGGATAACGGCATGGCCCCGGCTTTTGAGCCGTTCCTCCAGGGAAGCCAGCAGGCCTTTTTCACCTTCGAGGTCGAAGTCGATTTCCGGGACCAGGCAATAATTGACGTCCTTGAGGGCGAGAGTGGAGTTGGCGGCCACGAACCCGGAATGCCGGCCCATGACCTTGACCAGTCCCACGCCGTTGGGGGCGCTGACGGCCTCGTTGTGGGCGCCCATGATGACCCGGGCCGCCGCCTCCACGGCGGTGAAGAAGCCAAAGGTCAAGTCCACGTAGGCGATGTCGTTGTCGATGGTTTTGGGTATCCCGATCACGGCGGTCTTCAGGCGCCGCCGGCCGATTTCCTCGGTAATCAGGTCCGCGGCGTGGAGGGTCCCGTCCCCGCCGATGGTGAACAGGAGTCCGATATTCAACCTTTCCAAGGCGTCGACTATTTCCCCGATATCCTGGGCGCCGCGGGACATGCCGAGAAAGCTTCCGCCCCGGCCATGGATATTGGCGACCGTCTCGGAGGACAATTCCACGATATCGTGACCGAAGTCCGGAATAAACCCCTGAAAGCCGAACTTGATCCCAATGATGTTCTGGACGCCGTAGATGTGGTACAGTTCCAGCACCACGGAGCGAACCACGCTGTTAATGCCCGGACAGAGCCCCCCGCAGGTGACGATGGCGCACTTGAGCTTGCTGGCGTCGAAATATATTTTTTTGCGGGGGCCGGCGACTTCGAAGGTGAGACCGCCATCCTTGGGCGGTTTGCCATCCTTCCAGAGGATATGGGAGGGCGTCCGGACCTGGTCGTCCACGAACTTGGTGTACCCGCTGTAGTTTTCCTTGGATAAAAGAGGCGAATCCACCTTGGCCGGCCCCAGGTTCATGACTTGTTGGCCGTCGGCGTTGTTGTTTTTTGCGGAGCGTGCCATTTAGTTGTTCTCCTTGAGTATTAAAGCGCTAGGAAAGGCGCGGGGGCGGATTTAAATTATATCGTCGTTCAGGCCCCGCCAGGACTCCAGCGCCAGGGCGACCGCTGTTTCCGGGGTCGCGGCCGGCCTGACGCCCCGGATGTCGAACCACGCCCCAAGACCGATCACCGGCCGTCCCATTTTCAGGCCGAGGGCGACCTCGGACAGGGTCCCCGGTCCGCCGGGGAGGGCGATCATGGCCTGGGCCGACCTGGCGATGACGGCGTTGCGGGCGTGTCCCAAACCGGTCGGCAGGGGTAGGTCGATATAGGGATTGGCGTCGGAATGCTTGTCTCCGGGGAGCAGGCCGATGGTCAGCCCTCCCCCGTCCCTGGCTCCCCTGGCCGCGGCGGCCATGATTCCCCCCAGGCCGCCGCAAATCAAAACCGCCCCCGCGCGCGCCAGAAGCCGTCCGGTTTCATACGCGGCCGCGTTCAGGTCCGGATCGGCCGTTCCCGCCCCGCAAACGGCGATCAAGGGGCGTTTCCCGGTCGGCGCCTCAGCCATTTTCGGTCCAGCCGTGCTGCCCGACCAGGTCGACGAACCGGCATCCGCCCAAATTATGCTCGGTCAAGGCGCCGGATTGATCCTTCACTATTTTCAGCAGGGTTTGGTTCATCCTGGACTTTCCCACCGGAATCACCAAGCGCCCGCCGGGGGCCAGTTGCTCCACCAGGGGCGCGGGAACATCCGGAGCGCCGGCCGTGACCATGATGGCTTCAAAAGGCGCCTGCTCGGCCCAGCCCCGCGTTCCGTCTCCGTTCAGGAACACGATGTTGCGATAACCCAGCCCTTCAAGAAGCTGCCGGGCCTTGATCATCAGGGACCTGAAGCGTTCGATGGTGTAGACCCGATAGGCCAGCTCGGCCAGGATGGCGGCCTGATAACCGGAACCGGTCCCGATTTCCAGGACCCGTTCATTGCCCTTCAATTCCAAGGCCTCGGTCATCTGGGCCACCATGACGGGTTGGGAAATGGTTTGCGATTCTCCAATGGGGAGGGGGCGGTCGCCGTACGCCTGATGAATCAAGGCTTCCTCCACGAAGAAATGGCGCGGGATTTTCAACATGGCGTCCAAAACCCGCTGGTCCTTCACGCCCCGATCCCGTATCTGTCGCTCCACCATTTGTCGGCGGGGAAGACGGTAGTTTAAAACACCCTGATTGCTCATCGATCCAACATCCATTTTTTCCTTTTTTACCATAAAGCGAGAGGTCCAATCAATCCCAAGATATTTTACCTGGAAGGACCGGCTAAAGAAATTGACATTTTAACAGCCTTAACCAATAATAACTAAAAATTTTTAAAGGAAGCCCGGATTACTTCCTTCCGACCCCGGCATGGAAAACCTGGATAAAAAAATAACGGAAAACCTGCGGAAGCTAATGGCCCAGATCCTGGACCCCAAGATGGACCTGGACGAATTTCTATCCCTGGTGGCCCGGGCGGCCAAGGACCTTGAGCCCAAGGAACTGGAAGCCAGGGTTTATGAAGTTAATTTCATTGAAAATTCACTGTTTCTTCGCACCAGCACCCTGGTTGAGGCCCGCCTGTTGGCGCCCCGGGACAGGACCTTTGTCATTCGCCCCAAAACCATCACCGGCGACGCCATCATTGAAAACCGGGTCATCGCGGCCCACAAGGACGATAAATACGCTCATAGCCGCTTCGCCGAGGCGGAAGGAATAAGGGCCGCCTTTCCCATCGAGTTCAACGATGTGGAGAACCCGGAGGGTCGGACCAAGTATGTCCTGGTGGTCGATAAAAAAGGTGGAACGGAGTTGGAAGAGCCCATCCTGGAAGCCTTGCGGGATTATTCCGTTTTGGCCGGCCTGGCTATTTCCATTAAAGAGCTGCGGGACAAGTTGAGCCATTATTACGAGGCCAACCGGAACCTGGTTTTGACCGGGAGACATTCCGCCGCCATCGGTCACGATATCCGGTCCCTCAACACCGGCGTCGGCGGGTACGTCACCCTGGCCCGACGCCGGCTGAGGGACCTGCCGCCGAGCAAAAACCTGGAAGAAGCGACCAAATTCGTCGCCCTGGCCCAGGCCAACGCCGCCCAGATCGAGGTCCTGCTGAAGGATTTCGCTCAATTCAACCGCGCTTCCATTGTTTTAAACCGTGACGCCGACCTGGTCGAAGCCGTCAGGGCCAAGGTCGAATCCCTGGCCAGCCGCATGGACTTCGGTCGGCTGGTTGTTTTTGACCTGAACCTTCCCGACGAGCCGGTGGGGTTTCCCGTGGACCCGGATTGGTTCGGCACCGTGGTGGAGAACTTGGTCAAAAACAGCGTGGAAGCCTGTCGGCGCAAGGCTCGCATTAAAATCGGGATCGAAAAAAGCCCCGGCGGCGTGGCGGTTTTTTTCGAGGATGATTGCGGCGGCATCCCGCCTCAAGCCCTGCCGGACCTTTTTCAACCGTTTTATTCCGGAAAAAAGACGGGGCAGGGGTTGGGCCTGGCCAACGCGAAAAAAGTGGTGGAAGACCATGGCGGGACCATTTCCGTGGCCAACAAGGCCGACAAGGGCGCGGTTTTTACTGTAAAATTCAAATTGCGGTCCTGAGTTGCGACCCTGGCGCGACGTGGGGCCGTCTCGACTAGGTCAGCCGGTCCGCCGGTTTCGTCGGCCGCGGCCCCGGCCGCGTTTTTTAAATATGACCGGCCGCGGCGGCCGGAATTTCCTTGAAACCGCGCCCCCAACGCGTTAGTATTTTTTAAAATTCACCATGGTGGACTCCCGAACAAGAGACGCCCACGATAGAGAGGATCAGGGTGCTTAAATGGATTTAAAAATTTTCGAGGCGCCGCCGGAAAAGAGAAAGCCCAAGCCCGCCGACGAAAACGCGCTGGGGTTCGGCAACATCTACACCGATCACATGCTGGTCATGAACTACAAAAACGGCGCGGGTTGGGGCGAGCCCTACATTCAACCCTACCAGCCCTTGGTTCTTGACCCGGCGGCCATGTGCCTGCATTACGGGCAGATGATTTTTGAGGGGATGAAGTGTTTCCGCCGCTCCGACGGCGGCTTGCAACTTTTCCGCCCCAGGGACAACTTCGAGCGGATGAACCGGTCCGGCGCCAGGCTCTGCATTCCCCCCATCGACGTGGACACGGCCCTCGAATCACTGAAGGCCTTGCTGCGCCTGGAGCAGGATTGGGTCCCCCATACCCACGGCACTTCCCTGTACATCCGGCCGACCATCATCGCCAGCGAACCGCATCTGGGAGTGCGCCCGGCCAAGGAATACATTTACTTCGTCATTCTCGGACCGGTGGGCGCCTATTACCCGGAAGGATTCAACCCGGTCAAGATTCGGGTGGAAGACGTTTACGTCCGGGCCTCGTCCGGAGGCGTCGGGGAAGCCAAGACCGCCGGAAACTACGCGGCCAGCCTGCTCGCCGCGGAAAAAGCCCATTCCGAGGGTTACACCCAGGTTCTGTGGCTCGATGGCGTGGCGCGCAAGTATGTGGAAGAAGTCGGGACCATGAACATGCTCTTTCTCATGGACGATGAAGTGGTCACTCCGCCCCTGGCCGGGACCATTCTTCCCGGAATCACCAGGCAGACCGTCCTGAAACTCGCCCGGGAAATAGGCGGCGTCAAGGTGTCCGAACGTCCCATCGCCATTGAGGAAATCATGACCAAGGCCAAGGACGGCCGGCTGAGGGAAGCCTTCGGGTCCGGGACCGCGGCGGTCATCTCTCCGGTTTCCCAGATCGTTTACAAGGGCGAGTCGGTCACGGTGGGCAATGGCGGCACGGGCCCCTTCGCCCAGATGCTGTTTGACGAAATCACCGCCATTCAATATGGCGACAAGGAAGATTCCCACGGGTGGGTGGTGCGGCTCTAGGTTGGGCGGCTCCCCCGCGGGAGCGTCCGCGGGCCGGTTTTGGTTCCAGGCCGACGTCTCCGGGTCGGGAGGCGTCGGCCCTTGTTTTTATCTATCCCTTTCGCTTCAGGGGCCGACGTATTGACCGTCCTTGAATTGCCCGGTCAGGCGCGCTCCGTCCGGACCAAGCAACTCTCCCCGGCCTTCGGGCTTCCCGTTCACGAATTCGCCGACGTAATTTCCCCCCTGGGCGGGTCGCAGCTCGCCTTGCCCCTCGGGTTTCCCGTCCCGGAATTCCCCGGAATACTCCCCTCCGTCCGCCATTTTCAAGGTCCCTTGGCCTTCAAAACGACCATTTACAAACTGGCCCTCGTAGGTCCGGCCGTCGGTCCCGAACCAGCGACCCTGGCCATTGGCCTGGCCGGCCTTGAACTCGCCGACGATCTTGTTTCCATCCGCGCCGATCCAGGTCCCCTGTCCGCTGGGCTGGTCGTTTTCGAACATGCCGGTGTACCGACTTCCGTCGACCCCGGTCCAGGTTCCCTGACCGTTGGCTTTCCCATTTTGGAACTGTCCCGCCAGGACGTCGCCCGCGGTGGTAGTCCAGGTCCCGGCCCCCGAGGGTTGTCCGTTCTCGAACTGGCCTTCATACCGGCCTTCCGGGGAAGTCCAGACGCCCAGTCCGCTGGGGCGGCCATCCTGGAACCCGCCTTCATACCGGCCCTTGTCGCCGGCGAAGACCCCCTGGCCGTTGACGCAGTCGCCCTCCAGGCAGGCGGTCCTCCCGGGACCAGGGGACAGGACGAGGGCCATCAGGCCAAGAATTATCGCCTTGCCGATCCGGTTCATCCTACACGGCCTCGCTTGTTAGTACTTGGTCAATGACCCTCCTGAACGCTTCCAGCGGCTGGGCGCCGACCAGTCGTCGCGCTTCCCGGCCGAATAGAAAAGTGGGCGCGGCGGGGATTTCCAGGACCCGGGCCTCCCGACGGATATCTTCCAGCCGGGAAACGAACCGTTTTTCCCGCCAGGCCTGTTCCACTTCATCCGGGTCCAGGGCCAGGTCTCGAATGATTTCCAAAACCACTTCCGGCCGGCCGATGTTCAGTCCGTCCCGGAAGTATGCTTCAAAAACACGGGAATGATACTCGTCGAACCGACCCTTGGCCCGGGCGTGCTCCCCCGCCTGCAAGGCCAGGCCGGAATTGGCCGCGAAATCCATCGGCCCGAATTCGACCCCGAATTCCCGGCCGGAATGGCGGAGTCTTTCGAAAAAGCCCCGGATGTCCAGGTCCGGGTACTGGTCGGCCAGCAAGACGCCTTGCGGCGGCGTTTCCGGGTGAAGCTCGTACGGCTCCCAGGTTAGGTCCAGGTCGTATTCCTTTTGCAATTCCTTTATGATCCCCTTGCCCAGGTAGCAGAAGGGGCAAGCGAAATCGGAAAAAATCCTGACGGACGAGGTCATTTGAAAACTCCCTTGTAGCTCGGTCGCTATTTTCCGCCAAATTCTCCTCAAAAACAATTCCTTGTCAAGCGGCCAATTGGGGCGAAGCCGAATATGACCGGCCGTAAGGCTTTTATAGGCCCAATACCTGTGTTGCCATTGGCTCCAAGTATTGTTTTCCCGGGCCCGGCCGCCCGTTTCGAAAAGCGCGGCCCTTGATTTTTCGACGGTATTTGGTTAGGTTCTCCCGGGTCGCCCGTAACCGCGGCGACGGGAAAAAAGGAACAACACGGAAAAATGCTTCAATTCGAAATAGAAACACCCCTTGGGCTGACCGGGGACCTGGCCGTGCGGATAATGTCGATCTGGCCGAACCTGGAAATCGCCCCCGAGGAAAACAGGGTCGTCTTTCACCTCCCGGTCGACGAACGCCTTGACGTCAATATAAGCCTGTTGGAAGAAGCCTTGCAAGCCTTCGAGCGGGCCCGCAACCTCGACGAACTGAACATCGTCACGCGCAACCTGACCGGACCGGACGCCGGACCGGACAGGATCGAGGCGGGGCGGTTTCTTATTCTGCGGCCCGGCCGCCCGGTGGGCCGCCTGGACGCCGGCCGGGAGATACTGTTTCTGGAATCCAACGCGGCCTTCGGCGCCGGCGGGCATCCCAGCACCAGGTTGATGTTGAAAGCCCTGGAGGATTTTTTTTCGTCTCCCCCGGGGGCGCCTTCCCGGGAAGGGGCCAGGGTCTTGGACGCCGGAACAGGTTCGGGGATATTGTCCCTGGCCGCGGCTAGGCTCGGGGCCGGTCCCATCAGGGCGGTCGATATCGCGACCGAGGCGGTGGAAGCGGCCGCGAGGAATTTGGCCCTGAATCGGCTGACGGACCGGGTCGAGGTGGAAAAGCTTCCGGCCGACCAGGCCGAGGGCGAGTATGACCTGATACTGGCCAACATGACGCCTTCGGTTTTGTTGCGGACCGTGAAAAAACTGGTCGGTTTCCTCGCGCCGCCAGGGGTCCTGATTCTGGCTGGGTTCGCCGATTCCCAGGCGTCGCAGGTGGTGGGCGCCCTGACCAAGTCCGCCATGGTGACCCAAAAATCATATTCCAATTCGGGCTGGTCGGCCCTGTTGATGGTCCGTTCCTGAGGGCCGGCCTTCCGGGCGCCGGGAGGGAAAAGCCGAGGCGTCCCTAACCCGCGGCCGTTTTTATCTGGTTTCGCCGAGCCCGATTCCTTCCCGGGGGATGTCGGGGAGCGGCGGAGGGGGGGGCGGCCCCAGGCGGAGCAAGGCCAGCGGCAGGACCTCGGGCGTCATGGGGTTGACTTCAAGCCTCTGTAATCTTTTGGAAATTCCGTAAAAAGGGCCATATTGAAACAGAAAGAGGGCCGGGACCCGGTCGTTGAGTTTTTCCTGGACTTGACCCAGGCGCCGGATGAGGCTTTTTTTGTCCCGGTCGGACGCGCTCGCCTGGAAAAGCGCCAGGGCTTCCGGCGCGTCGCCGGGGCCGGCTCCCGGGGCCCGGACCTGGCCGGGAATATCCAGCCAGGAAGCGAGAATGGCTTCCGGGTCGGCGGTCCTGGGCCGGATGGAGGTCAAGGCCAAGTCAAAGTCCTCCCTCTGGAGGGCCTCCTTGAAGTCGGTCGGGGAAAGTAGTGTTATTTTGACGTTTACCTTTATTTCCTTGAGGAATTGCCTTAACAACTCGGCTTCCGCGGCCCGCCATTTTTCCGCGGCGTCGACCAGCAGGCGCGGGGCCTGCTTGGGAAGGGGCGGGGCCGCCGCCAATTTTTCCCGGGCCAGGGCCAGGTCGCGAAGGATAACCCCGGACCCTTGTCGCACCCCCGGCAGGCCCCAGGGGACGGGCCCGTTGGAACCAAGCTTGGCCCGGGGCGACAGAAAATCCCGCAAGGCCTGGTAGTCCAAGGACAAGCCAAGGGCCCGGCGGGCTTCCAGGCGATCCAGCCAGGGTCGCCGGCGGTTGATGAAGATCACTTCGGCGGTCAGCCCGGGAAGGTCGGGCGCGGCCAGGATATCGTTGGCTTCCAGCTCTGCCTTTTGGGATGATTGAAGCCCGGCGGCCAGGAAAACCTCGCCCCGGACCAGCAGGTCCAGTTCCTTTTGGGGGTCCGGTTCGAAGAGGACCTCGAAGCGGGAAATGGGCAAGGTATAGGCGGCTTCGGGCCGCAAGGCCAGGGTTATTTTTCGGTTCGGCTCGAACTCCTCCACCAGGTACTCGCCGCTGCCGAGGGAACGCCGGTCCAGGTAGTCGGGCGGCTGGTCCAGCACCCCGGGGCCGACGATGGACGCCGGAACCGAGGCCAGGGCCTGGGGAAAGAAGAGGGACGGCCGGCTGAGGAAGAACCGGATCGTGTGCGGTCCCAGCACCGCCGTTCGGACGAGTTCGGGGAAGAAAAGCGGGCCGACGGTCCCTAGTTCCAGGGCGCGGTCAAAGGAAAACTTGACGGCCTGGGCGTCCACCGGCCGGCCGTCGGCAAAGACTTGATCCTGGTTGAGGACAAAGGTGTAGAGCAGGCCGTCGTCCGAAACCCGCCACGTGGCGGCCAGGGCGGGGACGACCTCGGTCGTTTGGCCCTTGAAGGCGGTCAGTCGTTGATAGCAAGGATGGATAAAGGTCCAGGACGAAAAGTCCACGGCCCGGTGCGGGTCCAGGGTCGTCGGCGCGGTCGGGAAAACGGCTGTCAGGACCTCGGCCGCCCAAGCCGGGCCCACGGTCAAGCCGGCCCAGCAGGCGCCGAGGGCCAACGCCAGGCCCCCCAGGATGATTATTCCACGACCCAGACGGTGCATTTTTTCGCGAAGTCCACGATCTTTTTCGAAACGCTGCCAAACAGGAATTCCTCCGACTTGGGAATGCCCCGGCGGCCGACCACCAGCGTGCCGAATCCTCCATCGGCTTCCTCCAGGATGCAGGCGGCCATGGACGCGCATTTTTTCACCGGCGTCTTGAAGTCGATCCGGTCCGGCGCCAGGCCCAACTCCATCAGCCGGGCCTTGGCGTCCGCCAGGAGCTGTTGGGATTGGTCGGTTTGTTTTCTGATAAATTCGTTTTTATGGGACGGATGCTCAAAAAAGTCCTCGGACGGTTCTTCAATGACGTGCATCAGGGTTACGGTGAAATCCGGGCAATTTCCGGCGATTCCCCCCACATATTCCACGGCCCGGGCCGAGCTTTCGTGCTCGTCTATCGCCAGCAGGATTTTCTTGGGATTCATCTGGATTCTCCTTAACAAACGATCTAGCGGCGCCTGTTTAAAACAAGTCGTCCCCGGCCTTGTCGAAATCGTCCAACAGCTCTTCCACGGAATAATAGAACACTTCGGCGGCGCCCGCGAAGTGCATCAGGATATTATTCAAGCGGTCCGGGAGGTAGGGGAACAATTTTTTCAGGTTCATCAACCTGTTGGAAAAGACCACGTTCATGTCCCCCGGGTTCAGCGCGGCCAGGACGTCCGGCCGGGAAGCCTGGAGCTGTTGCAGGGTCTGGTCTCCCCCGCCGATCACGAAAGCCAGGATGTTGCCCAGGCCGACCAGGTCCAGGCCCGCGATGTTTTCGCCATGCTGATAGTTGTAGTCGAAATCGATCCAGGACAGATGGCCTTCCTTGGAATAGATCAAATGGTCCCGGCGCACGTCCCCGTGTTTTTCCCCGTTTTGGTGCAGAAAGGACAAGCCGGCCAGGACCGGGCGTAGAAGTTTCATCAGGCCCGGCAGGGTGTTGTGGAAATATTCCTCGTGGGGTTGCCGGAGATCATCCACGTGGGCGTTTAAGGTGGGGCCGGGGATGAAGTCGATGACGCGCACGTTGTTTCCGGCTTCGTCCAGGCAGGAAATCCCCTGCATGAAGCTTGGGTTTCCCCTGACCAGGTCCAAAATCCGGGCTTCCTTCTTGGGACTGCGGAAGCATTCGTACCTGAACGCCCCCAGGCTGAGTTCGAATTTTTCGAAAAAGGTCAATTTTATGACCTTGCGCCGCCCCGTTTCCAGGTCGATCGCCTTTTTGACCCAGTGTTTGATTTCATCGTCCAACCCGAAGCGGCCTTCCCGTTCGTGACCCCGAATCAGGTAGGCCCCGGTCTCGAGCAGTAGGACGTCGTTGTAATCGATCCCGAAAATGTTGGATGTATCGGTGAAAAATCTTAGTTCCCCGCTGGGACGACCGTTTCGTCCCAGGTACTCCCTGGCGAGTTCGACCGCGACTTGCTGAGTGATCACTGTGTGCGTCCCTAGGTGAAGAAAATTGACGGGATCAGGCTGCCCAGACCCCAGATAAAGGCGTTGTAAAGGTAGAACCCGAAAAACATTACCAGAACGGCCATGGAAAAAAAGACCACATCCCCATCCAGGGCCCGGTGCATGTTCCGGATGGCCAGCACCCAGGCGCGCCGATAGGGGCCGATGGCGATGAAGACCAGCGTATGGAGGGGGGCGATCAGGTTAAGTATCCAGAACTCCTTCAGGAACCAATAGGCCTTGAACAGGTTCAATCTATAGATGGCGTAAGCGAAAAGACCGACATAGATCGCGTACCCGAGGTGCCACGTCAGAAAAACACTGACGCTTTTTCTTTCTTCGTTTGTAAGGTCGAAAAGTTTCATCGTTTTTTCCGGGAAGCGGTCCCGATTTTCCCTCGCATGATCGGCCCGCCGACGACCTGGCGGCCCTTCCCCTCGAAACGGGCCAAGTCTCCGTTGTAGAATAATCCAAGAGACGCATGGCGGCAAGAGAAAGCGGCGGGCTTCCCGGGTCAATTCAAAGCGGCGGGCTTCCCGGCTTCCGCCTCCCTGGAAAAAATGGACCATTCCTTCAGCAAGCGGTTGACGGCTTCCTCGACCAGGCTTATTTCTTGTTCGGAAACCCCGGTTAGGTCCGCGACTTGAAGAAATTTTTCCAATCGGCAAAATTTTTCGGTCAGGCCGGGTTCGAGGAAGCCCGCCTCCACGGCCGTCCGAACGTCGATAATGGTCTCGAGGCAGGACTTCAGCCGCGGCAGTATCCGGCCTCGTTCACTCATACCTTGCCGATCTCCCGCATGACGTTGAAATAAACCTTGTAAAAACGGTCGTATTCGGCCAGGCCGCGCCGGATAATCTTGGCGAATTGCGGTTCGTCGGCTATGTTGACCACCAGGTTGGCCGAAAGGGCGAAGGCGTTCATATAGTCGAAAGTTCTGGAATCGTTATCGAAAATAGTGAAAAATATCTTCCGCCTGGTGCTCATGTCCATGGGTTGCAGCAGGCGGTAGATGGCGTTGTTGTCCTTGTTCTGGCCGTCGTACGACATGTGCAGGAGAATCGAGTCGAACAGGGTGATCCGTATTCTTTTTAAGGCGTCCCGGGCCGAGGAAGGCAGGACCGGAACAAAACCCAGGTCCTTCATGATGTTGATCAGGCTGTCCCTGACCGGACCGGGATCGAAGCAGATCAGGGCCAGCTTGGCGCCTTCCTCGAAAAATTCGCCGACCACGCCGCCGTCGTCCTCGTCGTCGAAATAGGTGGCGCCCGGCGACGGCCGGGGGGGAGCGGGCGCGGCGGAAGGGGCCGCGTTCTCGTATTCCCCGCCCAGGGGGACGTTGACGGTGTTGCGATGCCGACACTTGGGGCAGTTGAAGGAAAACTCGGCCCCGGGAGTCAACTTGTCATCGGGAAGGTTCAACTTGGTTTGACAATTGTCGCACTGAACTTTCATGACGCCCTCGTCAAGATGAAAAATCGGGCGGCCGCGGGGAACCGGCTATTTGCGCGAATAGCCGTCATCCATGGCCAACCCTTCGATATCGGTCGTTTTTTCGCCATGTTCCGCCTTGACCATGTCGACGCCCCGGCCGACCACGGCCTTTTTGGAAGCGTAGGTCATGGCCGTGTCCTCGGAAATCACGCCCCGGCGGTACAGGTTGAGAATGGATTGATCGAAGGTCATGAAACCGAAGGCCGTAAGGCCCTTGATGGTGTTGTAGAAGGTTTTTTCCTCGGTTTCGCCGTTCAAGATCATGTCCTTGATGACCAGGTTGCTGCCCATGACCTCGAAGGCCGCCACCCGGCCGCCGCCTTCCCTGGGCAGAAGCCTTTGGCAGACGATCCAGCGGACCGTGTCGGCCAGCCGGATTCTGATCTGCTGTTCCTCTTCCTGTTCGAACATGCCGATGATGCGGTTGATGGTCTGGCCGGCGTCGACGGTATGGAGGGTCGACAGCACCAGGTGACCGGTTTCCGCGGCGGACAGGCCGATTTCCACGGTTTCCCGGTCGCGCATCTCGCCCACCAGAATGACCTTGGGCGCCTGGCGCAGGGCCGCCCTGAGGCCCGAGGCGAAGGTATCGAAGTCGGACCCCATTTCCCGTTGGTTAAAGGTCGATTTCTTGTGGGGATGAACGTATTCGACGGGGTCTTCCAGGGTGACCACGTGCACGGCCATGGCCTCGTTGATTTCGTTGAGCAGCGCGGCCAGGGAAGTCGACTTACCGCTACCCGTGGCGCCCGTGACCAGGATAATGCCGTTCTTTTCCCGGGACATGCCCTTGAAGGCCTGGGGCAGTTTCAATTGTTCCAGGGTGGGGATTTCCGTTTCCAGTTTCCGCATGACAATGCTGTAGCGGTTGCGCTGGGAAAAGATATTCACCCTGAACCGGGCCTTGCCGGCCAACTGGTACGACATGTCGCAGGAACCTTCCCGGAGCACTATTTCCGAGAGGCGGCGGTCGGAACGGAGCAGGTTGAGGGCGAACATCTCGGCTTGAAACGGGGTGATCTCCTCGATCCTGGGCTTGAAGTCCACGGGGACCAACTGTCCGGATGACTCGACCTGGAACGGCTTGCCCACGGTGATGTTCAAGTCGGACACGTTTTTGTGCGACTCGAGCATCTTGGTCAGGATGTAGTCAATCTGCGCTTGCTGCATGAGCCGGCATCCTCCTAGACGTCCGTGAAATCGTCGGGCGGCTTGGTGATGTATTGCTTGAACTTCGATTTATCTATGCACTTGTTGTACGCGTCGTCCGGGTCGATCCGGCCCGCCAGCAGGTGTTCCATGATGGCGTCGTCCAGGGACAGCATTCCGTATTTCTTCCCGGTCTGGATAACCGAGGGAATCTGGAAGGTCTTGCCTTCCCGGATGAGGTTCCGGACGGCCGGGGTGGCCAGCAGGATTTCCAGGGCCGCCACCCGGCCCTTCTTGTCGATCCGCTTGAACAGGGTCTGGGCCACGACCGCCCGCAGGCCGTCGGCCAGGGATGACCTGATCTGCCCCTGTTCGTTGGCCGGAAAGACCTCGATCACGCGGTCCACGGTCTTGGCCGCGCTGGTGGTGTGCAGGGTGCCGTAGACCAGGTGGCCGGTGTTGGAGGCTTCGATGGCCAGGGATATCGTTTCCAGGTCGCGCATTTCGCCCACCAGAATGATGTCCGGGTCCTCGCGGAGGGCGCCGCGCAAGGCCGCGTTGAAACTCCGGGTGTGGGTCCCGACCTCGCGGTGGTTGACCAGGCAGCCGTGGCTCTGATGAACGAATTCCACCGGGTCCTCGATGGTCAGGATGTGGTCCCGTCGTTTTTTGTTGGCTTCGTCGACGATCGCGGCCAGGGTGGTGGACTTGCCGGAACCGGTGGGGCCCGTGACCAGCACCAGGCCCTTGGGCAGGAGCGCCAGTTTTTTCAACACCGGCGGCAGCCCCAGTTGCTCGGCGGTCAGGATTTCGCTGGGAATTTCCCGAAAGACCGCCCCAATGCCCCATTTTTGGTTGAAGAAATTGGCCCGGTACCGGGCCAGGCCCGGAATTTCGTAGGCGAAGTCGACGTCGCCGGTCTCCTCGAACACTTTAATCTTTTCCTCGGGAGCGATTTCATACAGCAGCTTTTTCAGTTCCTCGCTCTCGAATTTCTTATATTTGACCCGTTCGAGTTCGCCGCGGATGCGCAGGATCGGCTGGCTGCCCGAGGCCAAGTGCAAGTCGGAAGCGCCCTGATCGTTCATCAGCTTGAAGAATGCGTCAATCTGGGCCATGTAACAAAGCCTCCCTCGATGTACGGACGAGCCGCGCCGTCAGGACCAACGGCCGTCGGATTTCCTTTGCAGGTCGATATAGGTGATTCGTCCACTCCGGAAAGTGAAGGAACTCAAAAGCCAACTGATAACGCTCAGGATCAGGGCGCCTAAAACCGCCGACCAGAAGCCCTCGATATGGACGCCCTGGATCATCCCGGGAAGCATCCAGAGCATTAACCCGTTGATGACAAAAAGAAACAAACCCAACGAAAAAATGGTCAGGGGCAAGGTCAGGAGCACCAGGATCGGGCGGACAATGGCGTTCAGGACCCCCAGCACGGCCGCCGCCAGCAGGGCGTAAAGAAAACCGTCGACATGGATGCCCGGGACCAGGTAGCTGACCATGAGAATTGACAAGCCGTTTATTAACCATCGGATAAGGATGCCGTTCATTTTTATCCCCAACTGTCCCTTTTTCTTTTCTTTATTAGCACACTTCGCCTCCGGCTTCAAGCCGAGGCGCCGGACGGCGGCGCCGGCCGTTTTTTTCTAGCGGGCGCCGTCGGAAAACAGGGGAATCAGGACCTCGTCCGCCAGGAATTCGGCCGCTATTTCATGGCCTTTTTCGGTAAAATGCCGGGTATCGATAAACAAGCCCCGGTACTCCCCCGGGCCGGTCGTCGCCGTTTTAAAAACGCGGCCGTACGGGATCGCGGCCAGGAGCTTGTCCCGGTGTTTTTCCACCTCCCCCAGCAAAAACAAGGTCATGTCGTCGGCCAGGTCAGGCGGTTGGACCGTTCCCGCGGTCGCGGTCGCCTCGGCGTCGAACACGGCCCGGACCATCACGACCAGGGGGACCTTGGCCCGCCAGGCCCGATCGACCAGCCGGGCGATCCCGTCGCTCAAGCGGTCCCGCCATCGCTGTTCCCGTTCCTCCGGCGGGTCGCGCATGACCTCGGCCTCGATGTCGTCCGGGATTATTTTTTTCCTTATTTCCAAGGGAATATAGCGCCAGACCAGTTCCTCGGTCCGACGGTTGACCAGGAACCGGACATGCCGGAGCTTGAGGGGCCAGAGGAAGGGGGATTTCCAGTCGTCGAACCGCCGGGCCCGGTCCCAATGCCGCTCGTCCTCCATCTCGTTGGTCCCGCCCAGGCAGACCGCCACCAGGTCCGGTTCCAGGGTCAAGGCCTTTTGCAGCAGCGCGTCCTTGCGCCTGACGCCGTAGCCTGAAGCCGAAAGATTGAAGCCCTCGACCCTCGGGCCTGTTTTTACCTTCCTGTTATATATCTCCGCCGCCATAAAGGCGTAGGACCCCCGGAGGGACCCGCCCCGGGCCACCGAATCGCCGATGATGATAACCCGTTTCACTCCCGCCGGCTTGGGGACCGCGATCTCCTGGGGCCACATGTTCCGGGCCGTGTGTTCCCTCACCCGGACGGCGGCGCCGGAACGCTCGAAGGCGGCGTCGGGATGAAAGCCCTCGGAAAACTGCGTGGCGAACTGGTCTCCCCAGAAGAATACCGATACGGCTTCCGCGGCCAGGGCGAGGAAGACCAGCCAGAACAGGGTTTTTAGGGCGGGATGCGGTTTCATGGCCGAACCGTTTAGAATTGAAAGTAAATGAACTGCTGATACTGGTTCGCGGCGGCCGCGACCATGACCAGCAGAAGATAGTATAGCAAGCCGCGGGCCCAGGCCGGCCAACGGTCGAAGTCGGCCTCGTCCCGTTGATTCCGGTTGATCCACTGGACCAGGAGCAGCGGGACGAGATGAAACAGGGCGAACTTGGCCAGCCTGGTCACTTCCCTGGTCCCGGGGCCGGGGTCGAAGGCGGTGAAGATCGAAACCCACATGTCCAGGGCGAAGGCCAGGTTGGGCGCCCGGAAAATCATGAAGCAGAAAGTCACCGCGCCGAAGGTGAAGATAATCGAGGCCAGCCGAATGACTATGGACGCCTCCACCGCCCGGCGCCATCCGTCCGCGTTCCTGGTCGCGGCCAGCAGCAGGCCGTGGAGCAGGCCCCAGGCCAGGAAGGTCCAGGCCGCGCCGTGCCAGAGCCCGCCCAGGACCATGGTGATCATCAGGTTGATCTTGGTCCGCGCCGGCCCCCCCCTGTTTCCGCCCAGGGGAATGTACAGGTAATCCCGCAACCAGGTGGATAGGCTGATGTGCCAGCGTCGCCAGAAATCTTGAAAATCGGTCGCGAAAAAGGGTAAGCGGAAGTTTTGCCGCAGGCTGATTCCGAAAAATTGGGATATGCCGATGGCCATGGAAGAATAACCCGCGAAATCCCCGAAAATCTGGAAGCTGAAGGATATCCCCCCAACCAGGGCCGCCGCGCCCGATCCGGTGAACCTCCCGCCGCCGTCGGTCATGGCGTAACAGGTTTCCACCACCAAACCCAGGCTGTCGGCCACGAACAGCTTTAAAAACAAGCCCCAGAGCATCAGGCGGCAGCCCCGGGCGATTTGGTCGAAATTTATTTTCCTCGGCTGCCGGAGTTGCGGGAGCAAGGATTCGGACCGCTCGATCGGCCCGGCCACCAGTTGCGGAAAATAGGCGACGTACAGGGCGAAGTCGATGAACTCGGCGCAGGCCTTGGTTTGGCCCCGGTATACGTCGATGGTGTAGGCCATGGTCTGAAAGGTATAGAAGGATATCCCCACCGGCAGAATGAGGTCGAGGGTCGGCCGGGACGCCTGCAAATGGAAAAGCCCCAGCAGGTCGACGAAAGATTCGATAAAAAAATTGAAATATTTAAAAAAACCCAACAACCCCAGGTTGACCGCCAGGCTCAGGACCAAGAGGGCCTTTCGTTTCCGGTGGGGGCCGAGCCTCCGGCAGGCCTCGAGCGCCAGGAAGAACAGGGCCAACCCGGCGGTATAGATCAGCCCCAGGGCGCCGGCGCCGATCCCCATGTCCGGGTCCAGGGGCGGGCGGCCCGGCAGGGGCAGGGGAACCAGGACCAAAAGGGGAAAAGAGGCCAGAAGAAGCCCGGCCAGTCGCGCCTTGACCCTCGGCCCCGGCGTTTCCTCGCTCAGTTCCCGGGCGATCAGGTAGTCGACCGCCGTGGAAACGAGGATCAGGATCAGGAACCGCTGGTCCCAATACATGTAAAACACATAGCTGGCCAGGAGGAGAAGTGGATTCTGCCGCCCGGGGCTTCGAAGCAAAAGGTATAGGCCGAGGACGAGCGGCAAAAAGATGAAGAATTTGGGTTCTTGAAACAGCAAACCACCCTCCGCGACAGGCCCCCGGCCCGCCGGGGGGGGCCGGGTCCGCGCTTTTTCAAGCCGTCATGTTCTATCAGGGGGGCCGGGTAAGGTCAAGGGGGGAGGGGAAGTTTAGGCCATCGCCTTGGCGGTATGGAACAAAACGCGGTCAAGACCAAACCCTTTGGGCTCCCGCGGCAGTCTTGACATTTTTTTTCTGTCCGCGTTATAGAATAAGGACGGCCGCTAGGGAATGATGACTCCGATCTCGGGAAAAAAATGACTGTTGGTTATTCGCGGTGTAGCGCGGGAAGGGGGCGGTTCCGTCCGCCTGCCTTTCAACTTGCATGGCCCTCGTCGGCCGGCTGAATCCCCAGAGGGCGAGCCGATCACGGAAAGGCGGGAGCGCGACAACGCCGTCATCGTCCCCGCGGCCGACAATAGTATCAACAACGTCTAGAAGCAAGACGCCAAACTGCTTGCGCGGCGGGACCAGGCGGTCTAAAGAACGGGAGTGGAATAAGTTGACAATTAAGCAACGAGCGCTGTATTATCTAAGGATCGCGCTTAACAATCCCGAGGCTTCTTTCCACGATGGTCAGTGGGAAAGCATAGAGCAGTTGCTAAATCGAAACCGTGTCTTGGTCGTTCAGCGTACTGGCTGGGGGAAAAGCATGGTCTACTTTCTTGCAACGAAACTATTGCGTGAACAAGGAGCCGGCCCGACTCTGCTGATCTCTCCCTTGCTATCGTTAATGCGGAATCAACTCGAAGCCGCACAAGGGATTGGCGTGGAAGCTCGAACCATTAACAGCGCCAATAATGAGGAATGGCAACAAATTCAGCGTGATTTGACCGCGAATCGGGTGGATGTTCTTTTGATCTCGCCGGAGCGTCTGGCCAATGACGACTTTCGCCAAAATATCCTAGCAATGATTGTCAGCAATATTGGGCTGTTTGTGATCGATGAAGCGCACTGTATTTCTGACTGGGGTCACGATTTTAGACCGGATTATCGACGCATTGCGCGCGTGTTGCGGGCCATTCCTTCCAATGTTCCGGTTCTGGCAACCACGGCAACGGCCAATGATCGAGTCGTAAACGACGTTAAATCCCAGTTGGGTAAGCATATCGTTCTTCAAAGAGGCTCGTTGGCCCGTAAGAGCTTGAAGCTCCAAAATATCAACATACCCAGCCCGGCGGCTCGAATGGCTTGGCTGGCGCGGACCATTCCGTCCCTACCCGGAAGCGGAATCATTTATACCCTCACCCGGCGTGATGCGGAACGGGTGACTGAATGGCTGCGGATAAACCGGATCAATGCCAAGGCCTATCATGCGGAAATTTCCGAGCGGGAAGAGGGCGGTTCAGTCAAGGAAGACCTGGAACAACAACTATTAAACAATGAAATCAAGGCGCTTGTTGCGACAGTGGCCCTTGGCATGGGCTTTGACAAACCGGATTTGGGTTTTGTGATTCACTTTCAACGGCCGGCGTCCGTGGTGCATTATTATCAGCAGGTCGGTCGCGCCGGTTGCGCGGTCGCTGAAGCCTACGGCATCCTGCTTTGCGGCGAGGAGGATGATCATATTGCGGACTTTTTTATCGGCGCCGCTTTTCCACCCCAGCGGCATATTTCTGAAATCCTTGAAGCTCTCGATAAATCCGACAATGGGCTTTCCGTGCAGGCCATGCAGGGCGTTCTGAATCTGAGGAAAAGCCGGATCGATAAAACACTAAAATTCCTCACGGTTGAGTCTCCAGCCCCGATTACCAAGATCGGTTCTAAATGGCACGTCACCGCGGCCGCTTCTTCCTACCGGGTGGATCAGGCATATATCAATGCCATTACCGATATAAGACGACGCGAACAGCGGCAGATGCGTGAGTACATGTCGTATTCCGGCTGCTTAATGGCTTTTTTGCAGGCAGCCTTGGATGACCCGGCTCCGGAAAATTGTGGACAATGCAGAAATTGCAACCCGCAAATGCTGTTAACTGAAACCTATGACGATGATCTCGCCAACCGGGCCGAACTCTTCTTGCGTGGAAGCTATCATCCACTTTCCCCAAGAAAACAATGGCCGGCAAAGGATATTTTCCAGCTTTCACCGCTTGGCGCATACAAAATACCGGAAGCATTACAGGCTCGAGAAGGCCGGGCGTTAAGCCTGTGGCGTGATGCTGGTTGGGGACGGCTTGTCGCTCATGGGAAATACCAGTCGAACAGGTTTTCGGATAACCTTGTAACCGCCTGTGTGGAGATGATCCAAGATTGGTCTCCGGACCCTGCTCCAAAGTGGGTTGCCTGCATTCCGTCAATTAATCATCCGAATCTTGTGCCGGAATTCGCGTCAAGGTTGGCCGCGGCGCTCAAGTTGCCATTTGTCCCTTGCATCGAAAAAATCCGTGCGAACAAGCGGCAGAAAGAGATGGAAAACAGTTACCAGCAGGTCGTAAACCTTGATGGCGTTTTCACTATTACCAACCAGGCCCTGGCCGGTGAGTGCTTGTTGATCGATGACCTGGTTGATTCTGGATGGACATTCACCGTGGCGTCGGCCTTGTTGCGTCAAGTGGGTTGTACGGCGGTATATCCGCTGGCCTTGGCCTTGAACTCGCCAAGGATGGATTAATCATGAACGAATTTTTAACAGAAGATACAATGGCGATTATCCTGCTTTGCGGCGTCATGGGACAGGATCATTCCGAAAAACCGCTGTCGCCGGCGGAATATTCATCGCTTGTTCGCTGGCTCATGGGAGTCAAAATGCGCCCGGGTGATCTATTGCAACAAGAGCATATCGCCGCGGCTTCCGTGGGAACGGGCATTAACCGACAACGTCTGGAATCACTGCTTGGTCGAGGCGTCCAACTTGGCTTTGCCGTGGAAGAATGGCAACGCAACGGCATTTGGGTTATCAGCAGGAGCGACCCTGATTATCCGTCCCGTTATAAAAAACACCTCGGGGATAAAGCCCCGCCTCTATTGTATGGCGTTGGGGACCGTAAACTTCTTGCCGGAGGCGGGCTTGCCATTGTTGGTTCACGGAATGTCGACAAGGATGGTGAAAATTTCGCTCGCCGGACAGCCGAGCTTTGTGCATTTAACGGTATGCCGGTTGTTTCCGGCGGCGCTAGGGGCGTTGATCGGTTGGCAATGACGGCAGCCCTTGACGCCGATGGAGTTTCCATCGGCGTACTTGTGGAAAACCTGCTGAAAAATAGTGTGGAGCGTAGCGCCAGACATGCAATTGCCGCTGGGAAACTGTTATTGCTTTCACCCTATCATCCCAATGCCCGCTTTACGGTGGGCGCTGCAATGTCGAGGAATAAGCTGATCTATGCCATGGCGGATTATGGGCTGGTGGTCAGTGCTGAACATGGAAAAGGCGGTACCTGGGCAGGCGCGGAAGAAGAACTTAAGCGGGACAAATCCTTGCCGGTTTTTGTCCGGGTTGGAAACAATACCCCCCTTGGAAACAAAAAACTGCTTGACCTTGGCGCCATCGCTTGGCCGGAGTTAACTGATATAAACAATTTGAGTCAGCAACTTTTTGCTTTATCCGCCAAAATCAGTGAAAAAAATAGTCAAGCTGAACTGAGTCTTTTTGATTTTTCGAAAACGCCGGATGCCGCAACCACGGAACCTTTGCCGGAAGCATCCGATACCGTTAGGGATGCGCCTTCCTCGCCCAAACCGGCGTCAACACCAGAGGAACCGCCGGATTCCATATACCGGGCGGTATTACCGGTCATATTAAATAAACTGGAACGCCCTGTCACCATTGAGCAGCTCGCGGAATCGCTGGATGTGGTTAAAACGCAGCTTAACTTATGGATGAAGAAGGCAGTGGATGAAAACAAGGTGGTTAAGCTGTCGGGGCCTGCGCGGTATAAAAAAAGTTAATCTCGAGCTTCAAGGCCGCCTCAATTTCACCGCTCCGTGTCGCTTTCAGGATTAGGGAACCAACGCGTAAAATTCTACACGTAAGCGGTCCACACGGTCAGACTTTTACTTTAACCACTATCAACGTGAGATCATCGGTGATATCGTTCGAAGCGCGAAACAGGTCCACCGCCTCGATCACGGCGGCGAGGATATTTTGGGCCGTTTTCTGGTGATTTTTGGCGATCAAGGCCCGCAGTCGGTCTTTTCCGAAATGTTCGCCCCGGGGGTTCCTGGTTTCCCAAATTCCATCCGTACCGATGACGATTATCCGACCAAGGTCGAGGCTCCCTCTAAAAGTTTGATACCCAAAACTCTCCATTATGCCCAGGGCCGGACCGCGGCCTTCGAGTTCGGCGAAGGCGTCGGCGTTTATATCGTAAACGATCGCGGGGTCGTGGCCGGCCGCCGACCACGCCATATTTTTTTTAACCGGGTCGATTTCAAGGCAAAATAGGGTCATGAACAGCCCGGATTCCGTGGTGTCGTCAGCCAATAATCGGTTGACGTCGGTCAATATTTCGGCCGGACCGCCGGGCTGTTGGGCGCGCTGTCGCAGGAAGGCCCGAGCCGTGGTCATCAAGAGGGCTGACGGAAGGCCGTGATCGGATACGTCTCCCAACAGCAGCAACCATTTACCCCCATCTCCCCGCCCCCTCGGTATGTAATCAAAATAGTCGCCGCCCGTCTCGTCGCAGTAGATGCTCCTACCGGCCACATCGAGTCCCTCGATGAGCGGCGCGGACTGCGGTAGGAGGCTCAGTTGCACTTCCATAGCCAAGTTCAGCGTCTTTTTGATCCGCATCCGGTCCTTTAATTGGTCGACCATGGTGTTGAAACCACGGGTCAGTTCCCCGACCTCATCCTCGGATTGGACCGGGAGCGGCGGGCCGAAACGGCCTCGGGCCAGTTGTTCCACTTCCCTGGAAACGGTCTTGATAGCGACAATGGTCCGCCCCGTGACCGCGTGAACCAAGAGAAGGAGCAAAAAACCGAACCCCGTGACCACGCCGATGTAATATAAACGGAAATTCAAGAGTTCGGAAAGAACTTCCTCGCCCGACGCGAATATTACCAACGTCCAGGGGGCCTGCTCTAACTGATGGTATCCACTCATGATCCGAGGAGGATTGCCCAGCCCGAATACTGTTCCCGACGGGGCTTGCCGCATGGCCTCCAGGGTGGATTTTTTCAAGGCCAGGCCGTCCTCGGTTTCCGGCCAATCGCCAAGGTCTTTCGGGTTGAGAACGTCTCCGTTTTGAGCCACCAGAATCGCCGTGGATTCTCGCCATTTACCCACGGCCAGTTTTTTTATCAGATAATCGAAATAGATATCCACTTCCACACGCTCGGCCGCGACGTCGGGGTCTGAAGACAGCGTGATTACTCGGCCGTCTATTTCCGGATGATAGTGCGGCAGGCTGACATGCATCATCCCCTGCCGGCGCCTTTCCATTCCGGCGCTTCGGCCTCTCCGGGGCCCGGCCATGGGGGAAGATTCCCACTCCTCTGTCGAGGCGCCCCGCCTGGCCAGCCGTACGCCGGCCACACCTTCCATACTTTTCAACCGCGCCAGAACCGCGTCCCGAACCCCGGCGCCTCCCGGCGTGCCGGAGGATTCGTTGTACAGCCTTAGTAGTTGTTTGGGCCGGTCCAGCCGCATATCCACGTTGTGTGCGATCTGACCAAGCCGGAGTTTGACGGACTCGCTCCATTGAGCACGAATTTTTTCCTGGGCATAGGAAAACACGACCACACCCATAACGACGAGCAGGATCGCCATCGGGATCAACACGAACAACAAAAGGCGCTGATGAAGACTCTTGATGCGCGGCAACGAGCGGCCCTCAACCATCTTTCACATGCAGCCCGTCGCTGGACAGGTGTAATGATTCTGCATGAAATGGACAAATATATCAACATGATGAAGCTCCTCGCAGCAAGCTGCGAGGTATCAAAAAGGAGGCGAATCCATTTATGGCCGAAGCAAGCTTCGGGGAATTATACCCGCTTCATAAGCCTAGCGGCTGGTCATATTCGGCTCCGCCGAAAATGACCTGGTTAAAAAAATGGTGCACCCTCGGCAAGGCAGGTTTTTTTAAGGGATGCGAGGAATCTTCTAAATGCGGCTTAAGGTCGGGAACGGAAAATCAGCTCTCTGCCCCAGGCGACATTTCGCCAAAACCTCCACCCGTTAGCCCTACCAGGGGGCTCCCCGGCATTGTCCGGTTCAGTTTTACCTACTGAAATCATTTTCAACCCAGGTCAGGTTTTTGTCAATGATGCCATTTGGCCTGATTGAGGCGAAGAAGTCTGTCACATGCCAAACGCCAGCACTGACAAAGTTAAGTCAACGAAAAACGTCTCCCGCTATGAAAACGCCCTCCTACCGGCCTTCAGCCCTCTCAGCCAAATCCGCCCCAAGGATGAAGCCGTTTTTTGCATGAGTTCAGCCCGGCCCGCGGCCAGGTAAAAAGATCGCCCAAAGGACGCCGTCGTTTCCAACAACTGGCCGGAATCAATCCGTAGCCTCTAGAGGATGGGCGTCAACTCCTCGGGGACGCTTTTTTTCCCGCCCTTTCGGAATTGACGGCCGGTCCAATCAAGGACTTCCAAATACCGGTCAAGGGTTATGTCCAACAGCCCCGACCGCGGGGCTTCAGGCTCTTTTTGGAACGGACAGAGCCATTGGTCAGCCCTTGACCAGGTCTTTTCATTGTCCCGGCGCTCTTGTTCTTCTATAGGGAGGTCCGGTTGTCCTTCCACTTCGGTTGGCGCCAATTTCTCATTGTCCCGGCGGGCCCGGATTCGTAGAAAAGCGCTGGCATGGAGGCTTGTCTCGGGACTGAAGGTTTCGCCGGCTCGTACTGGGTTGAGGTCCACGCATGTCATACAGGTCAAGAGGGCCGCCTTATCCAGAACGGCTTGACATCTGAAGCGGCCTTCCCAGAACCGCTTCTTACAGCCGTCTTCCCTGTTGGCCCTCCGGGCGATGTGTTCGTTCAGGCTGCGCATGAACCAACTCACACTGGCCAGGCGCCCGCGTATCAACTCAATGTCGTCGGCCAGACTTCTGATCTCGCCGGGAGAGGGCTCCGCCGGCTGGCCACTCTCCGTTTTCCTTTTGGGAAACACCATGAGCCACCGCGCGGCCGTTTTTTCATCCGACCAGCTTCCCGCCAGGTCAGGCCGTGCGCGCAGGACAACATGCAGGTGATTGGACATCACGGCGAAGGCGAAAATCTCCAGGGCGAATGTCCGGGCCAGGAGTTCCAACCGGGCTTGGACCCAGAATTTACGATGTTCAAGGGACTTCCCGGTGTAAGAGTCTTTTCCGCAAAGGAAGGCGCGATGGACGCACCGAGAAACGCAATGGTATATCCCTTCGGCCCCCTCGGTCACGATTTCGCTTCTGGCGACGGTCATGGCGCTCTCTCCGCAAAATGTATTAAATAAAATTTTCACAGCAATGGGAATAAATCCATATAATATGGATGTCAATAAAAAATAGGGCGGAGTAACCGACAAGGGCAAGGTGAAGTCGACCAGGCGCGCCTATCGATCGAGGGAATGATTGATGTTCACGCCAAAAAAAAAGTGCAATGACGGGCAAGGAGCTGGACCTTCGTCACCTTAACTTGCGGCCGGACTAGCCAGCATGAGGTCTATTGTGATGGAGATAAGGTGAAATATTTGGGTGTCAAGAAAATACCGAAACACTCGGGCATAAATCGAAACTTGGACACAGTCGGCAAGGAATAATGGGAAAAGAGTATCACGGTCGTCGATTCTCAAACTGGCTGAAAAACCGAGTTGGAAAATGCAAAAATAAATTGACAATCAGGTAGGATAGTATAGAATTTAAACCAGTCTGTAAGTTATGGCATTTATTGGGGGCGGCCTGATCGGTGAGCTAGGGCGAACGGTCGCATGAGCGTTGACCACCTATAATGACTGTTAGATGATATCTAGCAAAATGGTAATATAAATAGTAATAATGGTGATATCTGGCGACCCAGGGTAGTGACCTAATATGGTGCAATCGTTAAATTTGATGATTCAATTCCAGATCAAGAGGTAGTGGTCATGACGCATCAATTCGAATTGATGTTCGAAATGGAGGCTATATGGCTCGGCAAATTGATCCTGCTCGTATAGTCGAGGTTATCAACCGAACTTCGCAACCGCTCACTGTCGCTGATATTTGCCGCTGGATAGGCATTAATAAGCCCAGCAGCTCCGATAGAGAGGCTTGTTACCAGATTATCAAGGAACTAGCTGAATCAAAAAAAATTTTTCAACACCCGCCGAAAAAGAAGAATGACAAGCCCCGATATTATAAAGATGAGTTAAAAAAATGGATAAGGGGTGCACTATTGGCAGCGGTCCAAAAGAGTATCGGACAAGCGCCCCTTACGGTAAAAAAACTTCGTAACATTTTGAATAAAAAGGAAATAGAGTTATTTGACGAGGTTTTAGGCGACCTGTTGAAGACGACCCTGTTCACCTTCCGCTACCGAGGGATTGAATATGTTCAGGTTGGACCGAAAATACCTTCCGCCCATCTAACTGCGCATCATCTTAAGCCCCTATCGAATTCCTTGAATCGTATCAATGAGTTCAGGACTAAGCCGGTCTCTCTCGAGGACCTTTTCGCCTTCCTTGACAGCGCGGGGCCGTTAGATCTGGAATTGATCGACGGAAAAAAAGGGGAATCAATCGCGCCAGAGGGTTTGATAAAAAATCGGAAAAAGACGGGCATGCTCGCCGGTCCACCCAACCTGGATGAATTATTTCGTGACTGGTACATGGCTGACAAACCTCCGGCCTTGGGGCCCAGCACCATCCCCCTGCCTAAAACCTGGGAACGCTATAGTCGGTGGGCTCGCCTTCAAGATCAAACCCCGGACGCCAAGCAGTTTAGGGAATGGCTGCGGGAGCTGTATCGACGCGGAAAGGCTGAACTGAATTACCATGAAATGCCAAGCGAGATTCCGGAAGAAGAAAGAAAATATCTTTTTGATTTGAGGCCCGGATTTACCATCTATTGGTGGAAGTACCTGGGAGATTAACATCATGGATGATGCGATTAATACCTTTGATGTCAGTAAATACAGAATTGCCAATCCATTTAACAATAGAGCGGTCCGCGGCGAGGATATCTGGAACGACGACTGGATTTCGGAAGACGTCTCAGAGATAAATGAAAATGAATTCAAACAGATGCTTGAGGACCTCAAGGCAGTCGGACATCCGGATGGAAGAAATCAGACAATCATCAGGGTGATGTTCGGAAATGCCGGCGCCGGTAAATCTCATCTTTTCAGCCGACTTAGGCATGAAATGAATGGAGCGGTCTTTTTTATTCTAATTTCCAACCCACCGCTTCATCATGGTCATCTCGAACCATTTATCATGAACAGTATAATGTCATGTTTAGGACATAATGCGTATGATAAAAGATATCGTTTTGATTTTACACAGCTTGAATTTATTTTGTATTCAACTCTGGGGAGAACAACTCAATTTAAAGGACTAGCCCCTGAAAATATCTATAATTATTGGAAAAATTTGAATCAAGAACGTTATGGCCACTTAATTGAAGCAACATTGGAACAAGTAGGCAAATTGCCTGAAATGGATATTGACAGTAAGACGCTCAATGTATTTCTTAGTCTTCTTTCTCCGTCCAGAAAAAAACTAGCCATGGACTGGCTGGGCGGTTCTCAATTTTTAAGCGACGAGGAATACCGTCTTCTTGGAGTCAATGGTCCGATAGGCATATTTGATTTAAAAAAATTTTTAAATATATTAGGCTGTCTGACACGAAAAATATATCCGATTATAATTGTGTTTGATCAACTGGACAGCATGAAAAAGGAAAATTTCCAGGAATTGGAGCCAATTCTCATTGATCTCTATGATAGGAGCCCAAACTTTAGTTGTTTTGTCGGTTTGACGCGCAGCGTATATGATGTTTTCGAACAATCCATTTCAAGTGCTTTACGAGGGCGACTGAGCTTCGGCTTGGAACTTTCTCCTATTAGGAAGCCGGAAAAAAGAAGGGCCTTAATAAGGCGTCGTCTCCAGTCGCGTCCCTTGCTTGCGGCAAGAAAGTCCGATAATATTGTCGATGAATATTTTCCTTTAAACAAAGATATAGTAGAAATATTAGTAAACGCGGGTGATGTTTTCATACGCACCCTGTTGATGGATGCGGAAAACATTTACCTCCAGGCTTTGTCTCCCTCGCCTATACAAATTGAAACTTTGGCTGACAAGGTTAATACGGAATGGCACGGATTGGTCGCTCACTTTTCCACAAAAATACCCAATGTTGACACGGCCTCCATTTCCCAAAGATTGATTGAACTCTTTGAGGTTGTCCATTGGCCCGAGAAGATTGAAACAGCCGCCGGTCCTTTGGAAGACGGTTACGAGAATTTCAAGGGCACGGACATACTCTTGTCAGTCGGCGGAAAAGCATTGCGGTTGGTGGGGTATGATGTACAAAGGACTAGCTCCTTCCCAAACCTCCTACAAAGGCTCTTGGAACACCCCCTTCCCAACACGGCCCTCGTCCGTGACAGCCGAGCGCCCACTTCGGGTAGAGTCACGCAACAACGTCTTCAAGAGTTTAGAAAATTCGGCTGTTTTTTCCATCTGGTCGAACAAGACATCAGCGATTTACACGCCCTGGGAGACTTCTTGGCCAATGTTCGCGCCGGTGATTACCTAACCTGGAAGACCGACCCGGAGCCTAGCCATGAAAACATCATGACGGTCCTGTCGGAAATGCCCGGCCTCGTAAGCAAGGAAATCGCTTTAATTTTTAACCACATGGCTTGCAGACATGATGTTCCGTCCGAACCGGAGCCGCCCGACGCCACTCCACTTCCACAGCCGCCTCGACCTGAAAAGCCCCTTGGTATCCCAATACCTCCGTCACTCAAAGGGCCTGCCGCGGTCATCCATGAGGTAATGGCCTTGCATCGATGGCTATCTTTTTCCCGTCTCTTCTGGCTAGTGCGCACAAAAATGAACCAAGATATAACACCGGCAGCTTTTCATCAAGAAATTAAATCGTTGTCGGCAAGCGGCCTGATTAGTCTTCTGCCCGAGGATGCACATTTTCCCGATAATTTTCGGATTATCGTTTGGAACCGGGGGTAGGCCGATGCTCAAACCTGATCTATTTATTTTTGATATCACCCCGGATATTAAAGCGAAGCTACGTCCCAAGATCGCCTTGGCCCTGAGTAAAAGTTTGAAGGAATTGCCGCCTCGCACCCTGGTAAAGGGCCAACCAAGCTTAACTGTCAGTGAAGCCAAGGAACGTCTCGAAATTGAATTTCCCAATTTTCCGCCTGCCCTAGACCAAGTAACTTTTGCACAAGATTTCAATCTGGATTACGACCCCAAGGAAGCCGGCAAAATCCTGCATCAATGGCTTGAAGAAGCCGTGCTTTATTTTCGTCGACAGGGTTCCGGGTTGGCCATGGAAATGGCCGGTAAAACCGCCAAGCTGAGCCGTCCCCATTTATGGCAAGACCTTTTCGATAATACGATACACTCCCTGGCCAATTCCTCCGGACTCCTGCGTTCGGATCAGGGCGTTCGACTTCTTGACTTTTTGGTCGAATGCCTCAAGCTTTGGATCAAAATATTAGCTGACTTTTTAGCAACCATGGAACCATCTAGTTTTAATCCCAACCAAGTGTTTTTCGATGTCGAAAGCGACCTGGAAGGCCAAATAAAATGCGATGGACTGAATATTAATCTTAAGGGACGACCCGATGCTGTTTTCATTGACCCTGTCGGCAGGATAATCCTCTGGGAATACAAATTCGGTCGTCAAATAAATTTTGAAACACAGATCGCCCAAACCATCCTCTACATGGACTTACTGGAGGCAATCAGCGGTTCGACCTGGCAAGAAGGTCGCTTGGCCGTTTTCAAACCCGGTGACGACCAACTCGCGCCTATCGAACTCATCGACGAAAAATCCAATGAGCCGCAAGTTCTAACTTTTCCGCCCGAGGTCGAAGGGGCCTTTGAGGGCTTCATCGGTAACGAGCCCGCCCTAAGACAGCTAAAGATACAACTATCCCTGGCCCTGCGGCGAAAAGACGTTGCCATGCCGGTCAATATATTGCTGTGCGGGCCGGGCGGCCTGGGCAAGACCGAGATCGCCAACCGCGCGGCCGCGTGCCTGGGATTGCCCCTGGTGTCCCTTAACGCCAAGTCGTTCAATAGCCTGGATAAGATCATCTCTCAGATCGATAAGGCCTTGAAGAGCAAGCGCTTGGAACCCGTGGAAGATGGGATCGACTCCGGGGCAAAGAAGTATGTTTACCCGCCCTTGGTTCTTTTCCTGGATGAGGTCCATCTTCTTGGGAAGAAGGCCGACGAGTTTTTAAACTTGTTCGAGCCCAAGGAGCGGCGAGGAGTTCTACCTGATAAGGTCGTAGACTTCAGCCAGGTGGCCATTCTGGCCGCCACCACGGACAAAGGTAAACTGCCGGCGCCATTTTTGACTCGTTTCAATATTATCGACCTGTTGCCCTATTCGGTGAATGAAATTGCAGCCATGGTCTCGCTCTATTTTTCGAGAAAGGATGTTGATATTCCACCGCGGGTCGCTGAAGGCATGGCCTGGGCCGGTCGGCTCAATCCACGCGAGGCGCTGAACAAGGCCGTCAGGTTTTATGAAAGTCATCAGTTTGACAATCAAGTCTATCCCCTCAATCTCGTTGGCTTGGAACGGATCAGGAAGGACTGGAAGATCGATGCTAGCGGTCTCGGACCCAACGACCTTGAATATCTGAAACATTTGATCGAAGGCCCCAGAGGGCTCTCTTTCCTGGCCCGCGCCTTGCCGGTGGGTAAAGAAGAGATTGAGTCCGTGATTGAACCTTTTCTTGTGCAATTAGGCGCGATAAGGCCCGGTAGTCGCGGCCGGGAGTTGTCCGAAAAAGGAAGAAAAATATTGCTTGACTTGGAGAAGTGAAATTTTGTGGGCATTCCACCGTACTTATCGAAAATGAACTATCCCGCAGCAAGCTGCGAGGTATCAATCGGAAAAAATCCCAAATGGGACGAAGCAAGCTTCGAGGAATTAGACTCGAAGCGATTAAATTATTACAATGTCAACAAATATTTGTGTTTAAAGCACAATTTTTAATGCATGCAATGAAAATACTTTCAAATATTTAATATCAATTTTTTTACTCTATTTAATAGTAGAACTAAATACTATCTTTCTCGCGAAATTGTTGTATTGTATATTGTTTTTTATATTTATTGTTTTTACAACATCAGATATTTATAGGTATTTGACTTGTGAATTTTTATTTTAAAAATAATGATAAATTTACTTTCAAAATTAGAGCGACCAAAAATTAGGACAGTTTAAACAATGTATATTACGATAATATATAATTCTCAAGGTACTACTTCTTATTTACTAATTGATGGATATTTAATAGCATATTCAAAAAAATGATAATGATTAGTAAGACCAGTTTTAAATTTTCACTTTTTCTGATTATGCTAAATGTAGCATCAACGTTTTGAAATTCAGATAGTTATTCGGGGAAAGGACTTGCAAATGGGAATCTGGGAAATTATAAGATTTGTTGAGTCGCCAATTCACTTGATAGCGCTGTTTGTTATTTTGATATTTTTAATTATTATTAAGATTTTGTCCGAAAAAACAAAAATTATTCAATCAGCGCCAGATAATGAGCGTGCAAATGTAATTGCACAGTATTTGATTATAAAGAAAAAAATTGATGCAACTTCTTTGTCCGACAATCAAAAATTTGAATTATGGCGAAAAATGATTTTAAATACTAAAATATTAATTTTTATAGGTTTTGCTGTAATCATTTTTGTGCTAAGTGTTTTATTTTTTATCTTCTTCGAATCAAATAAGAGTAATGTCCCTGAGTTGAAAATGTCAATTGGGAGGTTATTAAATACTAAAATTTTGAACGAAAATTATTTTAAAAAAGGAGATGAAGTATGGTTTGATATTTCATGCACTGCATCTAAAGGTGAAATTTCAAAAATTGAAATTAAATATGACAAATACGCTGATTGGGAACTCATTAATATTTCAGGAAACAATAAAACAAATCAAAAGTCTACATTTAAACGTTCCTTCGATATCGGTCAACACCAGATTTTTTGTCGTTGTACGACTGTAACTTTGAATAAAATTGAAGTTTCTTCAACAATATGGCTCCAATAATAAGGATGGGTACCATGAAAAAGTTGTTTATGATATTTTGTGCTTTACTTGTTAGTACTATTTTTAGCAATGTTTGTGTAGTTGCTCAGGAATGTTCACAATTTAGGGACCAAGGTCAAGGGCAAGAACTACGTTGTTTAGGAATATATTTTACAAATGGGGATGATGAAAAATTAAAGCTAATCCAAAAATGGCGGAAGGATAAATGGTCGGGTTATCCTGACCTAGAACAAAAACTAAAAACTATTTTGCGTAACTGTGCTTCCACTATTCAAAAGGATAGTATAAACGATGTTCCACTGGATAATATAGAAGGCTGGTATCGATTACAAAAATTTAATGATACTGATAAAGTTGAAATAAAACATGACGAAAAATTTGTGCTTGCCGCATACATTGAAGCATGGAAGGAACGAAACAGCGGTTTCACAAAAGCTGAGAAAGAAACATTTTCCAACGCGATTAAAAAATGCAGTACCTTACCGTAAAATATAGTAAAATTTAAACTGTCTCAAGATGGAAATGGATTACTTCCGGAAAAACATTATAGTGGAGTGATTTTTCGCGAGGTAGAAAGGCATTATCATCCACTGAGTGCGGCGGAAGCTGTTTAAAAACAGTTCCGCCGCCTTGGAAGTTAATGAATCGCCTTAACTACAGCCCCATGGCCTCGGCCGCCAATTCCAGATGGAATTCCACGCCGCCGAACATCAGTTCCGCGGTCTTGGCCCGTTTGTAGTAAAGCTGGAGGTCGTGTTCCTCCATGAAGCCGACGCCGCCCAGAATCTGGTGGCCCAGGCCCACCAGCTTCCGGAAGGAATCGCTGACCCAGGCCTTGCACATGGCCGCTTCCTTTTCAAAGGGCAGGCCCGACGAGGCCAGCCAGGCGGCCTGGTAGGTCAGGAACTTGATGGTGTCCGCGTAGGTCAGCATGTTGGCGGCGTGGTGCTGCACCGCCTGGAAGGCGCCGATCTGCCGGCCGAACTGCACCCGTTCCTTGGTGTAGGGGATGACCAGTTCCATGACCTTGTCCGCCGCGCCGATCATTTCCCCGCACTTGGCCGCGGCGGCCAGGAGCAGGATTTTTTTCAGGACCGGCCAGGCTCGCCCCGGTTCTCCCAGAAGCGCTTCCGGGGAAGCCGCGACCTGGTCGAAAACGACTTCGTACTGCTTGTCCCCGGCCAGGGTCAGGAGCGGCGTGATGGTCAGGCCCTTGGATTTGCGGTCGATCAGGAAGAGGCTCAACCCCGCGGCCGGGTCGTCGGTCCGGGCCTCGGTCCGGGCCACGCAGATGATGAAGTCGGCCGCGGCCGCGTCGCCGACGAACAGCTTGGTCCCCGAAAGGGAATGGGAATCGCCTTCGCGGGAAGCGTACATATTGACGCCGCTTGGGCCCCAGTCCCCGTCTTCTTCCAGCCAGGCCAGGGCCAGCTTCAGGTTCCCGGCGGCCAGGGCCGGCAGGAACTCGGCTTTTTGGGCGGGGGAGCCCGCTTCCATCAGGGTCAGGCCTCCCAACACCACGGTGGAAAAGAAGGGCCCGGGCAGGGCGACGTAGCCCATTTCGGACAGCAGGACCGTCAGGTCCAGAATGGTCCCGCCGAACCCGTCGTATTCCTCGGGGACCATCAGGCCCATCCAGCCCAGTTCCGCCATTTTCGTCCACAGTTCGTCAATGGACCCGTCCGGGTCCGCGGCCGTTTTCCGGACGAATTCGGCCGGGCAGGCCCCGGCCAGGAATTTGCGGGCCGTTTCCTTTATAATTTTCTGGTCTTCGCCAAGATCGTAGTTCATGTCATTCCTCCAAGGTTATTTGGCCGGAAGCCCGAGGCCCCGCATGGCGATGATGTTTCTCTGCACTTCGGAAGTGCCGGCGTAGATGGTTTCCACGACGCTGGTCCGATAAATATGCTCGGCCAGGCCGGACAGGGCCGCCCACTTGGACCCTTTTTTCAACAGGGAAAACATGCCCAAAACGTCCATGGCCGTGTTGGCGATGCGCTGGGCGACCTCGGTGGCGAACAGTTTCTGCATGGAGGACTGATAGTTGGGTATCTGGCCGTTATCGAGCATGAAGGCCAGGCGGTAATAGAGATGCCGGTTGGCCTCGATTTCCACGGCCATTTGGGCCAGCTTGCGCCGCACCTCGGGCTTCCGGGACAGGGGCGCGCCGTTGACCATGGTTTCCCGGGCGTACTGCACCACCTGGTCGAAGAAGCCGGAATACGCCGCCAGGGGGAACATGCGCTCGAAATCGAGGGCCGCCATGAGGTAATAGAAGCCCTTGTTCTTTTCCCCCACCAGGTTTTCCATGGGCACGGCCACGTCGTCGTAATAGACCTCGTTGGTCTGCCACCCGGCCATGGTGATCAAGGGTCGGACGGTGATGCCCGGGCTCTTGAAATCCACGATCATCATGGACACGCCCTTGTGCTTCTTGACCTCGAAGTCGGTCCGGACCGCCAGCCAGTGGTAGTCGGCCACATGGGAATGGGTGTTGAAGGTTTTCTGGCCCGAGACCACGAAGTGGTCCCCCAGGTCCACGGCCCGCATGTTGATGTTGGACAGGTCCGACCCGGCCTGGGGCTCCGTGTACCCAAGCGCGAATTCATATTCGCCCCGGGCGATGGGACGAAGCCATTTCTGCTTCATTTCCTCGCTGCCGAAAAGAAAAATGGTCGGGCCGGCCATGTGGGCCGCCACGAAAATCAAGGGGACCCCGGCCAGGGCCATCTCTTCCCGAATGGCGAAGGACAGGGTGGCGCTCCCGCCCAGGCCGCCGTATTCTTCCGGCCAGTTCGGGGTCAGCCAGCCGTGGGTCGCGAATTTCTGTATGAATTCACGCCCCAGGGGGCCGCCGTAGATATGCCCCAACTTGGTCGTTTCCTCCAGAAGCTCCGGCGTGGTTTCCGACTTGAGAAACGAACGCACGTCCTTGAGGACATTTTCCTCTTGCGGTGAAAAACGGAAATCCATTGGTAATTTCCCTCCTCATTACAGGGCGATTCTAAAAAGGTCAGTTTCGGCGGCGCCGAACATGACCGGTTGACGCTAATTCAAAAAAAATTTCACGGCGCGGCGGACCCGTCGACCTTGACGGCCTGGTGGACCAAGTCGAAAAAGCCGGGCAGGTCTTCCAGCAGATCGTGTTCCTGGTTGAGCATGGCCCAGGGAGCGCAGATATGGCCCATGGTCCCGAAAACCAGGGACCGGAAAAAAAACATGGGCGCGTCGGGCCTGAATATTCCGGCCGCCCGACCCTCCTCCAGTATACTCCTCAGTTTCCGGGTGTAGAGGCGCATGGGCTCGTATTGCCTGGACTCGTAGAACCTGGGATTGGCGATCAGGTCCTTGAAATAAACCCGGGCCCAGGGCCGGTTGTCCCGGGCCCAGCCCAGGAAATGACGCAGGGCCGCCCGGAGCCGCGCCGCCGGGTCCCGGGGGGACAGGGCCTGCTCGAAGGTGAGGTTGAAATCCTCGGTCCGGCGGCCGAAGACCGCGAAGAGCAGGTCTTCCTTGTTCTGGAAATATTCATAGATGGTCCCGTCCGCCACGTTGGCCAGCCCGGCGATCTCGGAAATCCTGACCTGGTTGATGCTTTTTTGAGAAAAAAGCAGTTCCGCCGCGTTCAGTATCCGGTCCCGTTTTTCTTCCCTCTTGCCGACCGGAGGGAGGGCCGGGTCGTTCCCGCGTCGGATGGAAGCCAGGATCAGGCGGGATAATTGTTCGAAATCGTAGGATAATTCCACCGGACGGTTGAAGATGAGCCGGGAAAGCAGAAGATAATTGGCGGCGCCCATCAAAAAATGACGGAACAATTTGGGCGGAACCTCGGCCCGGAACAGGCCCGCGTCCTGACCCTCCTTGAGGATCGGCAAAGGGAGCGTGGAAATTTCCTTGAGCAATTTAAAGGCGTTGGACGTGTAGTAATTATCGTTGGGCTGAATTTCCATCAGGAAGACCTTGGTGTACTCGGGCTGGTCCTTCATCCAGTACAGATACAGCCAGATGAATTTGCGCAGCTTTTCTTCCGGGTCCCGCAGGCCGGCCTGGTGGGCGGTGAAAAGGTCTAGGAATTCCACGGCCCATTGCTCGGGAATGGTCAGCAGGATGTCTTCCTTATTCTTGAAATAATTGTAAATAGTGGCCTCGCTCAGCCCGGCCCGCCGAGCCAGGTCCGCGATCGTGGCTTTCTGATAGCCCGATTCCGCGAAAACCTTCACCGCGGCTTCCAGAATGGCGTTTTTTTTCCCGGGGGCCTTTTTTTTTATAATTCCGTTCATTTTACAGCAAGAGGCCTATATTTATAACAAACTGAATATTAACAACTTTTATCGTCAATCGCTTTTTGCGTCTTCCGGAAGGTTTCAACCAAGCCGGGCGGTTCCAAAAAGCCGTCCTTGAAGGCGCAACAATCAAAAGATGTTGAAAAATATAATATTTTAAGAAATATTACGCTGGAATTCATATATCAAAAAAAATTGAATTGCAATATAATTTTTTTACGCCGATTTCCCGGACAAAACCATCGGACCGGGGTAGAATTCCCTGATCCGAAACACCCCGGCGAGAACGCCGCGCGGAGGAGGGCAAGATGGCCGACAATTCGAACCTGGATGTTTTTCTGAACCCTAGAACGGTGGCGGTGCTCGGGGCCACGGACAGGCCCGGGGCCTGGGGCTCCTTCATCATGGGCGCCTTGCTGTCGGAAAAATTTCCGGGCGTTGTTTACCCGGTCAACCGCAAGGGGGGACGGGTTTGGGGGCTGGAAGCGGCGCCGCGACTGGAATCGATCGCGGGCCCGGTGGACCTGGCGGTCCTCTGCCTGCCCGAGGAATTTTTGGAGGAAACCATCGAGGCCTGCGGGAAAAAAGGGGTCAAGGGCCTGATCATCATCACCGCCGGGCTGGGGGAGACCTCCCCCGAGGGCCGGCGGCGGGAAAAAGCCCTGGCCGAAACCGCGCGAAGTTACGGGCTGCGGCTCCTGGGCCCCAACGTCAGCGGGGTCTTCAACCTTTTCGCCGGGTTCAACGCCTCGGCCGGACCCACGGGTTTCATCCACCGGACCGAGCTGGCGGCGGTCTGCCAGGGCGGGTACGCCATTTACGACCTTTTGGCGGAGGGTTTTTCCCACCGCCTCGGCTTCGGGAAGTTCGTCCACACCGGCAACGAATCCGACCTGACGGTCACGGATTTCCTGGAACTTTTCGCCCGGGACCCGGAAGTCAAGGGCATTCTGATGTACCTGGAAACCATCCGGGACGGCCAACGGTTCATGAAGGCGGCCCGGGAAGCGGCCGAAAAAAAGCCGGTGGTGGTGTACAAGGCGGGCCGGACCAAGGGCAGCGCCCGGGCGGCCCAGAGCCACACCGGGGCCCTGGCCGGGAGCGACGAGGTGTTTCAGGGGATGTTCCGCCAACTGGGGCTTTTGTCATCCCCCACCATGGAACTCCTTCTCCCCCTCGGCCACGCCCTGATCGAACGGCCGCCCCTTGCCGGCCCGCGTATCGGCATCGTCACCATGGGCGGGTCCTGGGGCGTGTCCCTGACCGACGCCCTGGAAGAGAACGGCCTGGTGGTCCCGGAACCTAGCCGGGGCCTCCAGGACCGCCTGGCCGGACTGGGCCTGCCCGCCCGGGCGTCCACCCGGAACCCCGTCGATTTCGGGGCGTCCGGGCTGTTTTTGTCCACGGAAGTGCTGGTGGGCCTGTCCCGGGAACTGCTTGGTTCGGGGGAGATCGACGCCTTGATCGTCCACGGCCTGGGGCGGCACGGGCTGATCGACGAAAGTTCGTCCGAGGAAGCCCGGATTTTCGCCGAGATACAGACCGCCATGGCCCTGGAGGTCCAGGCCCTGGAAAGGGAATACCAGCGGCCGGTCCTGATCGGGACCCATCATTCCCACGGTGAAAGCCAGTTGGCCCGCAACCTGACCCAAAAAGGCGTCAGGGTGTACAACCGCCTGGACGAGACGGCGCAAATCCTGGCCCTGATGCTCCGGGACCGGACCCGGCGGGCCGCTAGGGAAAGATAACGGTCCTTGGTTTTGCCCCCCTCCCAACGAGGAAAGGCTTGGGGCGGGGGGACCGGTCCGCCGGGCCGGCCTTCACAAACGACCCGGCGCTAGGCTCCGAATTTTTTAAACAGCACCACGTTTTTATAATCGAGGGTCGCTTCAAGCGACAGCCTTAGGGCGGCCACGTACGGGCCGGCGGCCGCTGGTTCGCCGTTGATGGTTTCGATCTTGATTTTCCCCAGGGGTTGGAAGTCCCGGTAGAGCAGGTTTTTCAGCGGCGCCAGGCACCGGAGCAAATCCGGGTCGTCCGGGTCCAGGTTGATGGTCAGGGACTTGCCGTTTCTCTCGGAAACCAGGACCAGGGCTTCCCCCCGGAAGACCAGGTGGGTCGAGGCTTTTCTCGGGGGAAAGACCCCCTTGAGGTCTTCCAGGCCCAGGCCGCAGGGGGAGACGGGGTCGAGGGCGTTTATCCAGTAAACGGCTTTTTCGGGCAGTTTTCGCCGCAGTTTTTGCAAGCCGCCGGGGGAGACGAATTGCGGCCCGGACGGGCCCCGAAAAAAGAAGCCGGAAAAAATTTCGCCCGAAAGCTCCATCAACCTCAGGGACCGGAAAAGCTCCCGCCACCGGAAGGGGCCGGCTTCCCGGTCCAGTATTTCCTTGAACACAACCCCGTAACGATCCAAGACCAGGCGGGCCCGGTCCTTTTTCAGTTCTTCCTGTTCCAACAGGTCGGACAGGGGCTCGGGCCGGGGCAGCCGGAACCAGGCGCCGCCCCAGGGGGAGCGGGACTTCCATTGAGAAAAGCCGGCCCTTTTTCCCAGGGTCCGGCGCCGGGCGCCGGGGCCGTCGGAAAAGTCTTCGTCCGGGGGTTTGAAGTCGGTCCCCAGGCCGCGCCGAAGAGCGGCGAAGGAGTCGGAGGATACTTCCCGCCGCCACGCCGCTTCCCAGAGCCGGGCTGAAAGCTCGGACGGGGAAAGCCCCCCGCCGAACTGGAGCAGGGCCTTAAAGTCGTACCGGGCCGCGGGGTCGGGAAAAAGCTGGGCCAGGTCGTCATCCGGCCCGGCCGGGGCCGCTTCCAAGCCGGCGTCGTCCCCTTCTTCCGGGCTTTCGCGCGGCAGGTCCAGATCGGCTTCAAAACAGAAAGCAACCGTCTTTTTTTCTCCCCCCAGCCAGCGCAGGTCGGTTTCCTGAAATAACCCGTCGAGCCAGGCTGTTTTATACCCGGGCAGCCGGGCCGGGAGGATGTCCGATTCCCACAGCCCCGCCGGCAGGGGCAGGCCCAGAAGCGGTTCCAGGCAGCGGGCCAGCCCTTCCCGGGGCGGGGCCGTTTCGGCCTGGGGAAGAGTCAGGCCCTGGTGGGCCGCCAAAAAAAGAGGCAGCCGGGTCAAGGGCAGGGGTTCGAAGACCGGCCGTTTTTCGGCCCGGGAGCGCCGCAGGATTATTTCCAGGTTGCGACTGTCGCACGCCAGGGCCTCGTCCCGGCCGGCCAAGAGTTGGCCGATGACGATTTTATGCGACTCGGCCAGGGCTTCCAGGGTCAATTCCAGGACGGAAAAGTCCAATCCCAGGGTCCGGGCGATGAATTCGGGGCTGACCGGGCCGTAAAACTGTAGCCATTGGGACGCGAGGCGGGACACGGCTTCTTCCCGGGCGCCCTCGGACCCGGCCGGACCGGTCCCCCAAACCAGGCGGAAAAGATCGAGGTGTTCCAGGGATACAACCAGGGGTGGACGATCTTCCGGAGGCCCGATGACTTGCAGTTTTTCCTGGGCCGCGGTCGCGGCCGCCTCGGCGTCCGGACCATGGTCCCGCTTCATGGCCGCCAGCAGGTCCTTCCATTCGTCCCGGGGAATGGCCAGCCTTTCCTTGACCCATTCCACCAGTTCCCGGGCGTCGGCCGGTGAATAGCCCGGGGCCAGGCGCCGGCATTTTTCCTCGAACCGGCGCGCCGCGTCGGGCTCCACCCGGGGCCGCAAGCCGGGATTGAAGACCACGTCTTGCAGCAGGTCCCGGCGCAGGGCGGACGGCCCCGCGGCCAGGGGGTCGTCCCTCGTGTACATGAATTCGTTGACCTGACGCCAGGCGGAGTTGCGGGCCATGGGGCTGGGCTGGTCCACGTGGGCCTCGGTCCAGGTGATCAGGCCGGCTTCCAGTTCCGACAGCAGCATTATCAGGGAGTCGAGGTCGAATTCATCCTGGAGGCAAGCGCGCCAGGTTTCGAGGAGAATGGGGAAGTCTTCGTACCCGGAAGCGGCCTCGAGTAATTTTTGACTTTTCAGGCGCGTCATCCACAGGGGCAGGCGCTGGTTCAGGCTCGGCTTGGTCAGCAGCAGGGCCCGACCGGCGCATTCCCGAAAACGCGCCCCGAAAAAGCCGGACCCTTCCAGGCTCGCCCGGATATTTTTTTCGAGGTTGGCGGGGCTGACCAGGGACAGGATTTCCGCGGTTTCGATTTCGTCCGGGAGGATGATCGAGAGGCTGTCGTTGGAGACGAAGAGGCGGGGGCGCTGGTTGAAACGTTCCCGCCAGGCCGCTTCCAGGGCCAGGGCGTAGGGTCGGTTGACTTTCAGGCCCCAAAAATTGTGCAGAACCACCTGGCTTCCGGGAACGCCGCCGGGACCGGCGTTGATCCATTCGACCAGGATATGTCGCCGGTGGGGCAGGGGAGCGGAAACGGCCCTTTTTTGGCTGGTCAAATATTCGACCAATTCCCGCGCGGCTTCCGGGTCCAAGAAGAAATCCTTGATCAACCAGGGAATGAAGTCCGGCGTGTCAAGCGCCTCGTCCGCCTTTTCCAGGAAGTCGGCGATGAGCGCCGAAAAATGAAAGTCGCGGCCGTTTTCTTCCCCGTGCCAGAAGGGCGGGGCCAGGGCCGGCGAATTGATGGGGACGGCGAAGACGTCGTTATGGGTGATCCTCTCGATCCGCCAGTTCTGCACGCCAAGGGTCAGGGTCTGGCCGATCCGGGCTTCCCAGACGAATTCCTCGTCCAATTCTCCGATCAGGGCGTTGGTCCGGTCATGGCGCAGATGAAAATAGCCCCGGTCCGGTATGGTCCCGCCGGACATGTACAGGGCCAGCAAGGCGCCCTTGCGGGCCGAGACGGTCCCCTCGATCCGGTCCCAGGCGAGGCGCGGCTTGAGTTCCCGAATTCTGGTTTCGGCGTACCGCCCGGCCAACATGGCCAGGACTAGGTCGAACTTGTCGCGTTCCAGGCGGCGAAAGGGGTAACTCGACTTGATTCGCTCGAACAGTTTTTCTTCCGGGACCGGTTCCAGGCCGCACATGCCCACGATCACCTGGGCCAGGACGTCCAGGGGACATTCCACCGGCCGGGAAGTCTCGATTTCCCCGTTTTGCACGGCCCCGGCCAGGACCGCCGATTCCAGGACGTCCTGGGGATGGGAGGGAAAAAATGACCCCCGGCTGATTTCGCCGACCCGATGTCCGGCCCGGCCGATGCGTTGCCGGGCGGACGAAACCGAGGGCGGGGCCTGGATCAGGACCACTTCGTCCAGGGCGCCGATGTCGATCCCCATTTCCAGGGAATTGGTGGAGACGATGGCCTTGAGCTCCCCGGCCTTGAGCTTGGCTTCCACGACCCGGCGGATTTCCTTGGAGAGGGAGCCATGGTGGGCGTAGGCCAGGGTTTGGCTCTCGCCCTGGTTGATCAGATGCGATATTTTTTCCGCCAGGCGGCGGCTGTTGGCGAAAAAAAGCGTGGACTGGTTTTTTTGGGCGATGGCCTTGAATTCCCGGACCAGCGGCTCCCAGGCCGAATCGGGCTTTTCCCCGGTCCCTTCGGCCTGGGGATAGGACACCCGGAGGTGGTGGATTTTGGCGAGGCGGCTTTTGACCACGGTCACCGGCCGGGGAGTCATTATCAGGCCTAGTCCCTGGCCCGAGGACCTGAAACCTCCGATAAAACGGGCCGCTTCCTCTTCCGGCCGGATGGTGGCCGACAGGGCGATTCGCTGGAACTCGCCGGAAAGATCGGTCAACCTTTCCACGGCCGTGATCAGGTGGGTCCCCCGCTTGTTGGGGAAGACGGCGTGTATTTCGTCCAGGATCACGACTTTCAGCCCGGTCAGGAGGCTGCGGCCGCCCCGGCCGGCGAGCAGGATGTTCAGGCTTTCCGGGGTGGTAATCAGTATTTCCGGAGGGTGGGACAACATGCGGCGGCGTTCGGACTGGTCGGTGTCTCCGCTTCTGGTCTGAACGTTTATCCGCGGCGCCGCGCCGGTTTCCTGTTCCAGAATCCGCCGCAATCGGGCCAGGGGGGCCAGGAGGTTTCGTTGGATGTCGTTGTTCAGGGCTTTGAGGGGCGAGACATAGAGGACGCGGGTCCGCCCCGGGGACCATTTTTGGAACAACAGTTGGTTGAGGGCCCATAAAAAGGCGGCCATGGTCTTGCCGCGGCCGGTCGGCGCCGCGACCAGGACGTGGCCGCCCCGGGCGATGATCGGCCAGGCTTGTTCCTGAATATCGGTGGGTCGGCCGAGGTTGTTTAAAAACCATTGTTCCACCAACGGTTCAAACGGCGTGAGTCTTTTATTGTCCGGACCGGGCGCGAAGGAAGAACCCGGCGTGGTTGTTTCGTTTTTGTCCATGGCCCCGTGATCCCTGGTTGGGCGGTCTTTTGTTTCGGCCTTTTAAGATACCGGAAAAAAGCCGGGGCGGCAATGACGCGGGGGGGGAGGAAAAGGGGGAGCGCCGGTGAAACCGATGAAGGGGCGTGCGGCAGGGCGTCGTGTGGATGCCGGGCTAAGCCATCGGGAAAGTCATGTTGGCTGCGGCGACGCCGTCCAGACCAGTTCGGCCGACCATTCCAGGCTGGTTTCTTCGAGGTTGTTTTCGGTAAAACCGGTCACACCGCCTCTCCCTGCCCAGGAAGGATCAATCCATGTTTCCCGGCAAGCTCTTCATTGACGACTGCAACCGAGGTTGGAGCAAAACGCCAGGTCTTGACGGTGGAATGAAGCGCCTTTTTCAGCGCCTCTTGAAGAGGAGGCAACCACGCCTCTTGATGGCCGTTAATCACCAGCACAAACCGGACGCCGGATTTCGACAAATCAAGAGTCTTGAAGGGCTCGGGTAGTTCCGTCTCGGCCTGTCGATGCCTTTTCAAACAGGAGGCCCAGCCGAGGGAAAAGGCATTGACCAGTTTCTCCCGGATATCCGCGATGAAGTCATCGAAATTCGGTTGCGTTCCCGGTCGCGGCGTGCTCGATTTGGCCTCCACCACCCAAAGTACGGGAGGTTTTCCATGGTCGACACGCAGCAGCAGGAATTCCGCCATTTGCACACCCGGTTGAATATCAGCGTAGATGTTGCTTTTTTCGATGTAAAAACACCGGTTATCGGGGTACGGCCCGAACGTCATACCTGATTCGACAATGGGCTGTGTGGTCATTTGAGCGCCAACTCCACTTCTTCCTTATAGAGTCGGATCGATTCATCGATGATCGTGTTTTCCGGCATCCCGTCCTTGAGGTTCGCCGCTGTCCATCGGTTGTCATCCAACGAAAGCACGGGGATGGACATGTTCCGTTCCTGAGCGATCAAGAATAGCTTCTTCACCACGAAATATGAATGGCTGGCGAGAAAGAACTGGATTCCGCTTTTGGCCAATACGGCCACAATATCCATAAGTTTGGAAACCGCCGCGGGATGCAGCGCCGATTCGGGCTCGTCGATAAAAACGATTGAGCCGGCGTCGAGATACCGATTGCCAAGCAGCGTATCAAGAATGGCTATCTTCTTGATCCCTTCCGCCGTCACCCCAATGGGGAATTTCCGGTTGCCTTTTTTGAACTGCCACCGTCCCGACGCCTCATCGTATTCAACGCGGCCGCCGAGAATATCCTCCAGGCGCCGGCGCGACTTGGCGAATACCGCGTAATTTTTGCCCTTCCTAGGCGACTGGCGTAGCGCCCGGGCAAGGTCCAGGTAAGTGTCGTCAAAGCCGAACTCCTTGTCCTGCTCGCGTGATTTGAGAATGATCCGGTGCAGGGACAGGACTTCCTTCGCCGGAAGAAATATGGAATTGCTTGACCTGGGCTGCACCTGATTTTCCAGCGAGGAAATCTGCTTGGTCGTGTCCTTGCCGAAGCTGTATAAGAAATTTGTATTGTCAAACTGCACGGTACAGGACAAGGCGCCGTCCGCGCCCTTGGTCACGAGATCGCCGATCTTGTCCGGCTGGAAGGTCCAGTAAAGCTTTTCCGCGAGAATCTCCGCCGCCGTGCGCAGGTCATCGCCGCGCCTGTACTCCTCCAACGTTCGCATGGCGCTGTAAAGAGCTTTCAGCAGAAAGGTCTTCCCGGCGCCGTTGCCCCCGATCACCAGGTTAATCGGGCCGAGGTTAGGCCAATCAAGCCTGGCGAGTGGGCCGAAGTTGCCGAGTTTGATTTTATTCAGCATAAACGGCCTCCCCATATCGTGTATCCGAGCCGCACGGCGGTCAGTCCTTGGGTTGGAACGGCATTCCCATCAGCAAAAACCGCGAGCGCAATCAGCGAATATAGTTTCAAGGATATCTCCCTCCGCCGAGGGCATGGCCACGCCCTGTCCAGTGAAGGCGTAGGGGAAGGTTGACGAGCGCTTGAGGTTTTTGAACCGGTCGCAATTTGTGACCGCGCAAGCTTGAAGGGAACCGTCTTGGCGTTTTCCCAACGATTGATGGCGGCAAAGTTTCTCGCACCCAGCTCATGGGCCGGATATTCCTGACTGAGCCCCAATCGATGGCGGACTTGTTTTACCGGTTCCGTACAAATTTCAGGCGCCCTTGCCCTAGCGATTTGCCTCAAATCTTGGCGCGTCGCCGGTTCTCCGGCGGCGGATGAGCACAATACGCCCAAGGTACTATTACATGCATCAATATAGCAGGCGACACCGCGGGTGAAAAGAGGAAAGTTGTAGATTTATCTGCAATTGCCGACATATCCCGATCTTGCCCGGTAAGTAGGCCATATGAAGGCCGCCGCAAACAATTTCAGCCGCCCGACCTTTTCTCTATCTCCCCGGTAAGTCGGCGGGGAAGCAATCGGAATTCACTACGAGGAGCGACCGATCGTGGACATCAATGATCTGTTTGACGTAATCATCAAGGGCATCAACCATTTTGCCGACAAAATTCCCGAATGGGGGTTGCGGGAAAAGACGCGGGAAACCGAACGAGGGCCGTATAACGGACGGGGTTTGTCTTTTGTAAATGGCGGCCGCCCCGGGCGATGATCGGCCAGGCTTGTTCCTGAATATCGGTGGGTCGGCCGAGGTTGTTTAAAAACCATTGTTCCACCAATGGTTCAAACGGCGTGAGTCTTTTATTGTCCGGACCGGGCGCGAAGGAAGAACCCGGCGTGGTTATTTCGTTTTTGTCCATGGCCCCGTGATCCCTGGTTGGGCGGTCTTTTGTTTCGGCCTTTTAAGATACCGGAAAAAAGCCGGGGCGGCAATGACGAGGGGGGGGAGGAAAAGGGGGGGCGCCAAGCGGGCCGGAAAAACGGCTGTTCCCCGACCCGCCGGAGGGGCGTTGCTGTTACAGCGCCGATTTCACCATCACCACCATGACCCCGAGCAGCCAGAAGGCGGCCAGGGTCAGGGCCATGGTCAGGATCATCACGAAGCCGGCCTGGAGTTTTTTCAAGCCGCAGGCCCGAACCAGTCCCACGCCGATGAGAATCCACTTGGCTATTTCGCAGAACCAGGTCAGTTGAGGGACCCAGGCGGCGACAAGGACCGTCCCGTTGGCGTAGGCGTACACAGAGAACATCCGGGCATAGGTGATCCGGCCGTCCTTGAGAAAATAGGCCGCCGGGTATCCGATTCCGGCGACGATGAGGGGCATGCCCACGGCGTTGACGAAAAAGACCAAGGTCAGCCAAGGGTTCGATTGCAGGGTCATCGTTAGGGTGCAAAAGGAATAGAACAGGCTCGAGACCACGAGGAAATAAAGGGGCCGGCGATAACCGGGGAACTCGGGCGCGCTTTCGAAAAACGCGGTGGGTTTGGAGATCATAAGCCACAAGACGCTGAAATACGACCCATCCCACCCCGTATTTTCGGGTTTCGCGGTCATGGTCCCATCCATTTTTTCCTCCATTTTTAAAGAAGCCCGACCTTGGTCAGTATTCCCCAAAGGAGCATGGCCAGGGTCAGGACAAAAAAGACGTTTCTTTCGCTTTTTTTATCGAAGTATATCTTTCCGTCGGCGGCCATGATCTTGGTTTTGGGGGGCGCGATCGACTGGTTGTTTCGTTGTTCCATTTTTTCTCCCTTGGGTCGTCCAGTTTCTTCCGGAACCAGTAAGGTTCCGGAAGAGGGGAAGTGGCGGTTAAAAGTTCGGCAGGCCCGAAAAGCCCATGAAAGTCCAGTAGAACATGGTCATGAGTATGATTACGATATTGGCGATGAACCACAAGGGCAGACCGGCCCGGACAAAATCCTTGGGCTCGAGATACCCGCTGGCGTAGACGATGGCGTTGGGCGGGGTGCCGATGATCAGGCAGTAGGCGAAGGACGAGGCGATGGCCGTGCTCATGGCCATGAAGGGCAACATGGTGGAGCCGGGATGCACCAAGCCGGCCATGTTGAGGGTGATCGGACCGACCGCGGCGGCCGCGGGACCGTCCGCCATGAGGTTGGTGATTATGGCCGTCAAACCGTTGGAGGTGATCATGAGCGGGATGCCGGAATCCATGCCCAGGGGCGCCAGCAGGTCGATGCAGCTTCGGGCCAGCCAGTAGGCCGCTCCGGTCCGGTCCAGGACCCGGCCGAAGATCATGGCGCCGGCATACAGCCAGACCACGCCCCAGTCGACCTTTTCCTGGTAGTCGCGCCAGTTGACTACTCCGGCCAGGATGTAGGCGATGGCGCCGGCCATGGCGATGACGCCGATGCCCAGGCGGTAGGGAAAAAGACCCGAGGTGTAGATGGTTTTTTCAAAAAACCAGCCCAGGACCATGACGATGAAGATGATAAGCGCCCATATCTGGTTTTTGCTCCAGGGGCCCATCTTGCCTATCTCGCCTTGGAGATGAGTCATGGCCGGACGAAGGTCCACGATCCGGGGTTTGAACCTCCAGTTGATGACGAACCAGGTTATGGGGATCATCACAAATAAGAAGGGGAAGCAGTACATCATCCACTGGAGGTATCCGATGTCCAGGCCGAACATGTCGGTCAGGTAGGTCATCATGATGACGTTGCGGGCGCCTCCGGATGGCGCTCCGGGTCCGCCGATATTACAGGCCATGGCAATGGCGATCATGAGCATTTTACCGAGTTCCGGGTCTTCCGGGATCTCCTCGGTCAGGCTGTTCTGGTAAAGAAGCATGCCGATGGGCAGGAACATGGCCGCGAGAGCGTGATCGGAAATGAACGCCGCCAAGGGCGTGATGATAATGAAAAAGATCAAGGTGATCCATCTGACGTTAGGCACGGCCAACTTCTTGAACATCATCATGCAGACGCGTTTGTCCACGCCGGTCTTGACGAAGGCGGCGGCGAACATCAGGCTGCCCATGATAAACCAGCAAGCGTCGTCCCAGTAGAGCATGGCGACCTCGCTTCTGTTGACGACCCCGGTGAACATGAACAGAAGACCGATGCAGAAGGCCACGGCGGGCAGGGGGATGCATTCGGTCAGGAAGCAGAGGACCACGAACACCGTCACGGCGATGGCGACCTTGATGTGCCAGGCGCCCTCGTCGGCCGCTTTTTTATCCTTGTCCGCTAGCTCCTCGTATTTCAAATCGGTTTTGAGAAGTTTATGCGCCTCCTGCATGAGGGTCAGGAAGGCTTCGTCGGTGTAGTTTCCGTCCACGAACTTGAGGGCTTTTTCCAGGTTTTTGGAATCAGTCTGGATTTTATAGGTTTTACACCACTTGGCATCGGTAATAATAAACCGCTTTTTGGACAGGGCGCCCATGCTCAACTTCTGTTCCATGATTTGAGCCGTGGTCAGTTGCCATTGCTCGGCCTCGGAGGATTTGACGTTGAACATTTTTTGGGTGATGAAGTTGATGACGGCCTTGGGACCGACTTTGTATTCGGTGGCCACATCCTTCATCCCGTAGGGCGTGGGGATGATCAAAAAAATGGCCATCAGGACCACTGGAAAGATAAACAGCTTCCAATTCACATACTTATCGTATGCTGTCGCTTTTTTTTGTTGTCGGGCGGACATATTCCCTCCTCCCATTCGGTGGGGCCTGTTTGGGGCTATCGTGAAGTCTCGGGTCGGACCTAGGGCTTATCCTTGCAGGATAATCCGGGCCAACTCAAAAAAGATTTCCTGCTCCCTGACCACGCCCACAACCTTTCCACTGCCAACGACCGCCAGGCGACGGGCCTCGGTTTCAAACATCAGGTTGGCTGTTTCCATGAGGTTGGCGTTTATGTCGACTGTCGGGGGAGGATCGGACATGACGTCGGATATTTTTTTCCCGGCCAGGGCCTTGGCCTGGGCGGTAAAAAGCCCGCTCCAGAACATGGCTGAAAAATGAAGGTTATCCGCCGTGGAAGGTTTGGGGGCGGACAAATAGGCCGGCCGCAGGGCTTCCACTAGGTCCATGATCGTCAGAATGCCCACCAGTTCCCCTTTTTTGTCCAGGACCATGATGGAACGGTGGCCGGCCTGCATCAAGCGGCTGGTGGACGCCAGTTCGCCGAAGGACCGGTTCAGGGCCATAATGCCTTCCTTGACGCTGGCGTCCGGCCCGATGGTGGTGTAGTCCGCCAGGGGAATCATAATATCCGCGGCTTTTTTTTCGCCTTTCATGTCCTGGCGGCCGATCGAATAGGCGTCGTTTATCCGCGCGGTCAACCGGTCCAGGTCGCAAGGCTTGGAGAGGTAGTCAAAGGCGTCCCGGCCGAGGGATTTTCGGGCGGATTCCAAACCGCCATGGCCGGTGAGCATGATGACCTGGGTTTTGGCGTCGATCTTTTTGATCGCCGCCAGGGCTTCCTCGCCCCCCATGCCCGGCATCTTGATATCCAGGACCACCACGTCGTGGGGCGTCTTTTTCAGGATATTGATCGCCTCCTCGCCCGTTCCGGCCATGGTTGTTTCGTACCCGCGCCTGGTAAGGATTTTTGAGGTCGTTTCCCGAAACTGGACCTCATCGTCGACCATCAGCACCTTGATTTTCGCCATTGGTTTCATCCTCCATGAGATATAGGGCGCATGATCATCTCGCCGCTTTATTATTCGCCCTCGGCCTCTTTCAGGATTTCCCGGGGGGACTTCATATAGCTGCGGGTTTGGGCCATTCTGATTTTTTCCTCCATGCGTTTTTTCTTGTCGAAGGCCTCGGCCGCCTTTTCCAGAAGCTCATCGATCTCGCAAGGCTTCATCAGGTAATCGAAGGCCCCGGACTTAAGGCCGTCGATGGCGGATTCAACGGTGGCGTTGCCGGTGAGCATGATCACTTCCACCAGGGGGAAATTCTTTTTGATTTCCTTGAGGGTGGTCACCCCGTCCATGCCCGGCATCTTTACATCCATGACCACCACCGGGACCAGGTGTTGGTTCAACTTGGCCAGGGCTTCCTGCCCGCTGCCGGCGGTCACGACCTCGTAGCCCTTGCGGGTCAGGAGTTTTTCCGTGGTGGAAAGGAACCTTTCCTCATCATCGACCAGCATGATTTTAAAGTTGGACATTTTCAAACCTCCTTTGATCTATTTGTTCAAGCTTGGGCCAATAAATTTACCGATTTTATATTTTATTCAGATGGATATTGAAGGTCGTTCCCAGTCCGGGAGTGCTGGACACGTCCATTTCCCCGCCCATTTTGGTGATGATGCCGTAGCATATCGACAGCCCGAGACCGGTTCCCTTGCCCACGGGCTTGGTGGTGAAAAAGGGCGTGAATATTTTTTCCATGTTTTCGGAGCTGATTCCACTGCCGTTGTCCTCGATGGAAATCGTGACTTTTGAAGCGGCGTTTTCCGATACGCCAACTTCCAGGCTTCCGCCGTTGGAGCCGTGCTTTTCCACAATGGCGTAGATGGCGTTATTCAGAAGATTGACCAACACCTGCTCCAATTGCCCGGGGTCTGCGAAAACCGATCCGTCGCCGCCCCGGAAGGTGGTATTGATCCTTATGCCTTCCACCGCGGCCTTGTTTTCCACCAGGCGGATCACGCTGGGCAGGAATACCTTCAAATCAACCTTGCCGGGTTCGGATTCCTTCTTGCGGGCGAACTTGAGGAGTCCTTGGGTAATGGTCCCGCAACGGTCCACCTGGGTCCTGATCTGTTTGAGGGAATCCTCAACTTGTTCCTGGTCCGCGGAAGGCTTCAGGTCCCCGGCGGCTTTCAAATCGTCCATGATTGTTTCGGCGAGGGTCAACTCGGACTTGATGATCTGCAAGGGGTTGTTGATTTCGTGAGCGAACCCGGCGGACATTTCCCCGATCTCGGCCAGCCGGCCGGCCACCACCAACTGACGCCCCAACTCATTTTTTTCGGAATCGGTCGTTTCCATCTTGGAAATAATTCTCTTAGTGACCTGGAAGGCGATGGAGACAATCGCCGTTCCGCCGAGCAGGGCCACGATGATGACCAGGTAGGTCGCCCGGTAAAGACTACTGAAGGCCTCGGCCTTTTCCTGTCGGGCCGCCAGGAGCCAGTGCTTGTCCCGCAGCCAGGTGGTGGCGTAGAGGTATTCGTCGCCGGAAGCGTCCCTTTCCACAAAGGTGTTGACCTGGCTCGGGTCGGCGATTTTCACCTTGATGTCCGGGTCGGCTTCCATCAACTCCCCGCCGGAACGGCGCTGGGTTTGGAATTTTCCTTCCTGGTTCAGCAGATAGGCTTCCCCGGTTTTTCCTATGCGTATTTTTTCCACGACTTCACTAAACAGGGAAGTGTCGATGGTGGCCCGCAGCACCCAGTTGACCCCGAAATCCGATCTCTTGACCGCCATGATGAAATGGGGTATTTGCCGGTAGCCCAGAAAAACGTCGCTGATGTAAAAACCGTCCTCCATGACCTTCTTGAACCATGGCTCATCCTTGTACACCTTGCCGGCCAGCTCGTGGGGGCCGTGGTACACGATGTGGAGGCCCCGCGCGTCAAATAATCCCAGGTCCAGGAACGCGCCGGATTTTTTCTGCAGGTTCTTGAAAACCCCATCCAGGATGTCCTGGGAAGTCAATTCGGAATAGGAATAGGAATCGGCCACGAATTCCAGGTCCGTCTTCCTTTCCATCAGAAAAGATTCGATCATCTGGTCGTGATCCTCGACCACCCGGATCATCTTGGCCAGTTTGTCGGATTGAATTGTTTGAATAAAAAAGAAAAAACCGATAAGGACGACGGCGGCGAAGGGAATGGCCGGCACTATGATCATGCTGGCCAATATCTTGTTCCGCATCATGGCGTAATGGTTTTCTTTCATTCCGAATCTCCATGGGCTTGACCGATCTGTTGAAAAATGTTCTCGAGGCTGGCCGGGAAATAAAAAACGAAGTAAAAATTCGGTCCCCAACTGAAATTCGGGGTCCTTGGTTGGGCAAGTGCTTGATCTGAAAAAGTCTCCAACTCGCTTTTCGACAAGTCCCGTCTCCTGTTTTCACCTCCGGAACGGCTTCCGGTGTTTTTTCGGAAAGAAGCAAGGAACGTGCCAAGGAATTTTTACGTATTCAAAATGTAATCTGTTGATTTTAAGCGATTTTTTTGTCGAAAGCGGCGCCGGGGGAAAGCCGGGTCCTGAGGGGAGTCAGCTTTTTTTACAAGCTGTAAAGGCCGGAGTCGGGGATCAGGCGGCCAGGCGGCAGTCAGGCCAGGCTGGGCTGAAGACGGACTTCCCCGCTTTTTATGATTATCTTGAAGCGCCGCTTGAATTCCAGGGAGCTGAGCTTGTAGAATCTTTCCCTAAAAAGAATCCAAAAATCCTCCCTGGCCCCCTGGCGCTCGCACCAATATTTCACAGTGCTTTTTTTCACCAGGCGGGAACCGTCATGAAGCACCACGGACTCGGTGGCCTTCGCCTTGCCCAATTTCACATTCAGAGGGGGAATTGTTCTTTTTTCCATTATGTGAAAATGATATTGTTCCTGTCGGGATTGTCAAGGCCTTCTGCCGGGGCCGACCGTATTTTCCGACCCAGCCTCCCCGCTCGGCGGCGTTGGGGCGACATGACAAAAACACGACGGCAAGGGAGCGCGCGGTAATGAAAGTCGTCTGGTCCCACGGCCAGGAAGCTGGTCCCTGGGGCGCCAAATCATCCTCCCTGGCCCAAACCGCCGCGAACATGGGGTGCGAGTTCGAGGCCCTCGATTACCGAAAAACACCGGACCCGGAATTACGCGTGGAAATGCTGGTCCGGCGCTGTGGGGAGATTCAGGAGCCCGCGATTCTGGCGGGTTCCAGCATGGGCGGTTATGTTTCGATCCGGGCCGCCGAGCAGGTCCGCGTTCCGGGAATTTTTCTCCTGGCGCCGGCCCTCTTTCTTTCCCAACCCCTGGCGCCCGGTTTTTTTGTTTCCCCGCCTCAAATTACCCTGGTTCACGGCTGGCGGGATGAAGTGATCCCGCCCGAGGTCAGCATCGAATTCGCAAGGAGACATAGGGCCCGCCTGCATTTGGTCGATGGCGACCACCGCTTGAAGGACAACCTCGTCGAACTCAACGTTTTTTTTAAGCTGTTCCTGGAAGGATTGAAGTCGGCCTAGGCTTGGTCCGGGCTTTTGACTCGGGATTCCCAAAGGATGTACAACCTGGATAGCAGGGCCGTCACGGCCAGGGAAAACAAGAGTCGGCCCCACAAGACTCCCTGGAGCGAGGCCCCCAGAAGCAGCATCAACAGGGAATCCTCGATCAGGGCGTGGGACAGTCCCATCAAGGTCAGCGAGGCAAAGATGTCCCGCTGCCGGAGTCGGCCCGACTTGGCTTCGTGAATGATCAGCCCCCCGCCGTAGCCGATGCCCATGGTCAGTCCGATAATGGTGAGGGTTCCGGCTTCCCGGCCGATGCCGAGCAGCCTCAGGATCGGGCCGAGCATGAAGATCAGCAGGTTGGTGATCCTCAGGAACCGCAAGACCCGCATGAGGGTCAACAGGGCCAGGATAATGCAGAAAATCCAGCCTAGTTGCCGAACTTCCTTGAAGGCCCATTCCCCAATCCCCAACTCGCGCGCTTCGGCCGTGAACGCCGCCCGGCTGGGCTCGGTCAAAAGGCCGCCGTGGGAGAAGACCAGGTTGAGGAGCATGCCGCAGGCCAGGGCGCCGAAAAACCTGATAAAGGCCTGCCCCCACGGATTGATCCCGCATTTTTTGGTGATCTGGGTCTCCACGGGCAGGTTGTGGGCGATGAGCATCATGACGCACATGACCGTGACCTGGGCGACGGTCAGGGTGGGCATGTCCGGAATCAGGGCCAGGTAGACGATGATCGCGGAATATAGGGTGTTGGCGATGGCCGCGGCCCAGACCAAGCCCGTTTGGGCGGGGAGGCCGCAAAGCTCCATCAGGGGGGACAAGGGGAGGGCCAGGTATTCTATCAGGCCAAGTTCCTTGAATATTTTTACCCCGATGATGATGGGGATCATTATCTTGAAGAGGTCCAGGCTGGTCCGGACGGCGTCGTGAAAAATGGATTTGATGGCGTCAAGACTGATGGCTGACAGCGTTTTGGGATTCACTCGCGACAAGGCCCCCTCGCCCGACCCTCTCCCCCGTTGGAGGCGAGGGCGGTAATTATCCGACTACATTCCGCATCTTTCCCTCTACCCTCCGCGGGGCGGGCGGGGAGCATAATGACGGCCCTACTTCGTCATCGTCCCTTGTAATATCACAAGGGCGCGGTCGGCGATAGGGTGGGGGAGGCCGGCGGCGGCCGAAACAGGCCCCCGCCGGGTTGATGGCAGGATTTACTTAAGCATATCGCGGGAGTACCCCAGGATGTTACGGGCGACCACCAGCATCTGGATCTGGCCGGTGCCTTCGAAGATATCGGTTATCTTGGAGTCCCGCATCCATTTTTCCACCAGGCATTCCCGGGAAAACCCCAGGGGTCCCAACAGCTCGACGCATTTTTGAGTAATGAGCGAGGCCGCGCGACCGGCCTTGGCCTTGGCCATGGACGCTTCCAGGCTGTTCCTCTGCTTGGCGTCCAGCATCGAGGCGGCTCGCCAGTTGAGCAGCCGGGCCGCGTCCAGGTCGGCTTCCATGGCCATCATGGTTCTCTGAACGTACGACAGTTCGTGGGGGTTGGGGTCATGGGGGAAGGTGTAGCCTTCTTCCTCCAGCTTTTCCTTGGTGAATTCCAGGGCGGCCCGGGCCACGCCGATGCCCATGGCCGCGACGCCGGGCCTGGTGGCGTCGAAGGTTTTCATGGCGCCGCCCAGGCCTTCCTTGCGTTCCTTGATGTCGGGGTTCCCCAGGATGTTTTCGTGGGGAATGCGGCAGTCCTCGAAGACAATGGACGCCGTGTCCGAGGCCCGGATGCCCAGTTTATGCTCGACCTTGGTCACGGTCAGGCCCGGGGTCCCTTTTTCCACCACAAAGCTTTTGATGGCGGCCCGGCCCTTGGAACGGTCGAGGGTGGCCCAGACGACCACGGCCTCGCAATGGAACCCGGAGGTGACGAATATTTTTTCGCCGTTGATGATCCATTCATTGGTTTCCGGGTCCAGCTTGGCGGTGGTGGCGACCGCGGCGGTGTCCGAGCCCGCTCCGGGTTCGGTGATGGCCATGGCGGCGAATTTATGACCGAAACGGGCTTTCTGCTCGGGCGTGGCGACCGCGTCGATGGCCGCGTTGCCCAGTCCCCGGGCCGGAAAGGCGAGCATGATTCCCAGGTCGCCCCAGGCCATTTCCTCGTAATTGACCACCGAGGATATTCCCGGTTCGACCGCGGCCTTGGGTTTATCGCTCCTGGGCTTGTCGCTCCTGGGCTTGGGGAGGTTCCCGCCTAGGGCCGCCACCAGGTCGTGAAGCTCCTTTATTTTTTCGTGCTCGTGCTCGTCATAATATCGGCTGATTTTCCGAAAAAGCCCCAGGGCCAGTTCCTTGGTCCCTTTTTGGGCCTGCTTGGTGGATTCGAGCAGTTCAAAATCAATCATTACGGCTTCTCCCTTTCTAGCTGATGGCCAAGCCTTCGAGCATGCTGAAGGCGCGTCCGTTACGGAACCACATTTCGACCGGGTGTTCACGAATGTAACCGTGCCCGCCCAGGATTTGAACTCCGTAATCCGTAACCTTCATAACCTGTTCTCCGCAGTACATCTTGGCCAGGGCCGTTTCCTCGAGGGCGGCCCCCCCCCGGTCCAGGCGCCAGGCGGCCCGCCAGGTCATCAACCGCATGGCGTCGACTTCCATGGCGGCTTCGGCCAACATGAAGGCGATGGACTGCCGGCTGGCGATGGGCTCCCCGAACGCCTTTCTTTCCTTGGCGTATTCCAGGGCGTATTCCAGGGAGGCCCGGGCCGTTCCCACGGCCAGGGCGCACAGGGAGGCCCGGGAAAGGTCGATCAACCGTTGATAATCAATGCCGCTTCCCTGGCCCAGCAGCCGGGAAGCCGGGACCCGGCAGTCCCGCAACTCGATGGGAAATAGAGGCAGGGCCCGCAGCCCCATGTTCTTTTCCCGTTCCCCCACCAAGAGCCCGGGAGCGTCCCGGTCGACCAGCACCGCCTCGACGCCCGAAGGACCGGCCGCGAGGACCAGGATGGCCTCGGCTTGATCGGCCAAGGGGACCAGGCATTTTTTTCCGTTGAGGACCAGGTCCCCGCCCTTGGTTTCCACCGTGGTCCGTAGACGCGAGGGGGAAAAGGATATTCCGGGTTCCATGAGGGCCGAGGTCGCGGCCGGGAATTTTTCCCCGCAAAATTTGGGCAGCCATTCGCTCTTTTGGTCCGGGGAGCCGAATTCCAGGATGGGGACCATCATCAGGAGCGGCGACAGGGCGCCCAAGGCCAGGCTCGCGTCGCCCCAGGCCAGTTCCTCGAACATTATGGCGGAGGTCACCACGGAACGGTCCAGGCCGTACCCGCCGTACTCCTCCGGGACAATATTGGGGCAGAAGCCCAGTTCCCAGGCTTTTTCCATCAATTCCGGGGGCAATTCGCCGCTTTCGTCGCAATTCCTGGACTGGGCCCTAAATTCCTTTTCGGCGAACTTGCGGGTCATGTCCTGAATTTGCCGCTGGTCGTCGTCCAGGGTAAAATCAGCCATCCATCGTCCTCCTTGGTTTACTGTTCCGCGGGATTATTTTCGGCAAAAAAAATGGAGATTAAAGGAATCGCCCTCGATCTCGCGCACCTCCACGCCGCCAAAGCCTGCCTCCTCAAGCATCCGGACCGCCTTTTGGCGTCCCCACATCATTCCCAGGCCGGCCCCCTGGTTCGCCAGGCCGACCGGCAGGCAATGCATCAGGCTGACCGTGTACAGAAAGGGACCCATGGGGTGGGCGATGTTGTCCGCTTGATTGGTTTCCGCCGCGATATCGATCATGCTGAACGCCCCTCCCGGCCGCAGGATGCTCCTGACGGACTCGAGCGCGGCCAGGGGCGCGGTTTGATCGTGAATGGAGTCGAAAGCGACCACATAATCGAAATAATCAGTGAATTCGCCCTGTTGGGCCAAGCGGGCCGCGTCCCGGACCAGGTAGCGGAGGTTCTTCAAGCCTTCCCGGTCCGCCCGGGCCTGGGCCTGCTCAATGACCTCCGCGGAAATGTCCAAACCGATGAATTCCGAACAAGGAAAGGCCCGGGCCATCAGCAACGCGGCCACGCCCTCGCCGCAGCCCAGGTCGCAAACCTTGACGCCCTGCTTCAGTAACGCCGTTATACGGCCGCGGTCGACCCCCGGTAAAAATTGATCGACCAGGACCTGGGTGTGCTTGGCGTTGGACAGCTCGGTCATGAAGGCCTGAAACCGAGGATAGCGCGAATACTCGACCCCATCGCCGGTTTTAAATCCTTCCGACACCGCGTCCAGGGCGCACTGGGTCAGCAGGGGGATTTCCTGGGTGTAGACGCCCAGGTTGGCGTTGCCGGCGTTGCGAGTCAGGCAAGCCGCGTGCTCGGGCGGCAGGAAATATTTTAACTCGTCCCCGCCGGTTTCCACCTCGACCACTCCGGCGGATATCATGATCCCAAGCCATTCCGTCACATACCGGAGGTTAAGCCCGGCGGCCCGGGCTAGGGTCGCGGCGGTTTCCGGGGAACCGCACGCTTCCAGGGCGTCCAACAAGCCGAGCTTGTACCCGATGGCCAAGCCCAGGTTGATCGCTCCCGCGTTTAAAATATCGACCATTTTTCGGGAGAAATTTTCCCGCTTTTGTTCCGCGGATAGGGACATTGGACCGGACCTCTTTACATATGCTGTGTTTTTAAAACGTGGTTCCTACCGAGTGCTTTTAATTCGGCCCGATTTTAAATAAAGACTCTGGAAAACACAAATATTTTTAATATCGGCTTTGCTTTTTTGCCTCGAAACGCGGCTGCCGAGAACTGTCGATGTTAACATAATGATATTATTGATAATTTTTTTTAGCAACAAAACCGGCGGCCGGCGGCGGGAGCGATGGCCGAGGATTCAGTCGGGGTTGTTCGGAATTACCAGCCGGGGTGGGAGCGGCAAGCGTCATTCCCGGGTCCAGGGCAAGCTGTTTTAGACGATGGCGTCTATTTTCAGGCCTACCCCCACGGCGTTCAGGAGGTTTTTTTGAAAATCAAACCCGGTTTCTCCTTTCTGCAGGGCTTGTTGCTGTTCCGAGGCTTTCAACGTTTTTTCGATAACCTGTCCTTTCAAGGCTTCGGCTTGAAGGGATTTTACCATTCCCCCCACGGCCAACCCGGCGGCGGTTGTTCCTTGACTTCCGATTTCCATATCGGTTCTCCTATCCCTTCCCTGGGACGGAAATGACGCTGTCGTATTTATCGGGGTCTTGGCGGGAAAGGATTAGCTTTTCCTGTTCAGGATGCATAAAAGGAGTCCGGCCGCGAGGGAGACCCGGCCCTTTTCCCCGACCAGGACATTGCTGACGCCCCAGGTCGAGCCCAGGGGCAGGGTCGCCTCGACCAGGGGGTATTCCAGGCCTTCCAGGGTGACCCCTCGGGCTTCCCCGCCCAGGGGAATCAAGGAGAAGACGTCTCCGGGTCGGCCGAAAAACTCGGAACTGCCGCCGCCCCGGACCGGCCAAAATTCCTGGTCGTCGTCGATAATGGATATCTTGACGCCGTCGTACTTGGAGGAGGTCGGAAGCATTATATTGGCGACAGTCATGTCCCATCGACGTCCCAGCGCCCCCCAAACCTGGATTTCCGCGGCGCCGGCGGAGACGGCCAGGTCCAGGGCCAGCTCGAGATCGGTCTGGTCCTTGCGGGGAGAATGACGTTCGAGGGTGGCCCCGGCTTGTTCCAGTTCCGCCAGGGTTTCGGGGTCGAGGGAGTCGAAATCCCCCACCACCAGACGGGGAGTCAAGCCCAATTCCCTCAGGTGAAGGGCGCCGCCGTCGGCGGCGATCAGGAGGTCGTCCGGCCTGATTAATTTTTTGACCTTGTTCGAGGGCCGCAATACCCCGTTGGCGAAAATCAGGGCCCGCATGAAGCGCTCCTCACTTATGATTCCGGAAGTATGACCACGGCCGACGACCGCACCAGGAACGCCGCCCGTTCCCCGAGTCGCGGGGGCGGGACGTGGTTGGGAGGTTCGAAGGCCAGTCGGTCTCCGGAAGGACACTCAATGCCGACATAATAACTACGTCCTTGAAACCGGCGTTCCAATACCCGGCCGACCACGGCGGTTTCATCCTCGCCCGGCCGCTCGTCCGGCGAGGCCAGCCGGGCGCCTTCCGGTCGGATCAGTATCTTCATTTTACCAGACGCTTCCGGGCGTGGGGATTTAAAAATACCCACGGCGGTTTCCAGCAGGCCTCCCGCCGCGGCCGAGGCGGAAAAAATATTCTGAAAGCCTAAAAATTCCGCAACCTTGACATCAGACGGCTGACGATAGAGTTCCTCGGGGCCGGCGACTTGCCGCACCCGGCCCTGATCCATCACCGCTATTTCGTCCGCCACGGCAAAGGCCTCGGCCTGATCGTGGGTCACGAATATGGCGGTCATGCCCACGTTTTTCAGAATCTGTCTGATTTCCGGCATCAGCCTTTCCCGGAGGGCGCGATCCAAGGCGCCCAGCGGTTCGTCGAGCATCAAGAGACGCGGGCTGGGCGCCAGGCTTCTGGCCAGGGCGACCCGTTGCCTTTCTCCCCCGGAAAGTTCATCCACCCGGCGCTTGGCGAAACCCGAGAGCCCGACCAAATCCAGCATGGACCCGGCGATGGACTGAATCCGGTTCGGCGGCAATTTTTTCATTTCCAGGCCGAACGCGACGTTTTCCAGGACGTTGCGATGGGGAAAAAGAGAAAATTCCTGAAACATCAGGCCGAAATCCCGGCGATGCGGCGGGATGGGCCGGACGTCCCGGCCCTCCAGGAAGATCGATCCCCGGTCGGCTTTTTCCAACCCGGCGATTATCCGCAGCAGGGTGGTTTTCCCGCATCCGGAATGTCCGAGCAGGCAGAGAATATCCCCCTTGGCCAGTTCCAGGTTTATATTGTCCAAGGTCGGCGGGTTCGGTTCCGGGCCCGGGTGGGTTTTGCACGTTCCCTTGATTTCCAGAAGGGCCATGTCAGAATTCCCCCACCCGGCCGACCTTGAATCGCTCCAGCATCAGGAAGCCGCCGGCGGTGACCAGCATCAACAGGCTGCTCATGGCCATGGCCTGGCCGTAGTGAAGAGCTCCCGGCTGTCCGAGAAACCGGTATATCGCCACCGGCAAGGTCGGGGTCCCCGGCCGGGCCAGGAATACCGTGGCCCCGAATTCCCCCAGGCTGACCGAAAAGGCGAAAACCGCTCCCACCAAAAGCGCGCGACCGATTATGGGTAGGTCCACGAACCGCCAAGCCCGCCAGGGGGAGGCGCCCAGCAGGGCGGCCGCTTCCCGGAGGCTGGGGGGAAGGCTGCGCAGGGCGGGCAGAATGCTTCTGACCACAAAGGGGAGAGCGGCCAGGGTATGGGCCAGGGGGACCAGGGCCAGGGAAGTCCGGAGGTTCAGGGGCGGCTCGTCCAGGGCGATGATAAAACCGAAGCCCAGGGTCACCGCCGAGGTGGACAGGGGCAGCATGAAGATGGGGTCCAAAAGGGAGGAAACCCGGCCGCCCGAGCGGGCCAGGAAAACAGCGGCCATCAACCCCAGGGTCACGGCCAAAACCATGGTCGCGCCGGCGAATCCCAGGGAGTTCAGCACGGCCCGGAAGGGGGGGACAAAGGAGATGGACGTGGATGAGTCCTGAAAGAGGGCCTGGTAGTACGCCAGGGTGAATCCCTCCTCGGAAATAAGGGACCTGAGGACCAGGGACGCAATTGGAGCGATCAGCAGCACGGCCATGAAACCCAGGTTGACCCCGGCGAACAATTTTTCCCTCGTGGTGGACAAGGGACGCTGGTTTTTGTGGGCGGACCCGGGGTTCAAGGCCAGTCCGGTTTTTTTCTGCACCCAGGTGTAGCCCCACATCAGGGTGAAAGTGAACACTATTTGGACCAGGGACAAAGCCCCGGCCGCGGGCAGGTTGAACAAGTGGACCGCCTGGGTGTAAATAGCCGTTTCCAGGGTGGCGAACCGGGGGCCGCCCAGGATCAGGATCACCCCGAAGCTGGTGAAGCAGAAAATAAAGACCAGGAGACTGGAGGCGGCCAGGGCGGGCCGCAACAGGGGCAGGGTGATCTTCAGGAAAACCCGGCGCGGCGAGGCCCCCAGCATTCGGGCCGCGTCCCCCAGGTTGGGTTCGAGGTGGGCCCAGAACCCGGAGACGATCCGGTGAACAACGGCGAAATTGTAAAAAACATGAGCCAGCAGAATAAACCAGACCGTCTGGTCGATTCGCACGGGAGGCGAAGCCAGGCCCATGATGTCGGTCAAGAAGCGATTGACCAGGCCGTCTTGCCCCAGCAAGGCCTGGAAAGCCGCCGCCGTCACCACGGTCGGCAGCACGAAGGGGATGATTATCAAGGACTCGATCGCTTTTTTTCCGGGGAAGGTAAAGCGGGCGAAAAGGTACGCCCCCGGGGCGGCCAAGGCCAGGGTGAGGATGGTGCTTACCGCGGCTTGCCAGACCGTGAACCAAAAAACGCGGTAAAAGGACGGGGATGAAAACATCCGGGCGGCGCCGCCGAAATTCCATTCCCCCTCGGGCCGGAAACTTAGCAGGAAAATCTCCGCCAAGGGATAAAAATAAAACAGGGCCAGAAAGATCAACGGCGGCGCCGCCAGCAAGGCTGTCAGTCGTGAACGCTTCACCTCAATACTGTTTCCGTCCAGGCCTCGATCCAGGCTTCCCGTTTTTCGGCGATCAGCGTCGGATCGACCATGACCGGGTTGGGGGCGAGCCGCGCCCACTTTTCAAAGACCTCGGGCAGGGACGCCTGGGAGTTGACCGGGAAGACGTACATCTGCAGCGGGATGCCTTCCTGGAATTGTTTATCGAGCAAAAAGTCGATCAGCTTTTTTCCTTGTTCGGGGTTTTTCGCCCCTTTCAGCAAACCCACGAATTCAATCTGTCGAAAGGCTGAACCATCCGCCACCACGACATCCGAGGGCGGCTCGGTAATCGGCTTTTCGGAAAACACCACTTCGACCGGAGGGCTGCTGGCATAGCTGACCACGATGGGACGGGAGCCCTTGGACGCGGCGGAAAAATGCCCCCAGTACGCCTGTTCCCAACCATTGACCACCAGCCCGCCGTTGGCCTTGAATTTTTTCCAGAATTCCAGGTAGCCTTTTTCCCCGTACCGGCCCACGGTGGTCAGGAGGAAGGCCAAACCCGGGGAGGAGGTGGCCGGGTTTTCCACCACGGTCAAATCGGCGTACTCCGGTTTGAGCAAATCATCGAGGTTTTGGGGCGGCGCCAGGCCTTTTTCCTTGAACCATTTTTTGTCGAAATTAAGGCAGACGTCGCCGTAGTCCACGGGCAGGAGCCTGTTGTGGTCGTCCAGTTTGAATTTGTCGGGCACGGCCGCGAGAAGGGGGGAGTTGTAGGGTTCAAATATGTCCGCCTGGAGCGCCCTGGTCATAAAGGTGTTGTCGACCCCGAAAAAAACATCGGCCAGGGGATTTTTTTTCGACAAAATGGCCTGGTTCAAAGCGGCCCCGGCATCCCCGGATTTCAATATCTTGACCTGGACGCTGTTGGCTTTCTCAAAAGCCTTGATGACTTCCTTGTCGGCATTGAAGCTGTCGTGCGTCATCAGCACGACTTCGTCGGCGGCCGGGACCGGGCCGGACAACCCAACCAAGCCCAGAATCGTCGCGATCACTAGCAGCATCTTTTTCATAAAACGCCTCCCTTGAAAAATTAGCCCCAGGAGTTTGGAAGGCCGGCCAAAAAAGAGGCCGCCCTTGGAGGACAGCCATATTGAACACCCGCGGGTCCTCCACCGGCATTATCCGGATCAGGTTCAACGGTCGGACCCACTCGCGCCAGTCGCAGGGTCCCTCTCAGCCCGGTCAGTCCGAGCTCCCGTCAGGCTTGATATATCTAATCAAAACAAATAGAGTCGGACGGTCGATTTGTCAAGTGGTTTTGTTGGAAACCTCCGTCTTGGCGAATTGAAGCCGTGGGGCGGGAGTAAAGCCGTGGGCCTTCATGATCTCCTCCAATTCCCGGCCCTCGATTTTTTCCTTTTGGAGCAAAAGGGCGGCGCCTTGCACCAGGACTTCCCGACGCTCCAGCAGCAGGTCCTTGGCCTTGGCGTACTGCTCGTCCAGGATGCGGCGAACGGCCCGGTCGATCTCCCGGGCCGTTTCCTCGCTGTACTGTCTCGGCTCCGCGGTCACGGACGTGTTCATGAACTGGGCGCGCCGTTCGTTTTCCAGATAGACCTGGCCGAGGGAGGGGTCCATGCCGTATTCCTTGACCATGCCTCGGGCGATGTCGGTGGCCTTGGACAGGTCGTTATGGGCGCCGGTGGACACGTCGTCGAAGGTTATGTCCTCGGCCGCACGTCCGCCCAGGGACATGGCGATCCTGGCCAGAAGCTCGGTTTTGGTCATGAGGAATCGGTCCTCGGTGGGCACGTTCAAGGTGTATCCCAGGGCGGCGACGCCGCGCGGCACAATGGTGATTTTCTGAACCGGATCGGAACCGGGAGTGGAAAGCCCGACCAGGGCGTGGCCGACTTCGTGGTACGCCACGATCTCCCGCTCGTGTTCGTTGATGAGCCGGTTTTTCTTTTCCAGGCCGGCCACCACCCGTTCCACCGCCTCCTTGAAATCGTCGGTGTCGACTTCGTCCTTTCCTCGTCGAACGGCCAGCAGGGCGGCTTCATTGACCAGGTTGGCCAGATCGGCGCCGGCGAAACCCGGCGTCATGGCCGCGATACCGGACACATCCACGTTGGGCGAGGTCTTGACGCCCCTCATGTGAACCTTGAGAATTTCCTCCCGCCCCTTTTTATCCGGCTTGTCCACCAGGATATGCCGGTCGAAACGCCCGGGGCGGAGCAGGGCCGGGTCCAGGATTTCGGGACGGTTGGTCGCGGCCATCAGAATGACTCCCAAACTGGGATCGAAACCGTCCATTTCGACCAGAAGCTGGTTCAGGGTTTGTTCCCGTTCGTCGTGTCCGCCCATGGAAAAACCGCTTCTGGCCTTGCCCAGGGCGTCGAGTTCGTCGATGAAGATGATGCAGGGGGCCTTGCCCTTGGCTTGCTGAAAGAGGTCCCGGACCCGGGCGGCCCCCAGCCCCACGAACATTTCCACGAATTCGGACCCGGAAAGGTTGAAGAAGGGCACGCCGCTCTCCCCGGCCGCGGCCTTGGCCAGCATGGTCTTGCCGGTTCCGGGAGGTCCGACCAGGAGAACGCCCCGGGGCAGCTTTCCGCCCAGGCGGGTGAATTTTTCCGGGTGGGAGAGGAATTCCACCACTTCCTGGAGTTCTTCCTTGGCTTCGTCAAGGCCGGCCACGTCATTGAAGGAAACCTTGAGGTCCTCCTCCATGTAGACCTTGGCCTTGTTTTTACCCAGGGACAAGAAACCTTGCTGGGCGCCCATGCGGCGGAAAAAAAGAGCCAAATGGCCATCATCACCACGATGGGCAGGAGCCAGCTCAAGAGGTCCCTGAAGAAGGTGTTTTCAATTATTCCGGAAAATTTAACGTTATATTTTTCCAGAAAACCGGACAAGGAGGGGTCGACCCGCACCGTGGAAAATTCCTGCGTTTTTTCCACGCCCTGGTCCAGCACCTTCATTTTACCCACGATTTTATTCTCGGTTATGGCGACTTCCGACACCTTGCCCTCGGTCAGGGCCTTCATGAATTCGCTGTAGGGAACGTGTTTCACGGCCATGGTTTGGACAATGGCGTTCTGGATGATTATGACCACCCAAATGGCCAAGAGCACATACCAAATGGAAAATCTTGTTCTTTTCTCCACGACATACCTCTTGGGAGCGTAAAGCGTTCCGGCGAGCGCCTTCCCTGGGGCGTCTCGCGGGGTCGACCATCAATCACGCCCGACGGCCTCGATCGACAATTATTTATACAACCGGAAAGCGTGCTCCGCAAGGCGGGAAAAAGTCAAAAGCAACCAACCCCACGCGGAAAACGCGGCGGGATGAAGCCGGGGGGACGCTCCCGCGCCGGCGTCAGGCGTCGTTCTGGAAAAAGGAGACGATGGCCAGGACCAGCAGAATAAGGCCGGACCCGAAATATACCACCGTGGCGACGACCGACCCTTCCACAAGGCCTTTTAAAAATTCCTGATTATACCAATACCCCAGGTACAGGACGAAAAGAAAGGTAACGGCGAGCCCGAGCTGACTTCGCTTCAATAACAAACAGAACGAAATCACCACCAAATATATCATCAGGCGGTCCAGGGGTATGACCAACTCCGTCGAGGATAAAAAATCCGCGGTCATCCGAACCTTCCTTCCCGCGGCGACGACCGGCCGTCGGTTGTGAGCGGACGCTTGGTTAAACGCGCCAAGAAGCCTGGAAAGCGGACCTTCTTCCATTCCCGAGGTTCGCTCCCGGGACATCGTCCGGCGCGGGGAGCCCGGGGGCGTTTACCGGGCGGTTAAATGTTGATCACGTCGTCCTTGGTCTTTTTCTTGACATAGGCCCGGGAAGCGAGCTTGATCTTGGGAATGAGGATTTTTTTAATGGCCTCCATTCCCTGGTAGATATTCAAGGATTCCTTGTCGATCACGTCGACCGCGCCGATCGAGTCGGCTCTAAGCTCGACCTTGCTTCCGGCCTTGGCGATGGTGCTGACGATAATCACCGGCTTGGGATAATAGACCATCAGTTTTTTTAGAAAAGTGACCCCGTCCATCTTGGGCATGATGATATCGAGGGTGATGACGTCCGGGTTTTTTTCGATCAGCATCTCCCTGGCTTCAAAGGCGTCCCTGGCTTCGCCCACGACTTCAAGATCGGGCTCGTCGTTGATGGCCTTGACCAGGATGTTTCGCACCAGGGAGGAATCGTCCACCACCAGGACCTTTATTTTATTGCTTTCGAAATGTTCTTGCTTGGCCAGCATGGTGTCGGCGAATTGGGAACGTTCGATCAGGCGGTATTGAATCTGGTTGTCCCACGTCTGGTAACGAATCTTAAGGCCCGTGTTCCCTCCCGTGAACTCCTTGGTAATGGGTATGCCGTTATTCCTCAGCATTTCCATGGCCAAGGCGATATTTTTTTCTCCTATATTGGCGCCGCTTTTTATGGCCCCCACCACGCTGGCGCCGCCGAACACCATGGCTTCCGCCCCCTTCAGGGTTCCGGCCCCGCGTTCCATGAAAGTGAGGAGGGTCTGAATGGCGTAGTCGCCGTATTTAGCCGATTTTTCCCCCGTGCTGGAAGTGGGGAGCATGTAATGGTTGATGCCGCCGAATTTCCCGGTTTGGCTATAAAGGCAGATCGCCACGCAGGAACCGAGCAGGGTTGTGACCGAGTGCGGCTTTTTGCTGATAATATACTCGCCGGGCAATAAAAATACTTTTTCTGCTTCCATTTTTCCTCGTAATATTTCCAGAACACAGGGGAAAGGGACTCTGGGGTCGCCTTTCCTTTTTTGAACTCCGCGCCTCATGGAAATTTTTAATTTTTTCGACGAAAAATAACTTCCGGGTATTGGTCGTCCGCCGCCGCCGCCCCCCCTGGCAGGGGCGCCTTGCGACGCGCCCTTATCCGCGTCGAGAGACTAACTAGGCCGAGCGTCTAGGCCGGGCGGCGCGGTCCCGGGATCAGGTCCCGCCTGTCGCCGCAAAGTTCCGCGGCCCTACAGCCCAAGCGCCAAGCCGACCACCCCTTCGGCGTCAAGCACCAAGCCCAGCCGACCGTCGCCCAGCGTGGCGCTTCCGGCGATGAAGGCGAGGTTCTTGAACTGCCAGTCCAGTTCCTTGACCACCACCTGCTGTTGCCCCAGGACCTCGTCGACCATCAAGCCGTATCTACCCTTGGTCGTTTCGACCACCACCAGGATCGACTTGGTGGGGTCCGTGATTTCCGGCTTAATATTAAAGATATCGTACATTCTTATCAGGGGAAAGATAAGCCCCCTCCGGCAAATAACCTCGCCCCTGCCCTCGATGGTGGACAACTCCTCGCCGGCCGGGCGCAGGGATTCGACGATGTTATCCAGGGAGATGATGAAATTGTGGGTCCCCACGCGCACCAATAGGGCCTTGATGACTTGCAGGGTGACGCTCAACGGGATTTTCATCGAAATGGTCGCGCCCCGACCGACCTTCGAATCGACCTGCACCGTGCCGTTGAGCTGTTGAATATTGGTTCGGACCACATCCATCCCGACGCCCCGGTCCGAAACATCGGTGATTTCCCTGGCCGTGGAAAAACCGGCGCCGAAGATCAGGCCGATGGCTTCCTTGTCGGTCAGGGCGGCGGCCTGAACCTCGGACATCATCCTTTTTTCCACCGCCGCGAGCCTCATCCTGTCCGGATCGATGCCCTTGCCGTCGTCGGAGACCGAAAGATAAAAAAATTCCTTGTCGGAACTGGCCGAAACCGCCAGCAGCCCCTCGCCCGGCTTGCCTGACCGCGACCGTTCCTCCGGCGGCTCCAGGCCATGATCGAGCGAGTTCCTGACCACGTGAACCAAGGGGCCTTCCAGGCTTTCGGCGATGCTCTTGTCCAACTGAACATCCTGCCCCTCGAGTTCCACCCGGACTTTTTTACCCATTTGATGGCTCAACTCCCGGGCCATCATATTCACTTTTTGCAACAGGCCCTTGATGGGCACGCGCCGGATTTCCATCAGGCTTTCCTGAAGCTCGTCGGAGAGTTCCCGGAAGGCCTGATTGGCGTTTTTAAAGGCCCGAACCGTCTGGGGGTTGACTTTTTCGCTTTCGATCATTTTCTGCAGGTAATTGAAGGTCTCGGCGGTGACGATCAATTCCCCCACATAGTTCATGAACCCATCGACTTTTTCCTCGTCGATGCGCATGGTTTTACGCTCGGACTTTTCTTCCCGGGTTTGACGGGCGGGTTCGCCGTTCGGCGGCTCGGCCCGGCGTTCGCGGGCCTGGCCTTCGGTTGTTGGGGGGGGCGGCGACCCCGTCTTGACCACAACCAGGCTTTTAATGCCCTCGAGCTTGTCCTTCATCATATTCAGCAAGAGGGCGTCGAACCCGATGCCGCTGTCGTTGATGGCCCGGAAGTCATCCAAGGCTTCCGCGAATTGTTTTTCCAATTCGGCAAGCTTGTTGGCCCGCGCCAATTCGAGAAGGGCGGCCAGGGCGTGGTCATAATCCTGGCCGTCGATCTCCCCTTTGACGACGGCCTGGTCCATGATTTCGACGGCCCGGGAAAACGGGGCGGTCAAGTCCACGCCTAAAAACCCATAACCGGTTCCTTCGCCGGGACCCGGGTCCGGGGTCGCGGCCGGCCGGCCCGAGGCGGCGGAGCCGGGCTCCAAACCCAACCCCGACAGGAGCGCGTCTATTTTTAGTAATATTTCCCCAGGATTACCGCTATTTTTTTTGAATTCCCCGATTAATTCCTTGATGACCCGGACCGACTCCTCGGCCGTCAGGGCGACTGCTTCTTCCTTTGTTTCCAGAAACGAAAGCAGTTCGTTGAGAAACCGTTGCTCGGCGTCCTCCATTTCGGTGGAAAAGTCCTTGGAACTCAACCTGGCGAACATGTTTTTCAGGTGGGTCGCGCCCGATAACAGGATATCCACTCCGGCCGGCGTGACCGCGCGTCTTTTGTTGCGAAGATCATCCAGGAGGTTTTCCATCTTATGGGAAAAGTTTTTGATGTGGACCAGGTTGAAAAACGCGCTGCTCCCCTTGAGGGTGTGGGCCGCCCGGAACGCGGCGCTGACAATGCCCGGGTCGTTGGGCCTGTCTTCCAACTCCAGGATGTTGGATGAAAACTCCTCCAGGAGTTCCCGTGATTCCACAATGAAATCGGACAATAATTCCGGATCGAGTTCTATTTCAGGCATTTGGCTGGTCCGTCCTACCCATGGCTCCGAGTTTTTTCAATATATCCTGCCACATGGCTATTTTGTCGATGCAACCGCCAATGGCCGTCTCCAACTCATCCAAATCCTGCAACGGTTTAAAAAAGATTGTTTCCGCGCCTAGCCGCATGGCCGTCAGGATGTTATGCATGGTCACATGGCCAGTGATCATGATGACCTGGATTCCGCCATTGTGTTCCTTGATTTTTCTAAGAAATTCAAGTCCATCCATTCCCGGCATCACGATATCGGAAATAATGACCTGGAAGTTTTTTTCTTCCACCAATCCTAGGGCCTCAACCGGGTCGTTCAGGCCGATAATGTCGTAGCCCTTGAAGGTAAAATACCTCACTATTAAATCAGTTATGTCCTTTTCGTCATCAACCGCCAGGATTTTGACCCTGATCTTCGGGCCGACGCCATTTTTCATCAAACTTTCTCCGTTGGCAGCGTTATGGTGAAGGTGCTGCCTTGGCCAGGTTCGCTTTCCACTTCTATCGTTCCCAGGTGGTCCTGGATTATCCCATGAGTGATGGACAGACCCAGTCCAGTGCCCTGACCCAAGGGCTTGGTGGTGAAAAAGGGATCGAATATTTTTCCTTTTATGTCATGAGGGATGCCTTGCCCATCATCGGAGAAGGCAATCCGGACCTTTCCCGAACCGAGGCTTCGGACGGTAATTTTCAACCGACCCTCCCGTTCCCCGACCGCGTCGGCGGTGTTGAGCAGGAGGTTGACGAAGACTTGAACCAATTGCTGGGCGTTGGCCCAAACCTTGGGCAAGTCCGGTTCAATCGACTTTTCGACCTGAACGTAGTATTTCAAGCGGTTATTGGTCAGATTGAGGGCTTCGTCCAGGCACTGCCCGATATCCGTTTGTTTTTTTTCGGCCGAATCCTTGCGGGCGAAGGTCTTTAACCCGGATACAATATCGGTGATACGGTCGGCCCCGTGACGTATCGATTTAATCATGGCCGGGAATTCCTTAATTACATACTGGAGTTTTTTATCTTCCTGGGCTTCGGGAACCTTTTCCAGGAAATTCACGGCCACTTTCCAAAACTGCTCGAAAGTCTGAAGATTTCCGGTGATAAAGGTCGTGGGGTTGTTAATTTCGTGGGCGATGCCGGCGGAAAGAGTGCCCAGACTGGCCAAGCGGTCGGCGTGGAGAAGCTGCCTGGTTCTTTCTTCCACCATTTTTTCCAGGTTCTGGGAATATTCCTTCAGGGCTTCTTCCTGCCGCTTCAATTGAATCTGGGTTTTTATCCTGGCTTGGAGTTCGGCCCGGTCAAAGGGTTTGTTCACAAAATCGGCGGCGCCCAGCTCCAGCCCCCGCACCCGGTCGGCCGGCTCGACCTTGGCGGAAAGAAAAATCACCGGAATCTCTCGCGTTTTTTCATTTTTCTTTAGCCGGGCAATGGCTTCAAAACCGGTCATTTCCGGCATCATGATATCCAGCAGGATCAGTTCCGGATTTTTTTCCTCCGCCAGCTTCAAGCCTTCGTCGGCCCGATAAGCCTGGATGGCTTCGCACCCCCCCTGCTTGAGCAGGGATAACAGTATTTTTTGAACGATAATATCGTCATCGATTATCAGAATCAACGGCTTGGCGGTCATATTCACTATTTTATCACCATAATGGACATTATTAGGAGTTTAACCTAGATTCATCCCAGGTCAATGATTCCCCCCGCTCCCTGAGTCCGGATTTTTAAAAGAAAGTTCGCTCTCGACCACCTCCCGGTAGTCTTGAAGCTGTCGCATCTCTTCCTCCCTCGACCACCCCAGAAATTGAGCCATCAGGGCCGCCGCCTTGGGAGCGTTGGACATCCCGCTGTCGGTGGAGGCATGGGTCAGGCCCAGGCGGCGGACCATGGCGTCCGAGAGGGTGAGGGCCATTTCCCCAAAGACGGCCCAGTACACTTCAACGGCGCGGAGACCCGCTTCCAGGTCGAGCGGTTGGCTCAACCACGGGGAGCGGCAGAGCTGAAACAGGGTTTCCGCCGCGGCGCCGTATTTGCTCATTATCCTCGCGACCGCGGCCGGGGGCAATTCGGCCGGGCCGGGCCGGCCGGGAACGGGAAGGGTGAGTGACATTCTGTCGGTGGGAGAAGGGCGCTGCTCGCTTTTATCCAATAACGTCATTACCTTGTCGACGGCTTGGGCGGCCATGGACCGAAAGGTGGTCAGCTTGCCGCCGCGAATCGTGACGAGACGCCCAGCCTCGACCTTGATTTCGTGCTCCCTGGAAATGTCCTTGGTTTCCTCGTTTTTTTCCCCGGCGGCCAGCGGACGGATTCCGGCCCAGGTAACCGCGACTTGTTCCCGGGTCAACGGCGGACCGGCCAGGAAGCTGTTCACCGCTTCCAAAAGGTACTCTACTTCCCCGGCCTCGGCCCTGACCTGGTCCAGGTCCCCCTGGTAAAAGGAGTCGGTGGCGCCGACATAAACCATTTTTCCGGAAGGAACGGCGAACAAGGGCCGACCGTCCGACCCTTTCAAGATGACCACCCGGTTGATGGGCTTGAGGTCCCTGGGATAAGCCAGGTGGATGCCCTTGGCCGGTTTGACCGATTCCGTCGCCCCGGGGAGGGCCAGGGACCTGATCCGGTCCGACCACGCTCCTCCGGCGTTGACCACGACCCTCGCCCCGGCGGAAAAAAGTCGGCCGGTCAGGGCGTCCCGCAGCCGGACCACGACCCGCTGCTCGTCAATGGCTATTTCCACGGCTTCAACGTGGTTGGCGATAAGCGCTCCGGCCCTGGCGGCGGCCTTGGCCGTTTCCAGGGTCAGCCGGGCGTCGTCGGTCAAACCGTCGAAATAGACCAACCCTCCGACCAGGCCCTCGGACGAAATGCCCGGCTCCAGGTCGAGAATTTCCTCCGCCGAAAGGGTCCGGTGGGCCGGCAACCCCTTGCTCCCGGCCAGGTTGTCGTAAACCCACAGCCCCAGGTGCATGAAGGTCCGGCTGTCGCCTTCCTTGTAAATGGGGACGATGTGCTCGTCGGGCCGCACCAGGCCGGGGGCCATTCTCAGAAGATGATGTCTTTCCGTAAGGCTTTCGCGAACCAGCTTGACTTCCAGTTTCTTGAGGTAGCGAAGCCCGCCGTGAATCATGCGGGACGATTTTCCGCTGGCGCCGTTGGCGAAGTCGTTCTTTTCCACCAGGCCGACCGACAACCCGCGCAGGGCCGCGTCCCAGGCCACTCCGGAACCGACAATTCCGCCTCCCACGACCAGGACGTCAAGTAATTCGTCTCGATTCAGCCTATCCAGGTTGTCCGCCCTGGTCTGGAAGGAAAAGGGCTGGAAAAGCATCCGCGGCTGGGGAGCTATTTCCGGGTCGAAAAGAACTCCCGGGTTGAGCACGGCCCAGGGGTCGATTTGGGCCTTGGCGGCCCGGAGGGCCTTGACGGACCCGGGGCCCAGGTAGGTTTCCAGCCAGGGTTTATGATCCCGACCCACCCCATGGTGATGACTCAGGGCGCCCCCGGCTTCTAGAAAGGATGCGGTGACGGCTGTCTTGAGGTCGAACCACTGTTCTTCCTCTCGACCTGGCCGCTGGGGGGCGATGACGGTGAAATACAGGTTGGCCCCCTCGCGGTAGGCGTGGGAAAGGTGGGTCAGGCAGAGGCCCGCGATCCCCTGGGATTCGCAACTCCGCGAGACGGCCGCGCGGGCTTGCCGGTAAAGGTCCGGAAGGCGGTCCCACATCGCGGCGGTTTCCATGGTCTCGATGAACAGCCCTCGACCGATCAAGTCATCCCGGAGATACGGCGCGGTGTATCTGGTTTGGTTCCAGAGCCGGGCCGGACCGGACCCGGCCCTGACGCCGCCGTTTTCCCGGCAAAGGCGGCCGATGAGGCTTTTTTCGCCGGCGTCTTCGCCTATTACCAACAGAAGGCAGGCTTTGTCCGAAAATATTCCCCTGCTTTTTAAATAAGCGGGGGCGATTTTGTCGAAAACGAAACGGCCCCAAAAACCGCGGCGTCCGTGGGCGGCCTCGGCCATCAGGGCGGAAGTTTCGACGTCGTCGGACAGCCGGATGGTGGACGGCTTTAGCCCCCGGGCCATAATCATCCGGACGGCCTCGAGGCCCCGGCCGAAGTCGGGAAGAAGATAGGCGTCGAACCACTCCCGTTCCGGGAGGGGGCGGACCCGCAGGACGGCCTCGGTTATCACGCCCAGGGCGCCTTCCGAGCCGATCAGCAAGGCCTTGATATCTCCGCCGGCGGCCTGGGCCGGAGTCATGGGCGTCCGGATTTCCCCGCCCGGCCCGACCACGCGCACCGACAGGACCATGTCCTCGATTTTACCGTATCGCGTGGACTTGTGGCCGGCGCCTCGGGTCGCGATCCAGCCGCCAAGGGTTGAAAACTCGAAGGATTGGGGGAAATGCCCCAGGGTCAGGCCCTGGCGGGCCAGGCCGGCTTCCAGGTCCGGACCGAAGATGCCGGCCTGGGCCGTCGCCGTTTGGTTAACCGCGTCAATGGCGAGAAGGTCCGCCAGGCCGGTCAGGTCAAGGGAGAGGAGCGGCCTGATTTCCGGGGCCGCTTCCAGCCCGCCCACCACGCTCGATCCGCCCCCGAAAGGCACGACGGCCGCGCCGTGGTCTTGGCAGATTTCCAGGACCCGCGAAACCTCGGCCTCGTTTTTCGGCCGGATAATCGCGTCCGGCGGGGAATGAAGCCGATTGAGGCGAACCCTGATCAGGTCCCGATAGCTTCGCCCCACGGCCCGCCGGACCCGGTTGAGATGATCCATCCGGATGCGGTCCCCGCCGACGACGGCCTCGAGTTCGTTTTTCAATTTTTCCGGAACAAAGGCCGGACGCAGGGTCAGGTCCTCCAGTCGGGGAAGAGGCGGGCCCGAAGCGGGGAGAGGGCCGATCCGGCTTTCCAGGAAAGCGAAAAGACCCTCGGCCGGGGGAGCCGATGCGTCCTGGTCCCCCCAACCCCACCATTTCATCCTATCCGGATCAACGGGCATGCTGGTTCAGAAACCCCTGGATAAAAGCCCTTGTTTCATTACGGCCGTAAATAACCCCCAGGTGGCCCTCGGCCAAAACATCGGCTTGCAGTTCCAGGAGCAGTCGCATGGACTCGCGCCAGGCGGCGAGGTCCGAGCCGAAGGAGGGATGAAAGGGGCCGTGGATATCCTGCCCAAAGAGATACCGTTTTCCTTCCCGGTCGAGGTAGACGGCCAGGGACCCCGGCGTGTGCCCCGGGGTATGCAGGCAGACCAAGTCGGCGCCGCCGACTTTCAACACGAACGGAGATTCCCTTATCACAATGGTGGGCGCGACCGGTGCAAGGGGCAGACCGTACCAGGAAGCGGCCGTGGCCAGGGGATCGGCCTTTTCCAGGGCCGGCGCGTCCAGGTGGTGCGCCGCGATTTCCGGGGAATACGCGGCGAAAGCCGCCAACGCTCCGACATGGTCGATGTGGGCGTGGGTGACTATTATGAGTTTCAAGGCCTCAAGGCCGATTCCCGAGGCTTGAATCAGGTCCAGGACCCGAGGAAAGCTTGGTCCGGCCCCCACATCGATCAGGGCCGCTTCCAGCCCGTCCACGACCAGGTACGCCGCCGCGTCGCGTTGGTCGGTCAGCTCCGGACCGGCCACGCAAAAAATACCCGGCCCAATCTGTATCGACTCGACCATGTTGCGCCTTTACTGGGGCCCGTCCAAAAACTTGGCGGGGCTGGGAGTTGAAAGAGCTACCTCAAACAGGAATTTTAGGCTAAAATATCTTTCCGGACAAGTGAAAAGCCCACGCCGCCAGGCCGACAATTCTTGACCAAAAGCCAAAGTCGTGGGAATCTTGTCGGATTCAGTCTCTCGGCGGGGAGGGCATGGTTCCTAAAATCAATATCTTGCCGCGCTCCACCACCATGGTGGAGCGGTTGAACCGGTTTTATGACGTTTTCCATGGGGAAGACCGGGTCCTGATTGTAATAAACGCGGACCCCGACGCCATCGCCTGCGCCATGGCCATGAAACGGCTGTTGTGGCGCCGGGTGAGCGCCGTGACCATGGCTCGCACCAATGTGATAAAAAGGCCGGACAACCTGGCCTTGATCAACTTTCTCAAGCTTCATATCCTCCACCTCAATGACGTGAAAAAAAATGAATTTTCCCGGTTCGCCATGGTGGACTCCCAGCCGAGCCATTTTCCGGACCTGGCCGACCTCGCCTTCAACGCCGTCATCGATCATCATCCCCTGGGCAAGTGCAAGGCCGCCTTCATGGACATCAGGCCGGATTACGGGTCCTGTTCGACCATGCTCACCGAATACCTTAGGGCCGCCAAGATCAAGCCCAGCCGCAACCTGGCCACCGCCCTGTTTTACGGCATCAAGACCGATACCAGTAACTTCGTCCGCCAGGGACAGCTTGAGGACATGAGGGCCTTTCGCTTTCTCTTTCCCCTGATCAACCAGAACATGGTCAGCAAGATCGAGAATTCGGAAATAACCAGAAACGCCCTGAAATATTTCCGCCTGGCCCTCGACCGGTTGAAAATCAGAAACGGGGCGGCCCTGGCCTACGTCGGGCGGGTGGACAACCCCGACACCCTGGTCCTGATCGCGGACTTTTTGATGCGGGTCCATGCCGTCAACCGCGGCGTAACGGCGGGAATTTTCAAGGACCAACTGGTCGCCATATTCAGGGTGGCCGGTTCCCCCAAAAACGCGGGACGCCTGGCCATGGAGACCCTGGGGGCCTTCGGGTCCGCCGGAGGGCACAAGGCCATGGCCCGGGCCGAGGTCCCCTTGGTCAACCTGGAACCCAAGCTGGTGGACAAGGAGCCCGCCATGGAGCGTTTCCTGCTCAAGCGCTTGGGTTCGAAAAAAAACAGATCCAAAACCAAAAGGGATTAAAGCCTCCCGCCTGGCCCCGCGGGGCCGCCGGACTGAAAAAACATGGAAGAATTCATTCGACATCTGGTGGAAGGGAAAAAACGCGACCTTCATGTTCACACCAAGTACTGCAACCATGCGTCCGGCGAAATGGTCGACTATGTGGAATCCGCCCTCGAACGCGGCCTGGAAGAGATCGGGTTCCTGGCCCACGCGGAAGTCGGCCTGGCGGGCAAGCCCAAAAAATGGCTGGATCGAACCGATCTGGAAGTGTATTGGCGCGAAGGGAACGAACTGAAGGAAAGATACCGGGGACGAATCGTGGTCAGCCTGGGATTGGAATTGGGGCTCAACACCCGGCGGCCCGATCTAGTGGGCGAGGTAATCGGATTGCATCCCTGGGACCGGATCGGTCTGTCCCATCATTTCGTCCCCCACGGCGGGGACTTGGTCAATATCGCTTCCCGGCGGGAAACGGAAGGTTGGCAAGGGATCGACCCCCTGGAACTTTACCTGGCCTATTACCAGGGATTGAAAGAATACCTGGCCGAAATCCGCCCCTTCATGGTCTGCCACTTCGATGTGCCAAGAAAATTCTTGACGGACCTGGGACCTCATCCTTCACTGCTGGAGCCGGCGCGCCTGATACTGGAACAGATGGCAATTCTTGGGACCAAACTGGAAGTGAACACCTCCGGTTATCGTCAGACGGGCCGGCTGTATCCCGCCCCCTGGATACTGCGCCAGGCCGCGGCTCTGGGAATTAGACCGGTCCTCTGCTCCGACAGTCACCGGCCCGAGGACCCGGGGCGCAATTTTGAGCGGGCCGTCCGGGATATTGAAGAACTGGGCCGCCGGGTCGATCCCGGCGCGGAAGGTTGGGCGGCGAGGTGAGTCCGGAAGAGAGGCCGTCAAGGGACGGCGAGACCTTGGATTCCGCCGCGAAGCGGCTTGAGGCCCTCGGCTGGGACCTCGTGGTCGAGAAAAAGTTCAGGCCCCTGCTCGGCCGGTATTTCGCGGCGACCGCGAATAACAGCCGGTCCGGCGAAACAATCGAGGTCGAAGCCGCCACTTTAAAAATCGCCCTGAAAAAAAATTTGAAGCGAACCGGCTAGGCGCTGTTTTTAAAATAAGCATGCACTGGTTGCGAAAAATTGCTTCAACCGGGAGCATGAGCAGACAGGACAAATCCGAGAGATAATAGAACCGCCTAGCCCCTTGCCGGCCGAACGTCGAAAAGCCCCGTCGACAATCATTTAACCCGGCCGGCATGACCGCTATAATAAAAATGCCTTTGGCGATTGGGGGGCCGAACAGGCCCCCCAAACCCCCAATAATATGAAAATGCCAGCCATCGAGGATGGATTTTGAAACTGGTTCCCATTTTGAGGCGGCGGAAACGGGGCCTAGGAAAGAAAACTGAGTATTGCGTCCCCGGAACTCCCGTGGTAAATTTGGACCCCTGGCTTATGGGGTGAGTGAGGAAAAGGGAGTGGGTGTCCCGCCGGTCATGAAGTTTGTGGGTTAGGTGAAGCCTTCTCCGGGTAGGCCAGGGTGTGGCGGCTGATTTTGGGCTGACAATCAATACGATAATTGTTATATATTTTTAGTTCCTAAATATTAATGAAGGGAAGCGTGCTTTATGAGCCGTAATCTAACAAAGCCCTGGTGTTTGTTATCTCTGTGCCTAATCCTGCTACTGGCTGCCGGGTTGGCGGGTTGTGATGGTGGTGGTGGAAACGGTTCTATTATCGATTCTTCCGAGCAACGAACAGTCAAGGGCTGGTTAATCGCCCAGGACGCCGTGGCCAAGGCGGACGTTGGTATTTTCGATAAGCTGGGGCTCCTGTTGAATCAGAAAGAGGGCGTAACCACGAATAATTTCGGCTCCTTTTTGGTCTTTGTTTCCCAACTTCCCACGGATTTCAGGGTCGTGGCCGGCAACGGGCTTCACTTTGGGGAGGCTTTTCAGGGCGTCCTGTCGGCCGACTTCCATGATTTTGATCCCGAAACCGACTATGTCAGAATTAATCTGGTGACGACAATCGTGAGCGCCTATCTGGACGAACATCCCGAATACAGTCTGGATGAAGTAACCGCGAGAGTGAAGAGCTTCCTTGAATTGCCGGAATGGTATGATATCGGCGGCGATTTGTCAACCTCGGCCTCCTGGGAGTATTTCTATCCCTCTCGGTTTTTAAAAGAAGCCGAGGAAAATGGAGGGATCAACTCGTTTATCGACCTGTTGGTCGCCGAGATCGACGGCGGTGGCCCGGACGTTACTCATTCCTTCCCTCTGGAAGGGGGGATCGGGGGCGGTGGTGACGCAGCAGGCGCCATCATTGCCAAAAGCATCGTACAAGGTTCTATTTCCTACATCGCGGGGCAGTCCTTTGGATTTGGCCTGAGAGAGCTCGGGTTATCATTTGGGGAGTCGACGCCGGAAGGCATACTGGAATTGCAGCGGCAAATGAAAGAGGTATCGGATAAGCTCAATTCGCTCACTTCTAAAATGAATGATCTTATCAGGACGTTAAACCAAGTCGCTTACGATCAGGCAGTTGGTCGTATTATGCAGCGGGTAAGCGACATTATAGCTCTGACCGATGATTTGCAATATTTTTACACCAATACCTACGGAACCGAAGCGGCCAGGAATATTGACAGGGCAGACCTTATTGAAAAAATCAAGAAACATTTAATTGATACCGGGAGTCAACGCACCATTAACGATCAGCTTATCATGCCTGTTCCGGGGGCGAGCTCTTTGCTCAAGCTATGGAGCCAGCTCGTTAAAGGCTCTCACTATTTTTTAAGCAACAGGGATTACCCCAAGATCAAGACGCAGTTCGATTTCTTTGATACAATACAGGCCTTTGAGATGCTGCTTTTGGTGGAATACTATCATGCCGTGGACCCCTCCGGTACTGTTCCATCATATAATAATGACGCCCGGCTTCAGCGGATTGTAAAACAATATGAGGACAATTTTGAAGAGCAGAATAAATTACTACTGGCTCCCGTTCCCCATAAAGGCTTGATCCACACCGAGGCGTCCCCGTATACTGGAAATCCGATCATGATCTATGAACATTTATGGTATACGACCTTTGTAGGCGCCAATAACTTAGTGGCGACAATGAATAGAGAGAGATACCTCGGCTTTAATAACTGGCGCAAGGTAAAGGGGGGAGAGATTAACAATTTCTTCAAGTATAAACCCGACACGACATCTCATTTAGCCTATTTGGCCGGACAGGGCTGGGAGGCAATGTCAGGAGAAATTTATTTGGCCGGCCAAGAGGAGTTTAATTGTAGCGGCTCTTACTGCGAAGGACAAGAGATGTTGGGAAAGTGTTCAACGGGGTGGATACCAACCAACTTTTACGAATTTTACATGATGTCCTTGCATAACGCCGGGATTTGGACTGACATAATTGACAACGAATATCATCCGCTTTGCGTCTGTCACTGGTTGATGGTTCGGGAAATGACCGCCGGCGAGATAAACAACTACTTCTGGTAAACCTCGCGGCCTATTTATCCGTGGAACAGCGCCCAGGCGTACTGGCATGGCCGTGACGCCCCGCTGATAAATAAACGTCCGTTGTTTAACCTGATAGATGATTGGGCGAGATTTTTGAGTTTGGACCTAGGGAGGAAAAGGCACGGAGTTTTCACCGACATTTCAGGGAACAAATATAAAGGACATCCATTACTATATTGAATATTCCAAATTCCTGTAATAATTTGGATTGACAACTTTTTCGGGGGGGGAAGCCATGACCGTCGCCAGAAGCGAAATCGTGACCGAGGGGGCCGAAGGGATATACCATTGCGTTTCCCGGTGCGTCTGTCGCGCCTTTCTTTGTGGAAAAGACCCATACACCGGAAAGTCCTTCGAACACCGTAAATCCTGGGTCCAAGACCGCCTGGAACTGCTGGCCCAGTCCTTCGCCCTGGAAATTTGCGCCTTCGCCGTGATGTCCAATCACCGGCATGTGGTCCTGCGCACTTGGCCGGACCTGGCGGAAAGATGATCGGAGAAAGAAACGGCCGCGCGGTGGCTCAATGTTTTTCCGAAAAGAAAGAGGGAAGACGGCCGGCCGGCCGAGCCCTCTCCCGGCGAGATCAGCAGCCTGGCCGACCAAATTGAGTTGATACGCGGCCGCTTGGCCGGGGTGAGTTGGTTCATGCGCGGCCTTAATGAACACATCGCCCGTCGGGCCAACAAGGAAGACGGCTGCAAGGGGCGGTTCTGGGAGGGCCGCTTTAAGTGCCAGGCTATTCTGGACGAGGCGGCCCTCTTGACCTGCATGACCTATGTGGACCTCAACCCAGTACGAGCGGGCGACGCCTTCAGCCCGGAGACAAGCCCGCACACCAGCGCTTTCCTGCGCATTCAGGCTCGCCAGGCTCGTGAGAATTTGGCGCCAACCGAAGTGGAACGACAACCGAATCTCCCCTTGGAAGAACAAGAGCGTCGGGAAAACGAAACGGCCTGGTCAAGGGCTGATCAATGGCTCTGTCCGTTCGAAAAAGGGCCCGAGGAGACTCGGTCGGGGCTGCTGGACATCACCCTTGACCGATACTTGGAAATACTTGACTGGACCGGCCGTCAATTCCGGGAGGGCGGGAAAAAGAGCCTCCCCGAAGAGTTGGCGCCCATTCTCGAGAGGCTGCGGATTGATTCCGGCCAGTGGTTGGAAACAACGGCCTCCTTTGGTCAATCCTTTTATCTGG
>JAZDGM010000166.1:0-19708 GCA_043806915.1 Pseudomonadota bacterium | reverse complement strand
TAAAAAAAACAAAACAGAAGTGATTATTCTCCCTCTCCACCCATTCATGGGGGGAGAGGGCTGGGGTGAGGGGGGCTTTAAGTTAACAAAGACATCCATATTTCTCGGCGAAGCTTCACCTCAAACCGTCAAGTAAAAACTTGATAGAGCTTGGGAACCAGCGAATAATGTTAGCCCTCCCTGCCCGATGACAAGGATACAAGAGGCCACGCCGGCAAGAAATCGAAAAGAAAAAAAATGAAGAAGTCAATTTTTTTGAACTGAAAAAGAAGGGAACAATACATTTTCAGATGGCCAGGTTTTAGGCATTATCAGATGGCCGCTGACAAACCGGGGAACAGCGGCGGACGCCGGTTATGACCGTCTTATCGGCGGATGGAAAACCCGGATTAATTTTTTTCCGCCAAGAGCCGATAAGTACCATAAAAGGAGTGGGGAGAAAAAAGTCATGAGCAAACGACAAATCATCGCCATCCTTATGTTGAGCCCGTTCTATTTCACCATGACCCTGAGACAACGGTTCGAGGTTTTCAGGATCGTCTACCGGAACGCGCCCCTTCGGGCCGAGCGATTGGGGCTTCAAGCGTGATTCCACCCCCCGGCCGCATCCGCGGGCGTCACGGCAGCCTTTTTTTCGCGCCGGGTTCATTCGCCGCCCTTCGCCTGGTAAAGGCCCGCTGCTTGGCCCTGTTGCCGCAACTAGTCGGACTGCAGTAAATTTTCCGCCCGTTTTTAGTTTCGTCAAAAAAGAACTTCCGGCATTCCGGACACCGGCGGAAACGAAAAATTTTCCTCGCCACGATCAAGTCCCTCAGGGAGGCGAAAAGAAAATGCCGGTAAAGGCCCGTCCTGATTTCACGCCGAAAGGCCAGGCCCGCCAGTTCTGCCGGTCCAACAGAAGTAAAAACATCGTCAATTGGTTTTACTACTTCACGTAATCCACTATTTTCACGGAATATTTCAGCCCAAATATCGGGAGGGATCGTCCGGGCGCGGCAGATATGGTCCAGGATTTCCCGGAATCGTTCCTGAAATTTCAATAAGTCCTCGAACGCCCCCCGGTCCATCCGGCGCCCGTCGTAGCGCTCCCCCAGCTCCTTGGCCTGGGCGCCTAGGCCGCCCCCCACCCGGCCCAGGGCCTCGACATATTCCCCCCAGTTGAGGAAAAACCGTTCCTCGTCCCGAATGCCCCGGCCGACGATGACCTTGGTGGTTCTCGATAGTATTTTGAAGGTAAAGTTGGCGAACGTCAGGATTTCATTCGGCATCCCCTACTCCTTCGTCGCCGGGGCCGGTCGGCGGGGCCTTGTCCCGGCCTAGTCAAGACGCTCCTTGGTCCCCTTCCGTCCGGCAGAGGTACTTCAACCCGCAGGCGGGGTTCGGACAGGGCCGCGGAATTTCGGGCGCCTGGGCGTCCGGACGCATGATCCCGGCCAGGCGTCCGGCGGCCGCGTTGAGATCAGCCTCGAATTGATCGATCCAGCCGGGTCGGAGGGGAATCGCGACCGCCCTACCCGCCCCGGCCCCGGCAAACCACAATCCGGCTTCCATTTCCCGCGCCAGGCCGGCCCGATTCAGGGCCAGGGCGTAGGTTTTAACCTGGGGTTCATACCGACCAGCTTCCCTGGGAGAAGCGAATTTATAGTCGACCAGGCGAATCGAGCCGTCCGGCTTCAGGTAAAACAAGTCTATCTCGCCGGTGATGATCAAGGCCGGAACGTCCCCGGCCCGGCTCTCGACCTTCAACCAAACCGGGCACTCCCGTTGAACCATCATCTCGGGGTGGGCCAGGAGGTCCCGCCCCCACTCGCCCGCCAGGAAATCCAGGACCGACCCGGATATTTCGGCGGCTGTTTTTTCATTGAAGTTCCACCCTTCCCCGCGGGCCCATTCCAGGCCCCGGGCCGTTAACCGTTGATGGTCGGGCTTTGTTTTCAGCTCGAGGGTTTCCAGGAGATAATGAAAAACAAGCCCTTTTTCCCGGGGGCTCGGCCCTGTTTCGGCTTCCCTTTCCAGGTTGAACGGTTTTTCCGGGGGCGCGCCCAGCAACGTTTCAAAATAGAACGCGCGGGGGCACTGGAGGAAATGGGTCAAGTCAGTAACGTTAATGGTAATTTCCGACGGACGGGGCGTGGGCCGGTCCAGGACGCGATGCAGGATTTCGCGGGTGGGGGCCGAGGCCGGCAGGGGTTCGAGCCGGGACGGGTCGAGGTTGTTGTGGGAACAAGCCGTCGCGGACGGGGGCCGTTCCTCATCCATCACTTGAATGACGCCCAGGATGTCCCCGTTATTTTCCGCGAACCCCCGCAGCAGGCCCAGCCAGAAATCATCTTCCCCGCTCCGGGCGGAAGTTCCGGAAAAGACCAGCAGGTCCTCGGCCCTGGTGGCGGCCACGTATAAAAGCCGCAGGTATTCCGCCCGTTCCCTGATCAGGTCCTGTTCCTGAAAGAGGGCGTAATCGCCGGGCCGGAGGCTCTCGCCGGCGGCCGGGTCCTTGAATTTCAAGGCGAAGCTGTCCCTATTTCCAAACAGAAGGGGCCCTGGGTCGGCCCGGTGTTTTTGTCCGACATCCGGGACCAGGACGACGGGAAATTGCAGGCCCTTGGCTTGGTGGATGGTCATTATCCGGACCGCGTCCGCCCCTTCGGCGCTGACCTGCGCTTCCGGGTCGTCCTGGGAATCGGCCAGGCGTCGAAGCAGAAAGCGACTCAATTCCCCGGGCGCGGATAGGGAATTCAAGGGCAAGGTTCGGGTCAGCTCAATAAACCCCTGAACGTTGGCGGCTTTTCGCGCGCCTTGCGACTGGGCCAGCAGCACGGCCAGGAACTGGGTTTTTTCCACCGCCGCCTCGATCAGTTCCGCGGGAAAAGTTCGGCCGGCCCGCCGGGACAGCCACCGCAGAATTTCCCGGGCTTGTCCTAGCGGGGCGAGGTCCTCTTCCCCCAGGTCCGGAGGCCAGTCAAGGTCGCCGGCCCCGGGGACGAAATACGAGGCCAGGGGTTGGGGCGTTCCCGGGGAAGGCCAAGCCAGGCGGGTCAGGACCTCGTCGGAAATCCCGAACAGGGGCGATCTCAACACCCCTAAAAGGGCCGGCCCATGGGTCGGATCAGCCAGAAAAAAAATGAGGTCGATCAAATCCCAGACTTCCTGGCATTGGTAAAAGCCCTTGCCCCTGACCGTGTAAAAGGGCAGGCCGGCCCGCCGAAAAGCCTCCTCGTAGACCTTGAGATGGGTGAAGCGCCGCAACAGGACCGCGACGTCGCCGGGCGTGGGCGTCCGGCCGGCCCCGATCACGACGCCTTCGCCGCCGCCGAACAGCCGGGCCAGATAATCGGCCAAGGCCAGGGCTTCCCTTTCCCGGGCCGGGGCCGCGCCTTCAACAGGCGGTAAATCCAGGAGAAAGGCGGCCGGCCCTGGTCCAAGGTCGGGTCGATGCCAGGTTTGTCGGTCGTTGGGGCCGTATTCGGACTCGAAATCCTCGCCGGGCTTCATGATTTCGGGGAAAAAGGAGTTGAAGAAGCGGACCAGGCGTCCCTGGGACCGAAAATTTTTATCCAAGGGCGTCAGCCTACCGCCGTTTCCGAGGATGGAATCCCGCAGCTTGCCGTAAACATTGACTTCCGCGCCGCGAAAACGGTAAATGGATTGCTTGGGGTCGCCGAATACCACCAAGCGTCTTGCAGCCCTGGCCAGGTCCTCGAAAGGCGAGGCGTCCGGTCCCAACCGGTCTTCCCGCCCCTCGGGCTCGCACAGAAAAGCCAGGATATCGGCTTGCAGCCGGTTGGCGTCCTGAAATTCATCGATCAAGACGACCTGGAAGCGCTGTTTTATTTCCGCTCGCGCCTTGATGTTTTCGGCCAGGAGCTGCTTGGTTTTCAGAAGAAGATCGTCGAAGTCCAGGGCCTTGCGCCGTTCCTTGGCCCGGTCCAACTCCTCGGCCAGGGCTTCGGCCAGGCGGAAAATCCTGGCTTTCAAGGGCTTGGCCAGGCGCCGGGCCCGCTCTCCCGCCAAAAGCTCCAAGGCGGCCAGGGCGTTGTCCTTGGGGGCCTTGGCCGCGTACCAGTTACCTTTAATGTCGGACCTTAACTCCGCCGCCCGGGCCAGGATTTCCTCCCCGGACAGGCCCCCGGCCGACAATTCCAGGGCCTTCAATGAAAAAGCCTTGGCCCGTCGGCCGTATTCCTTGCCCAGCGGGACCCGCTTGGCTTGGATGAGTTCGTTTATCATGCGGGCGGAATCGGCCACCGCCTCGATCAACCCGGCAATATCGACCCCCGGACCGTCCTCCGGGACCTGGCGTCGACCGAAAGTCCGGCTCCGCCCCAGGACCTGCGTCAACAGCGAATCGACGCCCCAGGACCGGCCCCGCGACAGCCAGGGAAAATAGTCCAGCAGGTCGAGCAAATCGGATCGGCCTTCCTGAAGCCAGTCCAGGAGGAGATTTCTGATGAACTCATCCTGAAAATCCCGTTCCTCGTCCAGAATATAAAAGTCAGGGTCAAGCCCGGCTTCCAGGCCGCGCGCGCGAAGTAGTTGCAGGCAGAACCCGTGAATGGTGGTTATCTGGGCCTGGTCCAACCGCCGCCGTTGTTTTCGCCACAAGGACTCGGTCCCGGGGTCGGCTTCCCGGATTTTTCGGTTCAAGGCCAGTCGGACCCGGTCCCTCATTTCCCGCGCCGCCTTTTCGGTGTACGTAAGCGCCAGGACCTCCCCCAGGTCCAGGCCTTTTTTGAAGCCGGGGATGCGGCCTTCCAGGAGCCGGAGCAGGAGTTCCACCAGGGTCATGGTCTTGCCCGAGCCGGCGCCGGCCAGCACGCAAAGGTTGGCCTCGAAGGCCAGGGCCTGGCTCTGCTTTTCGGTCCACTTCGTTTCCGGTCCGGTCATGGGGCCCGTCTCTTTCCGAGGTAAAAGCGCGGTCAAGGTCGGCGCGACCGCGAAATAGTGGCAAAAATGGCCATAACCAGTAAAACAATTTAACTGGTTATATAATAATTATGCCTTAAAATCAGCATGATATCAAACCAGGTCATGGCCCCTCCCCCGGCGCGCCCTCCAGGGAAAAGGAACGGCAGGTCGTTCTGAACGTGCAATACTCACAGGGTCCGGTTTCCGGAGCGGGGAAAAAAAGTCCGGAAACAAGCCTGGTCCAGGTCTCTTCCACGCGGTTGAAAAAATTCAGGCGGCCTTGCGCGGCGAGTTCCCGCCTCAAGCCCGGGTCGGTCGCCAGCAAGGACGCGTCCTCGGGCGCGCAGGTTTTTTTCCACGACGTGGAAAAATCCTTCAGAAGCAGGAAGACCGCTTCCACCGGCCGCTTGAACTCCCGGGCCGCGACGGCGAGGTAGGTCGGCGCCTGAAAACTGACCACGCCGAGTTGGTCCGGTTTAAGAAGCCGACCGTATTGAGCGGCGTTGGAACTGAGTTTGTAATCGATAACCCGGGCCCCGTCCGGGGCCAGGTCGATCCGGTCCAGACGGCCCTGGATAAAAATTTTTCCACCGGCCGCCAGCTCGATTTCCAAGGGGGGAGCGGTCCCGCCGGGCTTGAAATCCCACTCGAAAAACGAAGGGCGGTAGGCGCCCGCGAAAGACGGCTCCCGGCGAAGCCACTGTTCCAGAATCCGGCCGATGTTTTTTCGCCGGGCCTCCCACAAGGGACGGCGTCCCAAGGGCAGGCGTCCCTCGGCCCGGTCCAGGACCTTTTTTTCCACGCGGCCGAGGTGTTCCGCCTCGTCCCGGGTTCCCTGGAGCGACGGCAGGCCCTGGTCGCGGCGTTCCCGGAGAAAGTCCTTCAAAATGTCGTGCAGGAGCCGGCCCTCGTCCCGGGGATCGACTTCGTCGCCGGCTTCCCCGGGAGGTTCCAGGCCGATCACCCGCGCGGCCCAGAAAAGGAAGGGACACCGCCCGAATTCTTCCAGGAAGGTGGGGGACAGCAGCGGCGCGCCTTGGTGGCGGGGCAAGCCGGCCAGCCAGGAAGTTATGAAACGGGGACTGATTTTTCCGGACAAGAGGTCCGCCGCGCCGGAAAGGCGCTTTTTTTCCAACACGATCCGTCCGAGGAGGGACTCCCATTCCGGTGGAAGGTCCGGGCGGTTTTCGAACAACACGCTTAATATTTCCCGGGCCGGGGTCGGGTCGGAACCCTGAAAAAGGGTTGAGGTCAAACCACCGAACAGTTCCTCCCGGGTCAGGGCCTGGTCCAGGGAAGGTATGACGCCCGGCGGAGGCGAGTAAACGGCCAGCTCGCCCTCGGGCCAGAGCCTCGTGACTTCGTCCAGGACCGAGGAGGGCAGCCGGACCCGGCCTTGGGAGTCCATCCGGGCGAAAGATAGAACCAAGCCTTGTCCGGCCGAGGCCAGGGCGTGAAAAAAGACTAGCTCCTCCTGCCTGGTCTCCGCGGCGGTGGTGGCCAGGACCCGGCGCCCGGCCCGGCGGTTCAACTCCGCGACCTGGGCGTCGCCCATGATGATGTTTTCCCGGCCGGGCCTGGGGAATTCCCCCTCGTTCAAGCCCGCCAGGAACAGGTAGTCGAAAAAGAGACCATGGAGATCGTGGACCGCCACGACCATGATGCCCCCGGCGCCGCCCAGGGAGGGTCCGACGTTGCGCTCTTCCAGGGCGGTAATGAGTTTTTTGGAAAAATATTCAGGCGGATGCAGCTCTTGCTCCCGACCGGCCTCCGCGGCGGCGCGGGCTAAATCCGCCAGGGTTTCCCGCAACATGCTCCAGGCCGGAGCATCACGATGGATGAATTCCAGATCGGCCCGAAGCAGACGCGAAAACCCGAATTGTTCGAGCATTTCGACCGCTTTTTCCGCGAATTCCGACCAGGTCCGGGGCTGGGCCGAGGGGGCGACGCGGTCTTTCAATCTTTTCAGTCCCGCCAGTATTTTTTCCACGTCCGCCCGATCCGCCGGCCTGGCCTGGGCCAGGCGTTGTAAGTTGGCTTCCCAGCCCCCGCCGGCCCTTTCGTCGGTGACTCCGGCCAAGGCGGAGAGCTCCACGATCCTGGCCCGGGATATTTCAAACCCCAGGTCCAGGTAGGGCGAGGCGAGCAGGTCCAGCACCAGTTCGCGGTTCCAGTGGGAGGCGGCCAGGTTCAGCAGGGCGTTCAAGGCCCGGACCGGGACCTGGATGGCCAGGGGAGCCCCGCGGCGGAAAAAAAGAGGCAGTCGAAAACGGCGAAAAACGTCTTCCACCAGGGGACCGTATCGACCCAGGTCCCTGACCGCCAGGGCGATCGCTTCCGGCGCGACGCCGGTTTCGATCAACCCGTTGACCCGGCGCCCAATCTCTTCCACCTCGGCGTAACGTCCGGCCGCGGCCACGATTTCCAGCCCCGTCCCGCCCTCGTCCCGGCCGGCCGGGTCCAGATTCGGTCGAAAAAGATCGTTAAGCCGCCGCGTGACCTTTTTTGACGCGGGGCCGCGGAGTCTGGGGTCGGTAAAGGCAAGTTCGAGGTTCGTCCTGGTCGAACCGGCCGCTTCCAGCGTCCCGGCCGAGGCCAGGGTCTCCAGGAACGGCGAGTCGCGCCATTCCTCGGAATCCCGCTGGAAATCGAACACCCATTCCGGGCAGGTCAGCTCGACCGCCACCTTCAGGCCGGCCTCGGACAAGGCCAGACATAATTCGGCTTGGAACGGAGTCAGCCGATGAAAGCCTAGCAGTTCAATTCTGTTGATGTGCCTTAGGGTTTTGGGGATAGCCCCCGATTTTAAACGGTTTATTAGGCCGAGGCGAAGTCCGGGGCCATCCGTCATGTTCCTATCCGCCAGAAAATCCTCATACCCCTGGAAAACCCGGGTCAGGGCTTCCAGGCGCTCCGGCGGGATAAGCCCCTCGGCTAATTGGGAAAATTCCCCGGGGGAAACCCGGGAAAGCCTTAACTGGTTTATCAGGCCGACTAGCCTCTTGCCCAGGCCTTCGGCCGAGGAACCGGCCGGCCACCCCAGGGCTTCCTTTTCGGCGTCGAGAAGTTTTTCCAACACCAAGTCCCGGGCGGGATCGGATATCTTCCCGAGGGACCCGGACGCTTCCCCGGCCGATTCGGCCTCCAACCGGCCGAAGGTGTATAGTCGGGGCCCCAAGATGGCCCCGCCGGGCGCCAGGTTCAACAGGCGGCGTCTTTCCTGGGCCGCGGCCAGGGACGATGGAAGGATGAACATGAGTCCGGGCGGGAAAAATGTCATTTTGCCAACAACTCCGCCACCCCGAGGATGGTTCGGGCGTAAGGTTCGCTGTTATTGTATCTTTTTAACACCGCTTTTTTTCCGTCGCGGTCGAGGCCCGGCCGCCAGCCATGCCCCTTGAGGTAGTTGGCGGCGCTCATTATCGCGTCCTCGATTTGAAAAAGGTCCACCACGTCGTCGCCATTGCCGTCCCGTCCGTACGGCTTCAGGTTCGAAGGCTGAAATTGGCAAAAACCGATGGCGCCGGTGTAGGAGCCGTTGACCCGGCAAGGGTCGGCGTTGGTTTCCCGAAGATGGACGAGCAAGGCCTTCAGTTCGCCCATGAACCAGGGGACCCGGGCCGCCAGGCGCCGGGCCGCGGCCTCCTTGGTCCAGCGCCGCTTTTCCTCGGGGGAAAGTTCGTTGTAGACCATGGCCGCCACTTCGGGCCGGTCGGCGACGGCTTGGGAAGCCAGGGTCTGGAGGGCGGGAAAACGGCCCATGTACTCGCCGAATCCCGTTTCCAGTAGCAGAATGGCGGTGACTATTTCTCCCGGAACAGTGGTTTTCCGTTCCGCCAAGGCCAGGATTTCACCTTGGGCGTTCAAAAATCGCCTGGACTTCTCGATGGCGCTTGTTTCCAGGTACCGGGCGTAGTTGATTTTGGATTCCCTGACGGTCAGCCGCAGTCTCATGGGGCGCGTCGAAAAGGTCAGGCACGGGGATTCGAACAGCCTGGCGATCCAGGCCTCGTCAAAACCGGACCTGGCCAGCTTGGCCGCCAAGGGGCGAAAAAAAGGGTCTATTTCCCCCCGGCACGGGGCCGCGCCCAATAGGGATAACAGAAAAAAAACGAGCAGCGAAAAGGAAAAACAACTTTTCAGCTTCATTATACTCACGTCCTGTGTAAAATCGGGAAGCGGCGATGTCCAAACAGGGTCATTGTCCGATAACTCCGGGGCAATGTTCAAGTTTTTTTTATTATTTTCGCGCTTGACGCGGGATCGGCCCCACAAAATTGGAAAGAGAACCCATGTCTGCTACAGCAAACCGACTGGAAGGCGCTCCGCGGGCCATAATTTTCGACTGTGACGGCGTATTGATAGATTCCTGGGATTCCACCATGTACTTCTATAATCGCATCCGCGAAATTCTGGGGCTGCGCCCCTTGTCGCGGGAAGAGGAAGACTATGTCTGGGTTTCCACCGTCAGGGACGGCCTCGACCGGGTGACCCCGCCGGAACTCACGGCGCGGGCCTGGGAGGAAGTCGCCAGGTTGGACTGGGACGATATGTCGACCCGCGTGAAAGTGGAGCCGGGCTTGCCGGAATTTCTTTCCTTTTTAAGGGACGCGGAAATCGAGGCGGCGGTCAACACCAACGGCGGGAACGAAGCGCCCCGCATCCTCGCAATGTTGGGCATTTCCAACTGGTTCCGCACCATTGTCACGGCCGATGACGTTGCCAGGCCCAAGCCCCATCCGGAAGGCGCGGAAAAAATCCTCGGTATTTTGGGAATTTCCCGGGACCGGACGGTTTTTATCGGCGATTCCGCCGTCGATCAAAAGACCGCGCGGGCCGCTGGGCTGAGGTTCTGGGCCTACAAGAATCCCGGGCTGGAAGCGGATTATCATGTCAGTGAATATGGGGAGTTGAAAAAGGAACTGACGCGCCTAGCCGCCGCGGAAAAAAAGCCCCAACCCGCGAGCGAGTAGCCATAACTATTCGTTTTTGAAGACAAAAACATCTCTCGCCCGGGCGGGGGGAGCCGGAAAGGCCGACTTCGAAGCCGGACAAACCCTATTCTCCGGTGACCACCTCGGTTTCGGTCTCGAAAAATTCCGCGGCGCCTTTTATCCGGACCGCCCCCTCGCCGATGATCTTGATGCCCCGGGTTTTATTGGAGATGGCGGCGAGGGAGCTGTCAAAAGCCGTCAAGCCCTGGCCGACGTCCTGGCCGTCCACCGTTCCCAGGGGTTCCGTGCTGGCGAATACGGTCAGCGACTCCTTCCCGAAGGGCGGGGAAACTTCCAGCTTGAACTGGTCGGGCCCGGAAGGAATGGAATACATGGTCCCGCCGTTGAAATAATTATCCCGCCGGTAACCGTTGGGCAGCAGTTGCAGGATGGTTCCGTCGGCCATGGTGTAAATGACCCTGGCGTAGAAGGGTTTGTTGCCCCGCAGGTATATTTTCATAAGTTCGCCGGACCGATAGATCTCGGAGTTGGCCCAGACCTTCACCACCAGGGGGAGGGTGGGGTTGTCCAGGTCGTGTAATTTTTCCGGGTTCTGGATGGCGGACTCATCCGGGATTATCTCGGCCCGCACTTTCACCCGGCAGCACTTCCCGTATTCAGCGTTGCTTTCCCAATCCTTGGCCAGGACATCCAGGACCTTGACCTGGGCGTTGACATAGGCGCCCACCAAGTCCTTGCCCAGCTCGGCGTCGACCGACTCGTCCCCCACCCTTTTGCTCACGATTTTATGCTCGAATTCCGACTTGATATAGGTGGAAGCAAGTCCGGCCGCGTTTTTCTTGGCCCCATTGATCGCCTCGGACTCGGTCTCGTTCACGGACTTATCGGTCCCCATGCAGGCCACATGCTCTCCCAGGGAGATGGTTGACTGCCCGCACCAAGCCGTTGTTCCGAAAAACACGGCGGCTCCGAAAAACAATACCGCGAGATAGATTTTTTTCATGAACCACCTCTTATGGCCCGACAAGATGCTTGAAGGTTTTCGGCGGAATCCGACGCGGTTCCCCGGGACGCCCGGCGAACAGCGACCCGCCCTGCCTATTCCCACAATACCGGGATAACGCTCCAAGTATTCCGGCGCCCGCCGGCCCGGGAGGGGGAGGCCCGGCCTAACACCCCGAAATTCCCCCGACTAACACCCCGAAATTCCTTGGATGCCTACCTGTTCATTTTGCCATACCTAAAAAAGGGTTTCAAGCGAAAAGAAAATCGGAACCGCGCCGCCCCCGGCGGCCGGCGCGGCTACACCCTTGGCGCTCAACCGCCCTTTTTTGACCGAAGAACGTAATAGGACAGGCCGGAAATGATTCTTCGCGGAAAAAGACGGGGCGCCAGCACATGGACCACCCAGTGCTTTTTGCCCGGAATATAATAGGACTTGCCGGTCTTGAGGACCTTGACGCCGGCCCGGGCCGCTTCCTGGGGGGACCCCAGGCCGCTGATGGAGTACCACCACAATTTTTTTGGAAAACCCTCGCTTTGCAGCATGGGGGTGTTGGTATAGGCCGGGTTCAAGGTGGACAACACCACCCCCGTTCCCCGAAGTTCCTCACGCACTCCTTCGCTCAAGGACTGGACAAAGGCCTTGGCGGCCCCGTAAACGGCGTGAAAAGCCGTGGCCTGAAAGGCCGCAACCGAGCAGACGTTCAGGACCCGGCCGCGCCCGCGCGCGATCATGTCCGGAAGAAACAATCTCATCAAGGCCAGGTACGCGGTGACATTCACTTTCACCAGGCGCTCGCTTTTCTCCAACGGAATGTCGTGGAACAGGCCGTAGGCCATCAAGCCCGCGTTGTTGACCAGCACGTCCACCGGGACGTTCAGCGCCCGGGCCTGCTCGTATACTTCCCGGGGACCATCGTCCAGGGCCAGGTCCCGGGTTATGACCGCGGCTTCCACGCCCCGACCGCGCCTTAATTCCTCGGCCAGGGATTCCAGGCGTTCCCGGGCGCCGGGCAGGTCCACCAACACCAGGTGGGCGCCTTCCCCGGCCAAGGCCCGGGCCAGTTCCAGGCCTATGCCCGAGGCGGCCCCGGTCACCAGGCAATATCTACCCCTAAGATCGAATTGCTTCACCTAACCCTCCTTGGGCCATGGAAAGAAATAAACCAAGCCGGGCTGGGTCCCCAGACCCGGCCGGGGGGCCTCGGCCGGGGAAGCGCCGGTTGCCGGCGTCGGGGGGAGCGCGGCAAGGCCTCCGCCGCTCGCCGCGCCTAAATCGGCCTCACGCTTTTTCCAGGATATGGATGCACATGGCCGCCTCTTCCACGCCGATGTTCCCTCCCCCGTTTTCAGCCAGGCCGACCCGGGCGTTTTTCACCTGCCGGGCGCCCGCTTCTCCCCTGATTTGCTCAACTATTTCAAATATCTGGGCCAGCCCGCTGGCGCCGATGGGATGCCCCCGGCATTCCAGCCCGCCGCTGGTGTTGATGGGTTTGGCCCCGTCAATGCGGGTGGCGCCGGACTGGGCGAACAAGCCGCCTTCCCCGACCCGGCAGAACCCCATGACCTCGCTCTGATGAAGCTCGCCGTACGCGGTGGCGTCGTGCAGCTCGGCCAGGTCGATATCCCGGGGCCCGAGCCCGGCCTGCTCGTAGGCCTGGCGGGAAAGCCGTTCCCCGATATCAAGCCCGTCCAAGTCCCGGTCCGAGCCCTGCCCCAGGACCGAGGCCTTGATCCTGACCGCCCGGCGCAAGCCATGTTTCTTGACAAAATTCTCGGAACAGACCAGGGCCGCCGCCGCGCCGTCCCCCACCGGAGCGCACATGGCCCTGGTCAGGGGGTAGGCCACGGACCGGTCGGCCAGGACTTCCGCCACGGTCATGGGCGTCTGGTACTGGGCCTTGGGGTTAAGGGACCCGTGGAAATGGTTCTTGGCGCAGATGGCGGCCAGTTGTTCCTGGGTGGAACCGAACCTATCCATGTGCCAGCGGGCGCCCATGGCGTAGGCGTCCATGAAGATGCTCCGGCCGGCGCCGGGCGCGGATTCGTCCGCGGGCAGGGTCACGTTCTTGAAGGACTGCCCCACGCTCATGATCATCTGGATGTGCTTGTCGAAATTTTCCACATCCATGCAGAAGGCGTAGGCCGATAGGGATTTCATCTTGTCCGGGCTGGTGATCTTTTCCGAGCCCACGGCCAGGGCCACGTCGTACAGCCCCGCCTTGACCCCGGTCCAGGCCAGGTGGAGGGCCGTGGAGGCGCCGGCGCAGGCGTTTTCCACGTTCGTGACCGGGATGCGGTCCAGGCCCAGGCCCCGGAACACCACTTGCCCCCGGATGGAATGTTGATTATCGAACATCCCCCAGAAGGTGTTGGAAAAGAACCCGGCCTGAACGGCCTTCTTGTCCAGGCCGGCGTCGGCCAGGGTCAGGTTGACGGCTTCCTCGGCCATGGTCCGCACGGTTTTATCCGGATACTTGTTGAAACGATTCATTCCGATGCCGATAATATAGACGTCGCTCATCTTTCCAGGACCTCTTTCGTAAGAATCGCGCCGCCGACCACGGACAAGGAATCGTTGGAGCCGTCCTCGATCATTCCGGCCCGGGCGTCGCGAAAGATTTTTTCAATCGGGTATTCCTTGGACAGGCCGTACCCGCCGAACAGTTGGACCGCCTCGCTGGCCACGTCAAAGGCCGCCTTGGTGCAGTAGACCTTGGAAGCCAGGGAAAATTGCAGGGCCGGCGGCGTGGTGTTCATGTTGTAGATCATGGCCGCGCGGGAAAAGGCCCGGGCCGTTTCGACCTTGGTGAACATTTCGAAGAGTTTTTTCTGGACCGCCTGGTGCCGGGCGATGGGCTTTCCGCCCTGGACCCTGGCGCCGCTGTATTCCAGGGCCAGGTCATAGGCGGCCTGGGCCACGCCGGTGAAAAAGGCCCCCATGGACGCGTTGGCCGTGGCCAGGACTACTTCGGTCATGACTTCATAGCTTTCCGGGTCAATGATCATGAACTCCCCGGGCACGACGGCGTCCTCGAAAAAGATTTCACCCTGGGGAAGCTCCCGCTGCCCGAGCTTGTCCAGGGGTTTGCCCCGGGAAACCCCCGGCTGGGTCAGGTCGACGATGGCCACCCCGCCGCCGGCCATGCCCAGGGACGGGTCAAGCCCCACGAACAAGGTGGAATTCGTGGCGATGGGGCCGTTGGACACCCAAGCCGATTTCTGGCCGTTGAGAACATACCCGCCGTTCTTGCGGCTCGCCTTGACCTGGTGGGTGATTTCCGGCTGGTGAAAAAACTCGGTGCCGGGCATGAGGTTGTCGGAGCCGTGGTTGGGCTCGGTGATGCCCCAACAACTCATGACGCTCGCGTCCCGGCATTCCACAAAGGGCATGATCACCTTTTCGATCAGGTTGTCGTCCGGGACCATGGAAGCCAAAAAGGGCGAAAACAACGCGCAGCCCAGGGAAACCGTGAACCCCACGCTGCCGTAGGCCAGGTTTTCGAACACGATGTGGACCCCCAGGGGGTCCAGTCCCAGGCCGCCGTATTCATCGGGCGTCAGCACGGTGTGGTACTGAAGCTCATACATCTTCTTCATGCAGTCCCAGTAAAGGGAACCCTGCTCGATCACCTTTTCCGGGGGGTGCTTGTCCAGGACCAGGGACGCGGGCCGCAGAACGTCCAGGGCGAACTTGCGGACGTTATCCCGCAGGGCCAGATGCTCGTCGGTCAGTTCCATGCTGATATCAAGATATGACATGCGCGCTCCTTAGCGGTGCTCGGCGGACCGGAACACATTGGCCGCCTCGGGTGAAAAATCCTGCCGTAAAAGCCGGTCCAGGGCCTTTTCGGAAATACTCTTGGGGATGTCGTCCACCACCTGGAGGTAGGACGGGACTTGGTTCGGCTCCAGGTTTTGGCGGCACCAGGCGAAAATCGAGGCCGGGTCGATGGTCCGGCCCGCGAAGGGGCAGGTCGCGGCCACGAGGTCGCTTTCCCCCGGGGCGCCGGAAGCGGCCGGGACCCCGTACACGCAGACCTCGCTCACATCCGGGTGGCGGCCGATGACCGCCTCCAGGTAGTCGGGCTGGATGAAATCCCCGGCCCGCCGCAGTTCCGCGCCCTTGCGGAAATGAAAATAATACCAACCGTCCCGGTCCTTGCGGACCATGTCCCCGGACCGGAGCCAGCCGCCCTTGGTCTTGGCTTCCGATTCCGCCGGCAGCCCGAGGTAGTCGACCTTGGTTTCGCCCTTGATGAGACGGGAAATCAATTCGCCGACCTGGCCGGTCGGGACGTCCCGGTCCTGTTCGTCCACGATCCGGAATTCCATGATGCCGGGCACGGGCTTGCCGAAGGAGCCCACCGGTCCCTGGCCCGCGGGCTTGTAGGCGAACCCGCCTTCCACCGCGCCGTACCATTCTAGAATGTTGACGTTGAAGCGTTTTTCGAAACCTTCCCAGATGGCCGCGGGGGTCCCGGCGCTGAGAACGGTGGCCGCGGGGTTGTCCGCGTCGTCCGTTTTTTCGGGTTCGTTGTAAATGCCGGCCATCATGCCGCCCAGCAGGGAAAAACTGGTGCAGCCGTATTTCCGGCAGACGTCCCAGATGCGGCTTTTGGTGAAGCGGGGGCTGAAAACGCCCTTGACGCCCATGTATAGGGCCGGGAAAAAGGTCACGGTCTGGGCGTTGCCATGGGTTAGGCTGAGCCCGGTGTAGAGCGTGTCCGTTTTTTTGTATTTCCAGACGATCTTGGTCAGGATGTTGTAAAGCCCGGTGCGGTTGTTCCGGATCATCACGCCCTTGGGATCGCCGGTGGTGCCGGAAGTATAGATGATCTCCATGGGGTGACGCACGTCCATGATCCCCTGCTCGACCCGGTCCCAGGTATTTTTTTCCAGGGTCTCGTTGAGGACGTGGTAGTTGGTAAGCGGCGGGGTTTCCTGGTCCCGTTGCCGGGCGACGGCGACGAACTTGAGGTCCGGCAGGCCGCGGACCACTTCCTCCAGGGCCTCGACGCACTCGGTGGAAGTTATCAGGGCCTTGGCCCGGCTGTGGCCCAGCAGGAATTTCAACCGCTCGCCCCGGGACCGGGGGTCCACCGGGACCATCATGGCGCCGATGGTTGTTCCGGCCAGGAGGGCGTAGGCGAATTCCGGGTAGTTTCTCATGAAAACCGCGAAGACGTCTCCCTTGCCCACTCCGTTTTGCAGGAGCAGCCGGGCGATTTTGTTGGAATTTTCGTGAAGGTCCCGATAGGTCAGGACGTCCTCGCCGTGAACGCCGCGCTCAAAAACGAACACTTCCTGGTCGGGTTTCTCGTCCGCCTTTATTTCCACCAGGTGGGAAGCGATGACCTGGTTCAGATGAGCCTTGGACATGCCCTCGTTCCTCCCTAGTCCTCGACGGCGCCGATGAAGCCCCGGGTAAAGGTCGGGAATTCCTTCTTGAAGGTCTCGTCCCAGTGGTCCTGGGTCCAGTACTTATGGCGGTCGAAGAAGGGGTCTTCCTTGGCCGCGCTGATGCAAACGCCGGCGGCCAGGTCGCAGTCATCCAGGACTTTCATGGCCAGGGCGCCGAAGGCCAGGGTGGAAAAGACCCGGCAATGAAAGCCCAGTCGCCAGGCCAGGCCGGCCGCCGCGTTGGCGGCGATGTTCAAGTTGAGGTTCCGAAACTGACAGGAAGGCCCGTTGGCGGTGAGGGATTCGACTTCCTCGGCCTTGTTGAGCTCGGCGCAGGTCCGGTACCCGCAGGCGCCGCAGTTGTAGTTGAAGACCGACTTTCTTTTATCGCCGATCAGGAGCAGGGCGCAGGGCTCCTTGATCAGCTCCATGACGAACCGGCCGTCGCGGGCGGCCAGGGGGGACATGTCGCCCAGGGAAAAACAGAACTCGGCGATCTCCTCCATTTCCTCCTTGCCCGCCGCCACTATTTTGAGGGTGTTCTTTTTGGAAAAGCGGAAGCTGTTGTTGGCCGCCGCCGCCATCAGTTCCACGGCCCGGTCCAACCCGGACTGGATCAAATCATTCATTTCCCGTATGGCCATGGTGATCTCCTAACTGTAAATCGACCGGAATTGCGGCCAAAGTCTTTGGATGATGCGGTCGTTCATGGTCCGCTGGTTCATTTCGTCGTATTTCTTGGGAATATCCCGGAATGGGCTTTTTTCGGTGATGGAAATGCCCACTCCCAGGGCGAAGCCGGCGGCCTGGGGCAGAAGCTCCAGGCGCATGGCCGCGGCGCCGACCGACCAGTACACCCCGTAATCGATGCCCAGGTTGCGGGCCTGGGAGACGACCCCATCCACCGCGTAGGCGATGTTGTTGGCCCTGAAAATGCACAGCGGCCCGGTGAAAGCCACGCCCGGCTCCCGCGGCAGCTTTTCCTCCGCCTTCAGGTATTCGCAGGTCAGCTTGCCGCACATATTGCAGTTGATGTCCGCCGGATCGGTCAGGGACCGCAGCGAGGTGATCAGCAAAATGGCGTCGGCGTCCCGCAGAATGGCCGCGTCGCGCTTGAAAAAGTCCCAACCCTTGTTTTCCGGGGACATTTTTTCCAACTGGCGGCACAAGTCCTCGATGTCGCATTCGTCTTCCACGATATGAATGGTGCACTCCCCTACTCCGCCGACCCTGGGGCTGGTCGTTCCGGAGGCCAGGAGCAACCGGGCCGCGATCCGGGCCGCTTCCTTGCGGTCGGTCTCGTACTGCTTGAGGCTTCTTTCCATGCTCATGAGTCTTCCTCCCTAGACGGGCAAGCCGAATTTCCTGGCGATGTCCGGGTAAGCTTCGTACGCGGGTTTGAGAATCGGCAGGAGTTTCAAAACCTTGGGCATGGGGCCCTTGGCCTTGATCTTGTCCTTGGCCAGGGCCGTCGGCATGCCGAGCTGTTTGAGCCAGAACTGGTGGCAACTGTCCCCGCTCAGGGTCATGGTCACCGTGGCCGTTAGGTCCGCGGACCCGCAATGCACGCCGCCGTCCCGGCTCAACCAGATTTCTCCGTCCGGGTCGTTGATCACGAACCTGATGACCAAGTCGGCGTTCTGGAATTTGGGACCGGCCGCGGGATCGTTGAGCAGGGTCCGAAAGAGGGTCCCCAATACTTCGTACATTTTTTCCGTGCTTTCGAAAACCGCCATGTCTTTCTCCTCCATCTCCTGGTGTTTAAAGGGAAATACTCAAAAACCGAGTGATCGCCTCCCGAACGGAGGACAAGGCCCACTCGGTGGAATGCGCCTCCGGGTCGAGGTTCCAGCGGGTGGCCAGGCCCTGGTAAATGGCCGAAATGGTCTTGGCCGCGCTTTCCGTGTCGTCGATCATGAACCGGCCGGCGGCCGCGCCCTCGTCCAGGGCCTCTTTTAACAGCGTCACCCATCCATCCATCCAACCGTGTAAGATGGCCCGATGCTTCTCGTTTTGGGACGCCAGGGACATGAAATCAAACAACAGCCGGTAGCCCACGGTCACGTCCGGGTCGTGCCAGTCGTAAATCCAGCCAAAGGACAGCACTTTTTCCAAGGGGTCGTGTTGTTGGTCCCGGGCGATCCGGCCCCGTTCGAAAATCCGGTTGAAAAACTCCACGAACGCGTGTTCCACCAGCAGTTCCTTGCTGGGAAAATAGTAGGCGACCCCGCCCTTGGAGAGCCCGGCCGCCTGGGCCACGTTATCCAGGGTTACGTTCTGTAAGCCGCGCTCGGCGATGGTTTTTAGGGCCGCGTCAATAATTTGCGGCTTCCGGATGGTTTCCAGAATACTGCTTGAGCCCAAGGTCCCTCCTGTCAACGCCCCGGCTCGCCAAAAGCGGCGACCCGGGATCGGGCTGGACCCGGCCGGTTTGGGGCGGCGGCCCCTGGGGGCCGACTTAATAAAACCGACTGGTCGGATTAAATTTCGACTGTATGGTCGGAACATACCCGGGTCTTATTTCGCTGTCAAGCGAGGCTAGCAGCCATAACCCGCGTCCAACGCCGGGGACCGAGGAAGTCGCGGGAATTTTTTTGTATTGTTTTAGCCCGGTTAGTTCCGCTCACCCACCTTGTTCGTGGGCCTAAAATATTATTTTCACAATGTCTTGGCGCCGCCGACCGGAAGGTAAAATATTTGAACCTCGAGGTTAACAAGTTGATATATAATAAATATCAGGAAAACAGCCCTTGCGGCGGGATACGGTTGAAAATTTTGTCGGCGGCGAAGCTGGAAAATATCCCTTGTTTTGGGGGGGCGATAGTTAAGGTATTACTTTAACTTTCCCGGCGACGAGCAGCGACGGTCTCGCCGCCCCCCTAAACGGAACAAGTAACCTTAAAACCGTTGAACCCGAATTCATGGGTAAGGGCGCCGAACTCATTCGTCCGCGCCACGCCCAGGGCGCGGCCGGCCAGAATATCCTGGAACACCTGTTTGGCCTCGGCCAGTTTACCGGCCGGGGCCAAGGGTTCATTATGGCTCGGCATCAGCCGGTCGTACTCGCTCGATCTGGCCGGCAGCCGCCTGTAACTGGAAATGAAGGTCGTCGGATCGCCGCCGGGCGGATGCGTCCAGATAGACCCATTATAGTACAGGTCGCCGGTAAAAAGCATGCGGTCAACCGGGTCGAGCAAGCAGATATGGTCCGGCGCTTCGCCGGGTGTGTGTAGGACCTCCAAGCGCTTGCCCCCGAGATCAATCAGGTCGCCATCCCTCAACCAGCGCGAAACCTTGAACGTCGGCAGATGAAAGGCGGCGGGGTCCAGGGAGGCGGGCAGCGGTCCGTGCACCACCGAGGCGGCGATAAGTTCGCGCATAAACTCATGTGAAACCCCCTTCTCCGCCGTCCGTCTGCTCCTCTCGTGGTCGAACATGGCGAT
>JAZDGM010000165.1:0-17535 GCA_043806915.1 Pseudomonadota bacterium | reverse complement strand
GGATTATGCCGTAGACCATGGTGTAACCCAGGGCGACCAAGGCGTAAATTCCACCCAGCGTCAAGCCGTTGATTATCTGTTGAATGAAGAATTCCATCTTGCCTACCGGACGCTCTATCCCGCCGCCGGCCCCGCCGGGCGGGCGGGGCCGGTGTTCGGCGGGGAGGGTTTATTAATACAGCTTTCCGGAGGCGGGGTCCCAGAATTTCTTGAACGCGCCGTCCTTGACCACGTAGACGATGTATTCCGAGCCGGAATCGCCGTTTTCCCGGAATTTAACATGCTTGGAAGCGCCTTCGTAATCGAGCCTCATCATTTCGGCCCGGACTTTTTCGGGGTCGGTGGAACCGGCAGCCTTGACGGCCTTGAAATAAGCCATGGCGCCGTCATAGGCGTAGGCCGAGTATGACCCGGGATCGCCGAAATTTTCCTTGTATTTCGCCAGGAAGGCCTTGTATTCCGGTTTTTCCGCGTCCTGGTACCCGTAGGTCAGGTAGAGACCCTCGGCCGCGTCCTTTCCGATTTCAATTAGCTGGGGATGAAAGACCGCGTCCTGGCTGAGGAAGGCGGCCTGGACGCCCAGGCGCTTGGCCTGGATCATCATCAGCGAGCCCGTGGCGGAGTTCTGGAGGCAGATGTAAAAAGCGTCGGGCTTGGCGTCCTTGACCTTGGTCAGGATCGCGGAAAAGTCCTTGTCGCCCTGGTTGACGTGTTCATGGGCCAGGACAGTCAGGCCGGCTTTTACGGAGTTTTCCCGGACGTTGTCGGCCAGGCCCTGGCTGTAGGTGGTTTTGTCGTCGACGATAAAAACCGACTTGGCCTGGAGGTGTTGGCTCATGAACTTGACCGCCGCCGGCCCCTGGTCGTCGTCCCGGCCGCACATCCTGAACATGTATTTCAGGCCGCGTTCGGTCACTTGGGGGTTGGTGGACGCGGGAGTGATCTGGACGATGTCTTCCTCGGCCAGGACCTCGGAAGCGGGAATGGTGGAACTGGAGCAATAGGCGCCGATGACGCCGGTCACTTTTTCATTGAGCAGCTTGTTGGCCGCGGCCACGGCTTGGCGGGGGTCGCAGGCGGTGTCTTGGGGTGAAAGCTCGATTTTGTCGAATCCGGGCAGCCCGCCTTCCGCGGTGATGACCGCGATGGCTGTTTCCACGCCGTTCTTGATGTCGTTGCCGTCGGCCGCGTACGGGCCGGTCAGCGGGCTGAGACTCCCGATTTTCAAGGTCGCGGCCGACGCCGCGCCGGCCGCCGACAGGGTCAAGCCCAGGGCCAGAACCATGATCGCCAACAATAAACGCCTCATAATCCTCTCCTCCTTGGTAAATTTTGAAACAACCTTTTTGGGAAAGGGGCGGCCGAACACCCCGGTCGCCCTTGGAAAAGCGTTCATTCGCCCAGGTAGGCCCTGATCACCACCGGGTTGCGTTGGATGGCCTCCGGGGCGCCCTCGGCGATCAGGACGCCGTGATCCAGGACCACGATTCGGTCGCAGACGCCCATGACCACCTTCATGTCGTGCTCCACCATCAGAATGTTTATTCCCAGGCCGGAGATGCGTCGGATCACGGCCATCAATTCCCGGCCTTCCTGGGGGTTGAGCCCGGCGGCGGGCTCGTCCAGGAGGATGCTTTTAGGTTCGGAGGCCAGGGCCCGGGCTATTTCCAGTCGTCGCTGCAGGCCGTAGGGCAGGTTGGAGGCCGCTTCATCGGCCTTGGAAGACAACCCCATGAACGCGAGCGCTTCCAGGGCCTTTTTTCGGATGCGGGATTCTTCTTTTCGCTGGGCCCCGGTTCGCAGGATCGCGCCCACGACCCCGACCCTGGTCCGGCAGTGCTGGGCCACCATCAGGTTTTCCAGGGCGGTCATTTTTTGGAACAACCGGATATTTTGAAAGGTCCGGGCCACGCCGAGGGCCAGCACCCGGTGGGGCCTGAGCCCGAGCAGGGACTGGCCGTTGTAGGTGACGTCGCCGTTGGTAATATGATAGACGCCTGTTATTACGTTGAAAATAGTTGTCTTGCCCGCGCCGTTGGGGCCGATGAGGCCAAGGACCTCGCCGGGCTTCATGGCGAAGCTGATATCCGTTAGGGCCTGGAGCCCGCCGAAACGAACCGTGACGCTTGAGAGGATTAATTCCGACATAAGCCCCTCCTTTATAGAAATTTTGAACTATAAAAAGCAAGCCCAAACTGCCCCGTGGACCCAAGTATTAAAAAAAAGCAAGGATAAGGCCTGGTTGCCCGGTCGAGCAGCGGGCTAGCCTTGGTCGCGGGGGCGACCCCAGCCGCCGCCGCCGGGGGTCTCGATCCTGACGGCGTCGCCGGCTTCGAGGGTCGCGGAAAATTTGCCCGGCATCTCCCTGGCCGCGCCGTCGAAGATAAGGAAATTTCGGCCCGGAAGCCCCGGGGCCCCGCCGGACAAGCCGTACGGCCGGGAGGTTCTCCTTTCGGAAATGACCACGACCTCGGCCGGCGCGGTCACTTGCAGCTCCCGGACCAAGCCGTCCCCGCCCGGGCGCCGGCCGGCGCCTCCCGAGCCCCGCCGGATGGAATATTCGGTCATCAGAAAGGGATAGGCGTATTCCAGGGCCTCGATGGGGGTGTTGAGGGTGTTGGTCATGTGGGAATGGACGGCGTCCTGGCCGGGCGAGTTTGGAGAGCCGCCCATTCCGCCTGCCAGTGTTTCGTAGTAGGCGAAGGGACGGCCCACCCTGGGGTCAAAGCCGCCCAGGGTCAGGTTGTTCATGGTCCCCTGGCTGGCGGCGGGGATTTTTTCCGGCAGGGCCTGGGCCAGGGCGCCGAGTATGACGTCGACTATTCGTTGGGATGTTTCCACGTTGCCGCCGGCCACGGCCGCCGGAAAAACGGCGTCCAGAATGGTCCCCGGACGGGTGATGACTTCAATGGCCCGGAGGGCCCCCGCGTTGGCTGGAACGTCTTCCTCGATCAGGGATCGAAAGACGTACAAGGCGGCGGAGACCGCGATGGCCCGCACGGCGTTGATTCCGCCCCGGACCTGGGCGCCGGATTCGGAAAAATCGAGGCTGACCCGGTCTCCGGCGACTTTCATTGTTAAGCGAATGGGGATGCGTTCCGTTCCCAGGCCGTCGTCGTCCAGGAAATCCTCGAAAAAATACTCGCCCGGAGGGATTTTCCCGATGGCGTTCCGGGTCAGTTTTTCGGCGTAATCCATCAAGGCCCGGGCGTGGGAATCGACTTGGTCGAGGCCATGTCGGTTCAATAGTTCCTCCAGGCGCCGGACCCCGGTCAGGTTGGCCATTATCTGGGCGGCGAAATCCCCCTCGCGTTCCAGGGGCGTGCGGACGTTGCTCAAAAAAAAGTCGAGCATTTTACGGTCGATCACGCCTTTTTCCACCAGCTTGAGCGGCGGTATCACAATTCCTTCCTGGAACAGGGAAGTGGAAAGAGGCATGGAGCCGGGCGTCATTCCGCCGACATCGGCGTGGTGGGCGCGGTTGGCCGCGTAAAAACAGGGCGTGTTCGACCCGAAAAAAACCGGGGCCGTCAGGGTTATATCGGGGAGGTGCGTGCCGCCCCGGAAGGGATCGTTCAAGACCACCATGTCCCCGGGGGCCAGGGGGCCGGCTTCGATGGCGGCCTTGACCGACAGGGGCATGGACCCCAGGTGCACCGGGATGTGAGCGGCCTGGGCGATCATTCCTCCCGCGCGGTCAAAAATCGCGCAGGAAAAGTCCCGGCGTTCCTTGATGTTGGGGGAATACGCCGTCCTCATCAAGGCCACGCCCATCTCCTCGGCGACGGAAGTGAACCGGTTTTTGAAGACCTCGAGAAGAATCGGGCTGACGTCCATGGCGATCTTTCCGCGTTTTTTAACTTGCTAGGATATTTCCAACACGATGTTTCCGAACCCGTCGACCTCGGCCGCGGCGAAGGGCGGCGCGAAAAGGGTGGACGAGTATTCAACCACAACGGCCGGCCCGCGGAAGCGATTGCCCGGGCGAAGAGCTTCCCGTTGCAGGACCTCGGCCTTGAGGGGGCGGCCTTCAAATATTACGGTCGTCGGTCCCAGGCGGGCCGCTTCCGGCGGCGTGGGGCCCTCGGTTTTCATCGGCGCGGCCGCGGGCCTGGCCGGCGCGCCCCTGGCCCGGAGCCTGAGATTCACGATCTGGACCGGCTTGCCTTCATTGCGGTAGCCGTAGGTTTTTTCGTGGAGCAGGTGAAAGGCGCGCTCGAAATCCGCGGCGAGGGGGGTGACGAGCTCATGGGACTGGCCTTCGTAGCGCATGTCGAGAAACGGTTCGATGATGACCTCCGCCGGGTCCAGGCCCTCGGCGACCAGGTCCCGGATACCCCGCGCTTTCAACGGAGCGAGGAGCCGGTCCAGGTCGTGGCGTTCAACCTCGGAGGTCTTGAGCATGACGGTTTGGGAATAATCCTTGATAATATCCGCGGCCAGCATGCCGAAAGCGGAAAGGGCGCCGGGGTGGGGGGGCGCCATCACCCGCGGCATGGACAGGCGGCGGGCCAGGTTGGCCGCGTGCAGCCCTCCGGCGCCGCCGAAGGACAGCAAGGTGAATTCCCTGGGATCGTGCCCGCGCTCCACGGAGATAACCCTAAGCGCCCGTTCCATTTGCGCTTCCACCACGGCCAAGACCCCCTCGGCCGATTCCAGGGGGGATAGCCCGGTCCGGGCCGCCAGGTGATGGAAGGCCGCGGGCAATAGCTCGGGGTGAAGCTTCATGCCGCCGCCCAGGAAGTGGTTGGGAATGAGGCGGCCGAGGAACAGGTTGGCGTCGGTGACCGTGATGGAGCGGCCCCGACCGTAACAAATGGGACCTGGATCGGCCCCGGCGCTCTCCGGTCCCACTCTCAAGGCGCCGCCATGGTCCAGGTAGGCGATGGAGCCGCCGCCAGAACCGATGGTGTGAATGTCCATCAACGGCGTCTTGATCGGGCAGCCGCCGATGGTCGTTTCCAGGGCCAGCGGCAGTCGGCCGTCGATCAGGGACACGTCCGTGGACGTTCCGCCCATGTCGAAGGCGACCAGCCTATCCCTCCCGGCCCGCCGGCCGGCGGCGAGGGCCCCGACCACCCCTCCGGCCGGACCGGACAGAATGGTCCGGACCGGCTCCCGCATGGCCGTCTCGGCGGAAATGCTTCCCCCGTTGGATTGCATGATGGATAGGGCCTCGCCGGGCCGGAGGCGGTCCATCAGGTAGGATATGTATTTTTCCATGCGGGGCGCCACGTAGGCGTTGACCACGGTGGTGGATGTTCTTTCATACTCCCTGAATTCCGACAGAATCCGGTGCGACAGCGATACGGGCAGGTCGAGCCTTTCCAGGAGACGCCCCATTTTCAGTTCGTGGTCGGGATTGGCGAAGGAAAAAATAAAGGCGACGGCCACCGATTCCGCGCCGGATCGGGAAATTTTATCCACGGTCGCCAGGGCCTCCGACTCGTCGAAGGGAAGGACCTCGGCCCCGGCGTGATCGATGCGGCCCGGAGCGTCGAACCTTAGTTCCTCCGGGACCAGGGGCGGTTCCTTCCGGTAGGCCAAGTCGTAGAGCCTGGACCTGTTTTGGCGTCCGATGGCCAGGACGTCGGTGAATCCCTTGTTGGAAACAAGGGCTGTTTTTACGCCCTTGCGTTCCAAAATCGCATTGGTGGCCACGGTGGAGCCATGCACTATTTTGAACGGCGCCCGGGACGTTATTTCCCCTAATCCCGCGAGAACGGCCTGGGCGGGGTTATCCGGAGTCGACAAGACCTTGCGGACCACCCAGTCCCGGCCGTCGTGGAAGATGAGGTCGGTGAATGTTCCGCCCGTGTCGATTCCTATCGTCATGGGGCGGGGGGGCGTCCGGCCCGCGGCTGACTCATGGTCCATTTGGCTAACGCTACTCCGGTGGTTTTTCGACGACCGCGCCAATGTTAATTCATCGGCCAGGTAAATTCAAATTATTTTTTCAGACATCCAATCTTATCTTGCATTTTCCATAAAATGTATTACCATCGTTGGAAAATCAAAACAGGAGGAGGCAACATGGCAGTCGCCCGAAAAGAGACCGTGGTCGAGGGGGACGAGGGTTTTTACCATTGCATGTCAAGGTGCGTGCGTCGGGCCTTTCTATGCGGGCAAGACCCGTATACCGGGAAGTCCTTTGAACATCGCCGCGGGTGGGTTCAGAACCGCCTGGAGTTTTTAGCCGGCCTGTTTGGGATGGAAATCTGCGCTTTTGCCGTTATGTCCAACCATCTTCACGTAATTTTGAGGACCCGGCCGGACTGGGTGGAGGAATGGAGCGACGATGAGGTCGCCAAGCGGTGGCTGACCTTATTCCCCAAGCATAAAAGCGGGAACGAGGCGGCCAATTCACCGACCGACGCGGAAATTGCAGCCCTGGCCGACGAGCGGGTTGGTGAATATAGGGTTCGTCTTGGCAGCATCAGTTGGTTCATGCGTTGCTTGAACGAGACCATAGCCCGCCGGGCCAATAGGGAAGACGACTGCACCGGCAGATTTTGGGAAGGCAGGTACAAGTGCCAGTCATTGTTAGATGAATCCGCTGTCCTGGCATGCCTGGCCTATGTCGACCTTAATCCGGTTCGGGCGGGGGAAGCCGATTCGCCGGAAAGTAGTCTTTATACCAGCGCCTATTTGAGATTGACGGCTCAAAAAGCCAGGGCTCGGCTGGCCGGTTTTTCCGAACGAGTCAAAAATCCAACCGGCCCCCAGCAGGCCCTTTTTGTTCGAGAAAAAACCAAGGCCGGCCTCGATTCCTGGCTTTGTCCCTTGGAGAAAGGATCGAATGGCCTGGGGAGGGGAGCGTTGAACTTCGCCTTTCCGGAATATTTGGATCTTCTTGATTGGACTGGGCGTCAGTTGCGTGAAGGGGCCAAGGGCGCGATCCCCGAGGACCTCGGGTCGTTGATTGTTCGGTTTTCGATCGATCGGGATAACTGGTTGACCCTGGTGGAAAGCTATGGCGGCCTTTTTTACCGGGCCGCGGGAAAATTCAGGTCGCTCCAAGAGGCGGCCCGCAAGAGCGGCCGGCGTTGGTTCCATGGGTTGAAGGCCAGCCGCCGGGTGTTTATCAACGATTAACCCGACAAGCGCGGCAATTCCCCGGGTAGGAGCGGCTCTTCTAATGATGGGGATAACTGTAGTGTAGTGTTTTAAAAATTTGGATGTCTTTGATAATAAGATATATATTTAGACATCCAATAATAATTTTAGGCCCAAGCATTTTCAATTTCGCGGTCGGTCGGCGCCTAAGACCCAGTCATGATCATCCAGGCGGCGGAGACAAGCCTCCATGCGTCTCGGCGTGGGCAGGGTTGTTCCCGATGGCGTCGTTAGACTTTAGCGATGAGGTGGACTCCGGCCAGGATTGACCCGGCCTTGATCCACCCCGCCACCCGGGCTTCATCCCGATCCGACCTTGGATAGTTGTGGGCGGAAGACTAACTACTCGTAATACAACACAAATGCGTACAGTTGTCTGGCATGGCCATTATTCAATTTTGTGAATATTGGGTGTCATATTTAAGATATAGATTTATGAATGTATTCAAAAAATGGATGTCTGTATTACAATTTAAAATTGGATGTCTTAATCATTAATCATACTTATAGAATATTTGAAATAGCCGTTTGAATTTCGCCGGCCGGGGTTGGTATATTCCAAGGGGGGGGAAGTCTTTTATTGGCGCCTAACAATTCGAACACATGGGGAGCCGCGACATGGCCTACTTTTTGTTTTTTATCACGGGGCTTTGCTCGTTGGTGTATGAAGTGGTCTGGAGCCGGATGTTGGTGTTGGTCATGGGCAATACCACGGCGGCGGCGTCAGGCATCCTGGCGTCCTTCATGGCCGGCCTTTCCCTGGGGTCTTATTACTGGGGGAAATTCAGTGAAAAACACCCGGAACAAGCCTTGGCGGCGTTCGGTTGGCTGCGCCTCGGCATAGGATTTTACGGCCTGGTTTTTCCATGGCTCTTTGGGTTTTTGATCCCTCTTGATGTTTGGCTGTCCCGGGAAGCCGGGTCGATTGTGTGGCCCCGCTTGGCCGCGGCCGGTCCCGCCCTCCTTGTCCCGACCTTTTTGATGGGCGGGACGCTGGCCTTGCTCGGGCGTCGATTTATCAATGAACCTGAATCATTCGGCCGGAAAGCCGCCTTGTTTTACGGCCTGGATGGCGTTGGGGCGGTTAGCGGGGCCTTGTTGGCCGGTTTTTTCCTGATTCAATACCTGGGGCACGCCGGCGCCTTGGTCCTGGCGGGCGTGGTAAACCTCCTGGTCGGGGCGGGGGCCGTCCTGGCGGCCCGTCGTTTTCCGTACGTGGAAAGTCGACCAGCGCCAACTAAGCGAAAAAAAAGAAAAAATGCGGAAAGGACAGCCGCCGGGGGGCGCGGCGCGGCCGGCGCGGTCTTGCTCGGCCTGGCAGTATCCGGTTTCACGGCCATGGGGTACCAGGTTTTCTGGACCAGGCTCCTGATCCCCGTGGTGGACAACTCGGTCTATTCCTTTTCCCTGGTCCTATCATTTTTTCTCGGCGGCCTGGCCCTGGGCGGATTGCTTCTGGCGCCCCTGCAGAAATATATCGCCAAGCCCGCCATGTTTTACGGCCTTTCACAGGTCCTGATCGGGGCTTCCGCCTTCCTTTTCCCCTTTTTCGTCAAGTTCAGCCGCGGAGACTGGTCAACGCCCTACATCCTTTTTTTGCTCGAAAAACTTCCCTGGGCCATATTAATCCCAGCCGTGGTCATGGGGGCGGCCTTTCCCCTGGCCGCGCGGGTCCTTCAGGAAGGGAAGGGCGAAGTGGGACGCGGCCTCGGAACGGCCTTTTCATTTTCCACCGGAGGCGGCGTCCTGGGCGCGTTGGCCGCCGGGTTGGTCTTGATCCCTTCCTGGGGTTATTACCGGACCGCCTTGCTTTTACCGGCCTTGAACCTGGCCGCGGGCGGAGTGATCCTGGCGTTGACGTTCAGGCCCCTTCTGGCCGCGGCGTCCCTGGGCATGCTGGCGGCCCTCGGCCTGGCGGGCGGCCGTCTGATGCCTCCGGACTATTTTTTTAATAAATGTTCCGAAATGGAGCCCGCCAGCCGCTTGGCGTTTTACCACGAGGGCCGGTCCGCGACCGCCGCCGTCCTCGAGCGGCCGGACCGGACGAAAGTGTTATATTTCAACGGCATGCCGGAAGTGGATGATTCGTCCCTATCCTTATCGACGTTTAAGATCATGGGGATTTTGCCGGGCCTTCTGACCGAGAATAACAGGAGCGTCCTGATGGTCTGTTTCGGCGCCGGAGTCACTTCGGCGGCCGCGGCGACCTACGCCGACCGGGTTTCGGCCGTTGACCTGGTGGAAGCGGTCCCGCAAATCGCCGGGATTTTTTCCGACACTTCCGGCAATGTCGCCGAAAACCCGAAATTCGATCTGACCATCGACGACGCCCGGCATTTTCTACACCAGACCAACCGGAAATACGACATCATCGTCAGCGATTCCACTCACCCGCGGGCCTACGATTCGTGGGTGCTCTACACCCGGGAATTTTACGAAACCGTGCGCCCGCGCCTGACGGAAAGCGGAACATTCGCTCAATGGGTTCCCTTCCACGGCCTGGACCCCAGCCAATTTATTTCAATTATCAAGACATTCAGCCAGGTTTTCCCGCATGCGTCCCTCTGGAGCCTGGGGGGGGCCTACGCTTTTTTACTGGCCGGACCCCAAACCCTGAACATCGATTTCGAGGAGTTTTACCGCCGGATGTCCCAACCGGAAATCCGGCGGGAACTTAGGCCCCTGGGCCTGGACGACCCCTTTGTTTTACTGTCTCATTTCGAAATGGGAGAAGCGGGAATCCGCGGCCTAGTCGGCGACGCCGGCCGGATCATCACCGACAACAGCCCTTCCCAGCTATTTTTTTCTCCCCTGGCCACTCTAAATGAGCAGTATCGGGACTGGCCCGAGGCGAACCGGCGCGCCCTGGCGTCCCGCCGCGAATCGATCGCGCCCTATCTGACCAACCTGGGCCGAACCGAGGCGGAGCGGGCGGCCCTGATCGAGCGGATGGTCCTTGAGGAAAAGTCCCGGTCGCGGCGGGACGGGGCGCCTTGACATCCGGCCCATATCTGGCTATACCCACGTCATTATGAAATCGACAAGGGTATATCTAATTCGGCATGGGCAGGTGGTGGGTTTCGAACAGCTCAGGTTCAACGGATGGACGGATGTGGACCTGACCGATATCGGACGCGCCCAATTGGATGCGGTCGCGGAAGACCTTTCCCGGGTGGAACTGGCGGCGGTCTATTCCTCGGATTTGAAAAGGGCCAGGTACGGAGGCGAGGCCCTGGCCAAGACTCGGAAGCTGGAGCTTAAAGTGGAGCCGGCCTTTAGGGAGCTTTTTTTCGGCGACTGGGAAGGGCTGAACTTCAAGGAAGTGGACGAGCTTTTCCCCGGCGCCATGGAAGGCCGGATGAGGGATATCGTCAATTACCGGCCCCCGAACGGAGAGACCGTCGGCGAGCTCCATGAGCGGGTCGGCGCCGGGTTAAGGAAGGCCGTGGCGGAAAATCAGGGCCAGGCCCTGGCCGTGGTGGCTCATTCGGCGGCGAACCGGGCCATGCTCCTCCAGGCCATGGGGTGCCCCCCGGACCTGATCTGGCGTTTGGATCAGAGTTTCGGGTGTTTAAATATCGTTGATTTTTTCCTGGACGGCTTTACGGTCATCCGTCAGGTCAATGGGTCGAACCGAGTCGGCGGCCCTTTTTTCTAATTCCCCAAGGTCCAAAGCCCGGGCGGAACGCGCCTTCCGCCCGGGTGTTCGTTCACGGTTCCGGGATATACGCGGCGCATGAATTTTCCGATTCCCAGGCCGCGACCTTGTATAGCCGGACCGGCCCCTGGTTCAGCTTGGGCGCCAGCCTGGTGAAGATAAAACGGGCGATGTTTTCCGATGACGGGTTGTTTTCCTGGAAAAACGGCAGTTCGTTAAGATATTTGTGGTCGATTTCGTCCAGGACCTCGCCCAGGTGTTTCTTCATGATGCCAAAGTCCATGACCAATTCGGCGTTATCCAACTGGTCGGACCGGACAAAAACTTCCACCAGCCAGTTGTGACCGTGCAGGTCTTCGCATTTTCCGTAAAAATTTCTCAGATTATGGGCCGCGGCAAAACGGCTGACTACTTTCAGTTCGTACATCCTATTTTTTTTGCTCCGCGAGGCTGTTTTTCAATAAACCCAGCCTTTTGTCCATTCGGCCCAGAAGGGCCTCGAGGTCGTTGGTCAGTGACGCCAAGTCCCGCCGGCGGCCAGCGGCTCCGGCCAACTCGCCTTTCCAGTATTCCAGGACTTCCTTTTCCTTGCGGGTCAATTCCAGCTCGAATTTTTTCTTCATCTGCCGGACAAAGGCCTGGTCGGCGACGGCGGTCATGTCGGAACCTCCCATATAGGGTTGCCGGGGCCGGATGGCGCCTGGTTTGGATTATTCGGCTCCGGACCGGCGGTCGCGGTTGGGGGCGGTCCCTCCCGGCCGGGAGGGCCGCCGCCCGCCCCTGTTAAAGGAACCGGGCCATTTTTCTTTCTATTTCGGTTTTGGGAACGGCGCCGACAATCGTGTCGACCAACCGGCCCTGATCGAAAATCAGAAGAGTGGGTATGCTCCTGATCTGGAACCTCGCTGCGGTTCGCGGGTTTTCGTCGGTGTTGAGCTTGGCGATCTTGACGCGGCCCCGCCATTGGGCGGCCAACTCGTCGATCACCGGTCCGACCATTCGGCAGGGGCCGCACCACGGCGCCCAACAGTCGAGAAGAACCGGCAGGGCGCTTTGGAGCACCTCGGTTTCAAAGTCGAGGTCCGTGACCGCCGTTGGTTTTCCCGCCGCGGACCCCGGGTCGAGGGGGGTTCCGCACTGGCCGCAGATCGGCTTCAAGCCCGACTTGGCTGGGGGTATCCTATTTTTTTTTCCGCAGGACGGGCAGGGAACGATAAGGTCTTCCAGCGCGGCCATGGGTCTAGTCCCCTTGGGCCTGGTAGGGGCGTCCACATTCGCTGCAGACCCCCTGTTCGTTGATCACTCCGATGCAGGATTCGTCCGAGCAGAGAATCCTATTGTCCACGTCAAAGGGATCGCCCCCAATTTCAATGGGTTGGACCACCGGGTTTTCCTGGTTGAGTTTTTGGCCGCAATAACAACAAAAAGCCGCGTCGAGCGGGTTTTTTCCCTGGCATTGGCCGCATTCGAGGCCCGGGATTTCGCAGCCGCAGTTCTGACAGGTCGACATATTCCGACAATCTCCCTTGCTTCTGTTTCTTGTATCATTATCTACCGGGAAAAATTTTTGTCAACACAAGGCCTTTAATAATCAACGGCAAAACCGTTGCGCGGTCGGGGGGCTTGTGGTAGATTCCGTTGGGAATAACTGTGTAATTTAAACGGGGGCTCCGCTGAATTTGAAGAGGATATCTCTTGAGAAGGCCAAGCCGGGAATGGTTTTGGCCCAAAAAATGGTGCGGGAAGACGGCGTCCTGCTGTGCCAGAAAGGGGCCGAGCTGACCGAGGGGCTCTTGCGCATTTTCAAGCGCCTGAACTTCGAAACCGTGCCCATCGAGGAGGAGAACACGGAATCGCCGGACGAGCGTTCGGCCAGGGTGACCCGCGAGGAAGCCCTGTTGGAAGCCAGGTTTTCCCGGGTGACCGAGGACCCCGTTCTGATGGCGTTGAAACAAGCCTTGTTGAAACGAATGCGCGAGGAAGGTTGATGGCGGAAAAAACCGAGGCCAGAAAACAAGTCCGCAGGATAAAGAACCTGCCGACCCTTCCCGGCATCGTCCAGAAAATTTCCCGCATGGTGGAGAACCCCGAGACGAGTTCGGCGGATGTGGGACGACTGATCAGCCAGGACCAGGTCCTGTCCGCCAAGGTCTTGAAAATGGCCAATTCGGCCTTTTTCGGCATGTCCCGCCAGATTTCATCCATCACCCAGGCCCTGATCATTCTGGGGTTCGACGTGGTCAAGGGGTTGGTTCTGTCGGCCAGCGTTTTTGAAATGATGAAAAAAGGCATGGTCGGCCTATGGGAGCATTCCATTGGGTGCGCGGCCGCCGCCGGGGTGGTGGCCGAGCGCCTGGGGCGGTCGGACAAGGAAGAAGTCCTGGTGGCCGGCCTGCTGCACGACCTGGGAAAACTGGTGTTGACCTTGCAACTCCCGGAAGATTCCGCCCGGGTGGTGGCCCTGGCCCGGGAGAAAAAAATTTCCTTTTACGAGGCGGAACGGCAGTTGCTCGACTTCACCCACGGGGACGTGGGGTTATGGCTGGCCGAGCATTGGAACCTACCCGACAATCTTTCCGAGCCCATGCGCTTTCACCACCAACCCGAACGGGCCCGCATGGCGCCGGAGCAGACCGCCATCGTCCATCTGGCCAATATTATCATCCGCGCCCGGGGGATCGGTTTTTCCGGGGACAGGTACGTGCCCGCTTTATCCGCCCAGGCCTGGAAGCTTTTGGGGCTTAAAGCGAGCGATTTCGGCGGAATTCTGGAGGACCTCGAGCCCAAGCTGCTTAACTTGCAAGACTATATGTAGCCGGATCGGTTAAGGGGGACTCATGATCACCGGGCGGATAGCATCCAGGCGACAGCGATTCCTGCATGGCTTGTGGGGGGTTGGAATGGTGTTGGCGATCCTGCTCCCCCTTCTTTTTTCCGGCCGGTTGAACCTTCTCGAGCACCGGGGCCTGGACTGGCTGCAGCGCCATATTTCCGATAAAAGCCGAATTCGCGACGATATCGTCATTGTGTACATCGACCAGCGCAGCCTGGATTACTACCTGCGGGCCTTCGGGCGAGGCTGGCCCTGGCCGAGGGACATTTACGGCCTGGTTGCGTCCTTCCTGTCCGAGGGCGGGGCCAGGGCCGTGGTCTTCGACGCCATAATGTCCGAGCCTTCGGTTTTCGCCAAGGATTTTGACGACGACAACGCCCTGGCCGGCGCCTTGTCCGCTTCCGGCCGCGCCATTCTCAGCCTCGTCCTTCACCAGAACCTGTTTCATGAGTATTTGAAGCCCGGCGCCGTCCGTTCTCCGGAGGAGAGCGAAACCCTGGATGAATTGGCGGCGCTGGGTTTGCGGTACGAACGAACCGGAGGCCCGGCGCCGGTCGAGTTCCAGGACTTGACCCCGCCCATGCCTATTTTGCGGAAAGCGGCCTGGGGCCTGGGGTTTATCGGGATCGAGCCCGAGGCCGACGGGGTGGTCAGGCGCATGCGGCCCCTGGCCGGTTTCAGGGGCCAGGTTTATCCCACGCTCGCCCTGGAGGCTTTCCTGAAGACCGCGGGCCTGGACCAGGCGGTTCAAACCGCGGACGGCTTGGTCATCGGCGGGTCGATCGCGCCGCTGGACGGCGAGGGACAGGCCCTGATTAAATATTATGGCGGCGAGGGCGCTTACCGGGACTATTCCTTCGCCGCGCTCGTGAAGGCGGCCCTGGACCGGATGCGCGGCGAAAAGCCCATGGTCGACCCCGGGGAATTCAAGGACAAAATTGTCTTTATCGGCGCCAAGGCCGCCGGCCTGTGGGACCTCCGGTCGACCCCCATGGCCGAGGACCTGCCCGGAGTGGAAATTCACGCCGCCTTTCTCAACAATATCCTGGAAGGCGATTTTATCCGGTCCGTTCCCGCCTGGATCAAGACCGGCGTCATTATCCTGCTTCTGATCGCCACGCTGTGCGCGGCGATATTCGCGCCGTCCGCCCTGGTCGGCGCCGGGCTCGCCGTTCTGCTTTCCGGCCTTTTTTTGGGCGCGGTATTTTTAGCCTTTCGGCAAAATTATTGGATGGAATTCCTGTCCCCGCTCGGGGCCCAGGCTGGAGTGTTCATCCTGGCCACCGTGGTCAACTACTACGGCGAGGGCCGGGAGAAAAAGGCGGTCAAGGGAGCGTTTTCCCTCTACTTGAGCCCGCAGGTAGTGGCCACGGTCCTGGAACACCCGGAACTCCTCAGCCTGGGGGGCTCCAGGCGGGTGATGAGCGTCTTTTTCTCGGACCTGGCCGGATTCACCAGCATTTCCGAAGCGCTCACGCCGGAGGACTTGGTCAGTCTTCTCAATAAGTACCTCAGCCTCATGACCGAGAATATCATGCATTGGGGCGGCACCGTGGATAAGTTCGAGGGGGACGCCATCATGGCTTTCTGGGGCGCGCCCCTGGTCCAGGACGATCACGCCTTCCGGGCCTGCAACTCGGCCCTGGAACAGCAGAAAATCATGGAGGGCTTTAGAACCAAGGCCCTGGCCGAGGGGTTGCCGGAACTGCGGGTCCGCATGGGCGTCAACACCGGGCCCATGATCGTGGGCAACATGGGGTCGGCGGCCCGGTTCGATTACACGGTGATGGGGGATTCCGTCAATCTGGCCTCCCGCCTGGAAGGGGCCAACAAGGGCTACAAGACCGAAATAATGATCAGCGAATTCACTTACGCCCTGGTCCGCGACAAGTTCGAGGTCCGGGAATTGGACCTGCTGCGGGTCAAGGGCAAGAAGGAGCCGATCAGGGTTTACGAACTATTGGCCCGGACCGGGGAGCTTTCCCCCGCGAAGGTCGCTTTGAGAACAGCGTACGAAACCGGATTGGCGCACTACCGCGCCATGGATTTCACGAAGGCGGAAGACTTCTTTTCCCGGGCCTTGTCCCTCGATCCCGAGGATGGCCCTTCCCAAACCTATCTCGCGCGGGTCAAGGCCTACCGGGAAACTCCGCCTCCCCCGGAGTGGGACAGGGTTTTCACCCTGACCACGAAATAATTTCCGGGGCGTCTGTCAGGCGGTCCACATTCTTGCTCCGCTTTCCAGGCTCATCTTGATTTTAATGACCAAATCCCCTCGGGTCGCCTGGGACGGCTTGTAGCGGCCCTTGCCCTGCAGTCTTATCTCGCCGGCCTCGATAATGGCCGGGGTGAGGTTGAGTTGAAAGTGAGAGTCTTCCTTGATCACCCCGGCGCCCTTGCATTTCGGGCAAACCATCTTTCTCAGATGGGGACCGCCGAAGACCGGCGCCAAGGTATGGCCGAAGCCGAGGCAACGCGGACAAGCATCCTCTTTTTTCCAGGGAAGCGCCACCCGGAGACCCTTTTGCGCCGCCTGGCGGGAAACCCGTAGAATATAAATCACGTCGAACCCCTCCTCCAGGGCGCCCTCGAAGCGCCAGGCTTGGCCTCGGACCGCCGTCGGACCGGACGCCGTTTCTTCCCGGTTCCCGGATAGGCGGCTGACCAGATGGTGGTAGGCCTCGTTGATTTGCAGAAAACGCGAGACATCGCCGCCGTGGACCCGGGAGGAATCGGGATGATATTCCTTCGCCAACCGTCTGAAAGCCGCCTTGATTTCCATCATGGTCGCGCTGGGCTGTAAGTTCAAAGCTTCATAGTAGTTTTCCATGGCCTTATCCTCCCGATTCCAAGTTGTTGCCCTCCTAAGGGGCAATTTACGGGCCAAACAGGAAAATTTTTAAAATAATCATAAATATCAGCTTGTTATTCTTAAATGGCCTGACGTGGGCCGGTTGAAGTGTGAACTTTGGTTTACAGCTACAGGAAAACCTAAAGTAGTTTCGGAAAAAAAATCGATCAAAAGACGAGAATTTCCTACGTCTCGGGTTAAGATTGGGATGCAGTTTTTTGAATATTTTATATAACACGCTGATTTAAATTTAGAATCACTGATGGAGGCTCGTCGCGGGCCGGGCGGGGAGGTGGTGTTACTTTCGTTTCACATCAAGGTGTGAAATGGATTTCCCAGCAGGCGTTGGCCTGAAAACGCCCGAAGGGCATTAGTCGGTTTGAAATTTTTTCCGTCTCGTTGACCCCAGGCCTGAAGGCTCGCCGGGCAAGGTCTATCCCCTGGCCGGCGATTATGGGCGGGGGCGGGCGCTACATCTCTGGAGTGAGGAAGCCGGAGCTTCCCTGGCCGAGGTTCCCAAGCTAGAGCTTGGGAACCAGCGATAGTTTGTAGGGTGCGCAACGCGCGCCATTTATTAATATTTTGCGGGCCTTGCCGCGGTAAATTGGAGACGTTGGCGGGCGCCCCCGGCGACCCCCGGCTTTTTTTCCGGAGAACCCGCCTGGCGGCGGTTTCACGCCCCGAAACGTCCTGTTTCGAGTGCGGAAAGGGCGGGCGTCCATGCCCGCCCGAAGAAGTCCGGGGCGCTTGGAATTGCTTGGCCCGGCGCGCCTCTATAGGTTAAAAAATAATGTGATTTCCGGAGGTTAGGTTGAGCCGTAGGCGAAACTCAACATCTTGGCCGGCCCCGTCGGCCCGGGTGAACCAAGGACTCCCCCCCTCGCCCCATCCCCGTGGGGGCGAGGGAGATAATTGGCCGGCCCGGCCTCGCCTCCGTTTGGGGCAAGGTATTGTCTTTCAGAATAAAAGGAACAAAACAGAAGTGATGATTCTCCCTCTCCACCCATTCATGGGGGGAGAGGGCTGGGGTGAGGGGGGCTTTAAGTTAGCAAGGACATCCATATTTCTAGAGTGGGG
>JAZDGM010000164.1:0-14935 GCA_043806915.1 Pseudomonadota bacterium | reverse complement strand
CTCATCTATCAGCGGCCGGTTGAAAATGAGTAAGGCTGGTTCCCAAGCTCTAGCTTGTGAACCAGCCATAGTTTGTAGGGTGCGCAACGCGCACCATCATTTACCAGTTTTCGGGTCTTGCCACGGTAAATTGGAGACGTTGGCCGGCGCCCCCGGCGACCCCCGGCTCTTTTAAGAGAACCCGCCTGGCGGCGGTTTCACGCCCCGAAACGACCTGTTTCGAGGGCGGAAAGGGCGGGCGTCCATGCCCGCCCGAAGAGGTTCGGGGCGCTTGGAGTTGCTTGGCCCGGCGCGCCTCTGCAGGTCAAAAAAATAATGTGATATTAGTAGGTTGGGTTAGCGAAGCGTAACCCAACATCTTGCCCGGCCCCGTCGGCCCGGGTGAACCAAGGACTACCCCCCTCACCCCAACCCTCTCCCCCCGTCGGGGGGCGAGGGAGATAATTGTCCGGCCCGGCCTCCGTTTGGGGCAAGGTATTGTCTTTCATAATAAAAGGAACAAAACAGAAGTGATTATTCTCCCTCTCCACCCATTCATGGGGGGAGAGGGCTGGGGTGCGGGGGGCTTTAAGTTTACAAGGACATCCATATTTCTAGAGTGGGGAAGCCGGCGAAGCCTCGCCTCAAACCGCCAAGTAAAAACTTGATCTGTTTGTAAAGAAGTCAAGGCCTATAGGTGTCTGGGGCTTCCCTGGCCGAGGTCCCCAAGCTGGAGCTTGGGAACCAGCCTTAACGGCCAAGGACCAGGCCCGCGACCGCGTGGTTTCGGCCGACCCGGCCCCCGGCGAAAAACGGGAAAGATAGGGGGCCGTGGACCCGCCCCCGCCGGCCCTGGGCGCCCACCGCGGCCGGCGCCGGGTAGGGGCGCCTCCCCGTGGGCGCCCTCTTTCCCAAGTCATGTAGCCGGCTATATCATTGAATATAGTTGCTTTAGCGCGGACCAAGGCGGCGTCAAGGGCCGCCGGCGTTCCTACGCCCCCGGCGACGCGAGATGGTGTTCCATCAAAAAACGGTCGTATTTTTCCACGGTTTCTTTTAGCATTTCCGGAATATTAAGACTATAGGGGCATCTGGAAACGCAGTCCTCGCATTCAATGCATTCCCGGGCCGATTCCACGGCCCGGCCGGTAAAAGCCACGGTCATGGCCGGATCGAAGCGGGCGACCACGGATGGAAAGAGAAAGGCGCCGGGGATGTTGACGTCCTGGGGGCAGGGCAGGCAATAGGCGCAGCGGTGGCAGAATTTTTTCCCGATGATTTCCCTGAGTTCCACCAGCGCCGCCTCGTCCTCCGCGGTCATGGGCTGGGGATTCAGATAGAAATCGATGACCTCGTCGGCTTCCGCGATCGATGAAAAACCTGGAATCGGCAGCGCCTCGGGATGTTGCCGCAGGAACTTGAAACATAAATCAACCCGGTCCAACAAACCGCCGCCAATCGGTTTCATGGCGATGACGCCCATGTCGTTTTCCTTGGCCGCGGCGAACAATTCATCGGCCGGTTCTCTTTCGATGAAATTGAAAGGTATCTGGACGGTGGAAAACTTCCCGGTTCGGCACAGTTCAATGGCCGCGTTTAAATCGTGGCTGCTGAAGCCGATGTGCTTGACCCGTCCTTCGCGCCTGGCTTTTTCCACGGCCGGATAAACGCCGCCCGGACCGAAAGCTTCCTTGATTTCTTCCGGTTTCATCAGGTTATGAAGTTGATATAAGTCAATATGATCCACGCCCAGTTGTTTCAGGCTAAGTTCTAGGTGGGCGTTCGCCCCGGCCAGGGAGCGCTCGGTGGTTTTAGTGGCCAGATAGATATCGCTTCGCGCATCGGCCAGGGCCTTGCCGATCTTGATTTCACTGTCCGCGTACATGTTGGCCGTATCGAAAAAATTAATTCCCCGGTCAAAGCAATGCCGCACCACGCCGACGGCTTCCGGTTCCGGTAAAGGAATGATGGGGATGCCGCCGAACCCGAGTTCGGAAACCATCATTTCGGTCCTTCCAAGCCTTCTTTTTTTTAACATGCTCAAACTCCTCTCGATTTGGCCTGTCGATCTTTTTGAGGATGAATAATACCGCCCGGCGTACCGATAATAAATATCCGATCCTACCCAAATGTTGCCTAATTCTACCCAGATCTTTATTTTTGATTATTTAATTGCTATAAAACCTGTCATAAGCTGACGCATTGAACAAGAGGAAAGATGTGTGTCCCGGATAGCCGAGCTATTACAAGATGTTGAGATTGCCGATGGCGGATCGTCCGAATCCCGGCTGAAAGGCGTGCGTTTTTTTAAGGCGACCCAACCCAGCCCTAAAAAGCCGGTGCTTTATGACCCTGGCATTTGTATCGTGGCTCAAGGCCACAAGGTTGGATATCTTGGCGGCCGGATGTTTCGATGCGACGCCAACCACTACCTTGTCGTTTCGGTGACCATGCCTTTCGAGTGCGAAACGTTCGCCAGTCCCGAGGAGCCTCTGCTCGCGCTATACATCGATGTCGACATGGCGCAGCTCCACGATCTGATTGGCCGATTGTACGATCAGGCTGAATTCGACAAAATCGACGCAAAAGCCCTGGCTCGCGGAATTGGGCCGGCGGCCATGGAAAAGGATATGGCGGACGCGACATACCGCCTGGTCAAGTGCTTGCAAACAGATACGGAAGCCCAAATCCTGGGACCGGGATTGGTGCGGGAAATCCTTTATAGGACGCTCGCGGGCGCCCAGGCGCCGGGTCTTTATTCCCTGGCCAGGCATAGCGGCGCTTTTTCCCAGGTGGCCGGCGCCTTGAAGATCATGCAAGCCAACTATTACACCAAACTCGATGTGGAGCACTTGGCCAATACGGCGCGAATGAGCCCTTCCGCGTTTTATAGGGCCTTTAAGGAGGTCACGTCTGATTCTCCCATGCAGTATCTGAAAAAAGTCAGACTGAACAAAGCAAAAAATATGATCGTGAATGAAAATATGAAAGCCTACATCGCCGCCGAAAAGGTGGGGTATGAAAGCACATCCCAATTCAGCCGTGAATTCAAACGCTACTTTGGCCAATGCCCGGCGGAAATGTTGAGAGAGATAAGGATCGCTAAAGGTGGGGCAATCGAGGCCATTGGAACGCCTGGCGGCCGCGACCGCGTGGTTTCGGCCGACCCGGCTCCCGGCGAAAAACGAGGAAGATAGGGGGCCGTGGACCCGCCCCCGCCGGCCCCGGGCGCCCACCGCGGCCGGCGCCGGGTAGGGGCGCCTCCCCGCGGGCGCCCTCTTCGCCCTGGCGGCGGCCAAGGAGGGCGTGCGCGGGGACCCGCCCCTACAAACCCCTGATAACCGGTGGTGGTCAACCGCGGTAGGGGCGCCTCCCCGTGGGCGCCCTCTTTCCCATCGCGCCGGGGAGGGCGGATGGCGCCCCTAATTTTCCCCGCCCTTGTTGCCAAGACTGTCCGAATGAGGTAAAAAGCGGGGATATCTCCAGCGGGTCCGGAGGATTTAGAAAATGAAGGAATACATTCACCAAACCGGCGAGGAAATCAGGGCCATCGGCGGAGGCTACCAGCTTCAGGGCGAGGCTCTCCTCGAATTCGGCGGAAGACAGGTTCTTTATGTCCTAGGATTCGGGGTGTTCGACACCACTTGTTGCGGGACCGGCGGTTGCCGTTACGCCTTGACGCCCGGGTTCGTGGTCGAATATAAAACATCCCTGAGTCCCGAGGGGTTTCCCGTCTCCCAGGTCGAACCCATAACAGACCCCGAGCTCCGGCGCCAAATAACCCGCGACATTCTAGAAAAGGAAGTAGTCCAGCAGGTCCAGTTCTGGTGAGAATCCGACCGCAAAACCCTTTTGCCTCGGGTTTAAAGATGTCGCCGGCGTCGTCGCCGGCCGGCGCCGTTGGGTGTTGATGAGTTCAATGGCCCTAAATATTCGGCTTGAGGGCCGAAAATGCCTGGTGGTGGGCGGCGGCGAGGTCGGCGAACGAAAAGCCCGGACCATCCTGGCCCATGGCGCCGGCGTGAGGCTGATCAGCCGCGAACTGCGTCCCGGCGTGGAAGAGTTGATCCAGGCCGGACAAATCGAGTATGGCGGCCGGGAATTCAATCCCGCCCACCTGGACGGGATTTCCCTGGTTTTCGCCGCTTCCAGCGACGCGGAATTGAATTGCCGGGTGGCCGGAGAAGCCCGGAAGCTCGGGCTGTTCGTCAATGTCGCCGACCGGCCGGAACTGGGCGACCTGACCCTGCCTGCGTCGTTCAGCCGGGGCGACCTGACGATCAGCGTGTCCACGGCGGGAAAAAGTCCGGCCCTGGCCGCGCGCGTCAAAAAAACGCTGGCCGGGCAGTTCGGAGACGAGTATGGTCGTTTTCTGGAAATCCTGGGAGCGGTCCGGGCCAAGGTGTTGGCCCAGGGTCGGCCTTCCGGCGAAAATCGAGGACTATTTCGCGAGCTGGTGGAATCGGACCTGCTCCGGCTGCTGGCGGACGGCGCCGACGACGCCGTGGAAAAACGCTTGATGGATATGTTGGGTCCGGAATACAGCTTTCCAAGCCTGGGGCTCGGTCGAAAAAAGGAGGGCCGGACGTGCTGATGGTTCGACTGTCGGCGCTTTTTTATTTCCTCGGCGCCGCCGGGTTCGCGGTTTTTCTGGTCCGCCAGAACAAGAAGGCGGCGAGCGGGGCCCTGTATATGTTCGCCGCGGGCTTCCTGATCCAATCCCTGGCCCTGGCCGCGGCCACCATCGAACAAGGCCAGCTTCCGGTCCTGAACCTCGGGCAGGCCCTGACTTTTTTCGGCTGGAGCCTGGCCGGCGCCTATTTGCTGCTTAATTGGAAATTCAAACTGCCGGTCCTGGGGGCCTTTTCCGCTCTTCCCGCCGCCGGCCTGACCCTGCTGGGGGCCTTTTCCCCGGACCAGCCGGCCATGACCGCGCCGGTCTATAAAAGCGCCTGGCTGACCCTGCATCTGGGCGCGGTCTTCATCGGCTACGCCTTTTTCGGACTGGCCGGCCTTATCGGTCTAATGTACCTGGCCCAGGAAGCGCAGATTAAAAGAAGGAAAACCGGGAAAATCTTCAAGCGCCTTCCATCCCTCAACCTGCTGGATAATTTGAACTATTACTGCCTTACCCTCGGTTTTCCCCTGATTACCCTGGGGATTTTCACCGGGGCCTTCCTGTCCCGGATCGCCTTTGGGACTTACTGGCGTTGGGACCCCAAGGAAGTCTGGACCATGGTCGTCTGGCTGGTCTACGCGGTGCTGCTGCATCAACGCCTGACCGTGGGCTGGCGCGGCCGCCGGGCCGCCGTCATGGCCATCGTCGGTTTCGCGGTCATCTGCTTCACCTTCCTGGGAGTCAGCGTGCTCTTTCCCAGTTATCACAGCTTTGAAAGCCTCCAACGGTTGCAGGGACCATGAACATCATTCTGGTCGGACTTAATCACCGGACCGCCCCGGTCGAAATCCGGGAGAAGCTGGCCCTGGATTCCTGCGAACCCGCCGTCGCGTACCAGGAAATAAAGGCCGGCGGCGCCCTGTTGGAAACTCTTTACATTTCCACCTGCAACCGGGTTGAAATCGTCGGCGTCACCGCGTCCACCGACAGCGCCCGGGAAGAGATCGTCGCCTTCATGAGCAGCCGGCGGCAGGTCCCGCCCCGGGACTTTCAAGACCACCTTTACCTCCTGCGCGACCGGGACGCCGTCCGGCATCTTTTCCGGGTGGCTTCCAGCCTGGACTCCATGATCCTGGGCGAACCCCAGATACTGGGGCAGCTCAAGGATTCGTACCGGTCCGCGGTATTGAATCATTCCGCCGGTCCGATCCTGAACCGCCTCTTTCACAAGAGTTTTTCCGTGGCCAAAAGGGTCCGCACCGAGACCGGCATCGCCAGCCACGCCGTGTCCATCAGTTACGCCGCCGTGGAACTGGCCCGGAAAATATTCGGGGACCTGGCCGGGAAAAAAATCCTGCTGATCGGGGCCGGGGAAATGGCCGAACTGGCGGCCCAGCACCTGTTGACCCAGGGGGCGTCCGAGATCGTTTCCGCCAACCGGACCCTGGAAAGGGCGGTTTTGCTGTCCCGCCGGTGGAACGGCCGGGCCGCGTCCCTGGATGAAATTCCGGCCCTTTTGGCCGAAGTGGACATCGTCATCTCTTCCACCGGCGCTCCGGACCTGGTGGTCCGGGCCAAGACCGTCCGCTCGGTCCTGCGCGCCCGCAAGCATCGCCCGCTCTTTTTCGTGGATATCGCCGTCCCGCGCGACATCGACCCCGAGGTCAACCGGTTGGACAACGTCTATCTCTTCGACATCGACGACCTCAAGGGCGTGGTGGAGGAAAACCGCGCTTCCCGGTCCGAGGAAGCCGTCCGGGCCGAACGGATCGTCGACGAGGAAACCCTGTCCTTCCTGAGCTGGATGGAAACCCTGGACACGGTCCCGACCATTGTCGCCCTGAAGCAAAAAGCCGAAAGCATCGCCTGGTCGGAATTGAAAAAAACCCTCGGCAAAATCGGTCCGTTGTCCGCCGAGCAGGCCGGCGCCCTGGAAACCATGGCCTTGTCCATGGCCCATAAGATGATCCACGACCCGATACTCTTTCTGAAAGCCGCGGGCCGCCACGGCAAGAAGGATTTTTACCTTGACCTGGCCCGCCGCTTTTTCGGACTTGATCGGGAGGCCGAAGCCAAGTCCGAGACCCTGGAAGCCGAAGACGCCGGGGATTCGAATAAAACATAAGGATGGAAAAAATGTCCTGGGGAACGAACAGAGGCCCGATTCGCAGCGCCGTCATCGGGACCGGGGGGGGCCTGCCGGCCAAAATCCTGACCAATTTGGACCTGGAAAAAATCGTCGACACCACGGACGAATGGATTGTCCAGCGAACCGGCATCAGGGAGCGCCGCATCGCCGTGGAAGGAGAATCCACCGTCACCTTCGGGACCCTGGCCTGTCGGGAAGCCCTCGACCAGGCCGGCCTGAAACCCGAGGACATCGACCTGATCATTGTCGGCACCCAGACCCCGGACATGGTCCTGCCCTCGGCCGCCTGCCTTTTGCAAGCCGCCCTCGGCGCCGTCAACGCCCGGGCCTTCGACCTAACCGCCGGATGCACCGGCTGGCTCTACGCCATGGTCGTGGCCGAACAGTTCATTAAAAACAGGCCCGATTTCAAGGTGCTGGTCGTCGGCGCCGAAGTCTTGTCCCGCAAGCTGAACTGGGACGACCGGCGCACCTGCGTGCTGTTCGGCGACGGCGCCGGAGCCGTCGTGGTCACGGGCGCCGACGACGGCAGCGGCCTGCTCTCGTCCTGCACCCAGGCCGACGGTTCCCAGTGGGAACTGCTGCGCATGGTCGGGGGCGGGTCGATGTACCCGCCCACTCACGAAACCGTGGACTCGAAACTCCACACCGTACAGATGGAGGGCAACAAAGTCTACAAGCTCGCCGTCCCGTCCCTGGAGGAAATGGCCTGGTCGGTCCTTTCCGACGCCGGATACGGCCCCGGGGACGTGGACCTGTTCATCCCGCACCAGGCCAACCTCCGCATCATGGAGGCCGTGGCCCAGCGCCTCGGAATTCCCCTGGAAAAAGTCGCGATCAACGTGGATCGGTACGGCAACACCTCCACCGCCACCATTCCCCTGGCCCTGGCCGAATGCACGCGCTCGGGACGGCTGAGGAAAGGGGACTTGGTGCTGATGGTTTCCTTCGGCGGAGGCTTCACCTGGGGCGGTCTCTTGATGCGGTGGTAGCTTGCGGGGGAGCGGGGCGGCGCCCGCGCCTGGTAAGGTCAACCACTCACTTGACCAGGGCGCCGAGGCGGTCCCAGCGTGGGCCGGATCGCGCGCCGTCCCAGGACCAGATGGTTCGCCAGGCCCGACCCCTGATCGCGTCCCTCGAGACAAAACCCCAAAATCTGGAATCGAAACTGTCGTCCCGGTTGTCTCCCAGCAAAAAATATTGACCGGGAGGAACGATCACGGGTCCGAAATTGTCCCGGGGACCGGCCGAAAGGGGCAGGACTTCCGGGTCCTCGAACCGCGCGTATGGTTCCGGCAATTCCCGGCTGTTGAGATGAATCTTCTTGTCGATAATGCTGATTTCATCCCCGGGCAGGCCGATAATCCGCTTGATGTAGGGATAGGGGCTGGGAACCGGGGGCTGGAAAACCACAATGTCGCCCCGCGCCGGCCGACCGGTTTGGAGGGCCGACCAACCGAGCAGGGGGACCCGGAGGTCGTAGGCGAATTTTTCCACCAAAACCCGGTCCCCCAGGTGTATGGTTTCCAGCATGGAACCGGTCGGGATTTCGTTGGCCTCCACCAGGCTTGACCTGATGATCAAGGCCGCCGCCAAGGCCAGGCCGATGGCCTTGCCGTATTCCCACCAGACCCCCCCCGACGGCGGCTTGCCTTTTTTCGTCACCGCCCGCCCCCGCGGCCGGCGGCCGGAATAATTTCGATGATGCGCGCCTGCCTGGTCTTCATAGTCAGCAGCCAGGCCAGGGCGAGGGCCCCCAGGGCCGCTCCCGCTAGTGTCTTGATCATTGCTTTCTCCCTTCCGGGTCCGCTGCTTGCTCTCGGACCCGGGCTCGGTCTTCCCGACGCTTGTCCCGGTTAACCAACGCCCACGCTCCAGCCGAGGGCCAGAAAGGCCAAGCCCACCAGCAGGAACACCAACTCCAAGGGCGTCAATTCCAACAATCGTCGCAAAAATGATTTTTCTCCCCCCATGATTCTTCCCCACCCCGATTCTTCAACCCCGGCGGAGACGACGCTCCCAATCGAACTCTTTGGCGGTGACACGGTCTTCCATTCTCCCTAGCCGTCGATCCAAGTTGTCGAATGTCTTTTTTAGCCGATTCAAGGCCATTTTGCGGGACGAGGCGTAGGAATTGTAGAATTCGTGCTCGTCCTCGCTGCGAAAGGGAATCACCGGCTCGGGCTTCATGAAAAAGGCGGCCAGGAGGTAAATGCCCAGCACGGGCCAGAACCCGGTTATCACCAGGACCGCCACGGCTCCCGCCCGGACCCAGAAGACCGGGAGGTTGAAATAGTCCGCCAACCCCCGACATACTCCCAGGATCATACCGCCCCTAGACCGGTAGGGCTGATTGTCCCTCAGGTCTTGGCCCCTCATTCGTCCTCGCCCTTCCCGCTTTTGCCCAAAAAAGTTTTCTCTATGATTTCGACCCCTCATTTGCCGTCTTCCTTTCCGTCCCGAGCCAGGAGAATCGTCTCCAGGGCCTCGATCCGTTCCTCCATTTTCGTCAACCCGTAATGCAACTCCTGGATCGTCCTGGTCTCTTCCTCATTCAACCGCTCGCCCCCCTTGGAAGATTCCCCTTTCAGGATTTTCAGGGCCCAGATCAGGAAAAAACCTCCCACCACCAGAAAGGGCAGGGCGAACACCATCGTCATGACCACATGCGCGGGATGCATATATCCTCCACCAGGTAGGGCCTGGAACCGCTAAGCCTCCCGGCTGTCTTCGGCCCCCTTGGCGGCCTTGGCCTTCAACGCCCGAAGCTCCTTTTCCAAGTCCTCCTCCCGGTCCAGGCGAGCCAGTTCCTCGTCCAGGTTCGACCCGCGGCCGTAATTGACCAGGTCGGCCTCGGACTCCAGGCGCTCGATGCGGTTCTCGAACTGTTCGAAACGGATGAAGGTGTCGGAACTGTCGAAACGGCGGATTTCCTGCTGGGCCTTCTTCTTCCGCTGGGCGTGGATGGCCCGCTGAACCAAGAGGCGCTGCTTGTCCCGGGCCGAGGACAATTTTTCCTCCAACTGCCGAATTTCATCCTGGTATTCGTCGATGATGCCCTGGACCTCGATGGCTTCCCGCTCCAGGCCGTCCGCCCGCTCGACGTAACGACGTTTTTCCAGCAGGGCTTCCCGGGCCAGGTCTTCCCGCCCCTTGTTCACGGCCAGTTCCGCCTTGCCCGCCCAGTCCAGGGCCCGGTCCTTGACTTCCTTGAGGTTTCGTTCCACGCGTTTTCGCGCGGCCATGGCCCCGGCGCAGGAAGCCTTGATCTCCACCAGGGCGTCCTCCATCTCCATGATCATCAGTTTGACCATTTTTTCCGGGTCTTCGGCGTTATCCAACATATTGTTGAGATTGCTGCTGATGATATCCCTGACTCGACTGAATACTCCCATTTTTCGTCCTCCTTGTTGTTAAGACGCTTTTTAGGGGAGCAATTCGCGGGCCAAAAGGAACAACACTAAAAAAACGTTTAATTTCAAGGTGTTGCTATTTCGCCCGCCGCCGCGGTATGATTTGTGTTGCATTTTTTCGCCAGTATTTGGTATTTTTTACCAAGGGAGGTCGACATGGCCAAAAACAGCTCGTCTTTTTCCTCCGCCCCCCGGGAAGCCCTGGGGCGGTCGGAAGCGTTCCTGGCGTTTCAGGAAAAACTATCCCGGGCGGCCCGGGTGGACCGACCGGTCCTGATCGTGGGGGAGCGGGGGACCGGCAAGGAACTGGCCGCCGCCCGGCTTCACTACCTGTCTCCCCGGGGGCTGCACACCCTGGTGGCCTTGAACTGCGCGGCCCTGGCGCCGACCTTGATGGAATCGGAATTGTTCGGCTTCGAGGCGGGGTCCTTCACGGGCGCGGTCCGGGGCCGGGCCGGGCGGTTCGAAACCGCCGATGGCGGGACCTTGTTTCTGGACGAAATCGCGCTCATTCCCCTGGAAGTGCAGTCCAAGATACTCCGGGTGGTCGAATACCAGACCTTCGAACGCGTCGGCAGCTCCATTCCCATCCAGGTCGACGTCAGGATCATCGGCGCGGCCAACGTGGACCTGCCCCTCCTGGCTTCCCGCGGGGGGTTCAAGAGGGACCTTCTGGACCGCCTGTCCTTCGAGGTGCTGGTCATGCCGCCGCTTCGGGACAGGGCCGGCGACATCGCCCTGCTGGCCCATCACTTCGCCGCGCGCATGTCCCAGGAACTGGGGTGGGATGACGTGCCGGTCCTGGAAGAAAGCGCCTTGAGGGAACTGGAAAACCATCCGTGGCCCGGAAACGTCCGGGAACTGAAAAACGTGGTGGAACGGGCCGTGTATCGCAGCGATTCCGCCGTGATTTCCCAGATCGAGTTCAACCCTTTTCCGGCCGCCCTGGCCCCGCCCGGCCGGGACGCCCTACCCGTCGCCGGACGCGCCCCGGCAACGGCCCGACCGAGCGACCGCGACGACCCCCTGGCGGTCCCGCTGCTCGAACAGACCGCGGCCCTGGAAAAAGAGCTGCTGGCAACGGCCCTGGAACGGTCCCGGCGCAACCAGATGGAAGCGGCCCTCCTGCTGGGATTGACCTATCATCAATTCCGGGGATTGTTCCGGAAATACGGCTTTTCCCGCCAGGGGTGATTTTTCCGTTGGCGGTTGGCCTCCCAGGCGTTATCATGGATAGGAAAAAATTGTTCAGGAGAACGCCATGACCGGACCGGTAATCGTCCTGGCTACGGAAAACCAGGGTAAAATACGCGAGATCAAGGACTTGCTGGCCGAAAGGCCGGTTACGATAATGGGCCTTTCCGATTTCGGGCCCACGCCCAAGCCCTTCGAGAGCGCCGATTCCTTCGAGGATAACGCCTATCTCAAGGCTTCCTTTTACGCCCGCATCCTGGGGTTCCCGGCTATCGCCGACGACTCCGGTCTCGCGGTGGACGCCCTCGGAGGCGCTCCCGGGGTCCATTCGGCCCGGTACGCCGGGGAAGGGGCCTCGGACCGGGACCGGATCACGAAGCTTCTTAAAAACATGGAAAATGCCGCGGACCGGAAAGCCGCGTTCGTGACCGCCGTGGTCCTGGCCGTTCCCCAGGGCCCGGCCCTGACCTGGGTCGGCCGGTGCGAGGGCGAGATTACCCGGGCGCCGGAAGGCGAGGGCGGCTTCGGCTACGACCCCATCTTTTTCCATCCGCCCACGGGCCGCACTTTCGCCCAACTCAGCCTGGAAGAAAAAAACCGGGTCTCCCACCGGGGACAGGCGTTCCGGGAAATGGCCGCCGAGTTCGACAAGGTCTTGGTCTGGTTGAAAATGCGGCTGGAAGAAGCGCGGCCTCCCCATCCCCACCAGCACTGATTTACCTTGCATTCGGGTCCCGCGGTGATTACTTGTTTGGGATAGGCGGGGAAAACCCGCGAGGAGGTCCATGATGACTGATCAAGCGAAGGGTCCAGGTTGGGTCTGGGCGATAATCGAGACCGAGGGGCGGGAGGAGCGGTTGTCCGCCCTGGAGGACGAGGAACGAGGCCTCAGGTTTATTCCTGTGTTCTCGGCCCAGGAAGACGGGGTGGTGGGCTTGCGGAAGTTCCCCCGCCGGCCCGGGGTGCATCTGGAAGTGGAAGCCATGCATTTGGCCAATGTGGCCCGCGAGGCCCGGGCCCATGGCTACGACATATTTATACTGGATTACGAGGGCAAGGTGCTGGAAAGGCTAAGCCCGGCCCTTGATTCCTAAAACCCGAAGCGCGGTTTTTGGGGAACCTATGGGCGGCCCGGGATTGGATGCGCCCCGGGATTGGATGCGCGCCTCTTCCCCATAAACAAACCCAGGGGCTCCCCTGGTTGGCTCGGCGCCTTATTTTTGCCTGGGGTCGGCCCGTCTTGATCTTGCGCTGGATGCGGATGCGGCCGGGCGGCCGGCGTCGTAAAAGCGAAAATTCCGGTCAGGCGCAAGAGGGCAGGCGCGGGGACCCGCCCCTACAAACCTTGAACAACCACCGCGGGTAATCAAGGCCGGGCGACCCGCCGTGGGCCGTCCGGCCGTGGGCGCTCCGGCCTGGATGTCAAAAAATAACCTTCAATTCCGTGATCTCTGTGTCTCGGTGGTGAAAAAACATTGGGTTTACACCACGGAAGCGCGGCGGGAGCGGGAAATTGTCCGGCCGGCGCCCCCGACGACCCCCGGCAAGAAGGGGCGCCCGAGGGACATCCTGTCCTAAGGGCTCCATGGCGGGCGTCCAGGGCCGATGGCTCGCAATTGGGGCGGCGGTCAAGTTATAATAATAGTTACGCAACTTGGGCGTCGATGGAATAATCATTATCAATCAAAGAGCTTATATGAACACAAGCGCGATGCGATCAAATTTTAAGTGCGAAATAGACTCCTTCCGGCCGGAAGACGCGACGGGAATCGTCCGGCTTTTCGAGGCGGTCTACGGGGATGGCTACCCCATAAAAATGTATTACGACCGGGACAAGCTGAGCGAGGCCAATCGGACGGGCGAGTGCCTGTCCGTCGTGGCCCGGACCCCGGAAGGCCGGGTCATCGGGAATCACAACCTGGTGAGGTCGGCGCCGTACGCCTATACCTACGAATGGGCCGCCGGACTGGTTTTGGACGAGTATCGCGCCTATGGCGTCACCGGGAAAATAGTCGACTATATGCTCAATGACCTGGCGCCCCGAACGGAGATACAAGAAATCTTCGGCGAGCCGACCTTGACTCAGATTCTGATCCAGAAGATGAGCGTGGGCCTGAAATTCGTCGAGACCGCGCTGGAACTGGGCCTGCTGCCGGCCAGCCTGTATTCCAAGGAAAAACCATCCACCGAGAGGGTGTCCACGCTGATACAATTTCGCGCTTACAAACCAAAACCCCAGGCTGTTTTCGTCCCGAGGCCCTACGAAGAGGAACTGCGATTCCTGTATTCAGCCCTGGATGACGAGCGGACGTTGGTCGCCGCCCAGGATAATGTCCAAGCCGACGGGGCCGCGGATATCGGCCTGGCTGTTTTCGACTTCGCCCGGGTGGCGCGGGTCGCGGTAAACCATCCGGGCTCGGATTTCGGGGCGAGCTTCGAGGACGTTGAAAAAAAGGCGCTTGATCAAAATGTGATTGTGATTCAGGTTTGGCTGGGGCTTGACTCGCCGGCGGTTTCCGCGGCGGTGGATGTTCTGCGGTCCAAGGGGTATTTCATCGGCGGCATTCTGCCTCGATGGTTCGACGCCGACGGCCTCCTGATGCAGAAAATATGGTTTCAACCCGATTTCGAATCCCTCGTTATCCATACCGATCGGGCGCGGGAAATTGCCCGGCTGGCGGCCCGGGATTGGACGCGCGCCTCTTCCCAATAAACAAACCCAGGGGCTTCCTGGGTTGGCTCGGCCCCTCGTTTTTGCCTGGGGCCCGCCCGTCTTGATCTTGCGGTGGATGGGGATGCGGCCGGGCGGCCGCGTCGCTGAAGCGAAAATTCCGATCAGGCGCAAGAGGGCAGGCACGGGGACCTGCCCCTACAAACCTTAAACAACCACCGCGGCGGGTAATCAATTTAGGGGTGCTCCGCCCCACGCGCGGCAAGATGGGGCTTCGAGGGACTCCTTCCCGTCCCAGGGTCAGGGGCGCGCCGGAGCCGGCGCCCCCGGCGACCCCCGGGGCGCTTGGAATTGCTCGGCCGAGCCCGCCGCTACAGGTCAAAAAATAATGTGATCTCCGTAGGTTGGGTTGAGGCCTTGCGAAACCCAACATCTTGGCTCGGGTCGTTGGCCAGGGTGAACCAAGGACAACCCCCCTCGCCCCAACCTCGTGGGCTTACTATTGGACATACTTGACACCACGAGTAAAATATGCCACTAATAATTCATGAGGGTAAACGGGCTATATTTCGGTTCGGAAACCATGCAGCGGATACGTCTAACCCTGGCTGAAGAGCCGGCGATTTCCAGGCGGGCGTTAGCTCGACGCATCTGCGAATGGTCGTCGTTCGTCGCTGCCAGCGGCAGGCTTAAAGAGACCGCCTGTCGCAAGGCGCTAGCGGCGCTTAACCATTATGGACTCATCGGCCTAGCGCCATCAGTTCCAGGCAATAGGCGTCAAATAAAAACCAAAGCCCCGCCGACCCCGCCCTTCGAGCTTCCGGAAGTCGATTGTGATATCGGGGAGCTTGGCCAGGTTGAAATCGAGTTGGTCGCTGATCGCTTCAGCCAGGCCGCCAAAATATGGAAGG
>JAZDGM010000163.1:0-3741 GCA_043806915.1 Pseudomonadota bacterium | reverse complement strand
CCCGCGAAACCATTTGGCCATCGGTTAGCCCTCCCTGCCCGGTGACAAGGATACAAGGGGCCGCGCGGGCGGGCTTGTCCGCCTCGGGAGGATCGCTCCGCCCCACGCGCGCCAAAAATCAATATGATTTAAGTAGGTTGGGTTAGCGAAGCGTAACCCAACATCTTGGCCAGCCCCGTCGGCCCGGGTGAACCAAGGCCCCCCTTGCCCCAACCTCGTGGGGGCGCGGGAGACAATAGCGCGGCCAAGCCCACTCCCCTTCGGGTTGCGGCGAGGTGTTATCTTGCGGGATAAAAGAAACAAGCCCGGGGCAATTTGTTCCCCCTCTCCACCCATTCCTGGACCGCCAGACGGAATAAATCGGGCGCCCGACATTGAAAGTTAACCCAAAATTTTTTTAATATCCAAAAGTTCCTGCCGTACCTCGACCAGAAGCTCCCGGTGGCTATGGGAAAATAGCGTGAGCTCTTCCGGCGCCGCGACCTTGGACCGCAATTTTTTCTTGGCCCCGGAAATGGTGAATTGTTCGTCGTAGAGGAGCTTCTTGATCAACAGGAATGTTTCGAGTTCGCGACGGGTGTAAAGACGCTGCTTGGAGGGCGCGCGGGTGGGACGGACCTGGGGAAATTCCGACTCCCAAAAACGCAAGACGTGCGGTTCGACGCCGACGATCGAGGCGGCCTCGCCTATCTTAAAATAGACCTTGTCGGGAATTTTCGGGCCCGTCAATTTCCGCCCCCTTCCCGAATCGGCTCTTCCGGCGGATACTACTTCTCGTTCAGGGCCTTCCGCAGGACCTGACTGGGCTTGAAGGTCAGGACTTTTCTGGCCGAAATAATTATTTGTTCCCCGGTCTGGGGATTTCTGCCGCGCCGGGGATTCTTTCTACGGATGTCGAAATTCCCGAACCCGGAAATCTTGACGCTTTCGCCGTCCGCGAGGCGGCCCTTGATGATGTCGAACAGATTATCGACAATTTCGGCGGAATCCTTGCGGGAAAGTCCCAGCTTGGCCTGGACCGCCCCCACTATTTCCGCCTTGGTCAACACTTTTCGTTCGGATGCTGTCAATGCTTCGAACCTAGCCTTGGAGTTCGGCTGAAAATCCGGTCAGCACCCGATCCATGACGCCCTGGTGAAGGCCGTTGACTTCCTCGTCGGTGAGAGTCCGGTCCGGGGAACGGTACCTCAACCGGAAAGCCAGGCTCCGCCGATTCGGGCCGACACGCTCGCCTTCGAAGGCGTCGAACAGGGTGATGTCGGTCAACTTCTTCTCTTCCAGCGACCGAATGAAAGCGACCACCGCGGCGGCCTCTATTTCCCGGTCTAGCGTCACGGCCAAATCCCGGTCCACGAAGGGGAACCGGGGCAGGGGCGAAAACACCGGCGTTCCGCCCTGAACCGACAGGATGGAAGACAAATCCAATTCGAAAATGAAAACCTCGCCCCGCAGTCCGAAATTTTCCACCGCCGGGCCGGCCGCCCGCCCCACCCAGCCTAAAGCCTGGCCGCGGGACGACACCCGGGCCGAGGACGAGGGGTTGAAGTAGGCCGGGGCCGCGGCCCGTTCAAAGCATAGGTCCGTGACGGAGAGCCCCGCGAGAAGGTCCTCGACCACGCCCTTGATGTCGTAAAAATCCACGGGAACAGCCTTGGCGTCCCAGGACGGCCGCTGCCGCCCCCCGGCCAGAAGTCCGCCGACGGTCAACCGTTCCTCCGGCAACGGCTCGCCCTCCCGGGGAAAGAAAACCATGCCGATTTCATACAAGCCCACGTCATTCATGTTGAAGGACTGATTGCGCCGATAGACGTCGAAAAGTCCCGGGGCCAGGCAGGTCCGCATCAAGGATTGATCCTCGCTCAGGGGGTTGATGATCCGCACCGCCCGCCGCAAGGGGGAATCGGAACCCAGGTTGAGCTTGTCCCCGAAGTTCTCGGCAATGAAGCTATAGGTTATGATCTCGGTCAACCCCAGGGATTCGAGAATGTTCCGAGCCTTGTCCCGCGCGATCAGGGACGGGTCGTCCGGTTGAATGGGCGCCCGAACCGCCGGCAGGGTGGCCGGAATGTTCTCGAACCCGACCAGCCGGGCGACTTCCTCGAACAGGTCGACTTCCCTTTCCAGGTCCACCCGGAAGGACGGCGCCTGGGCCTGAAGTGTTTCGCCGGCGCCGGAAAAAACGATTTCGATCCGTTCCAGGGTCGAGATCATTTCCTCCGGGGAGAAGCCGGACCCCAGAAAGGCGTTGCACTTGGCGGGCGAGAAAGGAATGACCCTTGAGGGGAAAGGCTCGGGTTGAATGTCAATCACTCCGGAAGCGACCAAACCGCCGGCCAGTTCGGCGATCAAGGCCGCGGCGCGACGGGAAGCCCGCTCGCAGCCCAGGGGATCGATTCCCCTTTCGAAGCGATAGCTGGCCTCGGTGGACAACCCGAGATTCTTGGAAGTCCGCCTGATGCTGACCGGGCTGAAATAAGCGCTCTCCAGCAGCACATTCTTGGTATCCGGAACGATTTCCGAATTCAATCCGCCCATGACGCCAGCCACGCCGACCGGTTTCTGGCCGTCGCAAATCATCAGGGCCGAGGGAGTAAGGATTCTCTCGGTGGAATCGAGCGTCACGAAGCGGTCGCCTTCCGCGGCGGTCCGCACCACGATCCGCTTTTCCGCGAGCTTGTCCAGGTCGAAGGAGTGAAGGGGCTGCCCCATCTCCATCATGACGAAGTTGGTAATGTCGACCACATTGTTGATGGACCGTAGACCCGCTCCGGCCAGGCGTTCGACCAGCCAGAAAGGGGAGGGGCCGATTTTGACGTCCAGAATGACCCGGGCGGTGAAGCGGGGGCAATGGTCCGGCGCCAGCACCTGCACGGAAGCCAGGTTTTCCACCCCGAAGGATTGCTCGTTTAATACTATTTCCGGATATTTCAACTGTTTTCGGAACAAAGCGGCCAGTTCCCTGGCGACGCCCAGGGCGGAAAGGCAGTCCGGACGGTTGGGCGTGATGCCGATTTCGAAAACGAAATCCTCCAGTCCGAGTATCTTCTTTAGACTGTCGCCCAACTGGTGTTTTTTATCGAGCGCCATTATCCCCGAGGCGTCCGGTCCGACCAGCAGCTCCGCCTCGGAGCAAAGCATGCCCACGGAGCGCACCCCCCGGATTTCCGTCTCGACGACGGTCTTGCCGTTGGGTAGTTCGGTCCCGACCAAGGCCAGGGCCGAAAACATTCCGGGAACCACGTTGGGCGCCCCGCAGATAACCTGATAGGTTTGCTCGCGGGTCTTTACGGAGCAGATGGTCAGATGATCCGAATTGGGGTGGGGGGAAACGTCGGCCACGTAAGCCGCCAAGACCGTTTCGAGGTGACTGTGCCGGTCGTGAAGCCCTTCGACCTCGAGCCCGGACAAGGATAGCCGGTCGGCTATCTCCTGGGCCGGAACGTCCAGGTCCACGTAATCCCTGAGCCATTGGTAGCTAATACGCATCAGATGTCCCGAAAATTAAAATTGTGTAAGGAAGCGCAGGTCGTTTTCGAAAAAAAGCCTCAGGTCGTCGATTCCGTATTTGAGCATGGTCACGCGCTCCATGCCCATGCCGAAGGCGAACCCGCTTACTTCCTCGGGATTGTAATCGACATACCCGAACACAGCGGGATCGACCATGCCCGACCCCAGGATTTCCAGCCAGCCGGTCATTTTGCACACCCGGCAGCCCTGGCCCCGGCAGATCACGCAACCGAT
>JAZDGM010000162.1:0-24629 GCA_043806915.1 Pseudomonadota bacterium | reverse complement strand
TCCCTTATCCTCAAGGGGCGCTTATATTACCTCGGGAGAAGTTCAACATGGGTCACATAAGCGGCCACGCGGCGCTCCGTGAGGGTGGCTATGTCCGTGTGGGGCGACAATATCGCCAGGTAATGGTAATAGGCCATGGCTTCCAGATCGAAACCACTATCAAAAAGGATTTGGTTGGCGCTATCAACAGCCTCCGCGAGCGTGGGGAAGTTGGTATTGCCAAGTGAGGCCAAATAATCGGGCGCCTCTCCGCAATCGGTCAAGGGAGCTACAAGCTTGATGAGAGACGTCAGGCAATAGCTGGGAATAGCGACGTTTGGTTCGATTTCTAGATAAGCCCCCATTGTTTGCCTTTGGTCCGTCATTAATTCAACAATTTTACAATCCACATCATCCGCGAATGCTATTTGACCCGACAGCAGAAAAAAAATTAGAGCAATACCCAGGCTAAAGTAAATTACTTTCTTCATTTATTCATCTCCAGAAAAAATTTTCGCAATACATTATTAATAAATGGCCAGGGTGCCGGTTTGGCCTCCGGCCAACTGATACGTTTTGGTAGTTTTCAATGCTATATTTCCCTGATACCAGATCAAGACGTAAAGCTTGTATGTTCCATCCGGAAGGTTTTCGAAACAGTGCGTTTGTCCAGAATTAATAGTAACATTTTGTTTCTCGTCGTTTAATTTAACTACGTCCCCATACGGCGTATTAATGTTAAGCGAGCTATTGTTTTCTATGCATACTTTATTACTATTTGGAATCGTGGGAAAAAATGGAATTCCACCCCCGCCTCCGCCTCCACCCCCGCCTCCGTCACAGCCGAAGAATAATAAACAACATGACAATACACTGCAAGTTATGATAAATCGTAATAATATCATGCTGTTCCGCAATGCGGTCATTGGGTTTTGATAATGATGCGCCACCGAAATATGAGGTTTGATTGATTTCGTGATTTCTTCTTTCATGAAATGGTGAAACTCCTTCTTCCGTGGGAATGTTGTGCTGACGGCCCCAAGGCCGATATAATCAGTGATCCCGGCCCCCGCCGGCAACCAGGCAACACTTCCGGCCATGCCGGAAAATCACGGCGTTCCAAATCCGAACAGGCCCTATTCGTTATTGGAATAATTCTATTTCAACTGGCGATATTCTAGCTTTTCCCGGCAAATAAAGACTGAGACGAAAAACTATCAAAAAATTGAATTATTTATTTCCTAAATGCATGTTTTCCCCTAAACAGCATTTCGGATCATATCGATGAATTAATATATCCTGGTTAACCCATCAATATCGTGACGTCAACAAAAAAATGAAGTTGAGCGAAAATTTCCCTAACCGTTCACGGACGCGGGCTGTTCGCCCGCCTTCATCGCCGCGACCAGTCGGAGGGGGCGACATTTCAAGGGGATTTGATCGAGTTCCTGGAAAAATCTTGAAAGCGGCGACAAAATTCGCCAAAACGCGAAAATCAGGGCCGGAGTCCCAGGGCCTTGAGTTTGCGGTAGATGGTGGCCAGGTGCAGGCCGCTTTCTTCCGCGGCCAGGTGCAAGTCGTCGTCGACGCGGTCCAGGAGGCGCCGGAAATAGGCGGTTTCGAAACCCCGCCGGGCCTCCTCGAACGGCCCCTGGAACAGCCCGGGTTCTTCCGGTTCCCAGGACTGCTGGTCGTAGCGTTTGAGGTCCGCGACTCCGACCTGGACGTCCGGGTGCAGGGCCACGAGGCGCTCGATGAAATTTTTGAGTTCCCGGACGTTGCCCGGCCAGTCCTGGCGCAGCAGGTAATCCACGGCCGGGCTGTCGAGGTTCTTTTTTTCGATCCCGGCGTTGCGGCAGTAGAGGTCGAGAAAATGGTTGACCAACAGGGGTATGTCTCCCCGCCGGTCGCGCAGGGGCGGCAGGACGATCTTGATGATATTGACGCGGAAATAGAGGTCCCGCCGGAACCTTCCGGCGGCGGCCTCGCGGCCCAGGTCCTTGTTGGTGGCGAAGATGAGTCGGGCGTCGGTGGCGATGGGCTTGGCCCCGCCCACCCGGTAGACCACGTTCTGTTCCACGGCGCGCAGGATTTTGGCTTGGACCGACAGGGGCGCTTCCCCGATTTCGTCCAGGAACAGTATCCCGCCCCGGGCTTCCTCGAAAAACCCGGGCGTGGTTTTCAGGGCGCCGGTGAAGGCGCCTTTTTCGTACCCGAAGAGGGCGCTTTCGAGCAGGGATTCGGGCAGGGCCGCGCAGTTGATGGGGATGAACGGCCCGGCGTGGCGGTCGCTCAGGCGGTGGGCGGCCTCGGCGAAAACTTCCTTGCCGGTCCCGCTTTCGCCCTCGAGGAGAAGGTTGGAATTGACCCGGGCCGCCTTGGCGACCAGTTCGAGCACGTCGTGCAGGGCCTTGGATTCGCCGATGATCCGGTCGCGCAGCTCTCGATGGCGGAGTTGGCTTTTGAGGCGGCGGTTTTCGTCCAGGAGCCGGCCGTGGGCCAGGGCGTTGCGGATGGAGACGCGGACCTTGTTGGGGTCCTCGAAGGGCTTGCCCAGGAAGTCGAAGGCCCCCAGCTTCATGGCGGTCACCGCTTCCGAGATGGACCCGTACGCGGTGATGATGATGACCGGCGCGTCCAGGCCCTCGGCGCGCAGTTTTTTCAGGACGTCGAGCCCGTTTTCGTCGGGCAGGCGGACGTCCAGGAGGATCAGGTCCGGGGCGCCCCGGCGGGCCAGGTGGTCCCACAGGGCCGCGGCGGTCTCGGCGGCGTCGGCCTCGCAGCCGCTGTCGTGCAATATGGTTTGCAGGAACCGCCGGGAAAAGGCCTCGTCGTCGACCACCAGGACGCGTTGTTTGTCTTTCATCAATTCCTTTCTCCAGGGGCTGGTCGGTGTTCCGTCACGCCGCGGGCAGGACTATTTCGAACACGCAGCCCGCGGGCTGGGCCGGACGCGCTTGGATTCGGCCGGCGTGGTCCTGGACTACACGGTAGGCAAAGCTTAGGCCCAATCCGTGGCCGAGCCCCCTTTTGGTGCTGAAAAACGGCTCGAAGACCCGCTCGGTCAGTTCCGGAGGAATTCCGGGGCCGTTGTCCTCCACTTCCACCCGGACGTATCCGGGTTCGGGGTCGCGCCTGGCCCGGACCTCGATCCGGCCGCCCCGGGGCAGGGCCTGGACCGCGTTGACCATCAGGTTGCGGAAGACCTCGGCCAACTGAATGGCGTCTCCCCGGACCAAGGGCAGGTCCGGGGCCAGGTGGAACGATAGCTCGATGGAATCCAGGCCCGGCGTGGGGGCCAGGTCGGCCCGGGCCCGGGCCAGGGTTTCCGCCAGGTCCACGGGATGGAAGTCGCCCTGGGGTTCGCGCAGGCTTTTGATCATGGCGCCCAGCATGGCCCGGCACCGCTGGGCCGCTTCGTGGATGGTCTCCACCAGTTCGCGCCGGGGGTCGTCGGGACCGGTTTTTTCCAGCAGCAGGGACGAAAAATTGGCCACGCCCACCAGGGGGTTGTTGAGCTGATGAGCGATTCCGGCCATGAGTTCGGAATAGAGGGCCAGTTTTTCCGAGAGGGCCAGCTTTTCCTCCATGGCCTTTTCGTGGCTGAGGTCCGTGATCAGGTGCAGGGCGGCCTGGAGGCGTCCGTCCTTGTCCCGGATGTCCCGCGTCTGCCCCCGGGCGGGAAAGGTCCGGCCGGATTTTTTCCGCCCCACCACTTCCTGGAAACGGCCCGCCGCTTCCCCCGGCTTCCACCGCTCCCCCCCGCCGGGCGGCTTGGAAAAAAAAAGCTCGATGTCCCGGCCTTCCAATTCTTCCCGGCCGTATTCCAGGAGTTGCTCCCCGGTGCGATTGACCGTGCGAATCCGCCCGTTTTCGTCCGTGGTGATGACCACGTTGGGGGATGAATCGATGAGGTTGGTCAGGAAGCTTGATTGTTCTTCCAGCTTTTGGGCGAGGCTTTCCAGGCCCCGGCGGTCCCGCTGGATTTCCGGGGAAACATCGTGGAGCAACAGGAAGGCCTCGCCGCCGGGCAGGGGGGCGCCGCGGCTGATGGCGGAGATGCGGTGGTCGTAGAACTGGGGGTAAACCTCGTGCAGGATGGTCTGAAAGGGGACGCCTTCCTCCAGCAGCTTCCAGTAATCGCTCATGATGCCCTGCTGAAACAAGCGCTCCCACTTTTCGTGAAAATAGGCCCCCAAAACCTGTTCCCGCCGGACCCGGGATATTTTTTCCTGCCACTGGTTCATCATCAAGACCCGGCCCTTGCGGTCGATCACGATGACGCCGATGGGCAGGTGTTCTATGATGTCTTCCAAAAACGCGACGCGATTTTTCGCGGAAACGGTTCGCCTCGGCGCCATGATTCACCTCGCCGCCCCGGACCGCCGGGGGCCAAGGGATAGGAAAGTTGTTGGACGAACCAGCGGTTGGGGGGCCGAACAGGCCCCCCAAACCCCCTGTTTATTGAGGCGTGAAAACGCCCTTCGGGTGTTTTCACGCCTCAATGCTGGTTATAACCGACATGACCCGCGGTCATGTCGGTTGGTTTGAGCCGAAGGCGAAACCCGACATCCTCGCCAGTGGGGCCGCGCCTCGTCCCGGTTATTCCCTTGGGCCGGACCGGGCTTCCGGGTAGGCGCCGGACGCGCATGTCCCGCCCGATCACGTTGTCCGGGGCCGTGCGCGCTCTTCGATCTTGCTGATAATCGGACATTTTGTAACTTGCAAGCATAGTTGTCCACAAAAGCCGCTTTTGTCAATCGAAAACCCCTACTCGGGCCGCCCCCCTGGCGGCGGTCAAGGAGGGCGGGCGCGGAGGCCTGCCGAGACAAGGCGCGGGCCTCGACCCGAATCCTGGCGCCTTGGGGCGTCCCACCGTGGGCGCCCTCTTCGAGAACCGCGGTCCGGCGAGAAAACATCCCTGGCCGGCGCTTTGAAAGATATCCATTTTTGTCTAGACAAAACCAAGAAAATTTAAGATTATAATGGATGTCATATTTATGCGCTTTATACGATAAGGGTGCGCTCTCCCCCTCGGGGTCCCTGGAACTTCCGCAGCCGGTTGTGCGAGGCGTCGCGCCTAATAAAAACTTGCCTGCATTTGGCGGCGTTTGTCCTGATTTGACAATCAATCGTCATATAATGCGCGCCGTACCCGGGGACTGACTTCCTTGTCCCGGACCATGGTTGACCGCGGCGACGCATAATGGTAAAGTTGCCATGTTTTCAAATATTTTTTACATGCTTAAATGGCAATGACGGTCCACGAGGCGGGCGGGTTTTTTAGTTCGGACGGTAGGGGGGCGGGATCATAAAGCCTAAATGCCGCAAAGCTCAAAAAGGGGAGTTATGGACCATCTTTTTCCCAAAAGCCTGGGACGCAAGCAATTCGAATTACTAAAAATATATGTTCAAGCAGCCGCGGGCGACGGCATGGGTGAACTGTTGCAACAAGCCGAGCGGCATTTGAAAAACGCCGTAAAGGCCCGGGAAAGCAACTCCTTTGTGAACGTTCCCTTGGCCGCGGCCCTTTACCAATCCATCATGGCCATGGCTTCCCAGTTCGACCGCCTGCCCCCGCTATCCCAGCCCTGGTGCCGGGGCATGATCAGTTATTTCGCCGCGCGGGCTGACGAGGAAAACGATTTCAACTCGCCCATTGGGTTCGAGGATGACGCCGAGGTCATCAATGCCTGCCTGAGGTTTGCCGGCCTGGAAGACCTCTGCATCAATCCCGAGGATTACGATGAATTCTAAAACCGCCCCGCTCACGCCGGGCTTAAGGGTTATGTGCCGGGACGCCGAATGGTTGGTGACCCGGGTCGAGCCGGCGGACAGGTCCCATCGCCACTTTGCCGTCCGTTGCGTGGGGGTTGACGACTTGGTCAGGGGGCACGAAACCGTTTTCCTGACTCAACTCGATGACATTCAGCCCGTGGACCCGTCCGACACGCGGCTCGCGCCCGACCATTCCAGCGGGTACAATATGGCCAAGCTTTTTCTGGAAGCGCGGTTAAGGCAGATGCCGGCCACGGGCATCGAACCTGACTCCGCCGGTTTAGGGGTATTTAAACCCCTGGCTTTCCAGGAACAGGCCGTGCGGCATGCCCTACGCCAGTTGCGACCCCGTTTGCTGCTGGCGGACGCCGTTGGCCTAGGCAAAACCATCCAGGTTGGCATGATCCTGACCGAGCTGATGCGGCGGGGCCGGGCCAACCGGATTCTGGTGATGGCCAAGAAATCCATGCTCGCCCAGTTCCAGTCCGAGCTATGGAACCGCTTTTCCATCCCGTTGGTGCGGCTCGATTCGCAGGGCATCTCCCGACTAAGGCTACACATTCCGTCAAACAAGAACCCGTTTGAAGTCTACCATCGAGTCATCATCAGCATCGACACCTTGAAAAACGTGGCTCGGTACGAACACTTCCTCCAGGACACCCGCTGGGACGTCGTGATTATTGACGAGGCCCATAATGTTGCCGGCGCCAGCGTCCCCGAGCGTCATCTTAGTTACCGCCTCGCGCGGCTGCTTTCAAGAAGGGCGGACAGCGTCCTTTTGACCACGGCCACCCCCCACAATGGCAAGCGGGAAACCTTCGGCCGCCTGATCTCCCTACTGGACCCTTCCGCCATCCCGGACCCCAGCTTCAAGGAATATGACGCCGACGACATCAAGCAATTTTTTCTGATGCGGTTCAAGGAAGATATCCGGGCTGAAGCCGGGGACATGCTAGCGGACCGGCAGGTCGCGCCCCCCTCCAGCACCACCGTGGACGCCGCTCCGGAAGAAGAGGCCGTGTATCGGGTCTTGGCCGAGATGCGGGCGGCCATGACCGCCGAACCCGAGGATTTAACCTCCTCCCCGGGGGGGCCGGAGCAGCGCCCTGCTGCTTTACGGCCTGTATAAACTTTTCTTGTCCAGCCCCGAGGCCTGCCGGGAAACAGTGAAAAAACGCTTGGCGCGCCTAGCGGGGGCGACCCCGGATCACTTCGAAATGACTTACCTGGCAGCTCTGGCCGAGCGTTTAGCGGGCTTGAGCATTGAAGGCTCGTCGCGCTTTCGGTTGCTCCTAAGACAACTCAAGGACATCGGATGGGACGGATCGGCCGGCAGCCCCCGAATTCTGGTGTTTACGGAATATAGACGGACCCAGGACGCCCTGGCCCAGGCCCTGGCCAGGGAGTTCAAGCAGAAATACAGCGAAAAATACGAGGACCAGCCCAGGCAGGCCCTGGCGGTTATCAATGGGTCCACCCCCGATATCCACCTGATGAAGACCGTGGAAGCTTTTGCCACGGGCTCGGCCCCAATCAGGCTGCTTCTGGCCACGGACGTCGCTTCCGAGGGCGTTAACCTGCACCATGAATGTCACCACATTATTCACTACGATCTGCCCTGGTCCATCATCACCTTGATTCAGCGCAACGGCCGCATTGACCGCCTGGGACAGAAGGAAGAGCCAATTCTGCGTTACCTGATGGTCAACACCAGCCTGATTTCGTTATCCGGCGACCGGAAAATCCTTGAACGGTTGATCAGCAAGGTGGAAGAGATAAACCGCCTGAGGAAATCCGGGGAAAGCGTGCTCCGGTTATACGATCCCCAGGCGGAAGAGGACTATTTGGCTCGCCAGGGGATGATCAAGGGCGACCTGGAAGTGCTGGAGAAAAGCGCCGGGGCGGGATATTCGGAAGCCGACGCCCTGGAAGCGCTGCTACGCCAGGCCCAGGAATCGGCCGGCGACTTTAACTATCTTCTCAACGACGGCCCGGGCGACCCCGCTCCGGATCGGCCCAGGGAAAAATCCCCCGAAAAAGCTTCCCGGCCCCGACTTTTTTCGGACCGACAATTTTTTCTGGAAGGCTATCGTCTGCTGGCGGAACAACGGCCGGACTACTTGCCGATTGAGGAAAACGGCCGGTTGATGATCGTTAATCCTCCCCTGGACTTGAAACGGCGCTTGGGCGCGCCGGACGCGCGGGGGGACGTCATTTTCGGGGCCACGGCCATTCCCGTGGAATCGTGGCCGGAAGAGGGGCGGATTCGCCTGAGCGACGACCCCGAGTTGGTTGAACTGGCCATCAAGGCGGCCAGGAATATGTCCGGTTATTGGGCCAGGGAACAATTGTGCTCGGAACAGCACCCAGTCCTGCAATGGGTAACGGAACGCCTGGTGATGCTGGTCCGTCGGGGGGAAGCCCCGCTGATTCATTCCCAGCATCTGGCCCCGGGAGAAATCTGTTTCTGCTTCATCGGCCAGTTCAGTTCCGTGGCTGGTTCACCCCTGGTGGTGGATGCTCACGCGGTCGTCTTCGGCAAGGGCGGGTCGGTTAGCCGCCTGCCCCTGGCCGAGGCCCTGGGGAAGGCCCGCCTGGATAAGCTGGTCAACGCGGGCCGGACGCCCGGAATAGAAGCGGCCCAGGCCTTGACCCCGGCAGCGGTCGCCGCGAGCCTGGACCACCTGAAGGAACTCAAGCGGGAACAGGAAAAAAGGATTAATTCATATTTAAGGCCGGAAGAACGACGTTTAAAAAAATGGCGACAGCGGCGGGAAGATCTTTTACAGAGACGCATGGAAGAACTGGGCGAGCGGCACCCCCTGGCCCGAAGCTACAAGCGGGAACTGGTGGAAATGAAAGACTACGTGGATGACCGGGAACGCAACTGGCGGGATACACATCTCGCGGCCGCGGAAGAACCGTCCACGCAGTTGGTTTTGGTCATTGTGGGCTGATACCCTGGTTTATGGACCCTGAATTGGCAGGCGCCGGGAAAGAAGTCGTGAAAAAGAAAAAAAACGGAAAGATATGGCGGTTTTTTTCGCAGGCTCGCGGGTTTAAATTTTCGTCTTCCTTTATTTTGGCTGAATATCAGTATGTTATGGCTGGCTCTAACGGATGGAAATTCATGGCTGCCGCCACTATTATTTGAACCGGACCCGAGGAGTCGTTCATGCCCCTGGACACATGTATCAATAATGTCGGTGAGTATTACAGCTCACACTACCTGGACAGCACTTTCGCCGGCGACATCAAGAAGCGGATCGCTAACTGGAGGGAGGAAGGCTCCCGCGCGGTCCCGCGACGGCTCCAGGCTTTGTCCCGGGACTATTTCCAGGCCAAGAACCAAGCCCTGGAGGAGGTCGCTCCGGAAAGTCGGGGACCCATGGAAGGGGATTTGGCCGCCTGGCACGGTCGACTTCTGGATGCCCTGGGATATGCCGACCGACAACCCGCGGACCTGCCCGTGGACGCGGAGAGGGCCTTTGCGCCCATTCTGGCGAGAATCAACAGATACAACCGGCCGTGGCTGGTGATCTGCGAAACCGTTTTCTGCATCCCCGAAGCCGGCCTGAAGGAAGGCCGGCCCGTGGAAGACCCCCTGGAGATGATTCCGGGGGCCTGGCAACTGAGCGACGCGGCGGCTAAGTTATACGCCGGAGACTGGAGCCGGGTCATCGGCCGCATTCTGACCGAGGAAGACGCGCCGCGCTGGGTGATGTTTCTGGCCGGCAGCCAGGTCATGCTGTTCGATAAACGCACCTACTCCCAGGGCCGGTATCTGGCTTTTGACCTGGATGACGCCTACGGCCGGGCGGAAAAAACAACGTTCGACCATCTAGCCGCCTTCTTGTCCAGGGAAACTCTTTGCCCCGGAGGCGAATCCGACGAAATCCTCCACGAGCGGCTGGAGGAGCAAAGCCATCGCTTCGCTCACGGCGTCACCGCCGGCCTGCAGGTTTCGGTGCGCGAGGCCATTCAGGCCCTGGCCAACGAATGGATAGAAGATCGCCGCCGCCGTAAACTCTCCTACACCAAGCTGAGCCCGGAAGAGACCCGGGGAGAAATGGTGGAAGTCACGGCCGAGAGGCTCAAGCACGAAGCCCTGGTTATGGTCTACCGGCTGTTGTTCTGTTTTTACGCCGAGGCCCGGGGCGGCGACCTGGGCGTTCTGCCCAGCACCGACGACATCTACCGCCTTGGGTACAGCCTGGAGGCCCTGCGGGACCTGGAACTGGCGCCCTTGTCCCCGGCCGCCGAGGAAGGGACCTATTTTCACCAGCATTTAGATCGCCTGTTTCGGATCATCCACGAGGGGTTTCACCCGGAGGCCGGGGACGTCGACCAGCCGTCCCTCTTGTCCCAAAACCGCGCCAAGGTTTTTGAAGTCAAGCCCCTGACCGCCACCCTGTTTTCCCCGGAAGCCGCGCCTTTGTTCAACCAGGCCCGGCTGGGCAACCGGGCCTGGCAGCAGGTGATCCGCGGGCTGTCCTTGAGCGTGGACGCCAAGTCCCGGACCATCGGCCGGGTCAACTACGCCGAACTGGGCATCAACCAGTTGGGCGCGGTTTACGAGGGCTTGCTGTCGTACCGGGGCTTGCGTGCCGAACGGGATTTGATCCGGGTCAAGGCCAAGGGCGCGGACCTGGCCGACCCCAAGACCCAGTCCTGGTTCGTCCCCAAGGAACGGCTTAAGGAATTTGAAGCCCTGGGCGACGTCGTGGAGCGGCTGGGCGACGGCAAGGTCCGTATCTATGCCAAGGGGGAGTTCATGCTGCACTTGTCCGGCATCGACCGGGAACAGGGGGCCAGCTATTACACTCCGGAGGCCCTGACCCGGGCCGTGGTCGAGGAAACCCTGCGGGAACTGTTCCAGGGCTGGGGCCCCAAGGACGCCGACCGCGTCCTTAAGCTCAAGGTCTGCGAGCCGGCAATGGGCAGCGGCGCCTTTTTGGGGGAAGCGGCCGGCCAGTTGGCCCGGAAATACCTGGAACTGAAGCAGGAGCAGGTCGGCCGGACCATCGACCCGCGCCGGTACCAGGATGAGTTGCGCCGGGTAAGGCATTATATCGTGACCCGGAACATTTACGGCGTTGACCTCAACGCCACGGCCGTGGAGCTGGGGGCCTTGTCCCTCTGGCTGGGCTGCGCCCACCGGCTGCTGGTGGAAGAAGGCGGCGCCGGTAATCCCGACCAGTATCGATCAGGGGCCACCCCCTGGTTGGGGTTGCGGCTGCGTTGCGGCGACAGCCTTATCGGCGCCCGCCGCGCGGTGTACCGGGCGGACGACCTGCGCAAGAACCGTCACGCGGGCAAGGACGGTGCCGTCCCGCGCCTGCTCAAGCCCGGCGAAGCCCGGGGCAAGGACGAAATCTACCATTTTTTGGTGTTCGACCAAGACATGATACCGACCCACGGCGACGACCTCATGAAAAAGTTTCACCCCCGAGCCTGCGAACAGGCCCGGTTGTGGCTAGCCGCACAGGTCAAGGTCAAGTGGACTCAGGAACAAATCGGCGCGGCCCGGGATATCTGCGACCTGATCGACCGCCATTGGGAGACCTACAGCCGGGAACGGCAGGCCGCGCTCGACAATACAGCCTGCACCGCGTCGGTCTGGCCCTTGCCCGCCAACAGCGAGGAGGCCCTGCAGTCCGGTCCCTCCCTGGCCGAGCAGGAACGGGTCCGGTCCGAACTGGAAGCCCAGAGCGGCGGTTTCCAGAGACTCAAGCTGATCATGGACGCCTGGTGCGCCTTGTGGTTCTGGCCCCTGGAACAAGCCGAAAAACTGCCGTCCCGGGAGGCGTTTCTGGCCGCGGCCCATCTGCTGTTGAGCCCCACGCCGCCCGGCGTTTCCGCCCGGGAGCTGCTGACCGCCCGCTTGGAGCTGGAAGTTGACCTGCTCATCCAGGCGGCCCAGGGCCAGGCGCCCGACGCCCAGATGTTGGCCGAGGCCGTGCCCTGGTTCAGTCAGACCCGAACACTGGCCGAGGAACGGCATTTTCACCACTGGGAACTGGTTTTTACCGGCGTTCTGGGGCCGACGGCTAAAAACGGCGGCTTTGACCTGGTCCTGGGCAACCCGCCCTGGATAAAGGTTCAAAAAGCGGACGCGGCCATTCTAAGTGAAATCGAACCCCAACTGGGAGTCGGCGACGCCAAAAGCGCGGATTACAACCGGGCCAGAACAAAGTTATTGAAAAATGAAGAGAATCTGGTCTTTTACGGAGACCAATATCGCCGGCACGAAGGCGCGGCGACCTTCCTCAACTCCGCCCATTACTATCCCCAACTGGCCGGGGTCCAAACCAACCTGTACAAGAACTTTATCGTGCTCTCCTGGGGGCTGCTCCAGCCGGACGGCCTGGCCGGACTCCTGCACCCGGACGGAATCTATGACGATAACATGGGCGGGCTGCTGCGGGAGGAGGTATACAGCCGTCTCAAGGCCCACTACCATCATAAAAATGAATTGATACTTTTTACTGATGTCGGTCATCCGGTGGAATTCAGTATAAACGTCTATGCCGGACGGAGGGGCGCTCCCCATTTCCGCCATATCTCCAACCTGTTCCGGCCCGAGACAATCGCCAAGTGCCTGAGCCACAACCGGCCCGAGGAACGGATTCCCGGCATCAAGAATGACGAGGGTCAGTGGGAAACCAGGGGCCATCGCCAGCGCGTGCTGACAATCACGGAGCAAGAGTTGGCTTTGTTTCGGGACTTTCTGGAGGACAAGGGAACCCCCATTCTCCAGGCCCGGCTGCCGCAGGTCCATGCCCTGGAAATTCTGGAGGTCATCCGCAAGATCAACCAGGCGCCGGTCCGGCTCATGGACCTGGAGGGCCGGTATTACGCCACCGAAATGTTCCACGAATCAAACTCCCAGCGGGATGGCATTCTGACTCGCCAGGAGTCGCCCAGCTATGAACCCGAGACGGCGGAGGATTGGGTGTTGAGCGGACCGCATTTTTTTGTGGGAACGCCATATTACCAAACTGCGCGTCTAGCCTGCAATAGTAAGAAATCATACGACGAAATCGACCTAACCGAAATACCGGAAGACTATCTGCCCAGCGCCGTGTACCGTCCCGGCGACCGTTACAATAACCGGACCGCCTTTTACTCCGCCATAGCCGAATGGCCCAAACCGTCCTTCCCCGGCCTAATGCCCGTGGATGACATTCTTGACTTTGCTCAACTCCAGCATGAGCACGGCGCTAACCTCGGGGTGTTCGGCCTTGACCCAACCCGGCCCGGCGCCCGCACCGCAAGGAAATTCGTCTGGCTGGAAAATGAACCAAGCCCGGGCTGCATCCCGGTGGAATTGAAGAGAAAAGGGGTTGGCCACACAGAAACGGCTTACTGCCGGCTGAACCCCGAGGTGGAGGACTGGCGGACGCCCAGGCCGATTACAAGTTATTATAGATATGTTAATAGAGGTATGATTGGATTGACTCATGAAAGAACGCTAAAAAATGCAATCTTTCCCCGAGGAGTGTCCAATATAAACAGTGTATTAAATCTTTTCTTTGAAACAACCTATTCATTGATGCGCTTTGCTTCCGCAGCCCATTCCATAGTACATGATTTTGCGATCAAATTGTCTGGAAAGAATAATTGTAACTCAGGTTTGGTAAGCACTTTACCCCTTGTTGGAGAAACATACTCGCCATCCATCATCGCCCGCGGCCTTCGCCTCAACTGCCTGACCCGCGACTACGCCGACTTATGGCGCGAAGTGGCGGACGAGTCAATCGTCCGGGAGAATTGGACGACGGCCGACCCGCGCTTGCGGCATGAGTTTGAACGCCCCTGGGCCGGCCTCGACCCCGACTCCTGGGACTGGAAGACACCGTTGCGGAGCGATTTCGCCCGCCGCCAGGCCCTGGTGGAGATCGACGTTCTGGCCGCCCTGGGGTTGAACCTGACCCTGGAAGAGTTGCTGACCATCTACCGGGTTCAGTTCCCGGTCCTGCGGCAGTATGAGTCGGCCGACCAATACGACGCCCGGGGCCGGCATATCCCCAACACCAGTCGCAAGAACCAAGGGGCCAAGGAATTCAGGGCGGCCCTGGAAACCTGGGACCAGGAAAGCCCCTTGACGGTTTCCTGGCTCATCGACAACGACGAGCAAGCAGTGACCAGGACCTTCCACCCGCCGTTTACGGGCGTGGACCGGGAGGAAGACTATCGGCGGGCCTTCCTATTCTTCAAGGCGCGCGCCGCCGCCGAGTCGGCCCCTCGCTGGGAAACCGGAAAGCCGCGCCCTTAAATTTCAAGGAAAAACAGGTGGAGAACGCGCATGCTTCCTGCTCACCTAGCTGAAAATATTCGCCGGCAGGTCCTTTACTACCTGCAATCCACGTTCGCTTTTCGAGATCGCCGGGTGGAACAGGCCTTGGCCAGATTCATGGAAGACCCCGACTCCGGGCTGTTCAAGGGACCCTGGGTTCACCCGCGGCGGCCGTACCGCCCCGCTCCGGAAGGCGCGGACATCCCCTTCGATTTTCAGGTCCCTTTTCACCCCTTCCGTCATCAATGGCGGGCCTGGCAGCGGTTGAGCCCGGGCGCCGGGCCGCCGGCGTCGACCATCATCACCACGGGCACGGGCTCGGGCAAGACCGAGTGCTTCCTGTACCCCATCCTGGACCATTGCCTTCGGGAAAAAAGGAAGGGCCGCCAGGGCGTCAAGGCCATCATACTTTATCCGATGAACGCCCTGGCCGGGGACCAGGAGAAACGTTTCGCCAAGACCGCGTGGACGACCCCGGAACTTAAACAAGCCGGAATCCGCGTCGGCAATTACACTGGCCGGTACGATCCGGCCGACCCGGGCGCCGGCCGGGACAGCGGGACCCGGCTCATGGGCGAAACCCACGGCATCACCAATCATCAGGCCCAATTGGAATACCCGCCGGATATCCTGTTGACCAACTATAAGATGCTGGACTTTCTCTTGATGCGGCCCCAGGACCGGAATCTGTGGCGGCACAACGAACCCGGGACCCTCAAATACCTGGTCCTCGATGAACTGCACACCTACGACGGCGCCCAGGGCGCGGACGTGGCCTGCTTGATCCGGCGGCTCAAGGAGCGCCTGGATATTCCGCGGGGAAAGCTGTGCGTGGTGGGAACCAGCGCCACCCTGGAGAGCCGGGAGGCGGGCCTTCCCGACGGCGCGGAAACCGGCTCGGAGCGCCTGGCCAGGTTCGCGGAGACCTTGTTTGAAGAGACCATCCCCATCGAGGCGGTCATCGGGGAAGACCGGTTGGAGGTGGAAGAGATTGTCCACTCGGATCAGGAAGACCCGGTCATGCCGGACCCCCGGGAATGCGCGCCCCGGGAGGGCGAGGACGCCGTCCGCTACACCCGGCGCCAGGCCGGGGCCTGGGGCGGGCCTACCCTCGGGGAAAGCGATGACCCGACCTGGTCCCTGGCCGTGGGGGAATGGCTTAAGAAACAGAAATTGTTCAAGAGCCTGCTGGAGGTGTTCCATCGGGCCGAACTGGAGAAGCGGGACCCGGTGACCTGGCGGGACCTGGTCTTGAAGCTTTCCCAGGCCGACCTCGAGTTCAACGCCTGGCCCAAGTTTCAGGACCGGGAGCTTCTGGCGGCCTCGTTTTTCGCGCTGGCGGCCCAGGCCAAGGAGACGAGGTCCGGCGCCGCATTTCCCCTGGCCCCGACGTCGGTGCAACTCTGGATTCGGGAACTGCGTCGCCTGGGCCGGGTTGTCGTGGAACAGCCGGTATTTTCCTGGCTGGACGAGCCAGCGGCCGGGACGAGAAGCCTGCCCGCCTTTCATTGCGGCGAGTGCGGGGAGTCCGGTTGGATCGCCCTGCACGACCCGGCCAAGGACGTGTATATTGAGTCCCAAGGGGTCCATGGCCTGCAACTGAACGACGACCCCCAGGCTATTTACCGGGCCTGGTTCGGGCGCCGGGGGCAAAAAAGCCAATACTTGGTGGTGATCAGCCCCCGGGACCGGGAGGAGAACGAGGCCCCCTCCGGCCAGGACGACCTGTTGGACCTTGACTATCTGTGCCAGGCTTCCCTGGTGCTGCGCCGGGGCGACGGCCCCTGCCCGCTGACCCAAGACGGCCGCCGTTTCAAGGTGCGGGTCAATCGGGACCACCGCCGCAATGAACAGGGGCTTGTCCTTGGCGACCAGGGGTGTCCGAGGTGCGGGTCCAAGGTCGGCGTATTCTTTATCGGCAGTCAATCCGCCACCCTGGCCAGTCTGGCCATTGACGAATTGTTCGGGTCCATCCTTAATGGGGACCCCAAGCTATTGGCCTTCACGGACAGCGTCCAGGACGCCAGCCACCGAGCCGGTTTTTTTACGGCCCGCACCTATCACTTTACTTTCCGCACCGCCTTGCAGCACCTCATCGACGAGGCCGGCCCGGCCGGCCTGCCCCTGACCGAAGTCGGCAAGCGGCTGCTGACATATTGGGCCGAGGAGAAGCCCGGCCGGCCGGGCCGGGCCAAGGAAGCCATGGCGGCCCTGATTCCTCCGGACCTAAGGCAGTATCAGCCGTATTTGGATTTCCGGGACAACCCGGCCGCGAATAAGCCGCCCCGGGAGTTGCTTGAACAGATTGAAACGCGCCTGGCCTGGGAAGCCGTCAGCGAATTCGGCGTGATGCTGACCCATGGCCGAACCATGGAGTCCAGCGGCAGCGCCTGCGTGGGCTATGATCGGGAAATCGTGGAAAAAACCGTCGCGGCCCTGCGCGACCGGCTGCCGGGCGTGGACCCGTCCTTGCTGGATATCGAACCCCACAACTGGACCCTCTGGCTGCATGGCTTGCTGCACAGGTACCGCGAGCGGGGCGCCCTGGATCATCCTTATTTGAAATCGTACGCCCGGCAGAATTTTTGGGGGAAATACCCCTTTGGCCGGGCGGTTTCGGGCCGGGAAACCTATCCCCCGGCCCTGCGGTATCGGCCCAGCCTAGTGGTCACCCAGCCGCAACGGGACCACGAATTCATCCTGTCGCCCACGCGCGGCGGCCGGACGCCCTGGCCGATTGTCTGGTCCCGGCGGGCCTTGGGCCGGCCCCAAGCGGATGAATCAAGCCTTTTGGACCTGTTGCGCGCGGTTTTGGAACTAGGCGCGCAAACAGGGTTATTCGTCAAGCTTCACCAGGACGGCGACAAGGACTATTTCGCCATTTCCGCCCAGGCCGCCGTCTTGCATTCGGACTGCGCCCACCTGGCGTCTAGCCAAGGCAACAGGTCGTTGATCCGGCCCGCGCTTGAGGCTTGGTTGTGGCTGGACGCGCCGAGCCTGGATTATTACGCCCCCGAGGGACGATATCGCCCGGCGCCCTTTACGCCTAGACAACAATATTACCAGGACCGTTATCGGAAGGGGGCCCTACGCCGGGTGGTGGCGTGTGAACACACCGGCCTTCTGGCCACCGAGGAACGGGAAAAGCTGGAAAGTGATTTCGCGGCCATGGCCCACTTTGACGATCCCAATGTGTTGACCTGCACCAGCACTTTGGAAATGGGCATCGATATCGGCGACCTGTCCAGCACCATGCTCTGTTCCATACCGCCCAGCACCGCCAGTTATTTGCAGCGCATCGGCCGGGCCGGGCGGGCCACGGGGACGGCCTTGATCGTGTCCGTGGTCAACCAGCGGCCCCACGACCTGTTTTTTTTCGCCCGGCCCTTGGATATGATCAAGGGCCGGGTGGAGCCTCCGGGCTGCCGGCTGGACGCTTCGGCTGTCTTGGCTCGCCAATATCTGGGCTATTGTTTTGACAGCGCGGTGAAAAACGGCCGCCTGGAAAACCTGCCGCGATCCGCCTCGCAACTGGTGACCGACCTGAACAATCCTGATGGGTTGATTCCGCGCCTGATGAATTGGGTCGTCGCCTCCGAGCGCGAACTGCAAGGGCTTTTTCTAGGACGGTTCAAGGACCATGTCCAGGACGACACCCGGGAACGGTTCCGCAAGGAAGCCGACGCCGACCTCTTGATCCAGCGCATCCACCAGGCGGCCAATGAGTTTGATCGGGCCCGGCGGGACCTGATCAACGCCCAGTCGCGCCTGCGGGACCAGTTGAAAGCCCTGGGTGAGGAGGAAAAGGAAGCCCAACAGGACATCCAGGCGGAATTAAAGGTGCTGCAAGGCAGGGCGGCGGGATTAAACCGCGTTAACGCTCTGGAATTGTTGACGGACCACGGTCTGCTGCCCAACTACGCCTTTCCGGAACGGGGAGTCCGCTTTCACGGGGCCGTTTATAACAAGCATCGGGGAGGACAGCGGGACCATAAGCCCATATCCTTGGTCCGACCGGCCGGCGCGGCCCTTCGGGAATTGGCGCCGGGCAACTTTTTCTACACCCACAGCCGCCAATTCGAGATACAGCAATTGGCCATCGGCAATTCGCAACAGCCTCTTGTGGAAACCTGGGGCATTTGCGGCGTCTGTGGTCACATGCGGCGGGTGGAAGATATCCGCCGGCCCGACGCGCCGGAAGCATGCCCGCAATGCGGACACGGAGGGGACCATAAAAGCCAGCTAGACCAGGGGCAGCAAAAGCAGTTCATCGAGTTTGCCCAGTCCCAGGCGATTTCCTACATGGAATATTACGAGTCTCTTTCCGCGGACCGCAGCGAGGAACGGCAACGCGAGTTTTACCAGCGCCTGAGATGCTACGACCAGACCGTGGAAGCCCCGTCCGGTGCGGTGGGAGACGACAAGCTGCCCTTTGGCATCGAGTACCGAGCGACCATGGTCATGCGGGAAGTCAACGTCGGATATCATAACGAACCAACGGCCGTTTATTTTGGGCCTGGGCAAAAAGCCCCGGAAAAAGGGTTCTCCATCTGCAAGCATTGCGGCGTGGCGGTGACTTCAAATACCCTAGCCGCGGAAGTGGAGCACCGGCGGAGCTGCCCGGCGCGGCGACGGTTCGAAAAAATGCGCCAGGAGGGAAAGACCGGCAACCCCTTTGAGTGGGAGCAGGTTTATCTATACCGGGAATTGCGCTCCGAGGCGATCCGACTGCTTCTACCCCTAACGGACGACGAGGATGTGGATACCCTGACGGCCTGCCTGTACCTGGGGCTCCGTCTCCGGTTCGAAGGCAACCCGGCGTACCTTATAATTTCACCCCAGATTATACCGGACCCGGCCGCGAACATCGAAAAGCATTACCTGGTGCTTATGGACGCGGTCCCCGGAGGCACCGGGTACCTGAAAACCCTTTATCAGGAAAAAGATGAACAAGGACGAGAGGGCCAAGGGGTGATGGATGTCCTGCGCCTGGCGCGGGACGCCCTGGAAGCCTGCGCCTGCCGCAAAGCCAGGCAAAAAGAGGACGACCTGGACACTGACGGCTGTTACCGCTGCATTCGGGCTTATCATCTCCAGTACAACGCGGAAAAAATAAGCCGGGAGCGGGGCATCGGGTTGCTCAACCGCCTGCTCGAGGCCGGCGGCAAAAGGGTCCAAAAAACCGCCCTGGACGACATCAAGACGGATTCCCTGTTCGGCAGCGTACTGGAAAAGAAATTTGTCGACCGGCTCAGGGAGGTGGTGGAAAAAGCCCGGGGGCATTGGGAGCCGACCATTATCAGGGGCGGCCAAGGTTTTCGGTTTCGCCTGCCGGGCGCCGATTTCATCTGGGAACTGGAATTGCAACCCAAGCTGGGTCCGGCCCAGGGCGTCACGATCCCGTCCCAACCGGACTTCCTGTTGAGCTGCGATGCCGATCGGGTCAAGCCGGCGGCGGTGTTCACGGACGGGTTCGAATTTCACTGCGACCCGCATAATCGCCTGGCCGACGATATCAGTAAACGGCGGGCTATACGGGATAGCGGCAATTACTGGGTTTGGAACCTGACCTGGGACGATCTCGTCACCGATAAGGCCGATCATCACATGGTCTGCAATTCCACCATCGCCCAGTACCTGGAAAAATACACCCTCCCCGCGCCGGGGGTCAGGCGTTTTCCGGAGGCCCGGTTGGCGGTTCGTAACGGGTTTGAGCAACTGCGGGCTTATCTCATGCACCCCTATCCCGACGGTTGGGCCGCCCTGGCTAATTTCGTCGCGTTTCTGCCCCTGAATATGCTGCTAGGGCAGCGGCGAGTCAGGTGGCCGGATATTTCCGACCGCTTGGTGGTCTGGAAAAGGGGGCCGGCCTTTGCCGGCTTGGAGCACGTGGAGGGCGGGGATTGGCTGTATAGCGACCAGATATCCTTGACCCGGGATTTTGTGGCCTACACCAGGGTTAACGATGTCCTGGACAAGCGGCAGACCCAAGTGATCGTGCTGGGCCGACTGGGGGACAGCCCGGAAGAAGTGTCGGGTAGTGATTTCCGGGAGCGCTGGCGCAGGTTTTTGGCCTGCGTGAATTTATATCAATTTTGCGATAACATCAAAATATGGTCGGCTTCTGAAGCGGTCGCGGGGGAGGCGCCCGACCTGCCCCAGGCCTCCGTCGAGGAATTGCCGGGCGAATGGGCGGAGGTTTTGGAGAATGTAACGCCATCCCTGAAGCCCTTCATCTCGGAATTCGCGGCTGCGGGCCTGCCAACGCCCCGGGTGGAATATTTCAACGAGCACATCAACGACGACGCCTTTGCCGAATTGGCCTGGCCGAACCTCGACGCGCCCACGGCCATTTTGGCGGGCGACCAGGAATCATTTGCTAGTCAATGGCAGCGGCAGGGCTGGAAGGTCGTCGTGCTGGACGACCTCACGGTCAAAAAAACCGGCTGGTTGGCCGGCCTGATTACACCCGCCGGAAAGGGAGCCTGATCATGGCGAAACTTTTGCTCCATAGAAACCTTTTGAAGAATTTCGGAAAAATGCCGATCGCCATACAGAAAAAGGCGTCCGGGTTTATCGACCGCTTTCAGGAAAACCCATTCGATCCTTCTCTCCGCCTGCATTCGCTCAAGGAGTCCATGGTCGATCCCAAGGTGAGAGGGGCGAATCTGCCGGACGGATATCGAGCCATTATCATCGCGCCGGAAAAAGGCGACACGTGGTTGCTCATGCATATCGCTCCCCATGACGAGGCCTATGACTGGGCGCGAAACAAGCGCTTTGAAGTCCATGAAAAAACGGGGGTCTTTCAAATCTTCGACGCGCAAGAAATCACGACCGCCGTGGAACGGCCGGAAATCATGAAACCGGACGAGCCCGATTATCCGCTCGGACATATTACCGATGAAGAATTTTACCAGGCCGGCGTTCCCCGGCCGCTGATTCCGGCGGTCAAGGCCGTTCGTTCCGACGCGGCGCTGGAAGCCATCGCTGATTACCTGCCGCCGGACTGCCGGGATGTCTTGTACGGTTTGGCCGCCGGCATGTCCCTGGAAGAAGCCCTGCGGGAAATGCTGGGCCTGTCCAAGGAGACCAAGGAGATTCCGGAAGGGCCGGGCGATTTCTCGCGAATCGATCGGGCCGTTAATTTTGATTTGGTGCTGATAGAGGGACAGGAGCAGTTGAAAGACATCCTGGCGGCCACCTTGGAAGAATGGCGGATATTTTTGCATCCATGCCAGCGGAAACTGGTGGAATGGGAAACAAATGGCCCCATGAGCATCTCCGGCTCAGCCGGCACGGGTAAAACCGTGGCCCTGATGCACCGGGCGGTTCAATTGGCCGGAAAAATAGACGATCGCGGGGCCCGTGTCCTGGTGACTACTTTTACCACCAATTTGTCCATAACCATCAAGCAACTTATCCGCCGACTGGCGCCGGACGCGGCCGAACGCATTGAAGTGACCAACCTTCACGCCTTGGCCCGGACCATATGCAATCGTTCCGGCTGGCGCGGCAGAATCGCCGAGGACATGGACCTGGAAGGTATATGGGAGGACGCGTGGTTGGACCCGTCCCTAGGTGAATTACCCCTGCCCCGGGACGAAATGAAAAACGAATACCGCCTGGTGGTGGATTCGAATGGGATCGACTCGGAGGAGGCTTATCTGACCACGGTCCGTTCCGGCCGGCCCCGGATCAGCCGGCAGCAGCGAAAAACGGCGTGGCCGGTATTTCGGGCGATTCAGCGGAGCTTGAAAAAAAAGAACTTGCTCACCTTTGAAGGGGCCATCCACCAGGCGCGGCTGGCGGTTGAACAAGGGAATTTTCCTAAATACCCGCACGTACTGGTTGATGAGGTCCAGGATTTCAGCCTGGAAGCCTTAAGGTTGATCCGGGCGTTGAGCCCGGCCGGGGAAGCCGTCCGCGACCCGTTATGCCTGGCGGGCGACGGACATCAACGTATTTATCGGACGCCGATCCCCATGAGCCGGGCTGGAATAGAGATTCGCGGCCGCTCCCGGCGCCTGAAAATCAATTACCGCACCAGCGAGCAAATCCGGAAATACGCCCAGGGAATTCTTCAGGGACTAGATATCGATGATCTGGATGGCGCGTCGGCTTCGATCGCCGGCGACCACTCCGCCTTCAAGGGACCCGAGCCAATCATTGAAAGTTGCCGGGATGAAAAGAGCGAAGCTGACGCCATCGTGGCCTGGGTCCAAACCCTTTTGGAATCACATTATTTTGGTACCCACGAAATCTGCGTGACGCCCTATAAACCGGCCATTCGTTTGGCCTTGACCGCGGCCAACATACCCACCTATGAACTGAAACCCAGGGAAGAAGACCCCGGCATGGAAGAGCCCGGAGTGCGCTTGGGAACCATGAAAAGAATAAAAGGCCTGGAATTTCGGGCGATCGCCATGGCCTGCGCCAATCTGAAAGACCCGATGAACGCCCTGCCCACCGCCGGCCCGTTGGACCGCTGCGAGCGTTACGTGGCCGCGACCAGGGCGCGGGAACAATTGTTGATTACCTTGGCGGCCTGACGCCGGTTCGGTATAAATAAGGACCTAAAACGCACATGTTGGTTGATATTACGGGCGTGAGCAATAATTCGCCGGTATTTCCTGGCTGGGCGAGGATGATGTTAAAAAAAACAGGGTGATGATAAAGGTAAAAGGCGTCGAGCCGTGAGCTTTGAACACGAAAAGGTAACTTACAATTTTTTCGACACACAGTTTGGAGAGGTTAAGGTATATTTTTGCCATAGTGTTTCCGAAGAGCTAGCCAGGCTGAACATAACCAGGGCCTCGCTGGAAATACACGGCCAGGTGTTTTGTTATCAATGCAGCCGAATTGTCGGGCAATGTGAGATAATCGGAGATTTACTGAACGCTCTGGCCGACGCCGCCCTGGCTCTTTGGCCGGGGTGGTACCGGCAAGAAAACATATTGCTGGCGCGCCGCAAGTGGGGAACGAAAACCGGGGCTATGCCCATCAGGGCGCCCCGCCCGACGAAACCATGGCCCGGTCCCCAAAAGCGCCGGAAATGACGGTCGGCCGGGCGGCCCTGCTGGGCTTGTCCCGGCGGTACCTGGCGGCGGTCATGGACCCGTTCGTGACCCTTCTCGAAATTCATAAACTCATGTATTTCATGCAGGAAGCCGGGGAGCCGCTGCGACTCGACTACCAAAAAGGGCCTTATGGCCCCTATGCCCGAAACCTTCGTCATGTTTTGAACTTGATGGAAGGTCATTTCATCACCGGATATGGCGACGCCGAGGATCGTCCCGACCTCCATATTCAAATATTTCCCGAGGCCTTGGACCAAGCGGAGCATTTCCTCGCGGGCCGCCCGGAGACCCTGGCCCGTTTTCAGCGGGTGGTTGACCTGATCGCGGGTTATGAAACCCCTTACGGCCTCGAGCTTCTAGCCGCGGTTCAGTGGACGGCCGGCCGCGAAGGGGCGAAAACGGCGGACCAGGCCGTCGACCTGACCCACGCCTGGAATGACCGTAAGAAAATGTTCAAGGAAAAACATGTCCGATTGGCCTGGGAGACCCTGGCCCGCAAGGGCTGGCTTCAGGCCGCCCGGACGCCTGACCGGCCTCAACCGGTTTTCCTCCCGCCGTCGGCCCCTTGACCAATCCTTCCTGAGCGCCAAGCTCAAGGGCGCGAAATCCTATCGTCGGATAGCCGGTTACTTTCGCGGCTCCATTTTTGAACTGGTGGGTGAAGAGATTTCCGGGATACCGGAAGTCAAAATCGTCTGCAACAGCGAGTTGGACGCCGCCGACGTGGTCGAGCGCCTCTCGGAGCCGTGGTGATCATGCAATTGGAAAAGCCTCGGTCATTAAGCCTTTCCGACCGGACCCGACGCGTCCGGCCTTGACGACGGCCGTCTTGTTTGTTAGCGCCGGTCGAAAATGTAAGGAAAATGGCCAAATGAAAAATGAGTAGGGCTGGTGCAATTTTCGAAGGGTTCCCCCGCGCACGCGTGGAACGACCCGACGGGGCCGGCCAAGATGTTGGGTTTCGCCTACGGCTCAACCCAACCTACTGAGATCACATTGTTTTTAGGCCAGCGAAGGCGCGCCGGGCCAAGCAATTCCAAACGCCCCGGACTTCTTCGGGCGGGCATGGACGCCCGCCCTTTCCGCCCTCGAAACAGGACGTTTCGGGGCGTGAAACCGCCGCCAGGCGGGTTCTTCGGAAAAAGAGCCGGGGGTTGTCAGGGGCGCCGGCTCCGGCCAACGTCTCCAATTTACCGCGGCAAGGCACGCAAAATAGTAAAAGATGGTGCGCGTTGCGCACCCTACAAACTGGTTCCCAAGCTCTAGCTTGGGAACCTCGGCCAGGGAAGCTCCAGACACCTATATGCTTCAACTTCTTTACAAACAGATCAAGTTTTTACTTGACGGTTTGAGGCGAAGCTTCGCCGGCTTCCTCACTCTAGGGATGTGGCGCCCCCGCCCCTGCCCATAATCGCCAGCCGGGGGATAAACCTTGCCCGACGATCCTTCAGGCATGGGCTCGGAAAGGCGGGTGCAATATCAAACCGACAAAT
>JAZDGM010000161.1:0-11868 GCA_043806915.1 Pseudomonadota bacterium | reverse complement strand
GATCAAGTCTCCGACAACCCATTACGACCTGTCGGTGGGTTTCTTGAAGGGGATCACCGAAGCGGCCCGGTCCTTCGGCCTGAGCCCGGACGCCTTTCTCGCCCGGACCGACGGCATCCGCTACTGCACCACCCTGGGCACCAACGCCCTGATAGAAAGGACCGGTCCCAAGCTGGGCCTGATCACCACGGCCGGGTTCGAGGACGCCATCTTTCTCGGCCAGGCCAGGAGTTGGGCCGACGGCGGCAGCGGCGACGAAAACAAGGACCTGGGCCGGATATCCAAGCCCGAACCCCTCATTTCGCCGGACATGGTGGTGGGGCTGCGGGAGCGGATCGATTCCGCCGGAGCGGTCGTGGCGCCGCTCCAGCCGGAAGAGGTCCGGGAAAAGCTTCAGATTCTGGTGGACCGCGGCGCCATGGGCTTCGTGGTCTGCCTGCTCTGGTCCTTCGCCAACCCGGTCCACGAACGCCTGGTCAAGGAGATCATCGAGGAAGAATATCCGGAAGACTACCTGGGCGCCATGCCCGTGACCCTGTCCAGCGACGTCTCCCCCAAGTCCGGGGAATACACCCGGTTCGTCACCACCGTGGTCAACGCCTACATCCACGGGGTCATGGCCGACGAACTGGGCCGGCTGGTCAACGAACTGCGGGACGGCGGGTACAAGCGGCCCCTGATTCTGGTTCACAATACCGGGGGAGTGAAGAAGTCGTCCCGGTCCCGGGCCGTGTACACCCACAACGCCGGTCCCGTGGCCGGACTACACGGCGCGGCCACCCTGGGCCGTATATACGGCTGGAAGGACATCATTTTCACCGATATGGGCGGCACCTCCTTCGATATCGGGGTCATCACCGGCGGCCGTCTCCAGACCTACGATTTCATCCCGGTCATCGACCGCTGGCGCACCAACATTCCGGCCATTGAAGTCAAGTCCATCGGCGCGGGCGGCGGGTCCATCGCCTGGATCAACAAGCTCATGGGCGGGACCATGGAAGTGGGGCCGCGCTCGGCCGGGTCCATGCCCGGCCCGGCCTGCTACGACCAAGGCGGACGGGAGGCGACGGTCACGGACGCGGACTTGGTCCTGGGGTATTTGAACCCGGACAACTACCTGGGCGGCAAGCTGCTTCTGGATCCGGACCTGGCCCGGGAAGCCATCGAGACCCACATCGCCAAACCCCTGGGCGTAAGCGTGGTTGAAGCGGCGTCCATGATCAAGAGGTTGGTGGACGCCAAGATGGGCCAGCAGGTTTTTAACGAAGCGGCCCTCAAGGGGCATGACCCGCGCCGGTTCGCCCTTTTCGCCTGCGGCGGCGCCGGGGCGACCCACGGCATCGGCATCGCCCCGTATATCGGAGCGACCAAGGTGGTGGTCCCGGCCTGTTCCCCGGTGTCCGGAGCGTATGGGGCCTTTACCGTGCCCACCCGGCAGGTCTGGGAAAAGTCCAGGACCCTCAAGCTCTTCCAATGGGCCGGCCAGTCGTACCTGGACGACCCCGAAACCTTCAACGAAACGGTGCGGGAACTCAAGGAACTGGCCTTGCGGGATTTCGCCCTGGAAGGATACGGCCCGGACCGGATCATTTTCGAGTTGGAACTGGAGATGCGTTTCGGCATGCAATACAACATGACCAAGGTCCGGTCGCCTCGCCTCATGGCGTCCGGCGCCCGGGATTTCCAGGATATCTGCGAGGAATTCAACCGGGTCTATTCCGAGGTTTACACTCCCGAGGCCGCCTTCCCCCGGGGCGGCATCAACGTGGAATGCTTCTTTTTATCGGCCCGGGTCGACCGGCCGTTCCGGATCGAAGCGTTCCCGGAAACGGCGTCGTCGGTGGACCTCGCCCGCCAAGGGTCGCGTCCGGCTTACTTCGCGGAACTCAAGGACACGGTGGAAACGCCGGTCTACACTTTTGAAAAGCTCTCGCCGGGCGCGGAAATCGACGGTCCGGCCCTGATCGAGGCCCGTCATACCACCTTCGTGGTCGACCCGGGGTGGCGCTTCACCTTGGACCAATATCAAACCAGCTTGTTAGAGCGCATCTAACGGAAATTTCCGGAGGCCATTCATGAGCAGCGTCGCCTACGGCCGCGATTCCGAAGTGGTGGAGCGGCTGAGACCCGAACCGATGACGCCGGAGGAAAGGGAGGCTCAGGGCCGAATCGAGGACCTGGACTTCGAGATATTCCGGCACAAGATGAATATGATCGCCCAGGAAGGCAAGGAAACCACCATGAAGCTGGGCGCGTCCACCGGCATGCGCTGGGGGGACGTGGCTTTCGGCATCTACACCGCCCAGGGCGACCTGGCCGTGGTGGCCACGGGAATCTGGTTTCACGCCGTGCTGGGGCAGATTCCGATCAAGTATATCGTCAAGCACTGGCTCGACGAACCCACTGTCGGGGCCAGGGAAGGCGACTCCTTTTTCTTTAACGACCCCTATTACTGCGGCGTGCATGGCGCGGACATGGGGCTGGCCGTGCCGGTCTTTTACAAGGGCAAGTTGATCTGCTTCATCGGCGCCACGGTCCATACCGGCGAGAATGGGTCCTGCGAGCCGGGCGGAGTGCCGCTCTCGTCCAAATCCAAGTACGACGAGGGCCTGCTGGTCCCGCCCTTGAAGATCGGGGAAAATTACGCGCTCAAGGAAGACATCCTGACCATGTTTTCGGCCATGAACCGCGATCCCCGGACCATGATCCTGGACATCAAGGCCCGCTTGGCCGCCTGCCGCATCGCCCAGCGCCGCATCCTGGATTTGATCGAACAGAAGGGTCGGGAGTTCTTTATCGGCGCCTTGCGGCGCATTCTGACCATCACCGGCGAGGCGGCCAGGAAAAAGATCAGCCGCCTGAACGACGGCGTCTTCCGGCAGCCGCGCTTCCTGGACGTGGTGGGGACCGAGGAGGTCCTGGTCAAGATAAATCTGACCGTGGTTAAAAAGGGCGAAAAGGTCAAGCTCATCTTTGACGGCACCTCGCCCATGCTGCCCGAAAAACCGCTCAATTCCTTTTTCCAGGGCGTGGTGGGCCTGGGCATGGTCTATTTTTGCGGCTGGTTCTTTTATGACCTGCCGGCCAACAACGGGTTGCTGGAAGCCCTGGAATGGGAGTTCCCCCCCAACGCCCTGGTCAACGCCCAGGGAGACGCGCCCACTTCCATGGCCCCGGCCGTGCAAGTCGGGTTCGCCCACGGCATGTTCCAGTGCGGCGCCCGCATGACCTATCACCTCGATCCTTCCCGGGCCGTGGCTTCCTGGTACCAGGGGTTCGGCGTGCCCTATTTCGGCGGCCTTAACCAGTGGGGCGAGCCCGTGGCCGATATCAGCCCGGAACTCAACGCCACCGGGGCCGGGGCCAGGTCGGACATGGACGGCGTTGACGGCGCCGGCGCTTTTTTCGCCACCATGAGCGACTGCTCCGACGTGGAGACCACCGAATCGGACCGGCCCTTCCTTTATCTGTACCGTAATTACTACCTCAATTCCTACGGCCACGGCATGTACCGGGGAGGCGCCGGAGTTGGGTTCGGCGTGACCATCCACCATGTGCCCTGGCTGGCCATGGGCGGCATCGGCTTCGGTTCCAGATTCCCGGCCACCATGGGCATCTTCGGCGGTTACGCCGTGCCCCCGAGCTTCATCCAGACCGTGCACGGCAGTAACATCATGGAGCGGCTGGCCCAGAACGACGCCCGCCTGCCGGTCCGCCTGGACCAACTCTACGAGCCGCAAAATCCGGAAGTGGGCAACCGTCGGTTTCACAACATCAACATGATGCTCGTCCCGTTCCTGAACGGCGATTCCTTTTACATGGGCGTGGGCGGCGGCGCGGGGTACGGCGACGCCATCGAACGGGACCCGGCCCTGGTGCTGAAAGACCTCAAGAACGGCCGGACCACGATCTGGGCCGTCCAAAACATCTACTACGTGGCCTTTGATCCCGAGACCATGCGCATCGACGAGGAAGGGACTCGCAAGCTGCGAAACGAGGCCCGGGAGCGGCGCAAGAAAACGGGTCGGCCCCTGGAGGAGTTCGAAAAGGATTGGCTGAAGAAGTCTCCGCCCCGGCGCATTTTGCAGTACTACGGCGGGTTCCCCAACCCCAAGCCACAGCCGCTCACGAACATGTTCGGTCAATAGGCCGGCCCGACCGCGCGAGGAGGGATATTCATGTCGCAAGATAACAAAGTCCGTCAACGGACCATCCCCGGTCTTTTGAAACAAGGCGTCGCCCGGTTCGGCAATCGGACCTTCCTGCACTTCCAGGACCAGGTTTTCGGGTTCGAGGACCTGGACCGCTGGTCCGACCGGACCGCGGCCGGGTTCCGGTCCCTGGGGCTGAAAAAGGGCGACAAGACCGCCCTGATGCTGGGCAACCGTCCGGAATTCTTGTTTCTCTGGTTCGGGCTGTGCAAGCTGGGCGCGGTGGAAGTTCCGCTCAACGTGGCCCACCGGGGCTCGATTCTGTCGTACATGCTCGAGCGGTCCGACTGCCGGGCTATCGTGACCGAAGCGCCGCTCCTGCCGCTGCTGGTGGAAGTGCTGCCCGAGCTGCCGAAACTGGAAACAGTCGTGGTCCTGGACGCGGCGGAAACGGACCCGAACCTGGCCGCCATGACAGCGTCCGGCCGGCGCGTGATTTCTTACGACCAACTGACGGCTAACGACGGCGTTTTCGAGCCCGCGGACGTGATCTGGTCCGATCCGTTCAGCATCTCCTTTACGTCCGGCACCACCGGCCCGTCCAAGGGCGCCCTGATGCCGCACAACTACGCCGTGCTCATGGCCGACTTGGTCAACGGGTTCGCCGAATACACACAAGACGACCGTCTGTACAACGCCCTGCCGCTCTTCCACGGCAACGCCCAGCTTCTGTCCACCTTGCCCGCCCTCCAGAGCGGCGCCCGGATGATTCTGGCGCCCCGATTTTCGGCCGGGCAATTCTGGCCGGACATCAAAAAATACGGGTGCACGGCCTTTAATTATATCGGAATCATCCCGCCGATACTGCTCGCGGCGCCGCCCCGGTCCGACGACGCCGACAACCCCCTGCGGGTCATGTTCGGGGCCGGGTGCCCGCCCGAATTGTTCGACGTGCTGGAAGAAAGGTTCGGGGTGAAGCTGATCGAAGGGTATGGCCTGAGCGAACTGGGGCTGCCCCTGGCCAATTCGGTGCGGGAAAGAAAAGTCGGCTCCATCGGCCGGGTGGTCGCGGGGTACCAGGTCAAGCTGGTCGATGACAACGGCGAGGAAGTCGGGCCGGGCGTTCCCGGCGAAGTCCTGGTCCGGGGGGACCAACCCTTCGGCATGATGCTTGAGTACTATCGCAACCCCGCCGAAACCGTGGAAACCTGGCGCGACCTGTGGTTCCACACCGGGGACCTGGCCGTCCGGGATGAAGATGGGTTCTATCGTTTCGTGGACCGCAAGAAGGACGCCCTCCGTCGCCGCGGCGAAAACATCAGTTCCTGGGAAGTGGAAAAAATCATCTCCGGCCACCCGGCCGTGGCCCAGGTCGCGGCCATCGCCGCCAAGTCGGACCTGGCCGAGGACGAGGTCATGGTCTGCGTGGTCCGGAAGCCCGGCGTCGAACTCGCGCCGGAAGCGTTGCTCGATTTTTGCCGGGACAAGATGGCCAATTTCATGGTTCCGCGGTACGTCCGGTTCATGGACCAACTGCCCCAGACGCCGACCCTGCGGGTGCAAAAAGCCGTGCTGCGGAGCGAGGGGCTGACCCCGGACGCCTGGGACCGGGAAGCGGCTGGGTACATGGTAAATAAATAGGGGAGGGAAGGGAGGCAACTTATATGAAAGCAGTGGTTTTGAAACCGGGCCGCGCCCTGGCTCTGGAGGACGTCCCCCGGCCGGAGCTCCAAGACCCGGACGACATGATCGTCAAGGTGACCACGGCCGCCATCTGCGGGTCGGACATCCATATCAAATACGGCGAAATTCCGGGCATATCCCCGGGCACGACCATCGGCCACGAATTCGTGGGCTTGGTGGACCAGGCCGGGCCGGCGGCGACCAGGTTCAAGCCCGGGGACCGGGTGGTTGTCGCGGCGGGAATATGGTGCGGGTACTGCCCGGCCTGCCGTCGGGGCGACATTCAGAACTGCGCCAACATGGGCGTCTTCGGCGGCGGTATGTTCCGCGGCCGGACCCTGCAAGGGGCCCAGACCGAGTACGTCCGGGTTCCCAACGCGAATATGTGCGCCATGCATATCCCCCGTCACGTCCCGGACGAACAGGCCGTGCTGGTGGGCGACGTCTTGAGCACCGGGTACCACGCGGCCCGGGAAGGCCGGATCGATACCGGCGACACGGTGGCGGTCTTCGGGTGCGGGCCCATCGGACTGGCCGCGATCATATCCGCGAGGTTGTTCGGGCCGCGGCAGGTCTTCGCCGTGGACGTCTTCGACAACCGCCTGGCCCTGGCGGAAAAATTCGGCGCCACGCCTCTTCACGCCAAGGATAATCCGGTGGACCAAATCCTGGCGGCCACGAACCTGGACGGCGTGGACCTGGCCATCGAGGCCGTCGGAGTTCCCGAGGTGTTTGGCCAGGCTCTGGGCTCCATCCGTCGGGGCGGCATGGTCTCCGTGGTGGGGCTCTTCAACGGCTCGTACGAACTGCCCTTGCGGATGCTCGGGTTATACGGCTTCCGGCTGAGCATGGGCCTGGCCAACCTGAGCTACATGAATCAATTGATGGGCCTGGCGGCCGCGGGCAAGGTGGACCTGGCGCCGTTCTGCACCCATGTCTTTCCCTTGGACGAGGCCATGGCGGCCTACGATCTGTTTGAAAACCGCAAGGACGAATGCATGAAGGTTATGCTCAAAGTCGCCTGAGGCCGGCGACTGCCCTGAAAAGGAGGATTCAAGATGGCTTTCACCAACCCCCAGGACGCGTTTGACGCCATGATCGAGAAATTCAACCCCCAGGCCGCCGAGGGAATCGACGCGGCCTTCCAACGGACCCTCATCGGCGACAGGGGCGGGACCTGGCACATCAATGTCCAAAACGGCCGGGCCGCGCTGGCCAACGACAAGCATCCCGCGCCCAAGGTGGCCCAGACGTCCAGCGTGGACCTGTTTCTGAGCATGGTCAACTTCGAGATCAACGGCATGCAGGCGTTCATGTCCGGTAAGCTGAAGATGACCGGCGATATGATGCTGGCCCAGAAAATTTACGACATTTTTCCGCTCTAGGCGCCCCAAGGGGGACCCGGGGCGGGAGTACCGGCCCCGGGCCTAGGATAACTGAACGCTTCCAAGGAGTAAAAACCCAGATGAACCATGATGGAGCACCGGCCCGGGACGAGTCGGAAAAACCGGGCCTGACGCCGTCCGGGCTGGTCCGCCTGGTCGAGGACCCCGACGCGGCCGAGGGAAAAAAATGGACCTTGTTGGGCGGGTTATGTCCTGATTGTCAAAAGGAATACTATCCCCGGCCCCGGTTTTGCCCGCGCTGTCTCAAGGAGACCGTGTCGGCGGACTTGGGGGACAGGGGAACCGTCTATAGCTACACCGTGGTCCGCATCAAGCCGCCCCTGGGCCTGCCCCAGCCGTACGGCCTGGGACTGGTGGACCTGGCCGGCAAGAACCTGCGGGTGTTCGGCCTGTTGGACCCGGCAGCCGTGGATTCCCTATTTATCGGCCGGCCGGTCCGCCTCGCGGTGGCCCCCCTGGGCCGGGATAGGCAAGGAACGCCGTGCCTGCGGCCTTATTTCACTCCCGACCCGGGCCTGGAACAAGGAGGGCCGACGTCATGACCGGAGTACAAGTAATCGGCGCCGCCCAGACGCCATTTGGCAAGCACCTGGATAAAAGCCTGGTCGACCTGGCGGCGGAGGCCGCCTTCCTGGCCCTCCAGGACGCGGGGTTCGGGCCGGACCGGATCGGGATGGGGTATTTCGCCAGCGCCTCGGCCGGGTTTCTGCTCGGGGACGTCACCATAGGGCAGAACGTTTTCTGGGAAGTCGGGATCAACCGCATTCCCATCATCAACATCGAAAACGCCTGCACTTCCGGGTCCACGGCCTTGTACCTGGCCTGCCAGGCCGTGGCTTCGGGACAGATCGAGGCGGCCCTGGTGGTCGGGGCGGAAAAAATGTTCGTCAAGACCATGGGCCTGATCAATTCCGGCGCCAATGAACCCGACACCCTGCTGGGCATGGTCACTCCGGCCGGATTCGCCATGCGGGCCATGCGTCATGCCCAGGAATTCGGGACCACCAGGGAGCAACTGGCCGGAGTGGCGGTCAAGAATCGCCGCCACGCCGCGTTGAACCCCAACGCCATGTTCCGGGACCCTGTTTCATTGGAACAGGTCCTGGCCGGGCCGATGATTGTGGACCCCCTGACCAAGCTCCAGTGTTGCCCCAACGCGGACGGCGCCGCCGCCGTGGTGGTCGCCGCCGGCGGCGCTTCCTTGGGCGACGGTCGGGCCGTGGACATCGCCGGCGCGGTGTACTGCACCGGCAGCTATGAAAACCCTCCGGACCTGGTTCACTGGGAGACCGATTACCGGACCTGCCGCCTGGCGTACGAGCAGGCCGGTCTTGGTCCGAAGGACCTTTCCCTGGTCGAATGCCACGACGCCTTCACCATCGCCGAGATACTGCATTACGAAGCCCTGGGGTTGTGCGAGCCCGGCGCGGGCGGCCGGATGGTCGAGCAGGGCCGGACCATGCTTGGCGGGGACATCCCGGTCAACGTCTCCGGCGGCCTCCTCAGCCGGGGCCATCCCCTGGCCGCCACGGGCCTGGCCCAGGTCTATGAACTCGTCGCCCACCTCCGGGGCGAGGCCGGTCGCCGCCAGGTCCAAGGCGCCCGAGTCGGCCTGGCTCACTGCATGGGCGGCGACAAGGCCGCCGACGCCAAATCCTGCACCGCCTTTATCCTGAAGAAATGATCATGGTCCCGCCGCGCGATTGTTGCAGATCGCGCGGCCGTTAAAGCCCCTCTATTGTCCCGGGGCCGCCTTGCATCGTATCCCCTGGATGGATTCCTTGCCGACCGCGGTGGAAATATCGTTTGACCGCCAAAATAAGAATCAAATACCTTCAAGCCTGGCCAGGGAAGTTACATGTATCGGCCGGGATGTGTATCTGTTCGGCAAAGCGGTTACGGAACTGCGTTGGCGATGCCTGGTCTTCGACGGCTTACGAAAGGCCATGCGCATTGCACTCCCCGCCGGCGACAAGGGCCTGAACGACGAAGGCGACCCCGAGGTTTTCATTAGCATCCGACAAGGCGTTGAGCAGTTCAGGCAAAAACTCGACTCGGACCCTAAACTGGCCGCTGATCCACTCAGTCAAAAAATGGCCAAACAGATTGATAAATATTACGAAAAGCTCTTTGCCGACCCCATCGAAGTTTCCACGTCTAGCGGAAAGACCGTTATTTATCCAAACCGTATCAACAATATCCTCGAGCAATTTTTTGTTGTAACTTTCGGTTTATCATGGTAGTGCTACGCGATGATAAGAAAGCACTTATGGTAGCCTCGCCATTTGACCCAAGGGGAAACCGTACCGAGGCATGGAAACATACACCAAAGAAACAAAAATAAGTATTGTGTCCCCGGAATTTGGAATTTACAAAGGAGGCGTCAGTCGTCGGACGGTTGAGAGGCTGTTTAAAACGGAAATGGGTCTGCCGCCGAAAACGTTTATTCGTCACATCCGGTTCCAAAACGCCGCGGCTAGGCTCAACGTCAAACCCCTTGCTGCGATCGCCTTTGATTGCGGTTACACGGATCAATCACATTTTATTTATGATTTCAAGAAGATTTTTGGTTATTCCCCTGGTCGGGCCCCGCGTCTTTGTCACCTGTCGCGTTTTTACAATACAAAGTCTCGGAACCTGTGTAACGTTTCTGTTCGAACCGCCGCGTCTGGGCGAGCGGAGGCGAAACTCGCCGGATTGAAGCTTCCCGCGGCAAGCCGCGGGGAAGGCGTTCGCTTGCATGTTCAAGGAGGAAATATGACCAAGGCTCACGTCCTGCTATTCGATGGATACGCCGATTGGGAGTTGGGGCATGTTCTGGCTGAACTGCGTCGGTTCGGCGGCGTGGAAGTGGTCGGAGTCGGTTTCACGGACAAGAACGTCATTTCCATGGGCGGCCTGCGCGTCATTCCGGACATGGTTCTATCCGATGTCAACCCGGATGAAGTTCTAATTTTTATCATACCGGGCGGTTATTTGTGGGAAGGGGAATACCCTGTCGCCGAGGTGGAAAAGATATTGCACCGCTTGGCTGAAAAAAACGTTCCGATAGCGGCCATCTGCGCCGCCACCCTGGTGGTTGCTCGCGCCGGGCTGACTCGCGACCGCAAACACACCAGCAATTCGCTTGATTATATTACGGGGAAGATCCAGGACTATGCCGACGCTGCGTATTACGTGGACCTCCTTTGCGTCCGGGATCGTCATCTCATAACCGCCAGCGGGTTGGGGGCCGTCGAACTCACGGTGGAGGTTTTAGCCGAATTGAATATCGCCTCTCCGGAAGAACGGACGGCCTGGTGTGACGCGTTCAAGCATGGCGTGTTTCCACGGGAATCATGACCTGATTGGCCGATGAAGCTCGAAACAAGGGCTGGATATTCGACCGCGCCGACCGAGGCGAGAGGAGAGTAACAATATGTCTGAAATGGTCGCTTTTTGCGGGCTAATTTGTTCCAACTGTCCCACTTTTTTGGCGACGCGGAATGACGACGAACAAGCCAGGAAGGATATTTCTGCGCTGTACGCGGAAAAATACGACCTTCATTACAAGCCCGAGGATATCAACTGCGATGGCTGTCGGAGCGAAGGCGGGAAGCTCATCGGCTTTTGCCGAACCTGCGCAATCAGGGATTGCGGCCTGGCCCGTGGAGTTGAATACTGTGGAGCCTGCCCGGACCAGCCCTGCGAGGCCTTGGTGAAATTTCATAATTATTCGCCGGCGGCAAAGGCCTGCTTCGATCGCCTGACAAATCGGCTCGGGACCAGTGGGCCACGTTCGGCGCCGGTGATGTCACGCCGATAAAACCAATATTGAAAGGGAACAAGCCGCCGTGGTCATGAGGTCCTGTCAGAAGTTCCGGGGACACAATACTTAATTGTTGTTACTTTCGGTATATCATGGTAGTGCCGCGCCATGGCAAGATAGTACTCATTGTAGCCTCGCCATGTGGCCCAAAGGGAAATCGTGCTAGACGGTGGGAACAGGCGCCAAAATAAATGTGTATTGTGTTCCCAGAACTCGAGGATTTGATAGCCAGGCGCTGTCCGCAATGCCGGACCAAGGTGTTCAATGATCGCGGCGATTCCGGCGGCGGGCGGCGGCGTCCATCCCCGTCGCCGTTTATGAGTAATTTTTGCCCTAAATTCAAGTGGTCCAAGGATCGTTTCAGCGGACACGTCATCGCCTGACTCAGGCGACGGCTAGGGAGGTTGATATGGCTGTTCCCTGGTGGGCGCGTCTGCCGCGACCTGTGTACGCCTCATTGCAGCGGCTTTCGCTGGATAGACAAGAGCAAGATTCCGGAGACGACTGGTTCGAGGTTTACCGCCTCACCGAGTCGGTTATTGTCTTTTACGAACCACGACAGTGCGAGGAAGCGATTTCCACGCTCGTCATCGGAGCGCAACGCGCCGCGTTGATCGATTCCGGCTGCGGCATCGGCGACTTGCGGGGGATCGTCGAAGCCGTCACGGCTCTGCCGGTTGTGGTCATCAATACTCATACCCACACTGATCATATCGGCGGCAATCGACAGTTCGAGGAAATCGCCATGTTCGACCACGAGAGGAGCAGACGGACGGCGGAGAAGGGGGTTTCACATGAGTTTATGCGCGAACTTATCGCC
>JAZDGM010000160.1:0-7004 GCA_043806915.1 Pseudomonadota bacterium | reverse complement strand
CCACCGGCGGTACAATGTAGGGGCGCCTCCCCGTGGGCGCCCTCTTTTTTCGGATGCGCAACTATCTATGTCTCTAATTAAGACTTTTTACAAAGACATCCATTATTTGCTGGTTCTCAAGCTAGAGCTTGGGAACCAGCCGTACTCATTTAGCCGTTTTCCTTACATTTTCAACCGGCCGCTAACAAACGGGAAGCCCCGGCCCGGGTGTGGAACCGAAGGCCCCTCACCCCCAACCCCTCTCCCAGGGGGAGAGGGGAGTTTTAGCTGTAAAGTCTGATTGTTGTGGAGGAAAGGCCTCCGGGGGGCGCCCGGCGCCGCTTATAGACTTTTTTCAATGACATCCATTATTCGCTGGTTCCCAAGCTCTAGCTTGGGAACCCGGGAAGGGGAATATCTAGCTTCCCCACTTTATCCGGTAAGCAACCATGGGTAATCAACGCGGTGTTTCCATTTCGTAGTCGTAGGGCGGCGGTGAAGGTATCGATATTAGTCGGTTTGAAATTTCATCCGTCTCGTTGAGCCCAGGCCTGAAGGCTCGCCGGGCAAGGTCTATCCCCTGGCCAGGGATTATGGGCGGTGGCGGGGGCGCTACATCTCTAGAGTGAGGAAGCTGGAGCTTCCCTGGTCGAGGTTCCCAAGCTAGAGCTTGGGAACCAGCCGTACTTATTTTCCTTACATTTTCAACCGGCCGCTAACAAACGGGAAGCCCCGGCCCGGGTGTGGAACCGAAGGCCCCTCACCCCCAACCCCTCTCCCAGGGGGAGAGGGGAGTTTTAGCTGTAAAATCTAATTGTTGTGGAGGAAAGGGCTCCGGTCACACGTCCAGCGCTAGTTGGCCATCCAGTTTTTCACGTCGTCCAGAAACTTGTCCGGCTGGGTCGAGGAGACCGAATGCCCGGACGTCTCGTAATAGGGATAGCGGATGGTCCTGGAAGTCGGAGCGTCGATATCGACCAGGGAGTTTTCATGGTAGTAAATGGTGACATACCCGCTGCCCGGCAGGTCCTCGTTTTCCCGGACCGTTTGGACCTGGGACGCTATCTTGTCATATTTGGCGAAAGACAGGGGCAAGGCCGGGGAATAGATGATCAGGTCCAGTTCGGCGTCGGTGAGAAAAGTATCGATCACGGCCAGGTTATGCAGGAACATCCACCCGAAGAGAGTCGAGCGATCCTGATTGATGTCATAACCTTCCATGGTGGCCCGGTTGAACATGAAGGCCGCGTAAATGCCCCGGTTGGTGCCGACCAGGTAATCGTCCCAAGACTGGAGCGGTCCGAATTTTTCCCGCATGCCGTTCACCGCGTCCTTGGTCAGGCCAAGTTCCACGCGCTGGGTTGATTCTTCCATGGCTTCCAGTCTGATTTGTTCGTCCAGGTTCATGTTTTCTTCATACTCGGGATAGGAAGCGTAGAATTCCGTCGTGGCGGCGGTGGGGCCAAGCCAGGGGTGATACCGATAGGCTTCCTTTTTACGGGCCTCGGGTTTCAAGGCGTCGATGGTGTTGACGTCGTAATTGAGAATCGTGGATAAAATGTCCACGTCCAGCAGGTTCTGCATGGCGAAGGCTTCCAGGTCGTCGCTCCAGGTGTTGGGCCGGGTGTAGATGTAGGGGTCGCGCTTGCAGCTCTTGGCGATGAAGATGTTGGTGATGCAGGCCGCCGTGGTGTAACCGAACTCGCGACACCGGCGGTTCCAGGGCGTATTGGTTTCGGCGGCGATCTCGTCGATGACCGAGCCGGGCTTGAGGAACAGTTCGGCCGTGACTTCATCCTGGTAGGGACCGGTCAACTGGGGCTCGATCAACACCTGGCGTCCGAACTGGATGGCGATGTTTTGCGGCGTCATGGCCGCGCCGTTAGGCAGGGTTTCCTTTAAGTGGTCCTTGATCTCCCCGGCCAGGGCCTCGTCCTGGTAGATGCGGCTGCCATCGGCGTATTTCTGGAAGAAAAGCAGGAGATTGAGCATGGTGGTGACCCGGGTCCCGCTGTAGCTCTCGCCCACGAAGACCACCTGGTTTTGTTGGATGCCCGGATGGTCGCGCAGAAAACGGAGGACCACCCGCAGGACCTGGGCCGCGTCGATGAAGGGGTTGAAGTTGTCGGCGCTGAATTCCATGGCCCTGACCACGGCCCAGTCCGCATGCTTGACCAGGTTGTACGAGAACCCGGTGTTGGGAGCGTCGATATAGAGGAGGTTGCCCAGTTGGGTCCAACTGTAGGGGTTTTTTTCGTAACTGTTTCCGCCCGGTAAAACCCGCAGCCGGTCCAGGGTGTAGGGCGCGGTGTTCATGCTGAAGAGGTTGGTGGCCGTGGCGCAGCCGGGACCGCCGTTGAGGAAGACGAACAAGGGCTTGCCGTTTCCATCCGCCGCCGTTTCCCCCGCCAGGTCGGCGCTCGCCGCATCGGCCGGGTGGTAGGAATAAAAGACCCGGGCCCGGGAAGAATTGCCTAATATCGGTATCGAGCCGACCTGCTGAAAGCTGAAGGATATCGATTCCAGTTCGGAATAGCCGGCTTCGCTTTTCAGTCCGTCCAGATTGGCGGGGAAGGGGAGATTGGCTGTCGCCTGGCCGTCGCTTCCGGACGAGTAATCGCAGGCGCTGGAAAAAACGGCGACGAGAACAATCAGCAACAACCCGGAAAGAAACTTCTTTTTGTTCATCCATGACTCCTTGGCATTGTAATGGGCGCCTCCCCGGGTTTTCCCGGGGCGAGGAGCGCCCGGATTGGCTCGGGCTGGTCGGTGGGGGCGAGGGGCCGTCCCGGCGGGAAGAAACGAGGGACTGGATTCGCGGCCCGGCGCTTGGCCTCCTGGTTTTCGAAAAAAGGCGTTTTCGGCGTCAAGCCCCGCGGGGGACGGCGTCGGCCGCTAAACGCGGCGGGGCGACCATAATTTAAACTAATTTAACCCGCACTGTCAACACGAGGGGCGGGGCCGGAAATCGAAACAATGTTTTTATATTGACATAAAATCGAAACAATGTTACGATTGAGGCCTAGCTTAACACTAGGCGGACGCCCCAGGCGCACCGCCCGCTTCCATCTCACGGGAGGTTGCGGCGCCGACATGAGCCCTTCCAACAGGCCGGCCAGGCCCGGCGCGGGGGAAAACCAGGCGGTTTTACCCCTGAAGCTGAAGCAACGCCTCTACCCGGCGGTCCTGGAACTCTTTTCCCAGAGGGATTTCCACCAGGTCACCCTGCGGGACATCTGCCGCCTTTCGGGCCTCAGCCCCAGCACCATCTATCAATACTATTCGTCCAAGGAAAACCTGGTGTTTTCCATCCTGGACGAGAAAATCGGCGAAATCGGCCCGTTGGTCCGGGAACACATCCAGGGGCTGGAAAGCGTCCGGGAAATATTCCGGAAGGTTTTCTGGGTCACCATGGACTACTACGACCGCAACCCCGGCGTGGCCATAACCGCCTTCATCACCCTGCCCATGCGGACCTGGATGAGCGACCCGGCCTACGCCAAAAAGGAAGTCGGCGTTTTTTTCCGGGAGTTGGTGGAACTGGGGCGGGGGAGGGATGAGTTGGACCCGGCCGTCCGCGCCCGGCAGGTCGTGGATTTGTATTACATGTTTTGCTACCGCCGCATACACCTGTGGTTTTTCAAGGGCAGGCAGGAACGGCTGGTGGATTCGATACCCGGCTTTTTTCCCCTTTTTTGGAAAACGATTTCAAAAATAAAAGCATAGGAGGGACTGATGGACCAACCCTTGAACCTGACGTGGCAGTATGTGGAAAAATGGGCGGCGGAAAAGCCCGACGCGGAAGCCTTGGTCTTCAACGAGCAACGCCTGACCTGGCGGATGTTCCGGGACAAGGTGGACCAGGCGGCCAAGGCTTTTCTCGCGGCCGGAACGGCCAAGGGCGACCGGGTGGCGCTCTTGTCCATGGCCCGCAACGAGTTTCCGATCACGTACATGGCCGCCAATAAAATCGGCGCGATCTGGCTGGGGCTTTCCCCGAAATTCACCCTGGACGAACTCCGGTATATCGTCAACGACAGCCGTCCGACGGTCCTCGTGGCCCTGGACCGGTATCTCGACCAGGACCTGGCCCCGACCATCCGGGCCCTGGCCGGGGAGTTCGACTGCCTGAAAAAGGTCCTGGCCCTGGGCGGGCCGGTGGAGGGGGTGGATGACTTTCACCGCTTTATCGAACAGGACCGTCCCGGCCTGGACGAGGCGTTGCGGGCGAGGGCGGCGGAAGTCGGTCCCGAGGACGAAGCCTTGCTCCTGTACACTTCCGGGTCCACGGGCAAGCCCAAGGGCGTGGTCCACACCCACCGGAGCATTATCGCCAATATCACGGTCCAGGTCCGGAAATTCCACTGGGACCCCGAAGGGGAAAAGCGGATTTTGTGCCATTTCCCCATCAACCACGTGGCCGCGGACACGGAGATAGGATACGGCGCCATTCTGTCCGGGGCGTCCCTGGTCTTCCTGGACAAGTTCGACGCGGCCGCCACCCTGGCCACGATCCAAAAGGAGCGGATCACGGCTTTCGGCCAGGTCCCGGTGATGTTTCTGATGGAATTCAAGGAGCCGTCCTTCTGGACCACCGACTTTTCGTCCGTCAACCGTTTTCTCTGGGCCGGCGCCGCCGCTCCCAGGATAATGCTGGACGTGCTGGCGTCCGTCGCCGCCAAGACCGGCGCCTTGCTCCTGACCGGATACGGGTCCACCGAGACCTGCGGTTTTATCACCTACACCGCCAAGGACGATGACTTCGAGACCTTGATGAACACCGCCGGCAAGATGGCCGACGAGTTCGAGCTGAAAATAGTCGGGCCCGACCGGAAGGAACTGGCCGACGGCCAGGTCGGGGAAATCGCGGTGCGCGGGCCCTTCCTGATGAAGGGGTATTTCAACAATCCGGCCGCCACCGCCGCCGTGATCGACGCCCACGGGTGGTATTACACCTCGGACTTGGCTTCCCGGGACGAGCGCGGTTATATCCGCATCGCCGGAAGAAGCTCCGAAATGTACAAAAGCGGCGGGGAAAACGTTTACCCCCGGGAAATCGAGGACTTGATCGAAAGCCACCCGTCGGTCCTGTTCGCCTCGGTCATCGGGGTCCCCGACGAGCTGTTCCAGGAAGTCGGGTGGGCCTATGTCATGCCGATGCCGGGAAAAACCGTGGAGGAAGGGGAACTGCGCGAGCTCTGCCAGGGGTAGCTGGCCAATTTCAAGGTCCCCAAGAAGTTCTTCATCCGGCCGGTCCTGCCGCTCCTGCCCACCGGCAAGGTCAACAAGCCGGCCCTGAAGCTGGAAGCGGGAGAAGTGCTTAAGTCCTAGCCGGGACTGGAAGCCTGGTTGGGGTATTTTTTCCGGCCCGGCCCCCCCTGGTCGGGCCGGAAAGGTTTACTTGACCAGCTTGGCGGCTAGTTCCCTGGCCTCGTCGGCGTGGGCCCCGATGTCCGCCTGGGCGTCCAGGCCGCATTCCACGGCCCGGATCGCCTGGACCTTGTAGCCGTACATGGCCAGAAAGGTGGAATATCTTTCCACGACATCCCGGTGCTTGTCCGTAACGTCGCCCTGGGCCGTTATCAGGACCGCCTTTTTCCCCGGGGCCAGGCGGGAAGGCCGGGGGTTGGTGGTATAATCCGGCTTGACCAGCGACCAGGTGCGGTCGAAAAAGCACTTGAACTGCCCGGTCACGTCCCAGTAATAGACGGGAACGGCGAAGACGGCCACGTCGGCTTCGTGCATCCAGTGTAAAACCTCGGTCAGGTCGTCTTCCTGAACGCACGTTTCGGATTTGGTCTTACAGGCGTTGCAGCCCTGGCACCCCCGGTAGTTCATGCGGTTGAGATGGAATATCTTGGTTTCCGCTCCGGCCTGTTGGGCCGATTCCATGAATGCTTCGGCAATTTGGGAAGTGTACCCCTTTTTGCGGGGGCTTCCCAGGACGGCCATGACTTTCATCGGCGACACCTTTTTACCTTTCTAAACATCGAAATAGTTCGAATTATCAGCCCAAAAAAAATCACGCTAAAAGACCGCGGAGAGCCTGTAGGGCTTCCGTTTCCACCCAGACCCGTACCGTCTTGCCTTCGCGTTTGGTCCGGAGCAGCCCGGCTTGTCTGAGTTCCTTGAAATGGTGAGAGACGGTCGACGGCGCCAGGCCCAGGTCGGCCGCGAATTCACCCTGACAGTTTTTCATCTCCTCCACGCTGGTTTCAAAGCCCCCGTCGTCGGAGAGGCATCTGGTCAGTTCCAGTAATATTCTCAGCCGGTGGGGGTTGGCCAGGGCCTTGAACATTCTGGCGAAACGCTCCAGGTCCTCGAGCGACAGGGTTGTGGAGTCACAAATCGACATGTTTCGAACCATGAACGCTTTGGCGGGAAAAAGCAAGAAAAATCAGGCAACAATTTCCTGGTTCCCAAGCTCTAGCTTGGGAACCCGGGAAGGGGAAACTCTATCTTCCCCACTTTATCCGGGAAGCAACCCAGGGGAATCAACGCGGCGTTTCCATTCCGTAGCCGTAGCGCGGCGGTGAAGGTATCGATAATAGTCGGTTTGCAGTTTCATCCGTCTCGTTGAACCCATGCCTGAAGGCTCGCCGGGCAAGGTCTATCCCCTGGCCAAAGATTATGGGCGAGGGCGGGGGCGCTACATTTCTAGAGTGAGGAAGCTGGAGCTTCCCTGGCCGAGGTTCCCAAGCTAGAGCTTGGGAACCAGCCTCCTTACTCATTTTCATTTGGCCATTTTCCTCACATTTTCAACCGGCCGCTGACAAACCGGGGGCCTTCGTCAACCCACTAGGGCGCCGGTTCCTGCTTCCGCCTTGCCAGAACCACGTCGATATCCTTGTTACGCAAGGCGGCCTTGGTCAGGCGGTACGCCTTGGGCTTGAGCGGACCGAGACTGTCGATCTCCTGTTCTAATTCAGAGGCCGGGTCCCGACCCCTGGTATGTAGGCCCTGGAAAAGCCCCGACGACACGGCTTCGGCGGGCGTATAGGCCTTGGCGTGTAGTTTGTAGGGTG
>JAZDGM010000159.1:0-55491 GCA_043806915.1 Pseudomonadota bacterium | reverse complement strand
GACATCCATTATTTGACGGGATAACCATTTATATGGCAAACCTAAAGCAAGGACATCCATTTTTTAATACAAATAGAAAGGGCCGTGGTGATATTTGGTCTTGGTTCAAAAGTGGATGTCCTGTTAAAAGAGGGCGCCCACGGGGAGGCGCCCCTACATAGCGCCGTCGGCGGTGGTTGTTTAAGGGGCGTCGGGGCGGTGATTGTCGAAGGCTTGTAGGGGCGGGGTCCCCGCGCCCGCCCTCTTTGGCGTGAACGGGATTGGCGCTGGGGTGGAAATCCGCGCCGGTCCGTCGCCGTTTCGAAGGCGCCCACGGGGCGGCGCCCCTACCTTGCGCCGTCGGCGGTGGTTGTGTAAGGGGCGGTATTAAAAGGACATCCATTATTTGATGGAATAACCTTAAGCAAGGACATCCATTTTTTAATACAAATAGAAAGGGCCGTGGTGATATTTGGGCTTGGTTCAAAAGTGGATGTCCTGTTAAAAGAGGGCGCCCACGGGGAGGCGCCCCTACCTTGCGCCGTCGGCGGTGGTTGTTTAAGGGGCGGTGCTTGTCGAAGGCTTGTAGGGGCGGGGTCCCCGCGCCTGCCCTCTTTTGCGATCGGGATTGGCGCGGGATGGATACTTTTTACAAAGACATCCAATATCCGCTGGTTCCCAAGCTCTATCTTGGGAACCCGGGAAGGGGAAGCTCTAGCTTCCCCACTTTATCCGGAAAGCAACCAAGTGGAATCAAGGCGGCGTTTCCATTCCGTAATCCTAGCGCGGCGGTGAAGGCATCGATATTAGTCGGTTTAAAATTTCATCCGTCTCGTTGAACCCAGGCCTGAAGGCCCGCCGGGCAAGGTCTATCCCCTGGCCGGCGATTATGGGCAAGGCGGGGGCGCTACATCCCTAGAGTGAGGAAGCTGGAGCTTCCCTGGCCGAGGTTCCCAAGCTAGAGCTTGGGAACCAGCCTTAAATCCGCGCCGGTCCGCCGGAGTTTCGAGGGCGCCCACTGGGAGGCGCCCCTACCTTGCGCCGGCGGCGGTGGTTGTTTAAGGGGCGTCGGTGCGGTGATTGTCGAAGGCTTGTAGGGGCGGGTCCCCGCGCCTGCCCTCTTTTGCGATCGGGATCGGCGCGGGGTCGAAATCCCGGTTGGTCCGTCGCCGTCTCAAGGGCGCTAAATGAAGTGGGTCAACTCCATCAGGTCAGCCATGGCGCAAAAAGCCTGGTACGCTTCCCGGACATCCTGGGCCTGATAACGGACGACTGTCCCGCTGACGCGCACGGACCGGGGGAGGCGGGCGACGCGGTCGGCCGTGGACGCGGTGGTGCATTCCAGTTCCATGGCCGCTCCGGCGACGGTTCCGGCGCCGGGCAGGACCAGGGGCCGGCAGCGGTCCCTATGACGAAGGCTTTCCTCGGCCGCCGCGGCAATCAGGTCCACGCATTTTTTGGGGTGCAGGCACAGGCCGGCGTATGAGCCGATGGCTTTTTTCACGACGGCGGCGCCCACCCAGGGCATGAGGGCCTGGGCTTCCCGGCAGGCTTGTTCATCCCCGGATATCATGACCACGGGGGTGTGGTAATAACCGGCCAAAAGCGCGTTCAAGCCGATCTCGCCAACATCCACGCCGTTGATGGTCAAGCGGGCGGCCCGGCCGCTGAAGATGTGAACGATGTTGCTGTCCAGGGTTTTACTCATGCCGTGATACCCGACAAACATCACGGCGTCAAACCCGAGGTCCACGCCCTGCATCATGCTGAAGGGGCGGGGCGAGCCCATGATCAGTTGGACGCGTTCGTCAAGTTCCTCGGGCAGGATGTTCAGCCCCACGTTATGGGCGTCGGCCACCACCACTTCCGCGGCGCCGGCGGCGAAAGCGCCTTTCACGGCCGCGTTGACCTCGGCGGTCATCTGCCGCCGGGCGAAGTTGTATTCGCGTCCCTGAACCGATGAATGTTCGCTACGCACGACGCAGCCGATGCCTTCGATGTCGGCCGAAATATATACTTTCATGATTCCTCCAGGTTAATCAAATAAATTTCATCAAGTTGCATCTAATCGTAAAGATGGCAGATTGTCCAGTGGTTGTCGCCGATTTCCACCCGGGCCGGCGCCTTTTTACCACAGACGTCCATGGCCTCGGGGCAGCGGGCCTGGAACCGGCATCCGGCGGGGATGTTGATGGGGCTGGCCGGTTCGCCCTTGAGCACGGTCAGTTGTTGCCGGACCTCGGGATCGGGTTTGGGCGCCGCCGCCAGCAAGGCCCTGGTGTACGGATGGGCCGGCTGTTGGAACAAGACGGACTTGGGGGCGGATTCCACCACGACGCCCAGGTACATCGCGGCGACGCGCCGGCTGACGTGCCGCACCACGGACAGGTCGTGGGAGATGAAAAGGTAGGCGTACCCGCGGCGGCGCTGGAGGTCCGTGATCAAATTCAGTATCTGGGCTTGCACGGAAATATCGAGGGCCGAGGTGGGTTCATCGAAAACGATGAATTCCGGTTCGGTAATCAGGGCCCGGGCCACGCCGACCCGTTGTTTCTGGCCGCCGCTCAACTCATGGGGGTAACGGTCCAGGTGGTCCTCGGTCAATCCGACTTCTTCCATGATTTTCAGGACGCGATCCCGAACCCCGCCGCGGTCGACCAGGCGATTGAGCCGCAAGGGATATCCCAGAATGCGGCGGACGGTCATGCGCGGGTCCAGGGATGACTGGGGGTCTTGAAAGACCACCTGCAATTTGCGTCTGATGCGCCTAAATTCACCGCCGGACATGCCGGTCAGGTCCCGTCCCTGAAACAGGACCCGCCCGTTGTCCAGGGGCAGCAGCCCCAGAATGAGGTTCCCCACGGTTGATTTGCCGCAGCCGGATTCCCCCACCAGTCCCAGGGTTTCCCCGGGCCCGACCGCGAGGGACACCCCGTCCACGGCCCGGAGCAAAACCTTGCGCCGTCCCAGAAACCCCTTGGGCTCCGAGAAATATTTATGGATGTTTTCAGCCTGAATGACCCAGGTCACGACGGCGCCCCCTCGGTTTTGACCTGTTGTTCAAACCAATGACAGTACACGATGTGGTCGGTTCCAACGTGGGTCGGTTGGGGAAATGTCCGCGCGCAGGCTTCCAGGCGGAGGTGGCAGCGGGGATGAAAGCGGCATCCGGGCGGTGGCGTGATTAGATTCGGCACGGCGCCCGGAATGTGGGGCAGTTCCTGCCGGTCTTCTTCCAGCGCGGTGACCGAGTCGATCAAACCCTTGGTGTAGGGATGTCCGGGCGCGGCGAACAAGGCCTTGACCGGCGCGGTTTCCACCAGTTGTCCGGCGTACATGACCGCGACCCGCCGGCACAGCCGAGCCACGACGCCCATGTCGTGCGTGATAAAAATGACGGCCGTGTTCTGTTGGGCGGTCAGGTCGGCCAGGATATCGAGCACCTGCCCCTGGACCGTGACGTCCAGGGCCGTGGTGGGTTCGTCGGCCAACAGCAGTTCCGGGCGGCAGGACAAGTCCATGGCGATCATGACCCGCTGGCGCATGCCGCCGGAGAGTTCGTGCGGATACTTGGCCAGGGCGTCGCCGGGATCGGGCAGGCCGACCCGCGCCAGCATGTCGATGCAGACATCCCGGGCGGCCTGGGCCTTGACGCCTTGATGAAGGCGCACGATTTCCGTCATTTGATTGCCCACGGTGAACACCGGGTTCAGGCTGCTCATGGGTTCCTGGAAAATCATGGAAATGCCTCGCCCGCGGATGCGGCGGAGGCGCTTGAGGGGCAGCGCGAGCAAGTCCTCGCCGTGAAAAATAATTTTTCCGCCAAGCACGCGCGCGGGAGGCTCGGGCAGCAGTCGCAGGATGCTCTTGGCGCAGACCGATTTGCCGCACCCGGTTTCGCCCACGAGTCCCAGCACTTCGCCGGGACGGACAAACAGGCTGACGTGGTCCAGGACCCAGGCCCGGCCCTGGTACGTGTCAAAGGCCAGGGAGAGGTTGTCGATGGTCAGCAGCGGTGATTCGAGGTTGGTCATGTCGTCGTCCGGCATCCGTCAGCGCCGAATGCGCGGGTCGAGTACGTCCCGCAGGGCGTCGCCCAGGATGTTGAAACCGACCACGGTGGTCAGGATGAAGAAACCGGGAAAGGCCGCGTACCACCACTGGTCCATGACGTATTTTCGCCCCACGGCGATCATGGCGCCCCATTCCGGGGTCGGGGGCTGGGCGCCCAGGCCGATGAAGCTCAACCCGGCGGCGATTAGAATCGTGTCCCCCAGGGTCAGCGTGGCCAGGACGATGACCGAATTCAGGCAGTTCGGCAGCAGATGGTGCAGAATGATCCAGGAGTGGCCGGCGCCGGACACCCTGGCGGCGGCGATGAAGGGCATCTCCTTGACGGCCAGGGCCTCGCCCCGCACCATGCGGGCGAACTTGGGGATCATGACAAAGGCCACGGCCAGGATGGCGTTGTTGAGGCTTGGTCCCAGGGCCGCGGCCAGGGCCATGGCCAGGACCAGGCTGGGAAAGGACAGGATGACGTCCATGACCCGCATGATGACGTTGTCGACGCGGCGGCCGAAATACCCGGATACGGCGCCGATGAGGGACCCGGCGACCCCGGCGATGAAAACAATGACAAAGCCGAGGCGCAAGCTGACGCGCGCGCCGAACATGACCCGGCTCAAGATGTCCCGCCCCATTTCATCCGTGCCGAACCAGTGGGCCGAACTGGGCTCGGCCAGCCGGTCCCCCAGGGAAATTCGAATGGGGTCGTAAGGCGCCAGCCACCCCGCGGACAGGGCCAGCAGGAGCATGAAGGTAATGATGAGCGCTCCGGCCGCGGCCGACGGGTTCCGGCTCAGTATGCGCAAGGTCAGTTTCAGTTCCCTGAGGCGGGGGCTTTTTTCCAGGGCCGGCGTGGCGGTCATCAGTATTTGATCCGGGGATTCAGGACGGCGTACAGCGCGTCCACGGCCAGGTTAATGAGCATGTAGGCCAGGGCCGCGACAAGCGTGAAGCCCATGATGGCCGGAAAATCCAGGAAGTTGACGGAATCCACCACGTATTTTCCCATGCCCGGCCAGGCGAATATGGTTTCGGTCAATATCGCTCCCCCCAACAGCTCGCCGAACGACAAGCCGACAATGGTGACGGTCGGTATGAGGGAATTCTTCAGGGCGTGCTTGACCACGACCACGAGTTCGGAGACCCCGTTGGCCCGGGCCGTGGTGATGTAATCCTGCCCCAAAACCGCGATCATGGACGAGCGCACGATGCGCGTGACAATGGCCAGATAGACGTAGGACAGGCAAAAGGCCGGCAGAATAATATGGGACAGGGCGTTGAGAAACAAGGACCAGTCGCCGGCCAGGAGCGTGTCGATAAGGTATAGCCCGGTGATTTTGTCCGGCGAAGTCAGGATGACGTCGATTCTGCCGGACCCGGGCAGCCAGCCCAGGCGGCGATAAAAGAGCAGCAACAGCATCAGGCCCAGCCAAAAAACGGGCGTGGAGACTCCGAACACCGAAAAAACCCGGGTGAGGTGGTCGGTCAATTTGTTGCGCCTGACGGCGGAAATGACGCCCAAGGGCAATCCCACCATAAGGCACAGCGCCAGGGCCGCCAGGGTCAGTTCCAGGGTGGCCGGGAAAAAATCCTTGAGGTCGTCGGCGACCGGCCGGTGGTTGCGAATGGAAACCCCCAGGTCGCCGTGGACGAGGCCGGAAATGTAGCGCAGGTACTGGACCGGCAGGGGCTTGTCCAACCCGTATGATTTACGGATGTTTTCCACCGCTTCCCGGCTGGCCTTCTGCCCGGCGATCAGCCGGGCCGGGTCCCCCGGGATGGCGTGGGAAATGATGAAGACCAGGATGGTGACGCCGATGATGACGGGAATCAGGGCGATCAGGCGATGTATGAGGTAGTTGACGATCCACATATTCGAACGGCGTAACCGGGTGTCGAGGGTGAAGGTTGAAAGAGGGCCTGTCCGCGAAACGCGTTCCCTAGCGCGGACAGGCCCCGGAATCGAGCGGCCGGCCTGAATCGTCAAGCCGGGGCCGCGGCCCTATTTTTTGTAGATGCCCTCGAAGTTATACATGGATTCCAGCATGGGATTGAAGACGTAGCCTTCCACATTCTGGCGCATGGGCGCGATGGCGCCGACCTGATAAAGGAAGATGTAGGGCGCGTCGGCCATGATGATGTCCTGGGCCTCGTTGTACAGCTTGGTCCGTTCGGCCTGATCGCTGAGCACGGCGGCCTGGCGGACCAGCTCGTCGACTTTATCGTTTTTATAGAAGCTCCGGTTGCCGGCCAGACCGAAATTTTTCGAATCGAACCAGAAGTTCATGAACATGTATGGGTCGGCGAAGTCGGGGCTCCAGGCGCCCAGGCAGAGTTCGAAGTCGCCGCGGTCCATCTTATCCCGCAGGGTGGGGTTGGCCATGAGCTCGAGCTTGAGAGTGACGCCGATGTCGGCGAAATTGCTCTGCATTATGGTGGCGATCTGTTCCCAGGAAGCGCGGCGCTCGGAATAGATCAGGGTCAGGTTCAAGCCTTTGTCGAATCCGGCTTCCGCGAGCAGGGCCTTGGCCTTGTCCACATTCTTGGTATATTGAAACACATCGGGTTTGTGCCCCCACATGCCCGCGGGCACGGGGCCGCGCATCTGCAAGCCGTTGCCCTGGAGGACGTGATCGATGATGCCCTGGTAATCCACGGCGTAATTTAGGGCCTGCCGGACCTTGGGATTGTTGAGCGGCTCCTTTTGGCAGTTGACGTAAACATATTCCACCAACTGGGAGGGAAACCGCAGGACCTTGACGTCCTTGTTCTTTTCCAGGGCCGGAATCTGGTCGATCAGGATATTCTCGGCGATGTCGATGTCGCCCTGTTCCAGGGCCATGCGGCGATCCGCGGATTCGGACATGAATCGAATGATGACTTTCTTGGTCTTGGGCGCGCCGCCCCAGTAATCGGCCCTGGCTTCCAGGACCGCCCGTTCCCCGCGTTTCCATTCGGTCAGGCGATAGGCGCCGCTGCCGATGGTATTCTGGGCCAGCCAGGCCTGCGCCAGGTCCCCGTCCTTTTCATTTTTCATGACCGCCGGATTGACGATGGACGCCGCGTCCGTGGCCAGCGTTTGCAGGAAGGGGCCGTAGGGGTTCTTTAAATTGACGGCCAGGGTGTAGTCATCCAGGACTTTCATGGATTCAATGGCGCTGATGTTGTCGGCGGGTCCCTTGCCGATTTTCAGGGTGCGGGCCAAGGCGAAACGCACGGCTTCCGCGTTGAGCGGGGCGCCGTCGTCAAATTTTATGCCCTGGCGAATCTTGAAGGTCCAGACCTTGCCGTCCGCGGAGACCGTCCAGGATTCGGCGGCCATGGGTTCGACTTCGGTCAGGCCCTGGCCGTCCTGGATTTTGTATTTGACCAGCCGGTCGTAGCAGGGGTAAATCTGCCGCCAATCGTAATTGTCGCTGGACACGCCCGGGTCGAGGGTATGGATGTCGGAGGAGACTCCCACAACCAGAGTGTCGTTGTCGGCCGCCCCGGCCGGCGCGAACCCCAATGCTGACAGCATGACGACAAGAAAAAACAAGCCTATAAGTTTCTTCATCTTCGGCCTCCTTGATCAGTGGTTTGGTTCTTGACGGAAGTCATTGTGAGTTCATTTTGAGGCGATAGTCAATAGGAATTTGCGCGCGGTATTTTATGTCGTCGTTTTTTATAGCGGGACCGCCCCCGAGTGGAGCCTCAAGGGGGATTAATTTATGGGGGGCCGCCGGCTGGGCCCAACCAGGCCCTTTACACATCCCGGGGATTGGAGTATTCCCTTGGTCCATGCAAAACCAGGGCAAGGCCTATCTCTACGGTTTGGGAACGGTGCTGCTGTGGTCCACGGTGGCCTCGGCGTTCAAGCTTTCCCTCGAGCATCTCAACCACGTCCAGCTTTTGTTTTATTCCAGCCTGTTTTCCAGCGCGGCCCTGGCCTTGCTGTTGGGAATTCAAGGCCGGCTGCGGTTGATTTTTTCCTACAGCCGGAGACAGAACCTTCAGTCCGTTTGGTTGGGGTTCCTGAACCCGTTTTTGTACTACCTGGTGCTGTTCAAGGCTTACGACCTGCTGCCGGCGCAGGAAGCCCAGGCGCTCAATTATACCTGGGCCATGGCCATGGCCTTGCTCTCCATCCCGCTTCTGGGACAAAAAATCGGCCGGCAAGACCTGGCGGCGATTTTGGTCAGCTACGCCGGCGTGGTGGTCATTTCCACCCGGGGGGATGTTTTTTCCTGGAATTTTTCCAACAAATTCGGGGCGGCCCTGGCCCTGGGGAGCACGGTGATCTGGGCCCTGTACTGGATTTTCAACACCAAGGACGCCCGGGACCCGGCGGTGGGGTTGCTGCTGAACTTTCTTTGCGGGCTGCCGTTCATCCTGATTTACGGCGTGTTGTTTTCCGACTTATGGCCGGTCAATGGACCGGGAATCGTGGGCGCGGCGTACGTGGGTTTTTTCGAGATGGGGCTGACCTTCGCCCTCTGGCTTTCGGCCTTGAAATATTCGGAAAATACGGCCAAGGTGGGAAATCTGATTTTTCTGTCCCCCTTCCTGTCGTTGGTGTTGATCCATTATTTCGTGGGGGAGGAGATCCTGCCCTCGACCTTTGTCGGGCTGTCCCTGATAATCATGGGGCAGGCGGTCCAGCGGATCAGGCGCCGCCGGGCCTGATCCGCTGTTATTCCGTTATTTGTTAACCCAGTGGGGTTTGCGTTTTTCCAGGAAGGCCTTGAGGCCTTCTTCCGCGTCCCGGGACGTCATCAACTCGCCGAGGTAAATTTTTTCGATGTCCACCAGACCTTCCTCGGCTTGGTCCTTGAGCCCGGCGGTGAAGGCGGCCCTGGTTTTTTTCAGGACCAGGGGGCTGAGGCGACGCAGTTTATTCAGGAAAGCGTCGACTTCCTCGTCCAGTTTGTCCGGATCGACCACCTTGTTGACCAGTCCCAGGGCTAGGGCTTCGTCCGCGCCGATGGAGTCCCCGGTGACGATAAGTTCATAGGCCTTTTTACGGCCGATCAACCTGGGGAAGGCCAGGGCGGCGATGGGCGGAAATACTCCGACCAGGATTTCCGGCTGCCCGAACTTGGCTTTCGAGGAGGAGATGACGACGTCGCAGTAAACGGCCAGCTCGCAGCCGCCTCCCAGGGCCGCGCCGTTGACCGCGGCCACGGAAGTCAGGCCCAACTTGTCCAGGCGGCGGAAGATGCCGTGGAAAACGGCGATCATGTCGTGGACCTGGTCGCCCAGGTGCTCGCCCACGTCGACGCCGGCCGAAAAGGCCTTGCCCTCGGCGTTGAAAACCAGGGCGAGCAGTTCGTCCCGGCCGGCCAGGCCGGCGAGGGCCTGGTTTATTTCCTTCATCATGGCGATATTGAGTACGTTCAGGGGGGCCCTCTTGAGGGTCAGAAAGGCGACGTTGTCCCTGATTTCCAGCCCGATGTGTTCATATCCCATCATTTTGCTCCTTGTCTGGCCCGCGGCGGCCCCCCCCTGACGAACCGGGGAGGATCGCGCCGCCCCCGCGGGGATGGCCGGCCACAACGTCCCGGAATTGGGGGGGCGGGTCGGTCCCACCCCCCGGAAACGTCATGATTGAGGCTTGCCCAGGACCTTGGCGAAGGTTTCGTCGTTCATTTCGGCGCCCAGGGCGATCTGGCGCCGCCATTCCACGAAGTCGATCACGTCGCTCCCGGTGATTTTCTTGGTGTTGAAGGCTCCGAAGCCGAGGAAGGCCTCGTAGCTCATGTTGGCCATCAGCCAGTGCCGGTTGGCGAGCTTGGCCTGGTCCCAGAAAAACTTTTTCTTGGCCCTGATGCCGTCCACGGCCTTGATCAGGCAGCCGGGGAAGAGGTTGGCGAAGGTCCAGATGATCCGGTTGACTTCCTTGTCCAGAAGGGTGAAGTCAACGGGCAGGTCCTTCATCATGGCCTTGGCGGCCTGGGCTTCCGGCCCGACCTTGAATTCCCCGTAGACGATCTCGCCGTCCTCGACGTATTTGTCGGTGATGACCAGGGGGTTGCGGATGAATTTGTCCCCGTCCCTGAGCACGGGCAGGCATTTGGAGATGAGGCCCATCATTTTCATTTTATAGGCGGACCACATTTCGCAGGAAACGCAGTTCCACATGGCGTTTTCCATGGTCAGGAACCAGGGCAGGAAGTCGGTGGAGCCGCCGTCCGGGGACGACCCGTGGCGGGCGCCGGCCTGTCCGAGTATGGCCAGGTCGCTGGCCACGGCCAGGTCGCAGGCCATGCCGATTTCCTGGCCTCCGGCCACGCGCATGCCGTTCACCCGGCAGATGGTGGGTTTCTTGCAATTCAAGATGGCGTCCACCATGCCGTTGAACAGGTCCATGTATTCGCCGTACTCGTTGGGCCGCTTGGAATAGTATTCGGAATATTCCCGGGTGTTGCCTCCGGTGCAAAAAGCCTTGTCCCCGGTCCCGGTGAAGACCACGGCCACCACGGAGCGGTCGGCCGAGGCGTTGTTGAAGCCGGCGATAACGCCCTTGACCATTTCGGTGGTGTAGGAGTTGTATTGCTTCGGGTTGTTCAGCCGGACCACGGCCACGTACAGGTCCTGGACCGGAGAGCCCTTCGGGTCGAGCAGCGGCGTCTTGGAGTAGACCGTGCAAGGCGCGTCCCCGTCGCCGCCGAAATGTTCGTCCCCGAAAAGCCGGTGGTTTTTCAACTCATTGTCCCTGGGCATCCATTCTATCGTCATTATTTTCAATCCCCGCTTTTTTTTAGAAATCAGGCGTGAGCACCTGGCGTTTCGAGAATTCCCCATGGTGGGCCCGGTCGAAGACCTCGGCGATTTGACTCATGGGCTTGGTTTCCAGGAAAGGTTGTATTTGGACCTGGCCGGACTGGACCAGTTCCAGGACCTTGGGATAATACTTGGGCAGGCAGCCCCAGGTCCCGATGAGTTCGGCGTCGAACGCCATCAGGCGGCTGATGGAATAAGTGTTCTTGGCCAGGCCGAAGCCGATGACCACCAGTTTTCCGACAAAGGACAGGAGCCCGAGGGCCAGGTCCTGGGCCGCGCCGACGCCCGTGGCTTCGAATATTTTCCAGCCGAAATTGGAGGGGACCCCCGCGCCCTTGCAGATGGCCTTCCATTCCTCGCGGACCGCGGCCAGGTCCTTGCCCTTGACGTTGATCACGTAATCGGCGCCGTATTGGAGTGTTTTTTTGAGTTTTTCGTCGTCCACGTCCAGGCCGACGACCACCTTGGCGCCCAGGGCCTTGGCGATCTGGGTCATGTACCCGCCGACTCCGCCGGAGGCGCCGAAGACCATGACCAAGTCGCCTTCCTTGATGTCGGCCCGCGCGGCCGCCTGGTACGGGGTCGTGCCCGCGTCGGCCACCACGGCGTAATTGGACAGGGGAATACCCTTCAGGTCCTCGATCACGCACAGGTCCCCGGCGGGGACCGGGATATAATCGGAGAACCCGCCGTAGACGCCAAGTGAATTGCCAGGCATTTTCTGGGCCAGGCAGCGGTTGCCCCGGCCCATGGCGCAGATGGGGCAGCCCGGTTGATTGCAGGGCATCACCGCCGGGACAATGACGTTCTTCCCGACCAAGCGGTCCGGCCCCGCGACCACGGTCCCGGAAATTTCATGTCCCAGGGTCAGGGGCGGCTTGGTGACGGTGGGAACGCCGTCGAAATAATATCCCAGGTCGGTGTGGCAGACCCCGCAGCCCGCCACCTTGACCAGGGCGTCGCCCTCGGCCAGGGCGGGCATGGGAATGGCGGTCCGAGCCAGCTTGCCGGGGCGGACCGGTTTTTTCGAGGCCGGGTCGAAAACCGGGCCCTCGACCATCCGCCAAGTATTGATCGTGGTGGGAATATCGGACATTCTTCGTTACCTCCTTGGGACCCGGGCCCCTTTTAGGTCAGCCCGTAGCCGCCGTCGACGCACAAAAGCTGGCCCGTGATGTAGTTGGCGTCGTCCGAGCCCAAAAAGATGAAGGACGGGGAAATGTCCTCGGGCTCGGCGAACCGGGCCAGGAGAATCCGGCCCATGTAAATTTGCTTGAGTTTTTCGTCGCTCCTGATTTTTTCCGTCATCTCCGTGGCCACGATGCCCAGGGAAATGATGTTGACATTGATGTTGTACCGGGCCAGTTCCCGGGCCGCGGACTTGGTGAAGGACAACAGGCCGCCCTTGGCCGCGGCATAGTTGATCTGCCCCACGGTCCCGACCAGCCCGGCCACGGAGGTCACGTTGATGATCTTGCCCGATTTTTGATCGGCCATGCTGTTGGCCGCGGCCTGGGTGCAGAAGAAGGCCCCCTTCAGGTGGACCCCCAGGACCTGGTCCCATTGTTCCTCGGTCATTTTCCGCAGCATGTTCGGCCTGGTGAAGCCGGCGTTATTGACCAGGATGTCGATTTTGCCGAATTCTTCCACGCAGGCCCGTATCAAGCCCTCGGCCTCGGCCTGGACGGCCACGTCGGCCTTGACGGCCTTGGCCCGCCGTCCCAGGGCTTCAACCTGGGCGACAACTTCCCGGGCCGCGTCATCGTTGGAAACGTAATTGACGATTATATCGGCGCCTTCCCGGGCGTAGGCCAGGGCCACGGCCCGGCCCACGCCGCGTCCACCGCCGGTAACCACCGCCGCCTTGTTCGCAAGCTTCATATTTAACCCCTTTTCACGGCCCCTCTCGGCCGGCCGTCGGCGATTTTTGTTTGGGACTTTTTTCTTGTTTTTTGTTTTTCAAAACGATTATTAGTAAACTCAATAACTATATTGTAACTATATTGTAGTTATGATATACGAGAGGGAATTCCCGTTGTCAAGGATAAATTAGTCTTGCCCCGGCCCCCGCCGGGTCAAGCCGGTTCTTTTTAGGACGGGTTTCTGATACAGTTAACCGCGGCTGGCCGCCGCCCGCGGGCTCGAAGCCTTAAAGGCCATTTTTTCGTAAAAAAAACAAGATTATGATCTTCCAGGCGCTAAAACGGGCGTGACGTTTTTTCCGGCCGCGACCGGCCGGGGAGGCCCGCTTGGCCAACCGGACCGGCCCTATCCTTCCGACGCCGCTGGTCGAGGGAACAAGGCGGCGTCGACGCATCCCAGGGGGTGAAACTTGAAAGTCTTCATTACCGGAGGAACAGGTTTTGTCGGGTCGGGGTTGGTGGAGGCTTTTTCCGCCCCGGGCCGGGAAATTTTGCTGTTGACCCGCGCGGCCCGGGGTAAAAAAACGCCTCCCGGGGTCCGCCTGGTCGAGGGGGACCCGGTCCGGCCCGGGGCCTGGGAAAAGGAGGCGGCCGGGGCCGAGGTGGTCGTCAACCTGGCCGGGGCCTCAATTTTTCAGCGGTGGAACCCGGCGATAAAAAAAGAAATCATGGAAAGCCGCGTCCGAACCACCCGCCGGCTGGTGGAAGTCATGTCCGCGGCGCCGTTGGCGGGACGGGTTTTTCTCAGCGCCTCGGCGGTGGGGTGGTACGGTCCCCGGGCCGACGAGGAACTGGATGAATCGTGTTCCCCGGGCGGGGATTTTTTGGCGCAAGTGGCGGGGGCTTGGGAAGACGAGGCCTTCAAGGCCCGGGAAGCGGGCGCGAGGACCGCGGTGATGCGTTTCGGGGTGGTCCTGGAACCCCGGGGCGGGGCCTTGGGGAAGATGCTGCCGCTCTTCCGGCTGGGCCTGGGCGGACGCCTGGGCGGGGGACGGCAGTGGTTTTCCTGGATTCACCGGGCGGACCTGGTCCGGGCCGCCGTTTTTTTGGCGGAAAACCGGGACGCCCAAGGCGTCTTTAATTTCACTTCCCCCCAGCCCGTCCGGAATTCCGAATTCACCGCGACCCTGGCCCGGGTTTTGGGCCGTCCGGCCTTTCTGCCCGTTCCCGCCTTCGCCCTCAAGCTGGTTCTGGGGGAATTTTCGGAGACGCTCCTCAAAGGGCAGAAAGTCCTGCCCCGCGGCTTGTTCGACCTTGGCTTCAAATTTACCTATCCGGACCTCGAAGCGGCCTTGCGGGCCGGCCTGGGTCCCGGGAAAACCGACTAGGACCCGGGAACGGTGGACGGGCGAGGGGCGGACGATTTCCCGGGCCGTCTATTCGCGGCGGCTTATCTGGCCGAGCGCCGCGACCTGGGAGTTCGGGAGAGGGCCGAAATAATCGGGGCGGTCGGTCAGTCCGGGCCGGGAAGCGGCGGGCTTGAACCCCGCGTCCGCTTCGATCCGGAACAATGGGTCGCGACCCTAAACCGGCGCAAGCCTGATTTCGGAAAAATGGAACGGGCCGCCGCTTGGGCCCGGGCCTGGCGGGACCGGGGCGTCCGGGCGATCACGCCGGCCGAGGCCGGCATGGGCTTGTTCGCCGCGGGGGTCCCGGCGGTGCTGTTCACCTGGGGGGATGGAGATGTTCTTTCCCGGCCCCTGGCCGCGATCCTGAATTCCCGCAAACCCCAAACCATGAAACCCGGCGATCCCTGGATCGAGGCTTCCCGGGAAATGTTTCGAACGGCGGCGGCCGCGGGATCGGCCCTGGCGACCAGTTGGGGCGAGCGCCAGTACGAGTTGACCTGGCGCTTGGCGGCCGAGGCCAAGGTCCCGGCGCTGGTGGTCTGTCCCGGTCCGCTCCCGGGGCCGGCCCCGGGCCTCGGGGACGACGGGTTTATGGACCGGTACGGGGAGTTCATGGTCCCGGGTCGCACCTTGTTCATGTCGTTGTTTTCTCCCGGCTCCTTGCCGCCTCCCCGGACCCTGGGCCTTATGCGGGATGTCGGCGTGGCCGGGCTGGCCCGGGTTATTTTCGCGGCCGAAATCAGGGCCGGCGGAACTATCGAAGCCCTGGCCCGGCAGGCCTTGCGGGCCGGAGTCGATGTCAGGGCCTTTGTATTTGACCGGCGAACCAACTCCAATGACGGCAATTTCGCCCTTCTGGAATCGGGCGCGCGGCCCTTCAACCAGGGAGCGTTCCCGGTCGGGCCTGTTTCCCGCCGGCGAGGCGCCGGGCGTACCTCCGGGACCCCGGCCGCGAGCGCGGACCTGGCCGGTCGGTTGATTCATTTCACCCGGTCCTGTCCCGGCCCCTGGCCCGGGCAGGGCCTGTACGACTACTACGGCGCCTTGCTACGCGGCGACCCCGGGGCGGCCCATGCCGGGTTTGACGCCCTGAAAAGAATTCTGGAGGAAAAGCTGATTCGGGGGAGCGGCCGCTTGACCCGCGGCCGGATTCCAGTGGTTTCCTTCACCTCCCTGGGGCCCGAGTCGCTTCCGCGGCTGATTCAATGGCGTCCCGCCCTGGCCCGCTGGACCATGGAGCCGTATGGGTTGTCCCTGGACAAGAAGACCCTGCGACATTTGGGCGCCCGGCCGGTCATATACGGGGCGGCGGAGGTCTGGGACCGGTTGCCGGCCCGGCAGGGGTTCCGGTTTCAGATGGAGGGGGCCGCGGACGCGGCCTGGCGGAAAGAGCGGGAGTGGCGGGTCCCCGGGTCCCTGGACCTGGGCTTGATCAGGCCCGGGGACATGATCGCCCTGGTCCCCTCGGCCGCCGAGGCCCGGGAACTGGAGACGGCGTTCGGGATACGGGCCAGGGCCCTGTTTCCGGGTTAAATATCAGCCCTTGGCCCCAAAGGCCGTGACCGCCAGGAACGCGGTGTATCCCACGAAAACGGAGAGCAACAGGGCGCCCTTGACCCGGGTGATCCGTCCGGGCCGCCCGCCGAAACCGTAACCCAGCACAAAAAGCGACAGGGTCAAAACCCCCATCACCAGGCAGTCCCGGTACAGGACCTCGGGCGGGACCCGCAGCGGGTGAATGACCCCCGCCAACCCGACCACGGCCAAGGTATTGAAAAGGTTCGAACCCAGGACGTTTCCCAGGGCGATGTCGGGCTCCCCGCGCCGGGCCGCGGCCAGGGACGAAGCGAGTTCCGGCAGGGACGTGCCCACGGCCACGATGGTCAGGCCTATTATCAGGTCGCTGACCCCAAAGCCGCGGGCAATCTCCACCGCGCCCCACACCAATATCCGGGAACTGCCGACTAGGACCGCCAGTCCGCCGATCAACCGAACCAGGGCCTGCCCCGTGGACATGAGCCCTTCGGGGACTTCCGCCGGGACCACGCCCGCTGGGCCGGACTGAGTCAGACCCCGCCAGGTCGTCCAGGACATCAGCAGCACGAAAACCGCCAGTAGGACGGCGGCGTCCAGCCGACTCAAATCCTGGTCCCAAAGCTGGAAAGCGGCCAGCAGGGTTACGGCGGTCAGCAGGGGCAGCTCCGTTTTCAAAACTCGCGGGTGAACCACCAAGGGATGAAGCAGGGTCGTGGCCCCCAGGATCAAGGCGATATTGGCGATATTGGACCCATAGGCGTTGCCCAGGGCCAGCCCCGGATTGCCCTGCAGGGCGGACAGGACCGAGACGACCATTTCCGGAGCGGAAGTCCCAAAACCCACGATCACCATGCCGATCAGGAGCGGCGGCGCGCCGGCCCGCCTGGCCGCGGCGGCCGCGCCCTCCACGAAAACATCCGCGCTCCAAAGCAGCAGCGCCAAGCCAAGTACCACAGCCAAGAGGGCTGTTATCATCGTTTTTCTCCATTCAGTGGGCAAGCGCCCGGCCCGAACCGGGGTCCACGGTAGGGCCAAAGCCGAACGGCCGTTCCCGCCCCGCCTCCCCCCGGTTTCCGGAAAGTCCATTATAGTGGGGGAAGGGGTAAAGAACAATACCCGGCCAGGGGAATCGTCCGTCGGCCGGGGGCCGGGCGGCCGGTAATTTTTCTTGACAAGGATGGAAACCATGGAATATTTTTGACTGACGTATCAGTCAAATTCGGGGGGCGTCGACAAGCGAACGAACAACACGCCGGGCGGCCGGCCGCCGTCCGCGTCGGGAACGAACCGGTCAACCAACAACAGAAAGGGCGCGCCGATGAAGTGGGATGTAATCGTGGTGGGGGCCGGGATCGCCGGCCTGGGGGTGGGGGCGATCCTGACCAAGGAAAAGGGGTTGAAAGTCCTGGTGCTGGATCGATATCCGCGACCCGGAGGTCGCCTGATGACGGCGACCGACTATCCCGAGCCCGGCTGGACCGTGGACGTGGGGCTTCATTTCGTGGAATTGGCCGACGAGGGAGAATCCCACCAGCTCAACGCCCGGGTCGGCCGCCGGGTTGAATGGGGGCCGGACAGCCGCTCCGTCAAGATTTACCGGGACGGGGCCTGGCTGGATATCGCCAAGCTCCTGCATCTGTCCGAGGACGACCAGGCCGGGTTCAAGGCCCTGACGGGGCTGATCGTGGGTTTGGGGGACGAGGAAATCGCGGCCTGGGACGGCCGGTCCTTCGAGGAATGGATGGAAAGGCATGCGGCGCCCGGGGCGATCAGGGATTTATTGTCCGCTTTCGCCATGATCATGACCACGATCCCTCGCCCGGTGGACATGGCGGCCGGGGAAGTCTTGTACATCGCCCGTCAGAACCTCCTGAAAAAGAGGCGGTTCCTGGCGGCCGGATACCCGGTGGGCGGGATGAAGGCCCTGACCCGGGGCTTGGTGGAGACCATCGAGGAAGGCGGGGGAGAAGTCCGGTCGGCTTCGCCGGTGGAGGAGGTCGAGTTGAGGGACGGTCGGGCCGTCGGCGTGGTCGCGGCGACGGGGCGGGGCCCCTACCCCAACGATTACAATGTGAATTTCACCGAGCGCTTCGAGTCCCGGGCCGTGGTCTGCGCCCTGCCGATTTACCAGCTCGAGGGTCTGCTGGACTTTTCGGCCCTGCCTTCCTGGTGGCGTCGCCGCATTCGGGAAATACGGAACGAGGTCACGGGGTTGGTCGGGTATCTGCTGGGGTTGCGGGAACCCCTGACGGAAGAACATTGTTTTTATAGCGTGATGGAAACTCCGGTGGGCCGCCGACCCTTCCAGGGGTTTCCGGCCTCGAACTTCGACCCGACTATCGCCCCCCCAGGGCGGCAGTTGTTCCACACCGATTTGGTGGTGGAATACGAGGAGGCGGCCGACCCCATCTTGCGGCGTCGTTTTCTGGACCTGTTGTGGCGGGACCTCCAGGAGATGTTCCCGGGGATCGAGGCCGGGATTCTCTGGAAGCTGCCCTATTTCGTGGCCGGATGCGACGGGCTGGCCCGCAAGCCCGGCCTGGTGGGCCGCTTCAAGCCGGAATTGAAAGCCCCGGGAATACGAAATCTCTACTTTGCCGGCGATACGTACCAAGGCCGGGGCCTGGCCATCAACAGCGCGGCCCGGAGCGCCATGGACGCCGCGGACCTGATTATGAGCGAATGGAAATGAGGGCGCGGGGGCCAGGCGGCCAAGCCGTCGGTCGCGCTCGAGGAACAAGTTGGAAAACGGCTTTTCCCTGGCCGCGGTAATGAAGCCGGCTCGCTGTCAACCGCGATGAGCCGCTCCATGTTAATCCCTCTCCACCCAGTCAGGGGGGCGAGGGGGGGCGACGCCTAGTTTTTTTCCTTGTCGTCCGGGCCGCGGTGATTGGGCCGGTCCAGAAGATCGCGGACAACCCGGGCCAGTTCCTTGATTTTAAATGGTTTATTCAAAAAGGCCCGGCGGCCTTGGTCGGACGGTTCCAACTCTTTAAGGGGCGAGGTGAATCCCGAACAAATGACGATGGGGATGTCCGGGCGCACCCGGGCCAATTCCCGGGCCAGTTGCAGCCCGGTCATCCTGGGCATGGTCTGGTCGGTCACCACCAGGTCATAGGCTTCCGGGTCGGCGGCAAAGGCCCCGAGCGCGTCCGTTCCGTTGGTGAAGACTTCCACCCGGTACCCCAGTTCCTGGAGCAACTCCCGGCCCAGGTCGACTAGTTCCCTTTCGTCGTCGACGAACATAATCCTTTCGGCGCCGCCTTCCCCGCCCTCGGGCCGGGCCGGGGCCGTCGCGGGCGCGGCGTCGATCACGGGCAGAAAGACCTCGAAACAGGCGCCTTGGTCGGAATTGTTTCCCGCCTTGATGATTCCGCCATGGCGCTCCACAATGCCGTGAACCAGGGAGAGGCCCAGCCCCGCGCCCTCGCCCACGCCCTTGGTGGTGAAATAAGGGTCGAAAATCCGGTGGATTATGTCGGGAGGGATGCCGGTCCCGGTGTCCGCCACCCAGAGGCGGACGGTTTTTCCAGGTTCGAGACCCGGGGCGGGGAACGGGTCGTCATCTTCCCGGACGAGGGACAGGCCGACGCCGAGGGTCCCCCCATCCTGGCCCATGGCGTGGGAAGCGTTGGTGCAGAGGTTGATGATGACTTGTTGAATCTGGGTCCAATCGGCCAGGGCCGTGACGCGCTCGCTGGTGATATGGTCCTCGATCTCAATGGTCGAGGGTAGGGCCGCCCGGACCATGGTCAGGCATTCCCTGACGATATCCACCAGGTTCACCGGTTGGAGCGCCTGTTCGGTCCGGCGGCTGAAGGTGAGGATGCGCTTGACCAGGTCCGCGGCCCGGTGGCCGGCGGCCTGCAGGCGGTCCAGGGATTCCTGCATTTCGGGCGTCTTGGCCCGGCCCCGGGCCACTTCGAGATATCCGGTCATTATGGCCAGTATGTTATTGAAATCATGCGCTATGCCGCCGGCGAGCACCCCGAGGGCCTCCATTTTTTGCGCCTGCCGGAGTTGGCTTTCCAGCTTTTTCGATTCCGTGACGTCCAAAATGACGCCCCGGATTCCGACGGGCCGGCCGTCCTGGAGAATGGCGCTGTTGCGGACCAGGGCCGGAAAGGTCGAGCCGTCCCGTTTCAACCCCAGGCTTTCCGACAACCCGATATCCGTTCCCTCCAGGACGGCGTGGAGGTTTTCCAGGGACTTGTCCCGGTCCTCGACCCCGATGAAGTCCAGGAGGTTGAGGCCGGCCGCGAGGTCGTCGGGAGTCGCCTGGAGCAGTTCGAAGCCTTTTTGGTTGAGGAAGAGCAGCCGCCCGTTCATGTCGGCCTCGTACGTGGCCTCGGGGAGAAAGTCGGCCAACTCGCGAAAGCGTTTCTCGCTTTCCCCAAGCGCCTTTTCCGTTTTAACCCGGTCGCTGATATCCTCGTAGATGACGATATGGCTTCCGTCGGCCAGGGGCGCCGGCCGAAAATGGATGGCCTTGGTTTCGCCGTCGCGGCAGGCCACGTTGAAGACGCGGTTGGGCAAGGCGCCGGTGGTCCCTAAAGCCGCGTCCGTTTTCCAGGTCGCGATAACCCGGCGCCTGTATTCGGGGTCGGGATAGGCCAGCTTCATCCAATCAAGCCCGCGGGGAAGGTCCGCCAGCCGGTAGCCGAAAATTTGTGAAAACCTTGGATTCACGTATTTGAACTGATTTTGGGCGTCGAGCAGCGAGATTCCCAGGGGGGATTCGTCGGCCAGGACCCGGAACAATTCCTCGCTGGCCCGCAGGGCCTTTTCGGTTTCCCGGCGTTCCAACACCTCTTGTTGCAGGCGTTGCTGTTCGCGCTTGAGGTTGGAGGCCGTTTCCTCCTCTTTTCGCAAGGCCGCCCCCAGCCCGCGAAACAGGACGGAAACCGAGACCGCCACGATAATGTTCAGGATCAGGAAATTCACCACCACCGAAATCGCCCGGTCCGGGCTTTCGAACCAAATTCCCGGCGAGGAAATTAAACCCTTGAAGTAGAGGATGTTGATGGCGGCCAGACCGGCGGCGTTGTCGCAGACCGCGAATATGGCCCCCCAGAAGCCGAGCAGTATTCCGGCCAGCACGGAAAAGGAGAAAAGATAGGCGGAGGCGCTGCTCTGGGGGCCGACCTGGTAATAAATATAGAGCCCCACGAAGAGGAAGTTCAGGAGCGCTCCGCCGGCCCGAAACCGGAACCCCGGTTTTTTCCAGAAAAGCAGTAACAGGACCCACAGCCAGGTTAACAGGCTCGCCGCGGCCAGCCCCCACGATTGATGTTGGGTCCACAGGGGAATGGCCGGAACGATGGCGAACAAGCCCATGACCGCGCTCATGGTTAAAAGCGCGCTCAGGATTTTTTCCCGCCAGTCCCTCGGTTCCGCGGCGTCGGTCGGCGGCTCGTCGGACAGGTGGGTCGACAACCGCGCGGAACTCGAAGGGTCTTGGGGTCGGGAACTTTTAGACAATATGGGCGTCTCCTTGCCGGCCGGGCCTGGCTGGTGGACTTGTAAAAACCCTTCTCCCCCCCAAAAAAAGGTCAAAAAAAGCCACGCGGGCGAGTTCCCGAGGGAATTCCTGTCCGAGCCCTAGCCGTGGTTTCCTATTAATAAAGTATAATTGGGTTATCCCACCCCGTCAACCAGAAGGAAGCCGGGACGGGCGAGGCGGGGGAGCTAATCCCTACCGGGGTTTTTTATCCATTTCCTCGATAATATCCTCGGCGAAGTCCGGGAAATGCTTTCTGAGGCAATCGGGGCAGTAACCATGGGTGAACTCGACGGGCGATTGTTCGGCAATGAAGGCTTCCACTTTTTGCCAGTACCCTTGGTCATCCCTGATGTTTTTACAGAAGGAGCAGATGGGCAAAAGACCGCCCAGGGTTTTAATTTTCAAGTTGGCGTTCCGGAGTTCGGCCAGGGCCGCCTCCTTTTCCCGCAAGGCGCGCTCAAGGGCCGCCGTTTTTTGATGCATCTCCCGGTTTATCAAGGCCATTTGGCTGTTAATGGCCGACATTTTCGCGGCCAAGGAAGAATCGTCGCTCCCGATCGGTTCGAACACGGCCAGGAAACCTTCCCGGAGGGAAAAGAGATGGGCCCAGAAGTGCGTGCCGAGTCCGGCCAGGGAAACCGCCAGCGGCCGCGGGTCGTCCGGGGTCAGGGCTGGAGAGTCGTCGCTCAGCGGGTGGAAAAAGCGGGTCAGGGGCGCGCCGGCCAGGGCGGCCGAGGGACCGCAAAAGTTTTCGAAAACCGAGTTGCCGTGGATCAAGCCGCCGTCCCGGTCCACCAGGGCCAGGGGAACGGATTGGGCGGAGTTCCAAAAAATTTCCCAGGAGCCTTCGTTTAGGCTTGGCGAAACCACCGGCTTTTCCTCCTCTACATATAGATAATTATAAACTTTTTGGGGGGATTGTCGAGGGCGTGCGCGGGGACCCGCCCCTTCAAACCTTAATTAACCACCGGCGGCGCAAGGTAGGGGCGCCTCCCCGTGGGCGCCCTTTATTGGTATTGCAAAAAGGGCGGGCGTCCATGCCCGCCCGAAGAGGTTCGGGGCGTTTGGAATTGCTTGGCCGAGTCCGCCTCTACAGGTAAAAAAATAATGTGATCTCCGTAGGTTCGAGCCTAGGCGAAACCCAACATCTTGGCTCGGGTCGTTGGCCCGGGTGGGCCAAGGGCTACCCCCCACGCCCCAACCCTGTTGGGGGCGAGGGAGAGAATTGCACGGCCCGGCCCACGCCTCCGTTTGGGGCAAGGCGCTAGCGGCCGGTTAAAAATGTCAGGAAAATGGTCAAATAAAAATGAGCTAGGCTGGTTCCCAAGCTCTAGCTTGGGAACCTCGGCCAGGGAAGCTCCAGCTTCCTCACTCTAGAGATGTAGCGCCCCCGCCATCGTCCATAATCGCCGGTCAGGAGATAGACCTTGCCCGGCGAGCCTTCAGGCATGGGGTCAATTAGACGGAAGAAATTTCAAACAGACTAATATCGGTCCCTTCACCGCCGCCCTACGACTACGGTATTGTAACGCCGCGTTGATTCCCCGTGGTTGCTTTCCGGAAAAAGTGGGGAAGCTAGAGCTTCCCATTCCCGGGTTCCCAAGCTAGAGCTTGGGAACCAGCGAAAATTTTAGATGGCCGCTGACAATTCTCCCTCTCCACCTATTCATGGGGGGCGAGGGAGAGAATTGCACGGCCCGGCCCTCGCCTCCGTCTGGGGCAAGGCGCTAGCGGCTGGTTAAAAATGTCATGAATATGGCCAAATGAACATGAGCTAGGCTGGTTCCCAAGCTAGAGCTTGGGAACCAGCGAAAAGTTCAGATGGCCGCTGACAATTCTCCCTCTCCACCTATTCATGGGGGGAGAGGGAGAGAATAGTCCGGCCCGGCCCACGCCTCCGTTTGAGGCAAGGTGCTAGCGGCCGGTTGAAAATGTCGGGAAAATGGCCAAATGAACATGAGCAAGGCAGGTTCCCAAGCGCTAACTTGGGAACCTCGGCTCGGGAAGCGCCGGCCTGCCCCCAGCTAGACCGGGGCGGCGCTCTTTTTGGCGTGATCCAAGAGATAGGCCCGGACAAAGGTCCCGATGTCTCCGTCCAGGACGGCGTCGACGTTCCCGACTTCCACCTGGGTGCGGTGGTCCTTGACCAGGCGATATGGCTGGAGAACGTAGGACCTGATCTGGCTGCCCCAGGCGATATCCTTTTTGCTGTCGTGTATTTTTTTCAGTTCCTGGGCCTTTTTCTCTTCCTCGAGCTGGTAGAGCCTGGCCCGGAGGACCTTCATGGCCAGGTCCCGGTTGCGGTGCTGCGACTTTTCATCCTGGCACTGAACCACGATGTTGGTGGGGATATGGGTGATGCGCACGGCCGAACTGGTTTTATTGACGTGCTGTCCCCCGGCGCCGCTGGCGCGGTACGTGTCGACTCGCAGGTCTTTTTCGTTGATCTCGATGACGATGTCGTCGGCGATTTCCGGGGTCACGAAGACGCTGGCGAAGGACGTGTGGCGCCGGTTGCTGGAATCGAAGGGCGAAATTCTGACCAGGCGATGGATTCCGATTTCCGGCCGCATCAGCCCGAAGGCGAAGGGCCCGGTCATGGTGAACGTAATGCTTTTTATCCCGGCTTCGTCGCCGTCGAGGGAATCGACGATCTGCGTCTGAAACCCGTTGCGGTCGGCCCACCGCAAATACATGCGCAGGAGCATCTCCGCCCAGTCCTGGGCCTCGGTCCCGCCGGCGCCGGCGTGAATGTCCACGATGGCCGGGTTTTCGTCGTGGGGGCCCGAAAGCATCCTCTTGATCTCGAACTCGTCGAGCCGCTTGCCAAGGGCCGCGATCTTGGCCTGGACCTCGGCGCCGGTTTCCTCGTCTTCCTCTTCCAGGGCCATGTCCAGGAGTAGTTCTATTTCCTCCCGCTCGGCGTCCAGATCGTTCCATTCCCGCAGTCGTTCGGCGACGCGGGTCCGTTCCCTGGTCGTTTCCCCGGCCTTGGCGACGTCGTCCCACAGCCCGGTTTGGGCCATTATTTTGTCTAGTTCAATCAGGCGGGTATTCAAGCCCTCGAGGTCAAAGATAACTCCGTAAATCGTTGAAACGAAGCTGTAATTCCTTCACTAACGGTTTAAGGTCGCTTAGCATTTTTAGTCCTCCCGATTATGGCTCCGCACAGGATCAGGAGCGCGGCTCCGAGGCATCCCCTGGCGAAGAGATCGCCGATGGCGGTGTAAACAGTTTTTTCGTCCAGGCGCGGGACTTGCCCGACCAGGAAATTGCGTTCGAACAGCCCCAAGGTTTCCCCGACCGTTCCATCCGGGGCGATCAGGCCGCTGATCCCGGTGTTGGCGGCCCGGATGACCGGGCGACGGTTTTCCACGGCCCGAAGGACCGCTTGATCGAAATGATGAAACGGGGCCGCGGTTCGCCCGAACCAGGCGTCGTTGGTGATAACCACCAGAAACTCGGCGCCGTCCAGGACCCTACGGCGGGCTAGTCCCTGGAAAACCGATTCGAAACAGATTAGAACTCCAATCCGGTCCCCGTCAAGGTCCAGCGCCTTGTTTTTTTCACCGGGCTCGTAATCCCCCGAGGCGTCGGTGATTTTGGCCAGAAAGGGAAGGTATTTTTTCAAGGGTACGTATTCGCCGAAGGGGACCAGGTGTTCCTTGTCGTAATGCCCGATGACCCGGTCGGGAGGAGCAATCAGGTAGGCCCGATTGTAGTAATGATCGCGGCCGTCCCGTTCCTCGAAGGCCGGAGCGCCGAACAGCAGGGGAACGCCGGCCAGCCGGGCGACCTGGTGCAGCCACTCCGTGGAGGCCTGGTCGTGGAGGTAGTAAAACGGAGCGGCGGTTTCGGGCCAGACAATGAGCCAGGGGTTGGCCTTGGCGGCCTGGCGGGTCAGATCGCCGTAAGTTCGAAGAGTCAACACCCTGGATTTGGCGTCCCATTTGACGGACTGGTCAATGGCGCCCTGGACCACGGCCACTTTTCTCTGGGGGGCCTCGGCCATGGCGCGGCGCACTTGCGGCAGGCGGTAAAAGGAATACCCATAGGCCAGGCCCAGGGCCAGCGCCGGAATGATCAGCCCCGCCGCGACCCGCCGCCGGTCGCCTTGCCGCCACCCCAGGATCGCTCCGGTCAGGGAGAGATTGACGAGGACGGCCAGGAAGGTCAACCCCTCGGGACCGATCAGGTCCACAAATTGAATCAGGCGGACGGACGGGACCAGGGCCGCTCCCAGGGGCGCCCATTTCAGACCGGTGAAAATCAGGCTTTTGAAATATTCCAACCCGGTAAACAGGGCGGCGCCGAAGAGTATCCACGCCGTTTTACCCGGCAAGGCGCCGAACCGGCGCCTTAAAAACACAAGTCCCAGGCCGAAAAAGGCCGGATAAAGAGCCAGGTAGGTCACGCAGATCAGGTAGAACGGCAGGGACGCGGGCAGGGGCAACTGTCCGTAGTCCACCATCAGCGTGACCAGGGGATAGGTCATGAAAATGAAATGAATTACGCCGAACAGAAAGCCCCAGCCGAACGCCGCCCGGGGTTGTTTATCTTGAATCACCAAAAGAAAGGGAACCAGTCCCGCCAGGACCAGGGGCCAGAGCCTGGCGTCGGGAAAGGCCAGGGACGTGACCGCCCCCGAAAGGGTGACGGCCCCCAGGGGGGCCGCGAAGGCTGGAAGATATTTTTTTCCGGGCATTTTTGGGGATAGTCAGGCGGAATTGGTGTGGAGGCCGCTCCCGCGGGTTTGCAGCCGGATTTCCACCTGACTTATTTTCCTTTCGTCGGCGCTGCGGATGGTCATTAAAAGGTCCCGAAACTCGACCTGTTCGTTTTCCGAGGGGACCCGGCCGACGAGGTCGCTGATGAATCCGCCCACGGTTTCATACTCGCCTTCCGGCAGGTCCACTCCGATGTAATCGGACAAATCCTCGATGTTCACTCGCGCGTCGACCAGGAAGGTGTTGTCGTCGACCCTGGTGATGGGCTCTTCCTCGACGTCGTATTCATCGTGTATGTCGCCGATGATCTCCTCGATGATGTCCTCGAGCGTGACCAGGCCGGCGGTTCCCCCATACTCGTCCAGAATGATGGCCAGATGGCTTTTCTTGGTGCGAACCTCGGTCATTAGGTCCACCACTTTCTTGCTTTCCGGGAAGAAGATGGGGGGCCTGATCAGCTCCTCGGGCAACGATTCGTCGGGAGACCGTCCCCACAAAGCCAAGAGTTCCTTGGCGTGGAGCACGCCCACGATGTGGTCGATGTCCCCGTCGAAGATGGGGAGGCGACTGTGGCCGTTTTTCAAGAGAAGTTCAATTATTTGACCAATAGTGGAACCTCGGGGCGCCGCCGTGACCGATGTTCGGGGAACCATGATTTCCCGAGCCACCGTCTCGCCCAGCTCGAAAATGCTCTGGATCATCTCTCCCTCTCCAGGAGTGATGACCCCCTTTTCGGCGCCTTGGTCGATCAGTTCTTGAATTTCTTCCTCAAACCGCTCGACCGAAGGACCATTCCTCAAGCGACCGATTGCGGCTCCAATCTTCTGGAGCCAGCTTCGTGATGGACCGTCCTCCAAGTTTACTAACCCTCGCGTTGAAGTTAAGGATAAAACCGCCGCCGACCGGCCGGGTTGATTCACATAAAGCTGTAACGCTTCATCCGGGCCCCGAATTTAGTTTCGGTAAGGCCTAGTATTTCGGCGGCTTGGCCCTTGGCGCCGTTGGTTCTGGCCAGAACGCGGCGGATGATGGTTCTTTCCACGTCGGCCAGGAATTCGGGTACATGTTCCCCTGCCTCGGTGTTAAAGGCTTCCAGACCGAGACGCAAGTCCGGGGGAAGGTCTTCCAGGACGATCCGGCCGTTCACGCAGAACATGACCAGCTTTTCGGCCAGATTCTCCAATTCGCCCACGTTGCCCGGCCAGGGATACCCCTGGAGGCATTCGGCCGCGGCCGGGTCGAGCTCGGGAACGGGCAAGCCTCTTTCCCTGGCCGCCCGGGCCAGGAAAAATTTTATCATTCCGGCGATGTCGGTCCGCATGTCCCGCAGGGGCGGGAGCTCCAGGGTCACCTCCGACAGGCGGTGATACAAGTCTTCCCGAAATTCGCCGTCCTGGATCAAGCTTATCAGGTCCACGCCGGAGGATGATATGATCCGGAAGTTAGTCGGCCGGGCCAGGGACGACCCCACCCGGTAAGCCACTTTTTCTTCCATGGTGCGCAGGAGCTCCACCTGGCAGGATAAAGGAAGATTATTGATATGCCGTAGAAAAATCGTTCCCCCATCGGCCTGCTCGAAAAGACCCGGAGTTCCTTCCTCCGATAGGGTCCCGGCTTCCTGCCCGAAAAGAATGCTTTCGATCTGCCCGGGAGCGAAGTTGGAACAGTTGAGCGAGACGAAGGGACCACGCCGGCGGGGACTGATGTAGTGGATGCGCCGCGCCAGCACTTCCTTGCCCGTTCCCATTTCCCCGGTCAGGAGTATCCTGGCGTCGGTCAGGCCGACCTGGTACGCGGTCCCGAGAAGGGTTTTGATCTTGGGGTCTTCCCCCTGGAACCCGGCATTGGCCTGAAGGTCTTCCTCGTCCCGCTGGATGCGAACTTCCAACTGGTTGACCATGGTGGCGCCGACTAGGGCGGGAGAGATCAAGGCCCCGAGGGACGCCAAAAAATTCAAGTCCTTCTTGGTGAAGGCCCGGCCGGAACTTTCCACGTACAAAAGCCCCCGGGCCTGGCCCTGGGCCTTGAGGGGTATGGCCATGACGGAGAGCGCGGTTTCCTCGATGATGCGCTTGCCCCTCTCGTAGGCGAGGTGCTTGACCGCCTTGGGCCAGATCACGGACTGGTTCCTCGCGGCCGTCAAGTCCAAAAGGTTCCGGGGAATGACCAGCCGCCGTCCCTCGGGCCGGATCATGAGGGCCGTCTGGCGTTGAGCCTGGCTGTTTTCCGGCCAGATCAGCGCGATGCGGCCGGCCCCGAAAATCCGGGCCGCCGCGTAGGCCGTCTGCTTGAGTATCCGTCCTTGCTTGGGCCGGTTGGCCATGGCCATGGCCACTTGAAAGAGAGGCGCCAGGCAGCCGCGGTCGAGAAGAGACATGTCCGGTTCGCTGGGGCCGACCTGAAGGTCTTTTTCGTCGATGGGCAGGTCCCCCACCAGAAGCACCGGACCATCGGGTCCCACGGCCACGTCAAGGTCCGGATCGAATAGAAATACTTCCTGGCCGACCTTGATTTCATCGTTTCTGCGCAGCAAGACCGGATCGGTTAGCCGGACTTCGTTATGGTAGGTCCCGTTGGTGCTGCCGAGGTCCTCGATGGTATAGCCTTGATCTGATTTGGTAATTCTGGCATGTTGACGCGAAGTGGCCCGATCGAAAAGAATCAGGTCGCATTCCGGCGATCTCCCCAACAGGGCTCCCTCGCCGATTTCGTATTTGAAACCGAACCGATCATCTCGGAAAGCGAACAGGACGGGCATGCTGAGTCAAACCATTGGCCAATAGCCGGAAAGATACCTTTACCCAGGATAATCCAACCAGGTTCCCATGGAGCCAGATTGACATAAAATCCCATGTCTGTCAATAAGTTATCTTTTGGGCTATTTATTTCGGACGGCCGTGGGCCATCCGGCGCGTTTATCGCTTATATTATATTGATTTTATAATTGAAAATTACTATTGCCCCGGGGACGCCCCCACCGGTTTCCACCTTTTTTTCGCCGGCGGCGCCATGATTTTCGGAATAAAAGCGGGGCGGCGAACGCCTTGGCCGGCCCCGGCGCCGGGAAAAGCGGGGGCGGGCGGGACCGGCCGTGTTCCGGAATTTGAGCTTGACCGGAGCGGCGCTCTTGTGATAGCCGTCTGTTGACTTTTTTATGCAGGAAAGGTGCGCGTAACAAATGGCCGAGATAGCCCCCCTGAGAGGGATTCTATACGACGAGGAAAAGACCGGGGGGATGACAAACGTTGTCGCGCCTCCCTACGACGTGGTTTCTCCCGATGAGCAAGCCGAATACCATGCCTCGCATCCCCAAAATGTGTTGCACATCGACCTGGGCGCCAGGGCGCCCGAGGACGTCCATCCCTACGATTGGCATGTCCGGGCCGCTTACAAATTCAACAACTGGCTGGCCGAGGGCTATCTGGTTCGCCACGATAAGCCGGCCGTGTACTATAATGAAACCGACTTCACCGATCCCGCCACGGGCCAGAGGCGGACCCGGCACGGCTTCGTCTGTCTCCTCCGGCTGGAAGAATTCGGCGCCGACGCCAAAATCAGGCCCCACGAACGGACCTTTTCGGAACACAAGGCGGAGCGGCTCCACCACATGGAATTGGTTCAAGCCCATTTGAGCCAGGTTTTTTCCGTTTTTCCCGACGAGGAACTAAAGAGCATCAGGGTCCTCCGGTCCGCCAGAACCGGCTCTCCCCGCTACGACTTCACCGACGCCAAGGGACAGGGACACCGGCTGTGGACCATTTCCAATCCGGACGCCCTCAAGTCCCTGGTCGAAATTATGCGGGAAAAAACAGTCTACATCGCCGATGGGCATCACCGTTACGAAACCGGGCTCAACTACCGCCGGTTAAAGGCCCGGGAAGGCGTGCAAATCGGACCGAACTCGCCCCTGAACTACCTCCTGGTCTACCTCTGCCCGGTCACCGACCCCGGCCTGGCCATACTCCCGGCCCACCGCCTTATCAAGAGAAATCTCAACATGTCCAGGGAAGAACTCGAGACGGCCGCCCGGAAGTATTTCGACGTCCAGACGTTCTCCTTCAACAGCGTCGACGAGACCTCGGCCCGGGAAGCGTTCATCCGGCAGTTGCATCAGGCGGGCCGGACCGGAAACGCCCTGGGTTTGTTCACCCGGCTGGGATCGACCTATTATTTGCTGAAGAAAAAGGCCCTGGCGGGAAACAACGGCACGGCCCTCTCGACCTGGCCCCAGCTTCTGCGCGAACTGGACACCGTGGTCCTGACCAGCCTGGTTTTCCAGGACATCCTGGGGATGACCGACGAAGACCTGGACGACGCGTCCCGCATCGCCTATTCCTCGGTGATCGACGACGCCCTGGAAATGGTTCATGCGGGCCAGGCGGAACTGGCGGCCATACTGAACCCGACCAAGATGGACCAGGTTCAGAACGTGGCCGAGGCCGGCTTGGTCATGCCCCGTAAATCGACCTTCTTCTTCCCGAAGGTCACTTCCGGGCTGGTTTTCAATTTTCTCAACCCCTTCGAAGAAATCCCGCCCCTTTTGTGAGCGGTCTTGACGCGGTGACGGACGAGAACCCCGAGTACGCGGACCTGACCCGGGACGCCATTTTCAACGGCCGGGTGTCTCTCGTCCAGCCCCGCCGCGGTTACCGCTTTTCCTTGGACGCGCTTTTACTGGCCGATTTCGCCGCGGCCCGGCCCGGAACAACCGTGGTCGATCTTGGGGCCGGCGTCGGCGTCGTCTCCCTGGCCCTGGCGCGGCGCCTGGGACGGGGACGGATATTCGCCGTGGAAATACAGGCTCGACCGGCTTGGTGCGCCCGGGAAAATTTCCGGGCCGCCGCCGCCGGACCGGACTTGCTGGTCCTGGAAATGGACTGGAACGATCTCCAGCCCAGGGACCTCGGCGGCCCCGTGGATTTCGTGGTCGCCAACCCGCCCTTTCGCGCCCTGGGCATGGGCCGGGTCAACCCCAACGAGGAAGAGGCCGCCGCCCGTCACGAGTTCAAGGGCGGCCTGAAAACCGCGATCAAGACCGCGGCGGGAATCCTGGCCCCCAAGGGCCGAATGGCGGTCATCTACCCGGCCGCGCGGCTGGCCGGCTTGATCCACGAATTAAAAAACGCCCGCCTGGAACCCAAGAAGCTGCGCCTGATTCATGGACGGCCCGGCGACCCGGCCCGCCTGGCCTTGGTGGAAGCCCGCAAGAACGGACGGGAGGAATTGACCGTGTTCCCGCCTTTGTTTGTTTACGGGGAGGACGGGAAATATTCCGGGGAAGTGGAGGACGTCATTTCCGGTCGTCGCTTTGAAGCCCCAGAAGATCGGCCAGTTTCTTCCTGAGTTCCGGGTCCTTGACGGAATCGAGGGCGGCCCTGGCCTCGGGGCTTCGCAGGGGGCGAACCGCCGGCTGGCGGGTGTGGGACCGGCCTTCCCCGGCCCGGTCCGGCGACTCCCGAAGCGCCACCCGCCCCACCTGAAACTTGATTTCCTTGACTAGCGGACCGGGCAGGGCCTGGTTGAGCCGGTCGATGAATTCCTGCTTCAAGTAACTCAAGCGGTCTATCCAGGCCGCGCTCTCCACGATCACGGTCAACCGGCCGTTGTTCAGGGATTCCGGCCGGGAATTCGCGGCGTTGTATTCGCCCACCGCTTCCGCCCAGACATCGAAAACCCGCGCCATTTCCTTGGCCAGGCCCAGAAAGCCCTGGTCCATGGATTTGGCGATGATCTCTCCGATGAGGGTCGGTTTGCTGGGCGGCCGGGTGATCATGCCCTCAATTTAGCCCAAGCCGTCGTCCCGGGTCAAGACGGGAAAACCGAACCCGGACCCGGGCGGCTTCAGCCCCCTTTCCCGCGGGGCCGGGGCGGGTTATTTCAACTCCCCATCCTCGGGGCGGCGGTTCAGCCCCAGGCATTTTTCGGCGAACTGACACCACTTGGCGCAACCCTCGTTGAGCTTGGGGTTGACGAAAACATGTCCGCACCCGCGGCAGCGTCTTTGGGCGTCGTCCTTGTAGAATTCCACTTCCCGCCCGCAGTTGGGGCAGGTTATTTCAAAGATGTCGCCAGGCCGCCAGAAGGCGGTGTCCTGACCGGGGCATTGCGTGATAGCCATGATTAATTCTCCTGTGCGGGCTAGGCCGCCGGGATGTTGACGTCTTCCACCACTCGTCCCTCGGGGTCGACCTTCACCAGCCCCACGGGAACGGCGCGCCCGCTTTTCCCGACCGCTTCCTTGATCAGGTGGACCAGGCCGAAGCAACAGGGCACGGTCATATAGACGACCGTTATCTCCGGAGTGTGGTTTTCCCGAAAAATGGCGGCCAGTTTATCCAGGTACGGGCCGGTTTCGTCCAATTTGGGGCAGGCGATGATCAGGGCCCGGCCAGGCAGAAAATCGCGGTGCAAATTGGTCAAGGAGAACCCGGCGCAGTCGGCGGCGATCAACAGCGGCTTGTCCTGGAAAAAAGGCGCCTTGACCGGGACCAGGTGCAGTTGCAGGGGCCAATTCCCCAGGGTCGAGGCCGGGACCTGATCGCCCGCCTGGATGCGGGGCGCCGGGCGAGGCGCCGGCTCCCGGGCCAGGGACCCCGGGCAGCCGCAAGCCAATGGTTCGAGGGGCGCCGCCTTCGGCTGGGCCAAATGTTGTTCCACGGCGGCCTCGTCGAATCCGGCGGCTTCCCTCTCCATTATTTCCAGGGCGCCGGTGGGGCATTCCCCCAGGCAGGCCCCCAGTCCGTCGCAGTAGACGTCGCTTACCAACCGGGCCTTGCCGTCGATCACGGCCAAGGCGCCCTCGGCGCAACCGGAAACGCACTGTCCGCAGCCATCGCATTTTTCTTCGTCAATCCTGATTATTTTTCTCTGGGCCATGTCAACGACCTCCTTGCTGTTAACCATAAGATGCCACACTGCCTCCCGCCAGGCCTTGACTTAGGTCAACCAGGGTCTTTTTTTTGTTTTTTTAATACGCCCGGCGGACGACGGCATCCAACCCGGGTCGGGCCGTTTTCTTTTTTTCCGGTTTATGCGGTTCACGGCCGGCGGGAAATAATTCCTCGAGGCGCGGCCATCGCGAGACCGGGTTGGTAAGTTTTACCTGAACTTGGGGCCGCCGCCGCGGGCCCCAGGCGTGGACTTGAAACACCTAGATCGTCTTTTATCTTTTTTACTGAAAATAAATAACCGGGCCGCCCAATCAGCCGGACGCCGTAATTAATACATTGAAATTATTTGTCAATTTAGTAGTCTAAAAAATATTCCCCTGATTTGGAAAAAAAATACATTATCCCCCGTTGCAAAATCCAGGATTCGTATTAAATTAAAATTGTAGGCCGGATGAAAAACCGGCGAAGCGAAGAAAGCGGAATCGGTTAACCTTTCAGCCAAACCGAACATGGAAAGATTGGAAAAGCCATTAATCCCCAAAAACAGTCGCTTCGAGGTCGTTTTCCGGTGATGAACGATCCTCGAAGCGACAACGCTTTTTTACGGCCAAAAAAATCATCTTCTCAAACTTCCACGAAACGCGATTCCATCGGACCATCCAGAAATAGAAAAGACTCCACCCTAAGACGCAGCAAGGCGGCCTCGGGGCTTCGAACCAAGTTGGCCAACCCGGGGTCGATCTCTGCAAGGCGTTGAAACAACGAATCCTTGTCGGGGTCGCTCGTCCGGTCCTCGCATATGCCGGCCGCCGTCAAGGCCTGGATGCGGGGCGCCGCGCCCCGAAGGCAATCATCTCTATTGTCGACTAAAAAGCTGACCTTGGGATTCACCGTCAAGGTCCGGTATTTGGTCGTGCCTTTCAAACTGGCCATGAACAGGTTAACGCCTTGCTCGTCGGCGATATAGGTCATGAATGAAGCGTGCGGCCGGCCGTTATAACAGGTCGCCAGGACGCCCCTGGTTCTCGCCTTTAAAAATTCCGCTATTTTTTCTTCCAACTTTTTTTCACTCCGGCCTGGTTTTAACTATTTTTATTAATAGCAATATTCGTCCCGCTTATTGTTGCGCCGCGGGCGGGGACCGCCGCATCAAATACCAAGCCTTGGCGGTCATGACCGCCCGGTCGTGCTGGTTAAAAAGCGTGTAACCCAGAACAACCACGCCCCGGTCCGCCCTTTTCGCGGGCCGCTTCAACTCCACGGCCGCCTCCAGGCGCAGGGAATCGCCCAGGCGCGCGACCTGAAGGAATTTCATGTCATCGAACTGGAGCACCGCCACGACGTGGTCGAAAATTCCGGCCCGCTGGCAGAGTCCCATGCCCAGGGATAGTTGCAGGGGGGCCGGCACGATTCGGGCCCCGCCGCCGATTTCCGCTCCGGAAGTGAAAAGAGGGTTGTCCAAGCCCGAAAGCTTGATGAATAAATCTAGGTCCTCGCCGCTGACGGCGCGGGCGGCGGTGGTCATCACCCGTCCCGGTTCAAATTCCTCCCAGTACACGTCGCCTCCTGGTCTAATGGTTATTGTGGCGTCGTCGCGGGAAGCGGGCCGGTCTTGACCCCGGAAATCGCTTTCTCCCCCAACGAACCTGGCTGCCCGGAATATGACAGGTCCCGGCCTCCCGGGCAAGAATCTTTTGCGGTTGTTTTTTCTTCCCCGGCGCCCGTCCGGGTCGGCGGCCGGCTTTAGTGAAAATAATCACCTTGAACCCGGGCGGATTGTTTGCTATCAAATGTTCGTATGCGAACGGTAATCCCCAACTCCAAGTATCGAATCTGTTCCCTCACCGCCCAGGCCACCCGGCGGATGATCGCCTTTTATAACCGCGAGCTGGAGCCGCTGGGCCTGACGGCGCCCCAGGTGATGGCGCTGTCGGTGTTTGTGGAGGGCGAGGATATTCCCCTGGGGGAATTCGCCCGCCGGGCCGGCATGGGCAAGGCGGCCGGGGTGACCATGATCAAGCGGCTGGAAGACCAGGGGTTGGTGGAGACGCAGCCCGACCCTTCCGACGGCCGTCTCAACCTGATCAGGATCACCGACAAGGCCCTGGCCTTGGCCCCCCGAATTTCCGCCGTGATCGAGCGCCTGGAAAAAACGTTGTTGGAAGCCGTGGGCGGGGAAGAACTGGAAATTTTGCTAAACGGATTGAAAAAAATCCGCGATCTGGACATTTAAAAACATATGGATGCGGCCCTGCGGCCGGCGAGGTGAGTTACATGAACGCTCTCGAAATGGTAAACGCGGCCCTGGCCCGGGGACAAAGGGCCCTCTCGGAATTCGAATCCAAGATACTCCTGGCCCAGTACGACGTGCCGACGACTCGGGAGGGCCTGGCCCACACCGAGGACCAGGCCGCGGCCCTGGCCCTGGAAATAGGCTTTCCGACGGCCCTGAAGGCCTGCTCCCCGGACCTGATGCACAAAAGCGAAAAAGGCTGGATTGAACTGGGGCTGCGCTCCGAGGAAGACGTCCGCCGGGCGTTTTCGTCCCTCCTGGCCCGGGCGGACCAGCCCCTGGACGGGGTGCTGGTCCAGGAAATGGTTTCCGGCCAGCGGGAACTGGTCCTGGGGCTGTCCCGGGACCCGCAGTTCGGACCGTGCGTCATGCTCGGGCTGGGCGGGGTCCTGACCGAGGTCTTCCGGGACGCCGTCTTTCGCATGGCGCCCCTGGACCTGATCGAGGCCCGGGACATGGCCGACGAGTTGAAGTCCAAGGCCATTTTGGGGGCCTTCCGGGGCCAGGCCCCGGCGGACCTGGAAGCGATCTGCCGGGCCCTGGTGGGACTCGGCCGCCTGGGGCTCGAACTGGACCAGGTGGCGGAAGTGGACGTCAACCCCCTGATCATCGACCGGGACGGCCGGGTCCGGGCCGTGGACGCCCTGGTGGTGTTGGGAGGCGGCCGCGATGCTTAAATCGATCCAAGACAGCCCGGTCTACAAAATCGCCAACCCGAGCAGCCTGGCTTTTTTCGGGGCGTCCAATAAACTTGGGTCCATGGGCTCCAACCTGCTCAAATCGATATTGAGCCTGGGGTTCGCCGGGGCCGTTTACCCGGTCCATCCCGAGGAAAAAACGGTGCAGGGCCTGACCGCGTACGCCCGGGTCCAGGACCTTCCCGAAATCCCGGACCTGGCCGTGTTGGTGCTGCCCACCAAAATCGTCAACGCCACCCTGCGGGAACTGGGGGAAAAGGGCGTCCGGCACGTCATCGTGGTGTCCGGCGGCTTCAAGGAAGTGGGCGGCCCGGGGCTGGAACTGGAAAGGGAGATGAAGGCCGCGGCGGCGGAATACGGCCTCCACATTCTCGGCCCCAACTGCCTGGGCGTGACCAACCCCCACCACAAGCTCAACACCACCTTCATTCCGTACCTGGCGGCCCCGGGGTTCATCGGCCTGGCCTCCCAGAGCGGGAGTTTCGTGACCCAGATGTTCAACTACCTCGGCGGCCTGAACCTGGGTTTCAGCACGGCCTTTTCCGTGGGCAACGAAGCCGGGGTGGACCTGGTGGACTGCCTGGAATACCTGGCCGCCTGTCCCCACACCAAGGTCATCGCCGTGTACGTGGAAGGGATCAAGAGAGGACGGGCCTTTGTGGAGGCCGCCCGGGCCGCCGCGCCCCACAAGCCCATCGTGGCCTACTACGTGGGCGGCAGCGAAACCGGCCGCAAGGCCGGCCTGTCCCACACCGGGGCCATGGCCGGACCGGACAAGCTCTATGACGGCATATTCAGGCAAGCCGGCATTATCCGGGCCCGGACCATCACCGAGCTTTTCGATTACTGCTGGGCCCTGGGCAGCCAGCCCCTGCCCGCCGGACCCAACGTGGTCATCCAGACCCATTCCGGCGGACCCGGCGCCGCCGCGGCGGACGCCATCGGCCGGGCCGGGCTGAAACTGCCGTCCCTGTCCCCCGAAACCCTGGCAAAACTGGCCCCCCTTGTTCCCCACACGTCCAGCACGGCCAACCCCGTGGACCTGACCTTCAGCCGCAATCCCCAGGATTTCTTCGTCAACATCCCGGCGATTCTGCTGGCGGACCCGGGCCTGGACGCCCTGTTGGTCTACTTTCTGACTCCGGACGCCGTGGTCCGCCGGACCTTGACCGACATGGGGATGTCCGGGGCCGCCCTGGAAAACGAATTGAATAAGTTCATGCTGGAAAGGGCCGGGGAAGCCGCGGCCCTCATGAAAAGCCAGGGCAAGACCTTTATCGGTTACACCTGGGAAAGTCTCGCCCATCCCTTCCACCGGGAACTGCTGGCCGGAGGCCTGCCGGTCTTCCCCGAACCCGAACGCGCGGCCCGGGCCCTGGCCGCCATGGTCGAATACAAAAGGCTGCGGGAAAAAATCCTGGCCAACGCCTAGCGGCCGCCGGGGAAGCTCCGGCTTCCCCGGTTTTTCCAGGATATGGAACAGTCGGGCCGGGACCCGGCCCTACTTGATCGCCCCGACTTCCCGGTAGTATTTCAGGGCGCCCGGGTGCAGGGGGGCCGGCAACCCGAGCACGGCCCGTTCTAAACTCATGGCCGCGGTCGCCGGGTGGGCTTTTTCCAACAAGGGCAGGTTTTCATAAATGGTCTTGGTGATCAGGTAGACCGTCTCCTCGGGCAGGTCCGACCGGCAGGCCAGGAAATTGGGCTGGGCGATGGTGTTGATCGGCCGGTCCTGGCCCGGATACGTCCCGGCCGCGATCACGTACCGCGTCCAGATGGGGTGGCTCCGGCGGATCGCGGCCAACTGCTCGTCCGTGAAATCCAAAACCTTGACCTTCCCCGGCCCCGGTTCGGCGTGGAGCCGGGCGACGGCCGGCGCCGGCGGTCCGGCCGGTATGTTGGCCCCGAAAATCCGTCCGTCCAGCATGGCCTGGGCCGAGTCGTCGTATCCCAGGAACTCGAGGGCCAGGTCCCGATCGGGATCGAGGCCCAGGGCCGAAAGAATGGCCCGGCCCGATCCCTCGGTCCCGCTGCCCTTGGACCCGATGGAAAACTTTTTCCCGAACCCCTGGAGGTCCGCCATGGTCCCGGTCTTGGCTTGGTCCCCCAGGACCACGAAGTGCTCCACGTTTTCCCAGAGCATGGTCACGGCGGCGAAATCCTTGACCGCGCGGCCTTCGTACGCGCCCCGGCCGTGATAGGCTTCCAGGCCGAACAAGGCCTGGAGGATGGCTAAATCGGCCGTTTTGTTCGCCAGCAGCCGCAGGTTCTCGCCCGACCCGGCGGAATTGACGGCCGCGGCCGTGATCCCGCGCGCCTGGGACAGCTTGGCGCCGATCAGGCTCGCGAGGGCCGCGCCCACGGGGTGATAGGTCCCCCCGGGGGTGGCCGTGGCGATGATCAGTTTTTTATCGCCGGCCCGGGCGGAAACCGTCCCGAGCCCCGCGATCAAGAACAATACCGTCACTAAGGCGACGCCTCTTCGAACCGTCATTATTTCCCTCCGCGTGTTGGGTTAAACCCCGCCGGCCCAAGCCGAGCCGCCGGCGTTTCCGCTGTGTTCGCTCCCCCGCGCCGGCCGGACCGCCCGTTCGGTCCGGGGAAAAAGCGATTTCCCTCGACCTGATCTTATTTGCGGCGCGGGGCCGGGATGTCAAGGTATTTTTAGGGCCTTCCAGCGGTCATGAATTCCCCCGGCCGGGCCGGGCGGTCCACGCCCCGTATGATACTCTCATTATCCGCCGCTACTGCTGGTTCCCAAGATAGAGCTTGGGAACCAGGTTTTTCAAAGGTAATCAGACCATAATGAGTTGATTTTATGTGATAAGCTCCCCTCTCCCCTCGGGAGAGGGGTGGGGGTGAGGGGTGTTTGTTTTCTTTCCCCACGGGCGGGGAGAAAAAGCCGGAACCAAGGGACTTCCTTCTATATCGAGGAATGCTGGTTCCCAAGCTCTAGCTTGGGAACCCGGGAACGGGAAGCTCTAGCTTCCCCACTTTATCCGGAAAGCAACCACGGGGAATCAATACGGCGTTTCAGTTCCGTAGTCCTAGCGCGGCTGTAGGTATCGATATTAGTAGGTTTGAAATTGAAGCCGCCTGGATGAGCCTACGATTGAAGGATCGCCTGGCAAGGCCTATCCCTGGGCCTGCAACCATGGGCGGGGACGGAAGCGATACCTCGCTAGAGTGTGGAAGCTGGAGCTTCCCTGGCCGAGGTTCCCACGCTAGCGCTGGGGACCCTGCCTACCGGGTGGGCTTGGCTGCCGGGTGGGCCAGCCTACCGGGTGGGCTTGGCTGCCGGGTGGGCCAGCCTACCGGGTGGGCTTGGCTACCGGGTGGGCTTGGCTGCCGGGTGGGCCTGGCTGGCGGGTGGGCCTGGCTGCCGGGTGGGCCTGGCTGCCGGGTGGGCTTGGCTGCCGGGTGGGCCTGGCTGCCGGGTGGGCCAGCATACCGGGGGGGCGGGGCTGTTGGGTTACGCCACGGCGTCGTCGCGGTCTCCTCCTCCGTAGGCTAACCCAACCTACTAAAATCACATTGGTTTCTGGCATGGAGTAGGTTGGGTTGAGGTCCACCGAAACCCAACGACATGTTCCCCCGGCCGCGCCGGATTCGGCGCCCGTCGGTCCCGGTTGATGGACAGGCCGGCCGTTTCGGGGACCGGCCCCTCGAGCGAGGAAGCCAACCCCTCCCCGAGTTTGGTTCACCAGCCCGCCGCTGGGGCGCCGGTCGAAACCAGCCGGGCAATAATTGCCGGGCCGGGGCCGGGCCCCTGCGGGGCGGCCAGGCCGAACATCTCGTAATCACGGCAAAAAAGACGGAAGACAAGACCTGGCCCGAATGTTGCTCCACAGGCCGGAAAGGGTTTTTAACCCTGGATCATTTACCGGAGGAACAGGTCATGGGGCAGGCGGCGAATACTTATCGAGGGAAAACCTGGAGGCTGGAACGGGCCTTGAATCTTATCCACAAGGACAACCTGACGCCCGAGGAGGCCCTGGCCCTGGTGGAATGCGGACGCATGTGCGCCGCGAGGGGCGCCGAAATCGTGTCGGCGGGCGCGAACCGCCCGGACGCGGCCCGGGTCCTCGCGGCCCTGCTCGTGACTTCCGACCGGATGCTCGACCGGGTCCGGGGCCATCTGGACGAAACCGACCCCGAGGCGGCGGAAAGAACGCCGCTGGCCGACGGCTTGACCTCGGCCCAACGGGAGTCCTTTTATCTGGCCCACTGGGCCCAACAACTATCCGCCCCGGACCAGTCCCCGCGCTATAACGCCTGAAAACGGCGGGCCGCCGCCGGGCCGCTACTTTTGGTCGAGGCTGAAAAGCTTCCGGAGGCGCCGAAGCAAGCCTTCCACCGCGCCCGTGGACCGGGGCGCGACCTGGGACGCCAAGTCCAGGGACGGCATCTTCCCGGCCAGGGCCGCCTCGCAGGGCGTCGGTCGGTCCTTGGCCCCCGTCAACTTGTCCGCCGCTTCCCCGGCCAGTTCGACCACGGCCAACTGCAAGACCAGGATCAACCGCCCGGTGGTGGTGGCCAGGCCCGCGGCCGTGGGAAAGACTTCCGGCCGCCCCAGGGTCCCGGTCACGCGCACCGGGGTGGCCAGGTTGATCAGGGTGGCGTCCTTGGGCCGGGGGTACAGGACCAGGTCGATCTTCTCGTCGGCCAGGTTCACCGTCCCCACTCCAGCCAGGATCATGCGCGAGGCGTCCAGCAGCATGACCTTGCTTTTCCCGAGCCCCCGGTTGAAATTGAAGCGGTTGACCAGGCAGTTCAGCTTGGCGTCCTTTTTCCAGGGCGACTTGAGCAGGGTGGTCAAAAGGTCGGCCGACCACCAGTCCAGGATGGCGGTGTCCAGGCGGCCGTCCCGGGCGTGGAAATGGACGGCCCCGTCCGCCTGGGCCAGGAATTCCCGCAGTCCGACGCCCGGACCTTCCAGGACCACTTGCAGGTCCGCCGTTCCGGACATCAGGTCGGTCACATCCAGGTCCCGCAGCAGGCGGCCGTAATCGATTTCCGCGAGGGCCATTTTCAGGGACGCGGCCGGCCGGTCCCGGCAATCCAAGCGAAAATCCAGGCTCATCACGCCGCCCAGCAGGTTCGCTTCCACCGGCGCCGCGGTGAACACCCCGTCGTCGCTCCCGACCTCCACGGACAAGTTCCCGATATTTTCCGGACCGGCGGCGACGCGGTCCGTTTCCATTTTTATTTTAAGGTCCACGGCCCGGATCAGGTCCACGGGAAAGGGGATGTCGGGTATGACCCGGCCCGAAACAACGGGTTGACGACCGGCCTGGAGGCCCGGGTTGCTCGCGGGCTTCAAATCTTCCAGGGCCAGGAGCCTTGATTTTAGACGCCCGGACAACCGGGGTCGTTTCCCGTCCAGGGCCAGGACCAGGTCCCCGGCCAGGTCGCTCCGCCCGACCTCGAACTCCAAACCGCTCAACACGACTTTTTCGCCCTCGACCTTGACCCGGCCGGTGAATCGAAACCGGCCCACCGGCGGCAAGGGCGCTTCGAACAGCGGCGTCAGTCGTTCCGGGCTATCCCCGGTCCAAGTCTGCTTGAGGTCCGCCTGCCCCGGTCCCGGCCCCAGGGTCCCTTCCGCGGCCAGGACAGCCCCGGGCAGGGCCAAGACCGCCTTGACCGGCCGGGGCTTCCCGGCGGCCGACGTTCCGGTGGAGACATCGAACGAATACCGCCGGTCCCGGAGCAGCCCGACGGCGGACAAGGTCGATCCCCGGCCGTGATTTCGGCTTAGTTTAAAGGTTTCCATGGTCAAGCGGCGGACCAAGCCGCGGTGGGTCAGGGTCAGGGCCCCGCCTGTTCCGGCCAGGGTTACGGCCGCCGTCGCCGGGTCCCGGCCGTTATAGTTGAATTCGAGCCGGCCCAGCCGCCCCGTTACCGTGGAGTCGCCCCGATAGTTTTTCCAGAGCAGCCCCAGGTCCAGGTCCCGAAATACGCCGGCCAGCCCTAGCCCGGCCCGGTCCAGGGACAAGGACCCTTCCGCCGCCCCGGCCGGGGTCCGGAATTTGAACGAATCAACCCGCAACCGCCCGTTTTTCAGTTTCAATTGCGTCGCCGCCTCCCGGATTTCCAGGAGCAGTCCGGAAGTCAGGCCGACCGACAGTTCCAGGTCCAGGTCGGCCCAGGTCCACCAGCCCGGTAGCGAATCGAAAGCGGACCAAGACCGGGACCGGTCTTTTTTCGGCCCGTCCAGCCAACCGGACAAGTCGAGGCGGTTGGCCGCCAGTCGGCCGGCCAGGGTCGGCCGGTCGGGGCCGGGAACGAGCCGTAACTCCCCCTTCAGGTCGGACCGGCCCCAGCGGCCGCTGATCCCGGTAAACAGGCGCGCGTTTTTTTCATCCCGCACGCGGAAAGTCAGCGACACGGCCCCGGTTTCCGGCGACTCGATCCCGAGGGGCCCGGTCAAGGCCCGGGGGGAGTCCGCGGCTAGCGCCGCCGCGAGGTCCAACCCCCGGATCGGAGGCAAGCCGGACGCGGTCCCCTGGATCGACAAGGAGACCTGGTCGGTCTTGAATTCAGCGGCCAGGGGAACGACGCCCCGGGGGGTCGGGTCCCGGGCCAGGAAGGAAAAAGACAGGGGGCGGGAATTCCAGGTCCCCGCGCCGGTCAGTTCCGGACGTCCGGACTTCACCCGGGCCGCGAGGCCGGTCAGGACCACTCCCGGGGCCGGACGCACTCCGGCCGAAACCGCCTTGAAGTCCAGGTCCAGGGAACCCAGCCACTCTTCCCGGTTCCGGCCCCGGGTTTGAGCCTTGAGGTCCAGGTCGACCCGGCCTTCCAGGAACGAGTTTAGGTTGAGGCTTTTCCCGACCCGGCCCAGGTCGAGGTTTTTCGCGCGGGCCTCGATTAAGGCTGAATAATCCCGGGAATCGATTTCCAACCGGCCCTCCAGGGTCGCCTGGTTTATCCGGACCGCGCCGGAGTCCACGATCAGCCGGCCGTCCGCGATCCCGACCCGCAATTCGAGCCGGTCCGCGGCCGCGTGATAGTCGGGTCTCGGCGCGGCGTCGGGCGTCCGGCCGATCCCGACCCTGACGTCTAGAAAATACCCGGCCAGCCCATCGAGGAATGGATTTTCGGGATTTTCCGAAACCGAATTTTCCGGGTCCAGGTCAACCGCTGGAAATTCAGGAAATTCCACGGTCCCCGCGACCGCCGGCAGGCCGTCCCGGCGGGCGACGGTCAATTTCCCGCCGGCCCGGGTTCGCCCCGCTCGGGCCTGGAGCTCGGAAAAAAGCCAATCGGACTCGCGTTCGGCCAGGCGGCCGGCCAGGTTGAAATCTTGGAAGGACGGAAAGTCGGATGAAAACAGCGGGCCCAACTGGGAAAAATCGTCGCCGGAAAGATCGAACCGCAGGTCCAGGCCCTCGGCCTCCAGCGGTTTTTCCACCCGGCCGTGGACGCGGCAGGAAATCCCGCGAAAGAGCACGGACCCGGCCAGGGGCCAGGAAGCGCGGGCCAGGTTGAGTTCCGCCAGGGTCCCGCCGGTCAGGGCCGCCTGGAGCGGTCGGGAATTGACCAGCACGGTCCCGGCCAAGCCCACCGGTCCGTCCGCCCCCGCGACGCCCCAGACGTCCGGCAGCTCGACCTGGACCGGGTCCCGGCCGGGAGCGGTCCGAACCACCAGGCGGGACCGCCGGATTTCCAAGCGGTCCATGAAGGGAATGGCCGCGCCGACAGTGTTTTCCGCCCGGCGGTCGGGGTTGTCCCCGGCCTTGGCCGTCCAGTTGAGCCGGCCGCGGTCGTCCCATTCGACCATGACTTCCCCGTCCTCGAGCAGCAGAGAGGGAAAACTCCAGTTGCCGAAAAATAGCGCGGCCAAATCGATCCGCCCGGCTAGCAGTCCGGCCCGAGCCAGGGGTTCCGGGGAAGGAAAGGCCGGGTTTTCGATCCGCACCCCGCGCAGCGTGATCAACGGCTGGAGCGATAATTCGAGGTCGATCGGACCGGCCAGTTCGACCCGCCACCCCAAGGCCCAGCCCAGGGTTTTTTCCAGGCCGACCCGGCGGCCGTCGGGGCCCAGGACCAGCGGGACCAAGGCCAGGGTCAGGACCGTCGCCGCCGCGACCGCGGCAAGCTTGAACAACCGGCGCCTAACCCGGCTCCCGGGGGTCATGCTGCTACTTCCCGGGCGGCGCCGGGCGGCGTAATTCGAGGGACCAGCCCGGGGGGTTGATGGGGAGGCGCAGGGACTCGTAATTTCCTTCCTCGAACCGGGAAATGTGGCGCCGCCACTGGAAATCCACATACCGGACGTCGCTGAACAGGCGCCAGGTCGCCCCGGAAACGATGATCATGGCCAAAAAAAGGATCGAGGCCCGCCGGACCACGGTCGAGGCGTGTTCCAGGGTCATGATCAGACTCCACATGATCATCAGCCGCGGCAGGAAAAAATAGCGGTCCCCGTTTTCAAAGGGGACCAGGCTCATGGGGTTGGAGCGGAACTTCACGGCCACGGCCAGGAAAATGAGCATTCCCGCGGCCAGGAATGAGAAAATTTCGACTTTCCGGCGGCTCCCCGCCGCGGACAAAACCATATACACGACCAGAAGCCCCATGGCGGCGATCGACAGGGCCGCGTGGCTCGTTTCCCGAACCCCGGCGCCCAGGAACAGGCTGACCGTGAACCGGTTGGCCACGACCCTCCGCCACAGCCGGGGCGAGGCCAGGGGTTCCATTTCCGCCATGTACCGGGTGTCGACCAGGGCCCAAGCCTGCAACCCCGCCGCGGCCAGGGCGAGGAGCACAAAAATCAAGTTGTAGGCGCTCGCGCCCCGGTAGCGGACCCGGATAAGGAGCAGCGGGATGAATATGACGACAAAAGGCCCGGTCAAGCCGGCCAGGACCAGCAACAGGTAGTCTCCGGCGGCTTGAAACCCGGTGGAGGGATTGTCCTGGAGGGCCAGAACCAGCAGCCATATCCCGGAAAACCAGTGAAAATTCGTCATGTTAAGGAGCACCTCGCCGCTCTGGGGAACCAGGAGCAACGACAACGCCAGAAACGGCTTGAACGGCGCCCGCCACCGGGGGGTCATGATCTTGAAGGCCGTGAACACCGTCCCGACGATGGCCAGGAAGTTGAACACCGCCGGCGCCAACGCCAACGGCCCCATGGAAGCGAGCCAGGCCCCCAGGCGCGGCAGGGCGTGGATGTAACCGGCGAAGGGGCGCGGCAGGGCCGCCGCCCCGTGTTCCAGGGCCTCCTGGAAGAAAATGCGGCCGTCTTCGGCCCAGAACTGGGGGTTCAAAAAAGCATCGGGCCGGATCAGGAACAACCCGACCAAAACCGCGGCCGACGTAAGCCGGCGAATAGTTGTTTCGGATAACTGGACCATGACTACGCCTCAAGGACGAATTTTACCCCCCCGCGCTGATAATCCCGAACCGGTTAGGGGTCGGGGAATAATTGAAGCCGGGAAAAACCCAACCCCGCGACGAGAACGGGGCGGGGCGTCCCGGGCCGGGGCCGTTAAGCCGGACCGGCCGAATTTAGGTTAAATTATAATACAATATGAAAAAAAAACAGAAGAAAAGAGAATAACGGCCTTGGGAATCAGGCTCTTGGCCGCGGTTGAAAACCTGTCGGCCGCGCCCCGCCGGGCGGTTCCGGGGATAATTACCGGCCTTGGCCGCGCCCGCTTGACCCGGGGCCGGGCTTCGCCTATCCTGGGCCGATCCCTCCGCCATTCTCGCGCGGATGGACCCAACGAGACTTAGAAAGGTGCAAGTCCATGCAATTTACCTGGAATGTCGACCCGGTCCTGGTTCATTTCTGGGGCGATGTCGGAATTCGTTACTACGGGCTGGTTTTCTCGCTGGTCTTTATCGGCGGTTTTTTTCTGTTCCGGTGGCAAGTCACCCGGGCCGGCGGCCCGGAAGACGACGCGTACGCCGTAATCCTGCCCGGCGCCTTGGCCGTGATCATCGGCGCCCGGCTCGGGCATGTGATTTTCTATAACCTGGACCGGGCCCTGGCCGATCCCTGGTGGGTTTTTCAGGTCTGGAAGGGCGGCCTGGCCAGCCACGGCGCCACCATCGGTCTCCTGCTTGGGTTGGGCTATTACGCCTGGCGGCAAAAGCAGTCTTATTTGGAAGTCCTGGACCGTTTTACCTTTTCCTCCGCCCTGGGCGCGACCCTGGTGCGGGTCGGCAATTTTTTCAATTCCGAAATCGTGGGCCGCCTGACCGACCAGACCTGGGGCGTCCGTTTCCCTCGTTTCGACGGGGTCCCGGCGCCCTTGCGCCATCCCAGCCAAATATACGAGGCCCTGATGGGAGTGGCGGTCCTGGGCGTGCTTTTCCTGGTGGACCGGTGGAGCGGCCGGGAAAAAAGACCCCGCGGGGTCCTGGCCGCGACCTTTCTGACCGTCTATTTCATGGGCCGGTTCTGCGTGGAATTTTTCAAGGAATACCAGACCCTGCCGTCCTCGTCCCCCCTGACCATGGGCCAGTATCTTTCCATTCCGGCGGTGATCGGCGGACTCGGCCTGCTGGTTTACTCCCTAGTGCGAAACCAACCGGCCGGGTGGAACGCTAGAACGTCCGCTCCGGCGCCGAAAACCTCGCCCAAGGCCAAGCAGTCCAAGCGTAAAAAGAGGAAATGACCATGGCCGCCCGGCACGAGGACTTCGCCAATAAGGCGTCCCGATGACCGATAATCTCACCCCCCGCCAACGGCGCCAGGCCATGCGCCAGGTCAAGAGCCGGAACACCACCCCGGAAATGAAGGTCCGGCGGCTCCTGCACGGCCTGGGGTTCAGGTACCGCCTGCACGTCGCGAACCTCCCGGGGAAACCCGACTTGGTTTTCCCCAAATACAAAAAAGTTATCCTGGTCAACGGCTGTTTCTGGCACGGGCACGAGGGCTGCTCCGCCTCGGACCGGCCGTCTTCCAACACTCCCTACTGGAACGCCAAACTCGACCGCAACAAAAAACGGGACCGGGAAAACATGGCCTTGCTACGGGAAGCGGGGTGGGACGTTTTCGTTATTTGGGAATGCCGGACCAGGAACGAAGACGAACTCCGCCGGATCGTCGCGGAGATTTTTCCCTTGGGGTCAGAATGAAGGAAGCTTTCGGGGTCCTGGAATTTTTCGCCGGCGGCGGCATGGCCGGGCTAGGACTGGGGCCCCGCTGGAAGCGCCTGTTCGCCAATGAATGGTCGGGAAAAAAAGCCGCGGCGTATAGAAACAACTTCAGCCCGGCGGCGGAACTAACGGTCCGGGACGTCCGGGACCTGACCGTGGACGACATCCCGGGCCAAGCGCACCTGGCCTGGGCCTCCTTCCCCTGCCAGGACCTATCCCTGGCCGGCGCCGGACGGGGGCTGAACGGCGAGAGGAGCGGGACCTTTCACGCCTTCTGGAACCTGATCCGGGAACTGGGGGAAAAGGGACGGGCCGTCCCCCTCGTGGTCCTGGAAAACGTGGCGGGCGCCTTGTCGTCCAACCAGGGGCGGGACTTCGCGGTCTTGTTCGAAAACCTGGCCGGAGCGGGTTACCTGGCCGGACCCCTGGTCATCGACGCGGTCCGTTTCCTTCCCCAGTCGCGGCCCCGGCTCTTTATTCCCGCCGTAAAACTCCCCCACGGCCCGCCGCCCGAACTGACCCTCCCCGGTCCGGACGGAGCCTGGCATTCCCGGGCCATTATCACGGCCCATGACCGGCTGCCCGGCGAGTTGAAGAAGAGTTGGGTGTGGTGGAAGCTGCCTCTTCCCGGCGAAAGGACCGTCAGCCTGGCCGACGTCGTCGAAAAGCGCCCGGATGGGGTCGCGGGCTGGCGTTCCCCCAGTGAAACCGAGGCCCTCCTGAAGCTGATGGACCCGGTCAATCTTCACAAAATCGAGGAAATGGGCCGGCTCGACCGGCCGGTGGTCGGGACCGTTTACAAAAGGACCCGGCCCGACGGCCAAGGACGGGGTCGCCAGCGGGCGGAGGTCCGGTTCGACCAAATCAGCGGCTGCCTGCGGACCCCGGGGGGCGGGTCGAGCCGCCAGATTATCCTGGAAGTCAACGGAAAGGCGGTCAGGTCCCGGCTCATCACGGCCCGGGAAGCGGCCCGGCTCATGGGCCTCCCGGATTCCTACCTTCTCCCGGAAAAATACAACGACGCCTACCATCTGGTCGGAGACGGGTTGGCAGTGCCGGTGGTGGCGCATTTGGCCGCCCACCTGCTCGAACCCCTGGCCGCGGCCGCGGATAGGGACCGGGCGGTTCGCGGCGGCTGTTGAAGGCCAAGGGTTTCGCCGGGGTGAGACCCGGGGCGCGGCCGAGCCGGCGTTCCCCCGATCACGCCCACAAGAGGGCAGGCGCGGGGACCTGCCCCTACAAGCCTTTCGCCACCACAGTGGGCGGCGCATATGGGGGCGCCTCCCCGTGGGCGCCCTTTTGGGTTTGCCCCGGGCGGGTTCGGCAAGGCGAAATCCCCCTCACCCCTGCCCCTCTCCCCCCGAAGGGTGGAGAGGGAGATAACGGGGCCTTTTGCGGGTCTTTCGCCGCGACGAAACCCGGGGCGCGGCCGAGCCGGCTGTCAGCGGCCATCGGATAATGGCTAAAACCTGGCCATCTGAAAATGTATTGTTCCTTTTATTCTGAAAGACAACACCTTGTTTCAAACGGAGGCGAGGGCCGGGTCAGACAATTATCTCCCTCGCCCCCGACGGGGGGAGAGGGTTGGGGTGAGGGGGGGAGTCCTTGGTTCACCCGGGCCGACGGGGCCGGCCAAGGTGTTGGGTTTCGCCTACGGCTCAACCCAACCTACGAAAATCACATTATTTTTAGGCCAGCGGAGGCGCGCCGGGCCAAGCAATTCCAACCGCCCCGGACTTCTTTGGGCGGGCATGGACGCCCGCCCTTTCCGCCCTCGAAACAGGACGTTTCGGGGCGTGAAACCGCCGCCAGGAGGGTTCTCTTAAAAGAGCCGGGGGTCGCCGGGGGCGCCGGCTCCGGCGCGCCCCTGACCCTGGGACGGGAAGGAGTCTCTCGAAGCCCAACGCCAGGCGCGCGGGGGGCGGAGCAACCCCGCCCGCTAGGCGCCGGCCAACGTCACCAATTTCCCGCGGCCAAGCCCGCAAAATAGTAAAAGATGGTGCGCGTTGCGCACCCTACAAACTAGCCCTTACCCGGCCCTCTCCCGGCGGGAGGGTTTTGTCGTGGTTGAAACAACCAGTGGGGGTTGAGGCATTTTGCCCGAGGCTCGCCCGAACCCCCGGTCTTCGTCGCGGAGACAGGCCCGATTATGCGAAAAATTATCCACCTCGCCCGCCGGTTCGTTTCGGCTTGACCGGAACCGGGTCCGCGAATTAGCATGGGTTAAAAAGAAATCGCCATCGGAACAGAAAGGCGGGGAATCATGACGATTAATCCGGATTTTATTGCGCCTTGCGGGCTATATTGCGGGGTCTGCGCCATTTATATCGCCGGCCGCGACCACAACGACAAATTCAAGGAACGGTTGGTGAATCTTTACCAGGGGCGGGCGCCCGGCAAGGGGACCCTGCCCAACAGCGAAAACCTTTCCAAGGAAGATATCCGGTGTCGCGGCTGCCTTTCCGATGAACTGTTCATGCACTGCCAACAGTGCGAAATCAGGAACTGCGTCAGGGAAAAAGGTTACGTCGGATGCCGGCAATGCGCCGAATTTCCATGTCGCCATATTGAAACCTTCCCCATGGCCATCGGAAAAAAGGTGATGTTACGGGCCATCCCCTATTGGCGGGAAGTCGGCGTGGAAAAATGGGTCGAGGATGAGGAAGCCCGCTATATCTGCCCTGAATGCGGCCAAAAACTTTTTCGGGGAGTTGTAAAATGCAACCGGTGCCAGGCCGCCGTGGACCTGGATTAGTTTCGTCGCCCCGGACCGGACGCAAATTATCGGCCCGCCGGGCGCCGGCGGGTCGCGCGCGCCCCGCGACCGTTCTTGCCGCGCTTAAATTTAAAAACCAGCGGGGAGCCATCGTCGAACAAGGCGCTTAACGCCTGACAATTTGTGTTTATTAAATGCCCGCCACGCCCGGCCGGGCGAAAAGGGCGGACGCGCGGGCCCGCCCCGACGGCGTCCACCGAAAAAAATCAAAGGGTCGGCCGGCGATTGAACCAGGGGCGGGCTTTTTCCAACTGCCCGGCCAGGCGGAACAACCGAGCCTCCTCGCCGAACGGAGCGATAAACTGCGATCCGCACGGCAAGCCCTCGGAACTCCAATGCAAGGGGACCGACATGGCCGGCAGGCCGGTCAGGTTGGCCAACTGCGTGAAAGGGGTCCGTTCGAGGTTTTTCCTGGCTTCCTTTTCCACCAGGCCGGTGAGTTTCAACACCCACCCCAGCCGCAGGTTGTTGGCGATCTTCAACTGCTTGAGTTCGCTCGACTTGGGCTGGAGTTCCCCTATTCGCGCCGGCAAGGCGGCCGTGGTCGGGGTCAGGTACAGGTCGTGGCGGGTAAAAAAAACGCCCATTTGTCGCGCGGCCAAGTCCCATTCCCGCAAGGCCAGGACCAGGTAACTGGCCGAATGGGCCCGCCCGAGCATGCCCAGGGTGTAACTCAGGGTCTCCACGTCGCCGGGACCGGCTTTTCTCCCCAGCACACGCTCCAGTTCGTCTATTTCCGCCGCGACCTCCCCGAAATACATGGCCAGGTACCCGCGGGCCAGCTTTTCGCCGTCCACTTCCGGCTGGGCTTCCTCGACCTGGTGTCCCAGGCTTTCCAAAAGCAGGGCCGTGTCGGTCACGGCCCGGGCGCACTCGGCCTGGACTTGGTTTCCTAGCGGCGACCGGGTGGTGAAGGCGATCCGCAGCACCCCGGGGTCCCGGCCGGCTTCCTCGAGGTACGGCCTTTCCGGAGGACGGATTTCATAGGGCGCGCCGATGTCCGGTCCCTGGGTGAGGTCCAGGGCCGCCGCGCTGTCCCTGACCGTGCGGGTGATGACATGTTCCTGGACCGCGCCCTGCCAGACCTGGCCGTGAAACGGTCCCAGGGGGTTGCGGCCCCGGGACGGCTTCAGGCCGAACAAACCGCAATAGGCGGCCGGTATTCTGATGGACCCGCCGCCGTCACCGCCCGCCGCCAGGGGGACCAGTCCCGCCGCCACGGCCGCGGCCGAACCGCCGCTGGACCCGCCCGGAGTATGGTCGAGGTTCCAAGGGTTGCGGCAGGGGCCGAAAAGGTCGGGCTCGGTGACGGCCAATAACCCGAATTCGGGCGTGTTGGTTTTCCCCAGGGTTACCAGGCCGGCCTTCTTGTACCGGGCCACCATCTCGCAGTCCCGGTCCGGGATGTTGTTTTTCAGGGATTTGCACCCGTTGGACAGGGGATACCCGGCGAAGGAATAGCCCAGGTCCTTTATCAGGAAAGGGACCCCGGCGAAAAGACCGGACGACCGATTATCCTCGGACATCCCGCGCGCTTCCTCGAACATCTTGACGACCACCGAGTTGATCTTGGGGTCGATATTCTCGATTCTGTTCCTGGCCTCGTCGCAAACCTCGGCCGGCTTGACTTCGCCCTTGCGGATCAATTCGGCCAGTCCCAGGCCGTCATACCGGTCATATTCGGGAAAACCACCCATGATGATTCCTCCAGGTTGAAACTGCTGCTCCTTGGTCGTTGCGTTAATTCGTTTAGGAAACGGGAAAAACTAGTCGGGCCTGGCCACGGTAAATTGGAGACGTTGGCCACGCCTTGCGGGCGGGGTTGCTCCACCCCACGCGTTGAGTCATCAGGACTGCGGCATTTTTTTCTACGACTTGCAATGAGCCAAGCCTGGACCGGTTTTCGTTCCATGTCAAGGAAAAGAAGGACCTGGCCGTCGGGCGGCGCGGTCCCCCGGAGAGGAACCAAACCTGTTCCGCGGCGGCCTGGGTCCGCCGATCGGCCAGCAGTTTGTAAGGTGCGCCACGCGCGCCATCTTTAACTTTTTTCCGGGCCTGGCCATGGAAATTGGAGACGTTGGTAACGCCGTGCGGGCGGGGCTGCTCCGCCCCACGCGCGGCCGGTGTGGGGCTTCGAAGGACTCTTTCCCGTCCCAGGGTCAGGGGCGCGCCGGAGCCGGCGCCCCTGACAACCCCCGGCTCTTTTTCCGGAGAACCCGCCTGGCGGGCGTCCATGCCCGCCCGAAGAAGTTCGGGGCGCTTGGAGGCGCCTGGCCCGGCTCGCCTCCGCGCGCCAAAAAAATAATGCCATTTTCGCGGGTTAGGAAGGCTGGTTCCCATGCTCTAGCTTGGGAACCTCGGCCAGGGAAGCTCCAGCTTCCTCACTCTAGAGATGTGGCACCCCCAACCCGCCGATAATCGCGGGCCAGGAGATAGACCTTGCCCGGCGAGCCTTCAGGCCTCGGTTCAACGAGATGGATGAAATTTCAAACCGACTAATATCGCTACCTTCACGGCCGCGATGGGACTAAAAAATGAAACGCCGCGCTGATTCCCCTTGGTTGCTTTCCGGATAAAGTGGGGAAGCTAGATCTTCCCCTTCTCGGGTTCCCAAGCTAGAGAGGCTGTGAAAGAATTGCCATTTTGCCCATTTCATATTACGTAAGTAGTTGAAATCACGATGGCCTTATTCTCTAATTTTGAATACTTTCACAGTCTATAGAGCTTGGGAACCAGCCCAAATTTCAAATGGCCAGGTTTTAGGCATTGTCAGATGGCCGCGGACAATTCTCCCTCTCCACCCATTCATGGGGGGAGAGGGCGGGGTGAGGGGGGCTTTTTGGGCCGCCAGGCCTGGCCCCTCCAGGTCGAATATGGTTTGTTGGGTGTCCAACGCGCGCCATCTTTTACTCGTTTCCGGGCCTGGCCGCGGTAAATTGGAGACGTTGGCCACGCCTTGCGGGCGGGGCTGCTCCGCCCCACGCTTTGAGTCATCAGGACTGCGACATTTTGTTCGCCGACTTGCAATGAGCCAAGCCTGGACCGGATTTCGTTCCATGTCAAGAAAAAGAAGGACCTGGCCGTCGGGCGGCGCGGCCCCCCGGAGAGGAGCTAAGCCTGTTCCGCGGCGGCCTGGGCCCGCAGATCGGCTAGCAGGCGGTCGAGGTCCAGGCCGTATCTCTCGGCCGCGTCTTGCAAGGGGTCGAAGAGGGCCTGGCAGCAGAGGCAGACGCCGGCCCGGTCGTCGTACTGCTTGAAGACCGCTTCGGTGGAACGGAACCGCGAGACCACGTCCAGGATGGTCGTTTCCGGGGTGATGGATGGATCATGTTCAGACATGGACGTCCCCCTTGGTATGATGGCTATAGCGTACACGAAGAAAAAAAATAGGCAAGGCGTTTGATGGGGATGAAGAGAGAAGGGGCGGCGGTCGATCATAATGATCAATGCGGGCAAGATGCCCGCGCTCCCGGGCGGGACTTCCCGGTCCCGGCCGAGTCGGTCGCTTTTACGCTTGACGGGGGGGTAAGGAGAAAATATTGTAACGTCATGTGTAAATACTAAACGAGGTAACGAGGTTCGATATAACGCCGATACAGGGGGGGACATGGCGGAAAACGATAGTGGATACGCGCTTCTCGGCGATTCGCCGATTCTCGAAACAGGCCGGGATGACGCTCTCGATTTCCATAGAACCGCGAAGGTCCTGGCCAAGGCCGCGATCAGCACCAGGGACCCGCTCACCATCGGCGTCTTCGGAAAATGGGGGACGGGCAAGACCAGCCTGATGAGGCTTATTTGGCAGGAAGTTAAAAAAGAAAATAACGCGGCGGCCGTCTGGTTCAACGCCTGGCAGTATGAAAAGGAAGAACACCTGATCGTTCCCCTGGTGGCGACGATCAACAAGGAATTGCAGGAAAAGTCGAAAACCTGGGATGAGGTTTTTAGACAGGGCGCGGAGAGACTACGAGATGCTCTAAGATCCATCGCTTATGGTTTTGCTTTCAAAGCGAAGGCTGGAGTTCCATCTCTTATTGATGTTGAAGCGAGCTTTTCCGGCAAGGAGATGATAGAAAGGTATCAAGCTCTGACCACAGACCACATTTTAGGTCGGAGCCTTTATTTTGATGCTTTCGAAGAACTTACCAAGCTTACAAAAAGCGGAGGGAGTAAGAATTATAAACTCCCCCGCATCGTAATTTTCGTGGACGACCTGGACCGCTGCTTTCCCGATAAGGCGGTGCAGCTTCTTGAAGGAATAAAGCTCGTGCTGCATCAGCCAGGATTCTCCTTTGTATTAGGTGTTCACGACGCGGTCATAAGAAAATTCGTCGCCTCCAAGTACAAGAAGGATTACAACATCGACTTCGATTCCGCCGATTACGAGGACTATCTCGAAAAGATCGTTCAGGTGGAGGTTCGGGTGCCGGAACGTCAACCTGGCCAGATGGAGAACTTCATTCGCCAGGCCTTGGGTGAAGGCGGTCTCGTCGCCGATCTTTTGCAAAACCAGGACATCAGCCAGCAAGAGTTGCTTCAATTGCTCGCCGACGGCGGTGGGTGCAATCCCCGGGCGGTGGTGCGGCTGCTCAATTCCCTGATAGTCACCTGGCGGATCGAGCGTGGTAAAGAAAAAAAGGAGGGCGAGGAAGAAGTCAGCCTGCTGGCCCTGCTCATCGACAACATCGCCGGGAAACCCGAATACAAGGAATTTCGTAACGACCTGGAATTAAAAAGAACGGGTGATGAAAAGAATCTCGGCGGTCTTCTGGCCGAAGCCATGGCGACCGATGATTTTAAGAAGGCGGAGAATCATAGCACCCGCATCGATGCCTTGCGCGTGTCGACGAAAGATAAGGGATACATCACTCTCGACAAATATATCAACATGCTCGAAAATACCAGGCTCGAACATCTTTTAAACGTCTTGAAATCCCAGGCGGGTCGTAAATGGTTGTCGGATAAAGTCTACCGCGAAAAGCTAGGGGAAGCGGTGCGAAGTTCGGTCGGTGGGTCGGAGTCGGCCGCGGATGAGGAAGAGTCTTCAAAAGCCTCCGTCGACTTTTCGCGGGAAATCCAGGAATTGCTGCGGAGCCTGAAGGAAATCCAGGCCGGGGAATTCAACATGGGCAGTAAAGATTACGACAACGAAATACCGATCCATAAAGTAATTCTCGGCGCCTTCAAAATTTCTTCGAAGCCGGTGACTCAAGCGCAATACGAGGCGGTCATGGGGAAAAACCCTTCCAAGTTTCAAGGCCCGAAGAATCACCCGGTGGAAAACGTGTCGTGGAACGACGCCATGGAATTTTGCGAAAAGTTATCCGCTAAAATTGGGGAAAAGGTGACCCTGCCCACGGAAGCCCAATGGGAATACGCCTGCCGGGCGGGAAGCGAGACAAAATACTGTTTTGGGGATTCCGAAGAAGAATTGGGTAATTATGCCTGGTATGATAAAAACTCCGCCAGCGCTACTCACCCGGTGGGGGAAAAGAAACCCAACGCTTGGGGTTTGTATGATATGCACGGCAATGTTTGGGAATGGTGCCTGGATTGGTACGGACAGTATCCCCCTTATTCGGTTGTTGATCCAATGGGGCCTCCGTCGGGCTCCCACCGCGTGCGCCGCGGCGGCGGTTGGTTCTACGACGTCGAGGACTGCCGTTCGGCGAACCGGAGCAGGGGTGATCCCGGTAACCGCGGCGGCATTCTGGGCTTCCGTATTGCCGCGCCTTTGGTTCGGTGAGATCAGTCACAGTCTTCCTCCGAGCAGTAATCGAACCTTTCAAGTAAAGGAAGCCTAAGCGTGGGGCGGAGCCCTCGCTTAGGCTTCATTTACTTTACCGGGGGTTCCAAGGGGGCGGCGGCCCCCTTGG
>JAZDGM010000158.1:0-7856 GCA_043806915.1 Pseudomonadota bacterium | reverse complement strand
GGCGTCCATGCCCGCCCGAAGAAGTCCGGGGCGTTTGGAATTGCTTGGCCGAGTACGCCTCTACAGGTCAAAAAATAATGTGATCTCGGTAGGTTGGGTTGAGCCGTAGGCGAAACCCAACATCTTGGCCGGCCCCGTCGGGGGCGAGGGAGATAATTGGCCGGCCCGGCCCTCGCCTCCGTTTGAAACAACGTGTTATCTTTCGGAATAAAAGGAACAATACATTTTCAGATGGCCAGGTTTTAGGCATTATCAGATGGCCGCTGACAGTGGTGTAAGCCTTGTAGAGGCAGGTCCCCGCGTACGCCCTCTTGTGAGCGTGATCGGAGTGGACGCCGGGTCAGAAATACCGGCTGGCCCGCCGACGTTTCGAGGGCGCCCACGGCGAGGCGCCCCCACCCGCGCCGCCGGCGGTGGCGGCGAAAGGCTTGATTGATGGGGAATTTAACCCCCCTCGCCCGGGTCGTCTTGCGGCAGGGATTCCACAAACCGAAGCGATTCCTCCCGCAGTATCTTCCGGAAAAGGTGAAACACGAACAGGCTGAGGACTTCGGCGTAGTTCAGGCCCGTTTCCTTGAATTCTTCCTCGTCGAGCCGGTCCAGGTTGGCGGCCAGGTGGTCCCGCACGGCCGCGGCCAGGGTTTGCCGCAGAAAATCGGCGATCTTTTTCAGAAAATCGGGGCTGTACCCATCCTTGGGGCCGAAGCCCAGGCGGTCCATTTCCACGATCAGGCGGCCGAGAAAAGCCTCTTCCTGGGAATAGACCGCTTCCCCCGCCACGATTTGCGGCGTGATGATGCGCCACTCCTCCATCAGGGCCAGCCATTTTTGTCCCAGCCCCGCCGCGGCGCCGAACTCGTCCCGGCCCCTTGTTTCGCGGGGGAAAAAGCGGTCCAGGGGCCGGAAGTATTCATTTTCCAGGCGAAAGGAAAACTGTTGGGCGAAGGGGAGCTTTTTTTGGCGCTTGATGATTTTCTTGATCAGGGGCAGGGGCAGAAAATAGCTTTCCCGCAGTTCCTTGACCAACAGAAGCTGTTCGACGTGGGTTTGGTCGTATTCGGCGCTGTTCCGGCCCGTGGCCCGGGGCTTGGCCAGCAGGCCTTCCCGCAGATAGTGGTGTATCAGCGGCTTGGATGTCTGGGTCAGTTTGACCAGTTCCCCGATTTTCATGTCGTTCTCATGACCTAGCCCCGCCCTTGACTTATCCCGGGTCGGCCCAGGATGTCATCCGGGGTCGGGGTTGTCAAACAAAAAAAATTATTGACAAATTTGACAATAATTGCGAAAAGATATGCGTATAACAAATTATACCCTATTTAAAAAAGCCTGGAAGGCCGTATTTGAAAAACCCTCGGATTACATACCGTTGCCGGGCCCCCGGGGGGCGCCCGGCCAGGGAGGACCCTCATGTCGAAATCCAAGGTCATGGACGCTCGGACCGCGATCGAGCAATTCGTCACGCCCCAGTGCCACTTGGCCATCGGCAACTACACCGTCGGGACCTGCGCCGAACTGGTCTTCGAGGTCATCCGGCAAGGCGTCGCGGGGCTGACGGTTTATTCCCAATCCGGCATTCTGGATGTGGAAGTTTTGGTCGCCGCCGGCGCCGCGGACCGCTTGGTCACCACGTACCTGCTCCGGTCGGGAGGCAAATCCGGGGGTTCGGCCGTGGAACGGGCCTTGCAAGCCGGGCGGCTGGAAGTGGAGGATTATTCCAACTTCAACTACAACGCCCGCCTTATGGCCGGCATGCACGGCTTTTCGTTCATGCAGGTTTTCGAGGGGATCATGGCCACGGACCTGTTCAAGAAGAGGAGCTTCCTGGGCGACGACAAATACCGGGTCATCACCTGCCCGTACACCGGCAAGGACGTCCTGACCGTCCCGGCGGCCAACCCCGACGTCTGCCTGGTGCATGTGCAGCGGGCCGACCGCCAGGGCAACGCCCAATACTGGGGGGCCCTGGGGAGCGTCGCCGCCGCGGCCCTGGCCAGCCGCCGGATCATCGTGTCCGCGGAGGAAATCGTGGACCACGAAATCATCCAGTCGAGCCCGCATTTCACCATCATCCCCGCGTACCGGGTCGACGCCGTGGTCGAGGCCCCCTTCGGCGCGCATCCCACCGAGGTGCTCGGTTATTACAACAGCGACCGGCTCTTCTACGGTCTCTTCATGGAGGCCATGAAAACCGGGGACGGGATAAAAGCCTGGATGGACGAGTGGATTTTTTCGCCCCGGGACCGGGCCGCGTATTTGGAACAATACCTCGCCAAGTTCGGCGCCGAGGCCTTCAACGCCCTGAAGGCCAAGACCTTTCTGACGACGCCGGCCAATTACGGCGCCGCGTTCTATTCGGTCTGGGACGAGAACGGCCGGGAAAGACTCACCGGGCTTAGGCCCGGGGAATTTGAAAACATCATGCGCGAAAGAGGCCTGTTACATGAGTAAGCCATACGCCCTCAACGAACTGCTGATCATCGCCGCGGCCCGCGAAATGCACGACGGGGAAAACATCGTCCTGGGCATAGGGCTGCCCATGACCGCCGGGGCCCTGGCCAAATCCCTCCACGCCCCCAACGCCGTGCTGATGATGGAATCGGGCCTCGTCGACTTTCAGCCCCTGGTTCCGCTCAACAACATCGCCGACGCCCACGCCATGCGGGGCTTTTCCTATTCCACCGACCTCTTTTCCATGTTCACGTCCTTGTACCGCGGGTTTGTCGACGTCTGCTTCCTGGGCGTGGGGCAGGTGGACCGGTTCGGGAACCTCAACACCACGGCCATCGGCGACTATTACCGGCCCGACCTGCGCCTGCCCGGGTCCGGCGGCGCGGCGGATTTCATTTCCTACGCCAAGCGGACCGTCCTGACCATGCGCAACGGCGAATTCAAGGACAAGCTCGATTACCTGACTTCCCCCGGGTACCTGGACGGCGGAGACTCCCGTGACGCTTCCGGGCTTTTCCCCAAGGGGTCCGGCCCCTCGGCCCTGATCACCGAGCAGGGCAAGTTCGAATTCGACCCCGCCACCAAGGAAATGTTCCTGGCCCAGGTCCACCCCGGGATCGAGGTCGAGGCGGTCCGCAAAAAAGTCCCCTGGGACCTCAAAGTCGCCGCGGACCTGAAAACCACGGTCCCGCCTTCCGACGAGGAAATCGATTTCATCCGGCGCTTCGCTCCCACCGAATCCCTGGGCAAGCAACTGACCAGGGAACTGGCCATCGCCCATCTGCTGGAACGGTTGGAAGCCAAGGCCGCGGCCAAGAAAAAATAAGGACCGGCCCCGCGCGGCCGGACCTGTTCCGGTTTTTTTTAAATAGCATGTCGAGAGAGAAGGAGAAATCATGAAACCAACAGAAGTAGTATTCGTGGACGGCGTCCGGACCGCTTTCGGCCGCATGGGCGGGACCCTGAAGGACATCATCGCTTCCCGGCTGGCCGGGATCGGCATCCGGGGCCTGGTCGAAAAGACCAAGATCACCGAGCGGGCCAAGGTGGACAACGTCTTCCTGGGCTCGGCCACGGGCTGCTCCCACGCCGGCAACCCGGCCCGGTGGGCGGTCCTGGATTCCGGCCTGGGCTACGAGACCCCGGCCACGTACGTGGAAATGCAGTGCGGCAGCGCCATCGAAAGCATCAACCACGCCGCCTGGAAAATCCTGGCCGGCCAGGCGGACGTGATCATCGCCGGCGGCATGGAATCGTACAGCCAGATGGCGATTAAATTTTCCATGTGCACCACCCCCTTTAAACTGATTCCGCCCATGCCCATCCCGCCCCAGCTTTCCCCGATCGCGGAAGAACAGATCGGCATGGGCCTGACCGCGGAAAACCTACAGGTCATGTACGAAGTCGGCCGCGAGGAACAGGACGAATTCGCCTACCAAAGCCAGATGCGGGCCAAGGCGGCCATGGAAGCCGGGTACTTCAAGGACGAGATCATTCCGGTGAATTTCCCGGCCACCAAGAAGACCCCGGCCTCGTCCTTTGAAGTGGACGAACATCCCCGGCCCGAATCGACCCTGGCGGGCATGGCCAAGCTGCCCCCGGTCTTTAAATTCGGCGGCACGGTCACGGCCGGCAACTCTTCCGGGCAGAACGACGGGGCCGCCTTTGTGTTGCTGATGAGCGCCGCGAAAGCGGAGGAACTCGGGTACGAACCGATGGCCAAATGGGTTTGCGGCGCCGAGTCCGGCTGCGACCCCAAAATCATGGGCATCGCCCCGGGCTTCGCCATGCCCCTAGCCCTCAAGCGGGCCGGCTTGAAACTTTCCGACATGGACGTCATGGAATGCAATGAGGCTTTCGCCGTGCAGAACCTGGCGGTCATCAAGGAAATCGAAAAGCAGACCGGGGAAAAGGTCGACCGGGCCAAATGGAACCCCAACGGCGGCGCCATCGCCTTCGGTCACCCCAACGGCGCCTCCGGCGCCAGGATTTGCATGTTCACCATGCGGGAACTTATCCGCCAGGGCGGCAAATACGGCGTCTACGGTTCCTGCTGCGGCGGGGGCCTGGGCGTGGCGACCGTGATCGAAAACCTGAAGCGCTAACCGCGCTGAACTGAATTCGCCGGGGCGGCGGGAACAACGACCGCCCCGCCAAGGAGACCGACATGAAAATCGAGGACGTCAAAACAATCGCCGTCCTGGGCGCGGGAGACATGGGGCACGGCATCGCCGAAGCCGCCCTGATGGTGGGCTACAAGGTTTTTCTGCGGGACGTCAAGCCGGAATTCGTCGACAAGGGCGTAACCCGGATCAACGACAGCCTGGCCAAGCTGGAAGCCAAGGGCAAGATACCGGCCGGGTCCCACGAAAAAATCAAGAACGAGCTGCTGGTCCCCTGCGTGGACCTGGCCGAGGCCGTCCGCGAGGCCGACCTGGTCATCGAGGCGGTCCCGGAAATAATGTCCCTTAAAAAGGACATCTTCGCCCAGGTCGAGGCCGCGGCGCCGTCCCACGCCCTCCTGGCCAGCAACACCTCCACCATGCGGATCACCGAAATCGCCGAAGGCCTCCAGCGGCCCGCCCAGGTCCTGGGGCTTCACTACTTCAACCCGGCCGTGCTGATGAAACTGGTGGAAGTGATCAAGGGAGAAAAAACCTCCGAGGAAGCCATGGAGATCGGCCGGGCCTTCACCCTCAAGAACAACAAGGTCCCGGTGCGGGTAGAAAAGGACGTGCCGGGCTTCATCGTCAACCGGGTCCAGGCGCCGGCCGGGGTCCTGCTCAACTGCATCCTCGATGAAGGCGAACTCGACCCCGAATCCGTGGACGCGGTCATGCGCAAGCTCGGGATGCCCATGGGCCCGTTCGAGACCATGGATTTCGCCGGACTGGATATCGCGGCCCACGGCAGCGCCTATTTCTCCCAGGCCATTCACCCGGATTTCGCCATCGGCCAGACCATTAAAAAGATGGTCGAAGCAGGCCTCCACGGAAAAAAGACCGGCCAGGGCATTTTCGACTGGTCCGCCGGCCGGCCCGTGATCGACCTGTCCAAGGCCACGCCCAAGTTCGACCCCATGGACATGGTGGCGGTCAACGCCAACGAGGCCATGAAGATCGTGGAACTGGGCGCCTGCCGCATGGAAGACGTCGACGTCGCCATTATCCACGGCACCGGCAATCCCATGGGCCTCCTGGCCCTGGTCAAGGGCCTCCCGACCGAGGACCTGGTCGCCCGGCTCGAGGGCCTGGCCAAGAGATACAACAAGGAAATCTTCAAACCAGCCGCGTACATCCGCGCGGGAAAATACCGGGGCTGAAATAAAACGCCTCCGGCGGCGGGGGGGCCGAAAGGCCCCCCCAACCCCCCGGAAATGAAAAATTTGTAGGGTGCGCTAGGCGCACCGTCTTTTACTCCAACTCCATGCCTTTTACCTTCATCGACAAATGAGTTGCCCAATCCGGCGAGTAAAGGCCAGCCTTGACGAAACGATTGACCGTGCTATACGGCCATTCTCGTGGTTCCTCAACAAGGGAATGCTTTACGGGATTATAGTGGATATAATCGCAATGATGATTGAAATCATTTTGATCTCGTATGGCATGTTCCCAAAATCGGCGTTGCCAAATGAAAGACTCACGACGTTTGTTCCGCGAATCGGCGCCTTTTACAATCTTGATCTGTTTATCCTTAATTGTTTGATATCTAGCTGTAAATTCCTTTTTTACCATTCCCCATCGTTTTGAAAAGTCATAATCATTTTCCGGCATGGTCCAGATACAATGGAGATGTTCAGGCAATAGAACCCACGCATCGATGCGGAAAGGATATAAGGCCCGGACCTTCTCCAAGGCTTCCCGCAACATTATCCTTGATTCCGGTTCACAAAGGATTTGCTGTCTGTTGTAGGTCACAACGGTAAAAAAAAAGGTTTTATAAGGCTCTTTTACTCGACGATAATCCGACATGGTTTTATCCTAGGGCAATAGTTCTCCCTGTGGTGCGCCATGCGCACCCTACTTGGTAAATTTCCCGATGTCCAATACTCAACCATACTCGCATTATCGTAGTCATGTGGTGCGCCATGCGCACCCTACTTGGCTACGGAAATAAACCTTTTGTAGGGTGCGCATGGCGCACCATCTTTGAATAATCTGCATCTTCAATGGAAATATATAATAAAACTTATATTATTACAAGCTTTTCTGATTTCGATTACGACTGTAAAAACCATAATCCTTTAAGCCAATTGCAAAACTTCGGTTTTGCAAGTAACTCTTGGGAAAGAAGACTTAGCGGATCAGAGGCTTGTCCGGAGGCCGGCCTGTATTTTCAATATCTGTTCAGGGTGTACTCCGACTTCCTCGGCGAAGTCGGGCCAACGGCCCACGACGTCAATGACCCGGTTAATCATCTGCTCCCCGCGCGCCTTTTTAATGTCAGCCGCCTTGGCCAGGGCGAGCAAATCCTCGCGTTCAAACCCATCCCGCTTGCCATTAAGGCTCATTTGATGCCGGCTCGTCCATTCGCCGCCGGGGTTCCAGGCGTAGGAAACGTCGAACGCGGGCGCCAAGCGCCATTCACCCCGTCTATTCATGAGGAAAGCGATGTTCTTGACGTGATCGTCACAATTACGGCCGACTACATTGAAAATGGCGCGCAACGCCTGCTGCTCCATGTCCTTGCGGGAAAGCCCCAACCTCCTGATGACTTGGATCGCTTGTTCATAGGAATAGCTCGCCGGTTGCCGGTAGTCGTAATGAGCCATGGCGCCCAAGGATTGCAAATGCAATTTACCGCCGGTCGCGGTCCGATCAAACCTTCGCGTCATAAAATGACTGCGCCCCCCCTCAAGATAAAGGCGGCACGTCGTCATCTCGAGGCCGGCCGCGACGGCCATTAGGTGGTAGGCATACTCGATCTTGCCGTAACCTTGGGGGACGGCGACTTCCGAATCCCCCGCGCCGGTGATTCCATCAAATTTCATTAGCCAGTATTCGAAACCCGCTCCCGCCTCGACCTGGCCGGACCGGAATTCATTGGTTTCCGGATTCCAAGCGAGAATCGCCTTGGCCCTGGCGCCGCCGGCCGACGTTCCGACCCGAAGAATATCATTGATTGTTTCCTGGTCGTCATCCCCGGTGAATACGCCGCCGAACCTGACGCGCGCGGTTAGGACCCGGTTGGCCAGGTCGACGAGGCCGGCGACTTCCAGCGCTCGCTTGCTGGTCGGCGGTCCGAGCACGGGCGGCAGGTATTCAAGAGCCCCCATGCCGCGGCTGCCGATATAGCAGAGGCGTTCGACCGGATGGAAACTCTCCGCGGTTCGTCCCCGCGACGCCAACCAGGCGTCAATAAGCGCGTTACCGTATTTATCGGGGAGCGAGTCCGCGAGCAAGCCCGGC
>JAZDGM010000157.1:0-2125 GCA_043806915.1 Pseudomonadota bacterium | reverse complement strand
TACTGCGCCGTGCCTATGTTCGCCCCGGTTCGGGTCAGGCGTTGCGAACCCAAAAGCAGGGCTATCCCGAAATCGGCTATTTTCGGCGTCCCGTCGCTGGTCAGCAATATATTGGACGGCTTGATGTCGCGGTGTATCACTCCTTGGCTATGCGCGTAGTTGAGACCGGAAAGGACCCCCTTGATAATAGAAAGAGCCTCCTTTTCCGGCAGCGCGCCCCGGCCCGTCAGCAGTTTCTCCAAGGATGGGCCGCTTACATATTCCATCACCAAAAATAGTTCACCCATATCTTCCATGAAATTATTCAGTTGCACGATGTTGGGATGCTTCAGGCCGAACTGCGCCTTGGCCTCCTTGGCGAAACGTTCCCGTAACCGAGGGTCGCGGGCCAGCTTCGGGTCAAGCCGCTTCAAGGCGAACTTTCCGAGAACCGAATGCTCGGCCAGGTAAACGCTGCCCATACCGCCCTCACCCAGGTCGGCGACGATTTTGTATTCCCGAATAGTGCGTCCAATCATTAGCTCACCGTTTTTATTTTTTTCCCGCTACCCTGGGCGGGCTACAAAAAGGTGAAAAAAAATCGACCCGGGGCTTCGCTCCTGGACCCCAGAGGCGCCCTTGGCCGGCTTGGCCTCGCCTTCGCGGCCGGCTCGCCCTAAATTACAACAGCATCGCTGCCTGTCGCCAAAGGTAAAAATTCATAATCTAAGGCGTTATGGCCAAGCGGAAGCCCAAGTCGCCGTTGCGAAATTCAGGCGCGCCCCGGTTGCGAAGAGCGGCGCGGCAGAGCCTGGGGCTGCTGCTCCAACCGCCGCCGCGACCCACGCGAAAGGACAGGCTCGATGAGCCGCGAGGATTGACGACATCACCCGAAGCATAATCCCCATACCGATCCTCACACCATTCCCACACATTACCGTGCACGTCGTATAGCCCCCAGGCATTGGGAGGTTTCCGGCCAACCGGATGAGTCTCACCACCGGAGTTATAGTTATACCAGGCAAAATCACCTAAATTTGATTCCGAATCGCCACAACAATAAGCACTGCCCGCACCCGCCCGCGCCGCGTATTCCCACTCCGCCTCCGTCGGCAGCCTGTATTTACCCACACCCTCCTTGGCGTTCAAACTTCTGATGAAGGCCTGGGCGTCCTCCCACGATACCGACTCCACCGGACAATCATCACCGCAACTCGAAAACGCTGCTGGATTATTCCCCAATACCGATCGCCACTGTCCCTGCGTCACCTCCGTCGTCTGCATATAGAACGCTTGCGATATAGTCACACGGTGCTGTCGCTCATTATCACGGCGGAACGATTCCGACTCCGGACTCCCCATCGTGAACGTCCCCGCCGGTATCAATACAAACTTCTGCCCGATTGAGTTGGTAAAACCCTTACCCGTGGGCGAGGAGGCCAACCGTTGTTTTTCCTCCTCCACTTTGCGCAGCCGTTCTTCTTCCAAACGGGCCTTCTCCTCAACCAAGCGCTGTCGTTCTTCTTCCAGGCGTTTCCGCTCCTCGGCTAGCCGGGCCTGCTCGACCGCATACGCCTTCTGCTTCCAGTAGGCCGCCCGCTCTCGACCCTTGGCCCTCATGGATTCGTCCTGGGTGCTTAAAAAATTGTTGTCCGAATACACCGACAAAAATGACGACCAAGCCGCCTCCTTCTCCGATTCGCTAAGTTGGCTCCCGGTTTCATCTCTCTGGATCTTGTCGAATTCCGCTTCCATCCTGGTCTGCCTTGCGCCCAATTGCCAAAAAACGTACAAACCCAAAATAATAATTAGGAGGCCTGCAAATATAAATATTTTTCTTTTCGGCTGGGACGGCTTGTTTTTTTCCGTGCCAATAAGCGGAGTTTCTCCGCCGGCCGAGGTGATGTCCTTGGAATTACGCCCCGTCTTACCTTGAGGTTGGCTTCTCGCCGGCCCGGATTCGTAGTCGGAGATATATTGAAGAAAGTCGCCGCAACCGTCGAAACGGTCATCCGGTTTCTTCTCCAGGGCCTTCATGACCAGGCCGCATAAAGACGGCGACAGACTCGGGACCATGGTCCGTAAATCAGGAACCGGTTCCTGGACATGCCGGCGTTGAATCTCATACTCGGTCTCGCCATCGAAA
>JAZDGM010000156.1:0-3837 GCA_043806915.1 Pseudomonadota bacterium | reverse complement strand
CGGCGCGCCGTCGGCCAGGGCCTCGAAGGGGTCGAACACCGCGGGCAGCTCCTCGTACTCCACCTTGATCAGGGACAGGGCTTCCTGGGCCGTTTCCAGGTCCATCGCCGCCACGGCGGCCACCTCGTCCCCCACGTACCGGACTTTTTCGTGGGCGAAGAGGGTCTCGTCGTACCGGGCCGGGGAGACCCCATACTTGGTCAGGCCCACGTCCTTGGCCGTGATCACCGCCTTGACCCCGGCCAGGCGCTTGGCCCGGGAGACGTCAAGTTTCAAAATGCGGGCGTGGGCCAGGGGGCTTTGCAGAATCGCCCCGTAAAGCTGTCCCGGCAGGGCGAGGTCATCCGTGTACACGGCCCGGCCCACGGCCTTGGCCGGAGCGTCCAAGCGGCGGGCCCTGGTGTTCAACACGTCATATTCGCGGCTCATTTTTTCCTCCCCCCGGGGCGGTCCCCGCATTCCGCGGCGTCCTGAACCGCTTCCACGATTTTTTGATACCCGGTGCAGCGGCAGAGGTTTCCGGACAGGGCTTCCCGTATTTCCAATTCGTTGGGCCGGGAGTTGCGGTCCAACAGGGACTTGGCCGAAAGAAGCATGCCGGGAGTGCAGAAACCGCACTGGATGGCGCCGTGTTCCACAAACGATTCCTGAAGAGGGTGGAGCTTGTCGCCGTCGGCCAGGGCCTCGACCGTGGTCACTTCCTTCCCTTCCACCTGAAAAGCCAGCACCAGGCAGGAATTGACCGGTTTTCCGTCCAGCAGCACGGTGCAGGACCCGCAGTCGCCCACGCCGCAGCCGTGCTTGGTCCCGGTCAGCCGCAGGTCTTCCCGCAGGAGTTGCAGGAGCGTCCGGTTGGGGGCGGCCGGGGCGTCCACGGGACGACCGTTGAGCTTGAAGCTGATTAGTTGTTTTTTCATGATTCTAGCCTCCCAACGATTGCCGGGCGTTTTCCAGGGCCGAGACGAGGGCCCGCCTGGTCAGCACTTCCACCATCAGGCGTCGATATTCGGCCGAGCCGCGATGGTCCGATATCGGACGAGCGTCCTCCACGGCCGCCGCCGCGGCTTTTTCCAGGGCCTTCGGTCCGGCCGGCTTGCCGATCAAGGCTTCCTCGGCCCGGGGGGACCGGATGGGCCTCGGCGCAACGGCTCCGAGCACAACCCGGGCCGAATCGATTTTTTTGCCGGTGGAATTGAGTTTGATCACCGCCGCGACATTGACGATCGCTATTTCCAGGGCGGCCCGCAACCCCAGCTTTTCGTAACCGCCTCCGGTCCCGGGACCGGGGACCGGAATCCTGATCCCGATCAGGATTTCCTCCGGGGTCATGATGGTCTGCCCGGGTCCGAGGAAAAATTCATCCAGGGACGTTTCCCGAACCCCCGCGGCTGATTGCAGGACCACGACCGCCCCCAGGGCCATCAGGGGCGGCGCCGTGTCCCCGGCCGGCCGGGCCGAGACCAGGTTGCCGCCCACCGTGGCCCGGTTGCGGATCAGCGGCGAACCTATTTTGCCGGCGCCCAGGGCCAGGACCGGGACCGTCTGGAGGACGGTCGGGCTCGACGCCAAGGCGGACGCCGTCGCCAGCGCGCCGATTTCCAGAACTTCCCCGCAAAGCGCGATGTCGGCCAGGCCGCTCGTCCGGTCCAGGGCCACCAGATGCGGGGGGGATAGGATTTTTCGTTTCATGTTGACCAACAGGTCGGTCCCTCCGGCCAGGACCTTGGCCTTGTCCCGATGCTTTTTCAACAGCAGGCAGGCTTCCTCCAGGCTGGATGGGAGGTGACATTCGAATTGCGGCAGCAGCATGGCGCCCTCCTTCGGTTGTCCGGCCGGGCCGCCCGCGTCGCTTCGTTCCCGGGAAGCGGCGCGGGCAAACCCCTTGGCCTCGATTCACGCGAACTCCACCTCTATTCCCAGGCTTCCGGCCCAGGCGGCCAGGAGCCTCGAGTTCATTTCGACTTGCTTCTCCCGGGCCCTCGACTTTCCCGGGGCGAAAGGCAGGCACTGGAAATAGCGCCAGCCCTTGTAACCCCCAAAGGGGGTCCCATCGTCGGGCCGGTTTCCGGCCTTGACCCCGCGGGCCAACTGCAGGTCCACCGGAACCACGACGTGATAACCCGAGCCGTCCGGGGCCACCCCCACGTATCCCAGGTTGCCGCAGTCGTCGGCCAAGGTGGCGCGGAAAATATCGCTGGTCCTAATTTTTAAATTCATTGTTTTTTCGTCCCCATTCCGCCGCCCGGCGGCCTATTTCCTCGGCCAGGGCCTTGAGCTCCGGGCCAAGGGCCTCCAGGCGGCCATCGTCCAGGGAAGGCGCCAGCCCCACGGCCCAGACCGCCCCCAGGGGCTGGAAAGGCCCGTCCGGCCGGACCAGGGCGGCAAGGGCCCGCACGCCGACAATGTATTCCCCCCGGTCGTAAGAAACGCCGCTGCTCCGCACCGCCTCGATCTCCTGGAGATAGGCCCGCGGCGGGACGGGTCCCTTGGCGGCCATCCGGGAAGCCAATTGACGCACCCGGGCCGGAGGGAGCGCCGCGGCCAGGATTTTGCCCAAGGCCCCGGCCCAGGCCGGAACCAACTGCCCGGCGTAGGCTGAAATGCCGAAACCCGGCGCCCGCACCGCCTTGACGATCAGGACCCGGGCGTGGAGAAAAACCCCGGCCAGGGTCGTCAGGCCGTGTCGCTCCGAAAAGGAAGCCAACAGGGGCTCGGAACTTTCGGCCAGGGCGCCTTTCAGGAGCGCTTCCCGCCAGAGGGACAAAACCGTGGACGCCGGACGGACTCCCCGACCGTTCTCGCCCGCCATTTCCAGCAGGCCCAGATTGACCAGGGTGTGAACCAACCCATGCACCGTGGATTTGCCCAAATCCAGTTCCCGCGCCAGGTCCGAAATGCCCAGGGGCCAGGGGGAACAGAGGAGGGCGACGAAAATGTTGTGGGCCCGCTCCAGGGCCGGTGTATTGTTTTTGTTCGATAAGATGAACATAAATAATGACCGCTTTTTAATTTGTTCTGATATTACCAGCCGGTGTGGAGGAAATCAAGAGGAATGGCCGTTGGCGATAAAATATTTGTTCAATATACGGAACGAAACCGAACAGGCCCCCTCGGCCTGCGCGCCGCCGTGAAGGACATCGCAAGCGAATTCCGGCCTTCCGACGCGGCCGGGTCCTGATCGCCTACGACGTGGGCCTGGACGTCGCCGGCCTGAACAACCAGCCCAACCGACATGACCACGGGCCATGTCGGTCACAACAACCACTGAAAATGCCCTTCGGGCATTTTCATAAAAACGGCCTCCTCGCTATTTCATGGGGGTAAGCTGTTAGCGGCCATCTGATAATGCCTAAAACCTGGCCATCTGAAATTGTATTGTTCCTTTCTTTTTCAGTTCAAAAAAATTGACTACTTCATTTTTTTCTTTTTAATTTCTTGCCGGCATGACCCCTTGTATCCTTATCATTGGGCCGGGAGGAATAAACGATGGCCAAATGGTTTCGCGGAGACTTTCGGAGATTTTTTACAAAGACATCCAATATTCGCTGGTTCCCAAGCTCTAGCTTGGGAACCCGGGAAGGGGAATATCTAGCTTCCCCACTTTATCCGGAAAGCAACCACGGGGAATCAACGCGGCGTTTCCATTTAGTAGACCTAACGCGACGGTGAAGGTATAGATATTAGTCGGTTTGAACTTTCATCCGTCTCGTTGAACCCATGCCTGAAGGCTCGCCGGGCAAGGTCTATCCCCTGGCCGGCGATTATGGGCGGGGGCGGGGCGCTACATCTCTAGAGTGAGGAAGCCGGCGAAGCTTCGCCTCAAACCGTCAAGTAAAA
>JAZDGM010000155.1:0-11775 GCA_043806915.1 Pseudomonadota bacterium | reverse complement strand
GGGCGGGCATGGACGCCCGCCCTTTCCGCCCTCGAAACAGGACGTTTCGGGGCGTGAAACCGCCGCCAGGCGGGTTCTCCGGAAAAAGAGCCGGGGGTTGTCAGGGGCGCCGGCTCCGGCGCGCCCCTGACCCTGGGGCGGGCAGGAGCCCTTCGAAGCCCATGCCTGCCGCGCGGGGGGCGGAGCAACCCCGCCGCAAGGCGCCGGCCAACGTCTCCAATTTACCGTGGTCGGGCCCGCAAAACAGTAAAAGATGGTGCGCGTTGCGCACCCTACAAACTCTCCGGGCGCTGTCCAAAATGGACTTTCTTCGTATCCAGTTGCCGCTGCCCTCCACGGCCCGCCGCGTGACCAAATCCACTTTTCGAACTAGGATATCGGACAACTCCTGTTCCATTCGGGCGTGGTCCAAAAGACTCCAGGCGGAATCAGGCGCGAACGAAACCAAAAGGTCGATGTCGCTGTCCGGCCGGAAATCTTCCCGTAGGGCGGAACCAAAAAGGGACAGTTCGGGACCTTCCAACGCCGGCGGAATGAGGTTATTTCCTTTTCAGGTCATTTTTCCATAACGCCCCGCGCGACCGGCTCGAAACGAAGGCGGTCTTCTGTTACTATTTCTAAGCGAAGGCGCGGGAAATGACAACCGAAAGGCTGGAGCGCGGCTGGCCTGAATATTAACATAGGGTAAGTGGACGTTACGCGCCAACGGCTTACCGGCCCAGGCCTGGGTGTCAGCCATTCGCCGGTCCCCAAGCAGGATTTAGGGAACCGGCCGCCCGCGGCCCTCAAGCCTCCCGCGGCAACAGCCGGCAGAATTCCGGGGCCACGGTGAGGGCCAGTTCGTCGCCCACCTGGAAGGGCTTGGCGCGCATCATGGAAATGACGTGGAGTTCGGTTCCCGAGCCTTCCAGTTCCACGAAGTAGCTCGCTTCCCCGCCCATGTAGCTCCGTTCCTTGATGCGGCCGAAAAAGAGGTTTTCATCCCCCACGGTCGGGGTCTCGGCCCGGGGGAATATCCTGAATTTCTGGGCTCGAATCACCAGTTCCACCGGAAGTCCGGCCGGCCATTCCCCGGGCTGGCTGACCTTGATCCGCCGCCCCCGGTCGGCTTCCACCTCGATAAAATCGTCCTTTTTTCCGGCGACCACGGCGTCGAGGAAATTGGAATGCCCCAGGAAATCGGCCACGAACTTGTTGGCCGGCTTGTTGTACACTTCCTCGGGAGTCCCGACCTGCTGCATGCGCCCGGCCTTCATGACCACGATTTCGTTGGACATGGACAGGGCTTCCCGCTGGTCGTGGGTGACGAAAATGGTGGTCAAGCCGAGTTTCATCTGCAACCGGTCGATTTCCCTTCGCATCTCTTCCCGCAGGTTTTCATCCAGGGCCGAGAGCGGTTCGTCCATCAACAGCACGTCCGGCTCGATCACAATGGCCCGGGCCAGGGCGATCCGCTGCTGCTGGCCCCCGGAAAGCTGGGCCGGCATCCGCTTTTCCACGCCGGGCAGCCGCACCATTTCCAGGGCCCGGGTGACCTTTTCCTTCATTTCCTCCCTGGAAGCGCGGCGGTATTTCAGGCCGAAAGCGACGTTGTCGAAAATGTTCTTGTGCGGAAAAAGGGCGTAGTTCTGGAAGATCATGCCCAGGTTGCGCTTGTGGATCGGCGTGTCGTTGACCCGCTTGCCCTTGATGAGGATGTCGCCCTCGGTCGGGGTTTCCAACCCGGCGATCATGCGCAAAATAGTCGTCTTCCCGCAGCCGGACGGCCCGAGCAAAGTGACCAGGTGACCGTCCGAAACGGTCAAGTCCACCCGCTCCACGGCGGTGAACCCGTTGAATTTCTTAAGGACCCCCCTCAGCTCGACGGCTGGAACGCTTTTTTCTGACGTCACGATTCACCCATGGTAAAACGATAATGCCTCCGGCGGTCGAGGGGCCGAACAGGCCCCCCAAACCCCCCGGTTAGCGGCTGGTCATATTCGGCCACGCCGAAAATGAACTGGACAAAATCGACCCGTCCGCCGCGTTCCGGCGGGGAACGCGACGGCTGTTTCTTCTATTTAGCGTCCGGTCAAAAATAGGAAATTTTGTCCAAGATCGAGGAAGACGAAAAAAATAGCCGCAAGCATATGCTTCATATTCCGAGGACTATTTTTTTCAGTCCGACAACGAGATTGGGCAAAAGAGCCATTTATTGACAGACGCTATTTAGGCCCCGGCCTTGACCCGATCCCATTTCTCGGTCCAGTCCACCTGATGGCTGTTCCAGTACGAGGGCACGGCGAACAGGTAGCCGTCCAACTTCCCGGTGGGGTCGAAGGCCGGCATTTTCTTGATCTTGTCGGTCAACTCCACCTTGGTGGGGTCCAGGCTGGGCGGATAGTTCTGCCCCTCGGACACGGCGATGGCGCAGGAAGGTTCCAGCATGAAATTGAGCAGCTTCTGGGCGATCTCCAGGTCCGAGCCCTTGAGCACGAAGATGTATTCCATCCAGGAATAAGTCCCCTGGGGCGCCAGGTACCCGATGGGGCTGCCCTGCTGTTGCAGGGCGGCCACGCGGCCGGACCAGGCCGCGGTGGCGTAAATTTCCTCGTTGGCTAGAAGACTCATCAGCTCCGCGCCGGAATCCCAGTATTTCTTCATCAACTCGCGCTGTTCCCGCAGGGCGTCCCAGACGGCCTTCTCATCCTTGATGTCGTTGGGGCTTTGGTTGGTGTGCAGGGCCGCGTACCACATGTTGGTCCGGAAATCCCCGCCCCAGCTCCCCAGCTTGCCCTTCAATTCCTTGTCCCAGAGCAGCGACGCGCCTAGCTTTTCCGCCTTTTCCCTGGAAATGTATTTGGTGTTGTAAGCGATGCCCGTCTGGCCCAGGTCGTACGGCACGGCGGACAAGGTCCCCTGGGTGATGTTCCGCAAGGGAGTGATCATGGCGGCCATGACGTTCTTGAGGTTGGGAATCTTGCTCTCGTCCAGGACCGACCCGAACCCCAGGTCCGTGTACCGGGCGTAGTCGAAGACCGCGCTCAAATGCGCCAGGTTGAATTCGCCGCCCGGAGGGTACGAGGCCTTCACCCGGGTCAGGTAGGAATCCATGTCCCCGAATTCACCCTCGACCACCTTGATGCCCGCGGCCTTGGTGAAGGGCTCGAAGGCGAACTTCCGAAAGGCCTCGGACGTCACCCCGCCCCAACTGTCGAAGCGGATGGAATCAGCGGCCCAGAGCCTGCTGGAAAACGGTCCGCCCACCAAACCGGCCGCGGCGCCGGCCAGGCCCAGGATTTTCACGAAATCCCGCCGGGTGATCCCGCCCTGGTCCCGGAGTTCCTCGGCCTTGGCCAAACCGGCTTCAATACCCTTTTTCATGACTGCCTCCTTTGATTATCTTGTGTTATCCCCAAAATCTCGGACCCGACATGCCCCACCAAACCAACATGGCCGCGGGCCATGTCGGTCACAACGACCAATGAAAAGGCCTTTCGGGCGTTTTCATGCAAACACGTCACGATTCCCGGGAAAATTTCCGGGAGACCCAGCCGGCCAGCAGCGGCGCGGCCACGGTAAAGACGATCATCACCGCTCCCAGGGCGTTGATTTCCGGACTGATGGAATTTCGCAGCATGCTGAAAATCTTGACCGGCACGGTCTGGTTCTGGGCCGTCGCCCAAAACAAGGTGGCCGTGACGTCGTCAAAGGAAATGGTGAACGAAAAAAGCAGGCCCGCGAACAAGGCCGGGTACAGCAAGGGCAGGGTCACTTCCCGGAAGGTCTGCCAGGAATTGGCCCCCAGGACCTTGGCCGCTTCCTCGTATTCCTTTTTTATGCCCACCAACCGGGCCTGCACGATCATGAGCACGTACGGCAGGGTCAACACCACGTGGCCCATGAGCAGCAGCGCGAAGCTCTTGGGCTGTTGCAGCCAGCGCAGGAAGAGCAGCAGGGCCACGCCCAGCACCACTTCCGGAATCATGATCGGGGAAAGCAACAGGGTGTTGATCGTGTTCTTGCCCGGAAAATCGAACCGGACGAAAGCCAGGGCCGCCAGAATCCCCACGGCCGTGGAGACCAGCGCGGTCAGGGCGCCCAGGATCAGGGAATTCTTGAACGCGGCCATGATGGATTCGTTCTGGGCCAGCCGGATGAACCACCGGAAACTGAAGCCCTTCATGGGAAAGCAGCCGAACTGCTCGGGATTGAAGGCCAGGACCATCACCACCACGATGGGCGCGAAAAGAAACAGGTACACCACGACCGTGTACGACTTGATCAGGAACCAACCGAGGGAAAAATTCTTCATGGCCTATTTCCCCTGGATGCTTTTGAATATCCGGTCAATGCCCAGATACCGGTTGTAAATCCAGACGATGACGAACAACAGGGCGAGCAGGATCACGCTGATGGCCGACCCGAACGGCCAGTCCAGGGTCCCGATGACCCGCTTGAAAATCAGGTTGGCGATCATCTCGTTCCCCGGCCCCCCCAGGATCATGGGCGGCAGGTACGTGCCCGCGGTCAGGACGAAGACCAGCAGGCAGCCCGCGCTCACCCCGGGCAGGCTCAGGGGCAGGGTCACTTCCCGAAAGGCCTGCCATTCGGTGCACCCCATGCTCCGGGCCGCTTCCAACAGGCTTTTGTCGATCCCTTCCAGGCTGACGTAGATATTCAGGATCATGAAGGGCAAAAGGTACATGAGCAGGCCCATCAGCACCGTGCCCTCGTTGTAGAGCATCGAAATCGGGGTCCGGATCAGCCCGATTTGAATCAGAAAATGGTTGATCAAGCCGGAATCGCCCAGGATGTTGATCCAGCTCATGGTCCGGATGATGAAGCTGATCCAGAACGGCAGCATGATCAGCAGCAGGAAGGTCTGCTTGAACCGGCTTTCGCTCCGGTAAAAAAAATAGGCCGGGATGTACCCCAGGACCACGCACAAGGCCGTGCATTCGAGGGACACCCTGATGGTGCGCAGCAAAATGGATGGATAGAAAAAATCATGGAAAAACTTGGCGTAATTGCCGGCCTGGAAGGCGGGAATGTCCGCCCCGGAAGGCGCCCGCAGCCAGAAGCTGTAAACCACGATAAAACAGACCGGGATGACCAGCAGAAAGAAGACCGCGCCCGCGGCCGGGGCCAACAGCGCGAAGGGGCGCCAGTTCACGGCCTTCATGACCCGCCCCGCCCGGCTTGTTCGCCGCATTTCCTCAAGAACATCATGACCCTCCCCACTAGTCCACGAGCCCGCACCACCGGGCCAGGAACAGGGCGTAGACCCGGGCCGTGTGCAGGACGCCGGCGATGTTCACCCGTTCGTTGGCGCCGTGAATGTTCTCGGCGACCGGTCCGAAACAGGTCCCCTTTCCCCGGCCGAAAAAATGAAAGGCGCGTAGGTCCGTGGTGCAGGTGGAAACATACGGCGCGGCCCGTTTACCGGCTAGGGCTTCATGACACCCGGAAAGCTCGCGAAAAACCGGCAGTTCCGGATCGACCACGTGCCCCTCGGACCTGAACCCGTAAAATTCCACTTGCGGCGGGTTTTCCGCCAGCCAGGGGTCCCGCCGGGCCGCGTCGGCCACGACGTCCTCGACCCGCCGCCGGACCACCGCGTATTCCATTCCCGGGAAAAAGGACAGGCGGCCGTGGAATTCCGCTTCCGCCGGCACGGTGGACGGCCAGTCCCCGCCGTTGAAAACGCCGATGTTCAAATTTAGGGGATGCTCGAGGGCCAGGTACGCCTCGGGCCGGTCGCCCCGGTTGAGTTCCTCTTCCAGGCCGCGCAGGGCCGCGATGAGTGGAAAGCTCTTTTCAATGGCGTTGGTCCCGGCCGGAGCGGCCTGCACATGCACCGGGACGCCCTTGACCTTGACCTTGAACCACAACACCCCCACCTGGGCCGCGTAAATGACCGGACCGAACGGCTCGGGGATGAGCACGGCCTCGGCGTCATACCCGGCCAGGACCGAGGCGAGGGCGCCGTTGCCGGAACATTCCTCCTCGATCACCGCGCTGATGGTCACGGGCGCCCTTAAGCCGAAACCGGCCTGGTCCACCGCCCGGACCGCCTGGGTCATGGCCGCCACGCCCGACTTCATGTCCCCGGACCCGCGCCCGTGCAGCCACCCGTCCTTGATGAACGGCTCGAAGGGGTCGCGCTCCCAGAAACCCAACGGCTCGGGGCTGACCACGTCCAGGTGTCCGTTGAACAAGGCGCTTCTCCCGCCTTCCCCGTCGGCGGGCCGAACAGCGGCCAGGTTTTCCCGGCCCTCATGGCTCCAGGGCGTGGGAGCGTACCCGGGGCAATGGGCCAAATCGGCCGGGACCATGGGTATCCGCCGGGGCCGCAGCCCCAGCCGGATAAGTTCGTCCTCCATGACCCGGACCGCGGAAGCTTCCCGGCCGAGGACGCTCGGTTCCGCCACCAGCCGGGACGCGAAATCGATAATGTCGTCCGCCAGGGAGTCCACGGCGGAAATGATTTTTTGTTCACGTTCGTTCATAAAACCTCCGGACTAGAACCTCGGAATCTCGCCCGCGGGGATGGAAAAGGAAGCCCCGGTCCGGGCCTTGACTTCGTCCAGGTCGGTTTCAACCGCCAGTTCCCGCAGGGCCAGCCCCTTCTCGGTCACATCCAGGACCGCCAGTTCCGTGATAATCGTGTGGACGCAAGCCCGGGCGGTCAGGGGCAGGGTGCATTTTTCCAGGATTTTGGGTTCGCCCCGGCCGGTGGCGTGGGTGATGGTCACGATCACCCGCCGGGCTTTTTGCGCCAGTTCCATGCCGCCGCCGATGCCGGGAGCGAACTTCCCGGGGATGATCCAGTTGGCCAAGTCCCCGTTGGCCCCGACTTCCAGGGCGCCCAGAAAGGCGATGTCCAGCCGCCCGCCCCGCACCAGGCTGAAGGACAGGGCGCTGTCGAAGAACGAGGCGCCCGGGACGACCCCCACGTAGGTCCCGCCGGCGTTGATGAGGTTCCGGTCCTCGGTCCCCCGGTCGCGTTTCGGCCCCATGCCCAGGATGCCGTTTTCCGAATGAATCAGCACCGGTTGGTCCGGGGTCAGGTACGCGGGGATCAACCCCGGAATGCCGATCCCCAGGTTGATGACTTGGCCCGGCCGCACTTCCCGGGCGGCCCGTCGGGCTATCTTTTCCCTAGACATGACGCTCCAATATGCCGTATTCCGGCGTCAACCCGTCCAGGACCGCCACCCGGTCCACGAAGGCGCCGGGAGTGACCACCCGGTCCGGGTCCAGTTCGCCGGGCTCGACCAGTTTTTCCACCTCGGCGATGACCAGCCGGGCGGCCGTCGCCATGATGGGGTTGAAATTCCGGGCGCTTTTTTCGTAAACCAGGTTTCCGAACCGGTCCCCGGCCGCGGCGTGGATCAGGGCCGCGTCGGCGCGCAGGGCGGGTTCGAAGATCAGTTCCCGGCCGTCGATGACGACCAGGGTCTTGCGGTCCCGGAGGATCGTGTCCAGCCCGATGTCCGTGACGAACCCGGGCAGCCCGGCGCCTCCGGCCCGGATTTTTTCGGCCAGAATGCCCTGGGGATAAAACTCGACCTCGATCTCCCCCCGGTTCATCATGCCCATGGCCGCGGCGTTCAGGCCGAGGTGGGACGTGATCAGTTTTTTCACCCGGCCCGCCTCGATCAGCTTGGACACGCCCAGGCGGTCCTCGTTGGCCTCGTTCTTGATCATGGTCAGGTCCCTCGCTCCCGAGGCCAACAGCCGGTCGATCAGGGTGAAGGGGGTGCCGGGAACGCCGAACCCGCCGAACATCACGGTCCAGCCGTCCTTCAACCCGGCCAGGGCCGCGTCCAGGGTGGTCGTCTTGTCGATCATCGCGCCGCTCTCCCTTTCAACAAAACCTTGCCTCCACCAGTTTCAGTGCCGCCTCCAGCCGCTCCAAAAGCAGCGGGACCTGCCGTTCGGTCATGACCAGGGGCGGGGCGATCAGCACGTGGTCGCCGGCCAGACCGTTGAGGGACCGGCGCGGGTAGATGATCAGCCCCAGGCCATGGGCCGCGTCCGTGAGCGCTTGGGCCAGCTTGCCTTCCGCGGGGAAGGGCTCGCGCGTTTCCTTGTTCCGGACAATTTCCAGGGCCAGGAGCAGCCCCAGCCCGCGCACCTGGCCGACAATCCGGCTCCGGTCGGCCAGTTCCCCCAGGCCGGCCCGTAAAACCGACCCGACCCGGGCCGCGTTTTCCGGCAGCCTTTCTTCCTCGATAATCCTGACCACTTCCAAGCCCACGGCGCAGGCCATGGGGTTGCCGGCGTAGGTATGGCCGTGGGCGAACCCGCCCCGCTTCATGACCACGTCCACCATTTCCCGCCCGGCCATAATCGCGCCCAGGGGGTAATACCCGGACGCCATGCCCTTGGACAGGGCCACGATATCCGCCCTGACGCCCCAATGTTCGTAGGCGAACATCCGGCCGGTGCGGCCGAAGCCGGTCATGACCTCGTCAAGAATGAGCAATACCCCGTATTTGCGGCATATTTCCTCGATAATGCCGAAATATTCCGGCGGCGGGACCAGGGCGCCGGTGCTGGCCCCGCCCACGGGTTCCACCACGAACCCGGCCACGTTTTCCGGGCCCTGTTCCAGAATGGTCGTTTCCAGGGCCCGGGCGCAGGCGCAGCCGCAGGCCGGATGGGTCAGGTTGTAGACGCACCGGTAACAATAGGGCGCCGGGACCTTGGGGTACGGCTTGATCAACGGCCGGAAGGGGATTTCCAGGGGCGCGTACGAAGTCAGGGCCAGGGCGCCCAGGGTCGACCCATGGTAGGACGACTTGCGGCTGATGAACAGATGCCGCGACCCCTCGCCCTTGGCGAAAAAATACTGCCGGCAAAGCTTCATGGCCGCTTCCACGGCCTCGGACCCGCCGGACACGTAAAAGACCCGGTCGAGGTGCGGCGCGGAATGCTCCACCAGCTTCATGGCCAGCCGGACCGCGGGCTCGTTTTCGAAGTGCAGGCGGTAGGCGAAAAAAGTTTTCTTGGCTTGAACCGCGATGGCCTCCGCCACCCGGGGGTTCCCATACCCGATGTTGCAGATGACGGCCCCGGAACAACCGTCGATGTATTCCTTGCCGGAATCGTCCCACATGAAAATCCCCTCGGCCCGGTCGATCAGGGGGAGCTGCTTCTCGGCTTGATAAAACAGATATTCGGTCCTGAGTTCTTCCATTTTAGCTTCAACGCCTCTCTTTATTGGGGACGCCAATTTCTAGGCGCGGTCCCCCTGGAACGAGGGGCCGTTTAATCATCAGGTGGCGGAAATGGCCTGGGACAAGGCCTCGGCCAGGTCCACGATCAGTCGGGAATAATCCTCGACCAGGCCCGCCGCGGTCTGTTGTATGGTCGAAAAATCAAAGGAAACCGCGCCCATGGAAAATCCCGTGTCCAGGTTGATCAGTGGAGCGCCGATGGTTATCAACCCGGGTAAAAATTCCTCGTTCGCGACGGAAAAGCCTCGTTCCCTTGTCTTTTTCAGCTCCGCGGCCAGGGCGACCCGGTCCACGATGGTCTTGGGCGTGCGGGCTTCCAGATTCAACTCGGCCGCGCGGGCGTCCCTGTCTTCGTCCGAAAGAAAGGCCAGGTAGGCCTTGCCCAGGGACGTGGCGTGCCAGGCCCGGCTGATGGCCGGCAAGCGGTGGATCAGGGCGTCCTCGGCTTCCCGCCGGTAGACGATGGTCAGGGCCTCGTCGATCACCAGGGCCACGTCCACGGTGATGTTGTGCCGGTCGTGGACTTCATCCACCAGGGACCGGATGATCCGCGGCAAGTCCATGGTCCGGACCAGGTTGCTGCCCAGGGCCAGGGCCCGGACCCCCAGCCGCAGCTTTTTCCCGGCCTTGTCCTTTTTCAGGTACCCCAGTTGGACCAGGGTGTTGATGAACCGGTAGGTCGAAGTCATGTTCAGTCCGAGGGCCCGGGATATCTCGGTCTGGGACCAGGCCTGGTTCTGTTCGTTGAACAGGGGACAGGATTTTGAGTCCCTTGTCCAGACTTTTGGAAAAGTATTGGTCTGCTTGGCCTGCCATTATTTTTACTATTATCGTAAATTGATTTCTATTTCAGGATAACAAGCGCAAACACACAAGTCAATAAAAAATTATAAAAAAACACGTCGTCCGGCTCCGAATCCATCGACTTAACTCACAATTAAGAAAGTTGTAAATTATTAGCGAAAAGAATCCGCCCGCGATAAGTCAAAAAAATGAAAGGGAATTAGCGATAAGAGCTCCAGACCTCGGCTTCGCCGGTCAAACCGCATTCCAGAAAAAACCTGGTCCCGGGCGGCTGTTTCCGTCCCTTTTTGGCCTAAACAGGGCCGTGGTCAGGATGGAAAGAATGGTCCAGGGGCAAAAGACCCGGGTTGCGTCCGGCCAGGAACGCCGGGATCAGGGGATAGGCGGCCAGGTCCGCCCAGGTCACGCGTTCCAGCCAGGTCAGATGGTGAAACCTGGGCGTCAGCATCACGGTTTTCACCCGCCGCCACTGCGGGACTTCCAGGTCCTTGGGCGCGGCGGCGGTCAAACGCCCATGTCCGACCTAAACAGACCTGTTTTCATTCAAAAGCGGGTCGGGAAGATTGGATTTCCGCCAGAGGCGGATAAATTCCCTAGCGACCCCTCAAAAGTTTTCATCGCATGGTGGTGGGCTTTCGTGAGTGTGTGTTCCTTGGTCATATTCTGGTCTCCTTTGGGTTTGAGGTTCATTTGCTGATGAACCTCTGCCCGTCGGCGAGACCGGGGGTGGCAAGGGCAAGGGCGTGTGACGGGGAGGAGGATCACCCTGTGCCTGCACCAGCGAAGCGCGGAAGGTTGGGGATACCCCGCCCCACGGACGAAGCCTTTACCCTTGACCGCGCGAGGGGCGGAGCCCCTTGGTCTTCGCGAAAAGGGGCGCCACCGGATGGCCGAGACCGCTTGCGGGCTCGGGGAGCCTCGCGGATACACGGGGTGAGCAGCACCAGGCACGCCGAAGTCATTGTCAATATTTTTAATTAAATAACAGAATGTTATAGTTGTTTTATCCCTTGACGTTTGTCGGGTTTTTGTATATATTTTTGTCGGGTTTTTGCGAGGTGCGTTATGCGTCTAAAAAAAACATTGCGAGAAAAGATCGAAACGCGGATTGCCCGCAAGGCTGGGGAAGACGTGTTTTTGCCGCGCGAGTTTGCAGACATGGGGGACGAAGACCAAGTTTTGCGGGCGCTGCGCGAGCTTGTCAGCGACAAGCGCTTGATTCGTCTTGGCTACGGCGTTTATGGCCGCGCCGTTGTCTCACGCCTTTCAGGGGAAGCGCTCCTTTACAGCAAGCGCGGCTTTATCGGCGCTGCCCGCCAGGCGCTCGATAAGTTGGGCGTCGAGTGGGAAACGACTAAAGCCGAAAAAAACTATAATGAAGGAAAATCCACGCAAATTCCGGTTAATCCCGTTGTGCGCGTGAAGGGGCGCTTTTCGCGCCGCCTTAAATACGGAAATTTGGAACTTATCGTTGAGCGCTGATCCAACATTACAAGAACTCCTTGGCTCTTCGCTATTTTGAGTGGGTAGAAGTCATGAACCTTTTCGGCCTCGTCATTCATAGCACGGGCCGAGGCGTGGTCAAGGCCAAGCCCTTCGGGTGCCTTCGGGTGCCTTCGGAAGCCTTGACAACGCCTCTTTCCCCGTGCTTTTAGGTAGATAGGCCGACGGCGGGAGGATGGCCCTGACCTCGGGCAAAAGGATTGACTCTTTTTCCTGCCCCGAAATCGAGGTTCCAGTGCCG
>JAZDGM010000154.1:0-25145 GCA_043806915.1 Pseudomonadota bacterium | reverse complement strand
GACTCCCCCCCTCACCCCAACCCTCTCCCCCCGTCGGGGGGCGAGGGAGATAATTGTCCGGCCCTGGCCCGGGCCGCCTCCGTTTGGAACAAGGTATTGTCTTTCAGAATAAAAGGAACAAAACAGAAGTGATTATTCTCCCTCTCCACCCATTCATGGGGGGAGAGGGCTGGGGTGAGGGGGGCTTTAAGTTATCATAGACATCCATATTTCTATAGTAAGGAAGCTGGAGCTTCCCTGGCCGAGGTTCCCAAGCTAGAGCTTGGGAACCAGCTATAACGGACATCCATATTTGAACTTTTACCGGAGTGGTTATTTAGCGCCGCCGCGGGAGCGAGTCGGTCTTCAGGTCCAGGCCCTGGTTATGAAGCGGTAGTTAATAATGGATGTCCTGAATACAGTGAGAGGAATTTTCCGGGCTAGGGGGAGAGCGCGGAAAAAAATTCCCTGTTACCAGGGGGTAGGGGGGAGCGGTTTCACCCGGGGTCCACAAGTTTTGTCCTTGTTTCGAAAAAGTGTGAAGGGAAAAAGCAGGCGCTATAGTAATTCCGTGTTTTTTGGGGTCGACTTTTCGGCGCCTACAGAGAAAAAGAGTAATAAAACAGATTTGTTTAAGTATGTTACCTCGATTGACCTGTGGCGGCGGCGTCCGGGGGCGCCGCCGCCGCTGGTCTTTTTTTTGCTCAACCATGGTGCGGCGCGTGAGTTTTTGGTCGCTGACCCCGGAGGGGAAGCCTTAAGGGAAAATCCTTGTATTTTTACGGAGGAAAAAAATGAGTATTTCAGCCATAAGTGGAGGCTTGAGCTATCAGGGCATGTCGGGAATGTCCGGGCCGCGTTCCCCACTTTCCCAGGAAGAAATGGCCGGCAAAATTTCGGAATTCGTTTCCGGCTTGGACACGGACGGAGATGGGTCGCTTTCCCTGGAGGAATCCGGAGTTTCGGAAAGCGATTTCAGCGAACTGGATGCGGACGGCGACGGCCTGCTGACCACCGAGGAGATCAATTCGGTGATGGAGGCCATGGCTTCGCAACGCCAGGCGGAAATGTCCATGATGGGCATGATGGGACCACCGCCGTCCGAGGAGGAAAGCGACGATTCGACTTCCGAAACGACGGAAACCGACGACGCGACCGCGACGGCCGGCGAGGTTTCTTCCCAGAACGAACTATTGGAGGAATTGATGAACGCCATCAGGGCCTCCGACGACTCCACGGGCCCGCCGCCGCCCCCTCCCCGGGAAAGCGAGGATGAAACCTCGACCTCCTCGTCCTCGACCTCCAACACCTCGGCCCTCAAGGCCTACACCAGCCTCGATTCAAGCTCGAACGAATTGTTGGAGAAGCTGATGAGTTCCATCATGTCGAACCAGGACAGTTCAAGTTGGACCGGGATCAGCCTAAGCGTCTGATCGAGCCGACGACCGCGGTCGACCGGTTTCACGGCGACCTGGTTTAGGCGCTCCGTCTCCGCGGCTCTTTTCAGGGAGACGGTGTTCGCGGGGCCCGGGAAAAGCCGGGACCGCGGGTGGGCGGGAAGATTTGCATGAAAACGCCTTTCGGGCATTTTCAGTGGTTGTTGCGACCGACACGGCCCGCGGCCATGTCGGTTGGGCCAATTTGGCGGGGCGACTTCAAATACCTCCTCTCCAGGCCGAGGAGAGGGGGTATGGGGGGTTCAAAGGGGCGGTGAAACGAGAAAACGGGGGGAACGCGTCGCGGGCCGCGTCCGGGCCGACCACACGGGTTTTTCCGCGGCTCGATCACGGCATGGCGGCTATGATTCGACCGGAATGTAGGTATAGCCCACGCCGTACACGGTTTTGATGATGGTTTTGCCAGGCAGGTGATCGGCCAGTTTTTTGCGCAGGTTTTTTATATGGGAATCGATGGTCCGATCATATCCCTCGGCGCTGTCGCCCTGAATGAAGCCCACCAGTTCAATCCGGGAAAAAACCCGGCCGGGCTGGGACGACAGGGTTTCCAGCAGGGTGAATTCGGTTGGGGTCAGGAAGAGGGGCCGTCCGGAAACAGCGGCCTGGTGGTATTTGGAATCCAGGATAAGGGGGCCGGCCGCGGGCTTGGCCCGCTCGGTTTCCGGCGAGGTCCTCCTCAGGACGGCCTTGACCCGGGCCGCCACTTCCCTGGGACTGAAGGGTTTGGTGATGTAATCGTCGGCGCCTAGTTCCAAGCCCACCAGCTTATCCACCTCGTCGGTCCTGGCCGTGAGCATAAGGATGGGGACATCCGAGAACGCCCTGATTTCTCGGCAGACAGTCAGGCCGTCCTTATCGGGGAGCATGAGGTCGAGGATCATCACGTCCGGGCGTTTTTCCCGCACGACCTCGGCGGCCGGGCCGCCGCCATCGAGGCTGTAAACCTCGAAGCCCGCTCGTTCCAGATAATCCTTCAGGACATTGGTAATCTTTTCTTCGTCTTCCACAATCAGAACACTGCGTTTCATCATGTTTCCACCGCCTTGATCGGAATCGTCGTCATTGGGGTCCTAGCCGCCGCGCTAGTGGTTTGGTTCGCTTGAGGCGGCCGAAGGAAGTTTTTGTTGGGACGCTCATTCTCCCTCGTCGGCCGGAAGCTCGATTTCTATCCGCAATCCGCCGCGGGGGCTGTTGACGGCGTCGATTTTGCCGCCGTGTTTGGCCACGATGCTCCGGCAAATAGCCAGGCCCAGGCCGCTTCCGCCCGTGGACCGGCTGCGGGCGGAGTCGACGCGGTAAAGCCGGTCGAACAGAAAAGGCAAGCTTTCCTCGGGCACGCCCGGTCCGGAATCCTCGAAGATCACGTGGACGAGGTCGGGGGCAAGGGACCGGGCCAGGCTGATGGACAGGGTCCCCGGCTTCCTGGCGTGTCTGAGGACATTTTCCATGAGGTTGGAAAAAACCTGGGCCAGCCGGCTTTCATCGCCCCGGGCCGTCGCTTGGTTTTCGTGGGGGAAATGAACGAAGGTTTTTATTTGACCGGCTTCAAGGCGGCTCTTGAAGCGCTGCAAGGTTTCCCGCAGCAATTGTTCCAACCGGACCGGCCGCGACTTAAAGGCCAGGCCTCCTGATTCGGCCAGGGATAGTTCGTTCAGGTCGTTGACTATCTGACCGAGGCGGGAGGCTTCCTGGTGGAGGGACGCCAGGGCCGTTTCGTCGGGCCGCCGGATGCCGTCCTGCAAGGCTTCTATTTCCCCGATCAGAATGGCCAACGGGGTCCGGAGTTCATGGGAGACATCCGAAAGCCATTGTTTCTGCCTCTTTTCATATTCTCCCAGATTGACGGCCATTTTATTGAAGTCCTCGGCCAGCCGCCCCAGTTCGTCGTTGGTTTTGACCGGGATTTTGTAATCGAAGCGACGGGCGGACAAGGCCCGGGTCCCTTGGGCCAGGCGGCGTATCGGGGCCAGGAATTGCACGGACAGGCTGAGGGCCATGAAGACCCCCAGCAACAGGATGGACGCCCCGATGATCAAGAAAACCCGATTCTGCCGGGCCATGAACTCCAAATCCAGGGGATGGAGCAGGACCCCGGCTTTTTGGAGGCCTAGCCAGCCGATGAGGCGGTCATCCATCATGATGGGGATGGTTTTCAACTGTTCGAATTTTTTTCCGCCGCCGGCCACGAAGTTTTTTTGATCGTCGAACAGGGTGATTCGCCGGTCGATATCTGGAAATTTCGGTTTGGGCGGAGGTTCCGGGCCGTGGGGCCAGGGCGGCGGGGGAGGGCCGAGGCCGGGTTCCCCGGGGCCTCCGGACGGCCTGGGTTCGGACCCCCGGGCCTCGGATTTGTCCGCGGGTGGAAGTTGGAAGGGTTGGGACCGCTCGGCAAAAGGCGGCCCGTCCTTCCACAGGGGGATGAACCCGAATTGGCTTTCCATGAAAAATTCGTTGAATTTAATCGTATTTTCCGCAAATTGGGTCCAGTTGCCCCGAAGTCGGTAATAATCCGATAATTTTAAGGAAAAATTTCGGAGGATGGAAATGTCCCGCTTGAAAATGTAGTCCTCGAAATTTCGACCGGCGAAATGGCGGGTGAGAACCACCATCAGGCCGACGCTGGCCACGGCCATCAACAAAAACGCGGCGAATATTTTATGGGACAGCTTAATTTTCATGCGTCGAGACCAGGCATCGCGTCCGGGACGACTTGCCGAAAAGGGCGTTTTTCACCGGACTACCTTGAACCCGAAAAATTTGTCCAGGCTAGGCCCCAGGATTTTTCTGAATTGCCGCTCGGGCAGGAAGGCCTTGAAGTTGTCCAGGGCCCCCAAGGGGTCGAAGGAAAAATACTTGCGGACGAAATTCCTGGCCACCAGCAAGCCTTCCTGGGAATGGTCCCCGTACCCCTTGTAAAAAATTTCCCCCCAATTGTTCTGCAGGCAGATTCCGGTCTGGACTATTTTCCGGCAATTGTCCGGTTCCTCCAGATTAATGACCGCCATCATTTTCACCGTCCGGGGCTTTTTCAACAACTCGTCCTCGGGGACGTCCTTATAGGCGTCGGGCGGAAAGAAGGCTTTCATTTCCTTGAGTAGTTTTTGCAGTTCCGGCAAGGTGCAGGGGGAGCCGAGGCGACCATCGCCGAGATTCAAATTGATGGAGGTCCGGGAATCATACAGTTGGTTGTTGACCAGCCAGATGAGAATCTGGGCCAGGTCGGGCGAACTGAAAAGCGCCGACCGCGTGTTTTCGTCGGCCTGCACGGCGCTCCAGGATAAAAGGACCCGAAAAGCCCGCCAGACCCGTTCCCCCTGTGAGTCTAGCAGGGGTTGCAGGGTCAGGCCGTTGAGCGCGGGAGGGGCCTCGATGACGTTGAGGGTCGATTCGACCTTGTTGGTCCTTTTGGAATAATAGACGAATAGCTTTCTCCCCAGCACGGTCAGGTCCCTCTGGCTGATGATCAGGCCCACCTGCTCGGACTGCTTGCTCAGTTCCGAGGAAATGGTCTTATAGGTCCTGATAATGAAATCGTGAGTTTCCTGGCTGAATTCCTGGGACTCCCGAAAGGTCCAATTCTGGAAATTGTTCAATTGATCAATGCGCTGGTGATTCCAGCCCCATTCCCGGACTAGGTTGACCATGACCCTTTTTTTTCGCGGGAGTTCCTTTTTCCTGTAATCGGCCAGGGTTAGGTTGGCGCCGGATTTCATGTACAGGGATCGCCGGAGGAGGTCCAGGTCTTCCAGCCGGTTTTGTTCGGCCAGGTACGTTCCGGCCCGGTCGAACAGCAACACATAGGGGTCGAGGTGGATGGCCTCGGCCTCGTTGGCCAGGAGCCTTGTCTTCAACTCGGTGCATAATAGGCCGCGGCGGCCATGGTTGAGCATGTATTCCTCGAGCATGGCCATTTTCAGGATCGATTTGAACGGGCTGCCCATGGTCTTGTTGATCTGCCAGATGGCCGCGCCGTAAAATTCGCCCAGGGATATGCTTCGGATATTGCCCATGTCGACCAGGCGGGAATAGTCCACGCGACCGGACCCCCCGATGATTTCGGCCAGGCGAAGGTATTCACCGTCGTTAACGCCGGGAGGCATGACCCACCAGAGGGGAACTTGCCCGGCGACCAGGGTCATGGTCCGGTAAAACTCTTCCTTGAGCAACTTGCCCTGGGCCGAGCCGGAACTCTCTCCCGTGGCCGGTCCGAAGTTGTCCCGGCGGACGTCCTGGATGTCCAGGGGGAAGAAATGCACCTCCGCCCCGGCGAAATCCATGGCCCATTGTTCTATTTCCCGGAGTTTTTCCCGGAAATACATGAAGGATTCACGGCTGAAAACCCGGCCCTCGTAACAAATCCAGTAATCGAAATCCGATTTCGGACCCTGGGCGATGGAACCCAGGGACCCGATCAGGCAGATGGATTTGATCGGCAGGTTCGGGTCGAAACCGGCCCGACGTTGCAGCCGGGGCGGCTTCTCGCCGGGAAAGGCTTCAGAGAAGGAGCGCAGGGTCTCTTCCCGGGGCTCATACCCGTACACGCCGTGGGGTGAAAGCTCGCAGGCGTCGGTGCAGCGAAGGATTTCCGCTCCCGAAAAATGGATGAAAAGAGGGACGAGGTCGAAAATAGCCTTTTTTTTCTGGGGCAGCATTTCGTACAGGAAAGCCGCCTTGTTGGCGTTGTATTGATCGAAAACACGCAGCGCATGGGCCGCGGCCGCCTGTTCGGCCTCGGCGTTTAGCCGGGCGGGGTTTGGTTCCGGAATAATAACCGTCTTGGTGTTCCGGTCGTCCTTTTTTCGGCGAAATAATTTGTTGACAAAGTTTTCCAAGCGTCCGTCCCTTAAGCCGGCCTTTCGCGGGAGGCGGTCGGTTCGTTCCGGGGCGAGGCCCCGATTCGCCGCGGCGAGGGCGACCAAGCCATTCGCCTCCCATACCGTATAAGTTAAAAAGATTCCGGCCGTCACCGCTGAGGAGCAAATTTGTGAAAAAAACTTTCGGCGCGGGTTCTAACTCTCCATATTTTTATAATCCGCGAGGTGGTTTTTTGCAACATCTATAAGGAATGGGCCGGCTCTTCTTGCCCGGGACGGGGCGGGCGGCTATAATCAACCCCGCCGACTTCCGGGTCATCCGGCCGCGGGGAGTCGGGCGGAAAATCTCCGGGCGCGCCCCCTGGCGGGTCGCCCCAGGAACCGAGCAGGAAACTAAATGAAGGTTTTTCCCAAGGCCGAGCCGCCGAACTGGCCCGAGGTCGTGATTTGTCATCCCGCCGAAACGGCGGAGGCCGTTTCCTATTTTCTTTTCGAGGCAGGAGCGTCGGCCCTGGTGTGCGAGGAAGTCGAGGGGGAAGCCTGGCTCACCCGGGCCGGTTTCAGTCCGGAACACGCCCTTGACGCCCTGTCCGTTCGGCTGGACCGGTTTTTGGACGAACTGACGTCCATTTTTTCCCTGGCCGAAAAGCCCGCGGCCAGTTGGGGCCTGATCGGGTCCGGGGATTGGTCGGAAAAATGGAAGGAGGGGCTCGAGCCCATCGAAGTGGGGCCGACCTTGGCGATCAAGCCGACCTGGCGGGAATATTCCCCCCGACCGGGTCAGGTTGTTTTGGAAATCGACCCCGGCATGGCCTTTGGCACGGGCCGTCACGAAACAACGTTGATGTGCCTTCGGGAGATCGAGGACTTTTTTCGGCGTCCGGAACACCAGGGCCGGAGCGTGCTGGATGTGGGAACGGGCAGCGGCATCCTGGCCCTGGCCTGCGTCGCCCTGGGCGCCGGACCGGTCACGGCCATTGACGTCGATCCCGAAACCCTGCCGGTGGCCGAGGAAAACATCGTCCGCAATGGGTTCGGGGGCCGGATATCGCTTGTTTGCGGCGGGCCGGAAACGGCGCGGGAACGTTTTGACCTGGTCCTGGCCAACTTGACCGCCGGAGACATCATCGGCTTGGCCGGGGAATTGGCCGGGTTGACCGCGCCCGGCGGCCGCCTGGTTCTTTCCGGCATCCTGGGGGAGCAGGCGGAATCCGTCGCCAACGCCATGAAGCGACTAGGCTTGGTTCAGGAAAAGCGGGGGGACGACGGCGAATGGACTTCCCTGGTCTTTTTATGGCCTTGAACCGGCGGGGCGCCGCATGAGGCGTTTTTTTTTCGATCCCGAGGGCGTTGAACCCGGCGGCGTGGTGCGTTTGTCGGAAGCCGAGGCGCACCACGCCCGGGATGTTCTCCGCCTGGAAAGGGAGGACGAGGTCATCCTGGTTGACGGCCGGGGCGGGGAATTCCCGGCCCGGATTGTCAACCTGGACCCCGGCCGGGTCGACCTGGTCATTGTCGCGGCCCTCCGGTCGGAAAGCGAACCGCCGCTGAACCTCACCCTGGGCCTGGCCGTGCTCAAGTCCGACAACATGGACCTGGTGGTCCAAAAAGGCACGGAACTAGGCCTGACCCGGTTGGTTCCCCTGTATACCGACCGGAGCGCCGTCCGACTGGACGGACAGCGGGCCGAAAAGAAAGTCCTGCGTTGGCGGGAGATCGCGCGGCAAGCGGTCAAGCAATGCCGGCGAGGCCGGGTCCCGGATATCGAACCGGTGATGAACCTCGATGACTTCCTGGCCGGTCCCGGGGAGGCCGAGCTGAAAATAATGCTCTATGAAGCCCGTCGGGGGGAAGGAAGCCCCTGGGAGGAAGTCATGTCCCGACAACCCCGGCCGGTTAAAGCGACCGTGTTGGTGGGGCCCGAGGGGGGGTTCACCGACCGGGAGGTCGCCAGGGCCGAGCGCGCCGGCTTTCGGCCCTTTTCCCTCGGCCCCAGGATTTTGAGGGCCGAAACCGCGGCCATCGCCGTGATTTCCGTTTTCATGTTCGCGTTGGGGGACTTGAAGTAAGTCTTGTTTGGCCGGCGGGGCGCCCGGAGCGACCGGCCGACGCGCCCCGGCCCGCGTCGCCGGAAGGGCCCGCGAACACAGCCAAGCTCCAGCGGGGCGGGCATCCTGTTGGACTTTTTAATATTTTTCGCGGCCGGGGACGCGGCCCCCGCATGCTTTTTTCGTTATTAGCCTTGATTTTTTTTGTTGAACTTGTTAGCATTATTGAAAAAACTCACCAGGAGCGCCCCAGGCTCCAAGGAGGGGCTTATGCGGTGTCCCAAATGCGGCTTCAATAGCTTCGATTACAATGAGGCCTGCCCCAAGTGCGGGCGAGATTTGGGCCCGACGCGTCAACTACTGGGCCTGGCCGCCGTCGTTCCCCAACCCATGCCCTACCTGGATGACCTGATCAGCCGTTTCGAGGCGGTGGCGCCGGAACCCGCGCCGGAAGCGAGTTCCTCCGCCCGTCTGGGCGACTATGAGGCCGAGGATTTCAAATTCGAGGACGAGGAGGCCGGGCTGGACTCGGACGCCCTGGAAGAAGTCAAACTTGGGGATTCCCCGGAAGATCTGGTGGAGCTGGAAGCCCCGGACGAGGCGCCGCCCGCGGCTCTTGAGTCCGACAGCGGGGAGATCGAGTTCGACCTTGACGGTTACGGCGCCGCGGAGACCAAGCCGAGCCTTGCCAAGGCCGGGAAATTGGATGAGACCGACGAGCTTTCCCTGGAACACGAAGGGCCGGCCCTCGGACAACCGGCCGAGCCGGGAATTTCATTTGGCGAATCCACCTTCATCATGGAAGACGTGGGCGAATTGCGGCTTGACGACTCCCCGGACATGAACGCCGAGCTGGGCCGGCTCGACGACGAAGACGCCCTGGATATGGATATCGAGGCGCCGGAGCTGGATTTTGGGGAAGAACAAAACGCGGCCCTGAACACCCTGGGGCGGACCATGGTTTTGGAGCCGGAGGACGAAACCGAGGAGGAAGAAGAAGAGGAGGAAGTCCTCACCCTGGATGGATTCCAGGATGACGACGATATCCTGACCCTGGACGCCTTGGAGGAAGCCGGCGACGAGGTTGACGCCCTGGGCGGCGTCGAGGAATTGGACCTGGAGGATTTAGTGCTGGAGGAGCCGGAAGAGGGCGGAGCGTTCCCGGCGATGGAGGACAAGGCCGCCGGAAGGGAACCGCCGCGGGAACCCGGCGCGGCCCGGTTTGATCCAAATTCGACCATGGTCATGGAATCGGCTGACTTCAGTAAATACGCCCTGGTGGAGGACGAGGTGTTGCTTGGCGCCGAACCGGCCCCGCCCGATGAGCCCGAGCCCGCGGTCATGGAGCTGGAGGACGTCGAGTTCGGGTCCGTGGAGGAGGAGTCCGAGCCCTCAACCGGCGATGGTTTAAATTTAGGTGATTTTGAACTCGGGCTCGACGACATCGAGCTTGACAGCGGAGCGCTGAAGCTGGTGGATGACCTGAGCGGGAAACCGGCCAAGCCGACCTCTTCATCCAGCGACGAATTCGACCTCGATTCCCTCGAACTCGAGGACCTGACCCTGGGGGATGACGACAGCCAGACCGAATGATTCACCCGGTTTTGTCCTGCCACAGGCTCGGGGACGCCCGGATTTTTCCGGGCTTTTTTTCCTCGAAAAACCGAAGCCCGGCGCGGGTCGGGCGCGTTTAAAGTTGACTTGTCTCCGGAGGCTCTTTTAGCATGGACCAGCGGTGTTTGGTCTGGCCGGGACGGAGGTTTTTCGGGTCGGGTGGATGAGGGGCCGGCCTGGGAAAAGGCGGCAAGCCGGCGGTTCATGAACCTTGGGGCGGGCGATTCGCGACAGGCCGACCACCGCCGATCAGGAAAACCAAGGACTCGCCCGTTCCCGGTTTTTGACTTTTTTCGGGCGCGCGGGGCGGCCCCCACAAAACGGCCTATGGCCCATTCGGCTTTTCCATGGAGAAAAAAAATGGCCACTCCCTTTGACATGAATTACTTCCTGGCTTTCGGCTTTATCGGTCTGTGCATCTTCATCGGCGTTTTCCTGCGGGCCAAGATTAAGTTGTTCCAGCGTTTTTTAGTGCCGGCCTGCCTTATCGGCGGGCTTTTCGGCATGGCCGTGGTCAATCTGGGGTTGATTCCCCTCAATATCGAACTTTTTCAGGGCATTGCCTATCATTTCTTCATCATTTCCTTCATTTCCATAGGGTTGACGCGGGAAGAAAAAAAACCCGGCGAAACGGGCCAGGGCCGGGAAGTGTTGCGGGGAGGGCTGTGGATGGGACTGATCAACGGCCTTTCCATGACCACCCAAGCCCTACTGGGCAGCCTGCTGGCGCTGGGCCTGGCCTGGGTCGGCGTGAAGGTCCCCCTGCAATTCGGTTTGTTCCTGCCGCTGGGGTTCACCCAAGGCCCCGGCCAGGCCCTGGTGGTGGGCAAGGTTTGGGAAGCCGGGGGCTTCACCGACGCGGTGACCCTGGGGCTCGCTTTCGCGGCCATCGGTTTTTTCTTCGCCCTATTTTTAGGCGTCCCGCTTATCAACTGGGGAGTTAAAAAAGGATACTCCAGCCTGGGGCGGGAGGAATTGCCCGGCTATTTCCGGAGAGGCTTCTATTCCGCGCTGGAGCCCAAGGAGCCGGCCGGAGTGATGACCACTCACACCGGCAATGTGGACGCCCTGGCCTTCCAGGCGAGCGCCGTCGGCATTGTCTATATGATAACATATTTGATTTATTATTGTTTTAACTCTCTGGCCGGGTCCCTCCCCGAGGCGGTCTGGGGCTTTTTCTTCTTTTTCGGCATGGTGGCGGGCATTCTGGTTCGGACGGTCATGCAGCGCTCGGGCGTGGGCCATCTCCTGGACCCCGAGTTGCAAACCCGGATAACCAGTTTCAGCGTCGACGTGCTGGTCACGGCCACCTTGGTCGCGGTGGAACTGTCCGTGGTGTGGGATTATATCGTCCCCCTGCTGGTCGTGACCGTGGCGGGCGGGCTCTGGACCACCTGGTTGATTATTTATTTTGGAAGGCGCGTCGGAGGGTTTGGTTTCGAACGCATGATCGCTCAGTACGGCATCAACACCGGCACGGTTTCCACCGGCCTGGTCCTGCTGCGGGTGGTCGACCCCGGGTTCAAGACCAGGGTCGCCCTGGAAGTCGGGATTTACGCCCTTTTCGCCTTGCCCTTCATCATGGGGACCATGTTGGTGATCATGTTCGCTCCCCGGTGGGGGCTGGGGGCCTTGGCGCAGATCGGCATATTCCTGGGGATGACCTTGATCGCCCTGACCCTGCTCAAGGTTTTCAAGCTGTGGGGGAAAAGAACCTGGTGACCGGCGGCTTGGTCGAGCCGTCCTTTTCCCCGCCGGGCTTCCGTCCCGGAAGGATTTCAGCCCTGGTCGAGAAGGGTTGAAAGCCGGCGGCGCGCGGCTTGACTTTGTTCGTCGTGGGCCAGGATTTCGATCCGGGTTGGCGCCTCGGGTCCCAGCCCGAGTTGAAGGGCCCGGGCCAGTTGTTCCTGTTCGAATATTTTTCGGCCCATGATGGCGGGGGTGCTCCCCAGGTCCTTGAGCATGGCGACTCCCACGGCGTCCACGGCGACGCGGCTGGTCGAGGCCAGGAAAACGTCGGCCTTGACCCGGCGACCTTCGGCCGGGCCGCCGTCGACGAAGGCCTCCACCCCGTCCAACACCACCAGGGATGGTTTAAAGGGAGCGTTAATCTCGGCGATCATCTCACGTTGGCGAGGCGAGGAATGGAGTTCCCGCATGTACTCGAAACCATGGCGCGAGGTCGGGACCACGCCCACGGAGAGTTTGAGCGACATGGTGAAGACGCCGCCGAACTGGTGGGTTTTCAGGCAGCAGGTGTAGACCAGGCATTCCGATTCCAGGATTGGTCGCGCCACCCGAAAACCGTTCTTCCAGTGGCTGTCCGTGGGGATTATTTCCACCCAGTCCCGGGCCGGCAAGTCGTCGAAATCGATCACCCGGACGTCCAACTCCCGCAGCAGGGGCAAAACCTGTTTTTTTTCCATGACTTCCCGAGTCGGGGGATAACTTCTTTCCCCCAGGGAAACGGACTTGGCCCCCAGGGACCAGATTTCCCGGATCAAGGCGGCCAGGGTGTCGTTGTGGGTGGATCCGGGAGTCGGATCGGCGGTGTTGAAATTTGGTTTTATCAAGACATCCAGCCCCTTGACGGGGTTGACGCCCAATGTTTGCAGGGCGGCCTTGACTCCGGTGGTCCGGTCTCCGGTCTGGACCAACGATACCTTGATTTTTTCCTGGGCCATGGACTTGGTTCCTCCGTTTTACTTGATTAGGAACGCGCCGGCGGCCGCGCCCGAGGCTTTCGGGAATTCGCGCCCGGGGAGGCCCGACCTGAATCCCTCCGGCGGCCGATTGTTTTTAGGGGGTTCGCTAATTTTCATCATGGTAAAAATTTACCGCCGCTAACGGAAATTACAAGCCCCCGGCTTGTCCCACCGGCCGGCCGGGACGCCGGTCCGGGAGGTCCGCGAGGAAAAAAATGGAGTTCGCCAGGTTTCATTCCGATTTTACCAGCCTCGGGCTGCGTTGTTCGGGGTGGTTGTACCTTCCCTTGCAACAGCCGCCCCCTCCGGTGGTGGTCATGGCCCATGGCCTCGGCGCGGATAAGAACTTTGTTCTTCCCAACTACGCCGAAAGGTTCGCCCGGGATGGACTGGCGGTCCTTTTATTCGATTACCGAAATTTCGGGGACAGCGCCGGCGAGCCGCGCCGACTCGTTCATCCCCAAAGGCATCTGGAAGACTGGGCCGCGGCCCTGGCTCACGTCCGGGGGTTGGAGGAAGTCGACGGGAGCCGGGTCGGCCTGTGGGGGACGTCCTTCAGCGGCGGACATGTGATCGCGGCGGCGGCCCTGGACGGCGGGGTCGCGGCCCTGTCGGTTCAGGTCCCCTTCGTGGACGGCCTGGCCTCGGCCCGAGTCATGGGGCTGAACTACATCTGGCGGGCGTCGCTTTTCGCCGCCCGGGACCTGGTCGGGTCTTTTTTCGGGCTGCCCCCCTTTTACGCGCCCATCGCCGCGATTCCGCCGAAATTCGCGGCCCTGAACAAGGAAGACGCCGGGGGGTACCTGTCCCTGGTCCCCGAGGATAGCGACTGGGAGAATAAATTCCCGGCCCGGGGCTTGTTGGCCGCCGCCTTTTATCGTCCCCTGGCGGCGGCGCGCCGGGTCAATTGCCCGGCCTTGTTCATTTTGGCCGAGAAGGACCTCTACGTTCCGGCCGCGGCCGCGGCGAAGGCGGCGGCCCGCCTGCCCCGGGCCGAGGTGGTCCAGTGGCCCATCGGTCATTTCGACGTGTATCAGGGCGAATATTTCGAAAAGGCGGTCGCCCTTCAAACCGAATTCCTCAAGCGGAACCTCCGGGCGGCGCCCATTGATTCCGGCGCCTGAAAAAGGTTGGAGGAAAAATCGTCGTCCGCCTTGACAAGCACCGGCGCGGCGAAATAACATTTTTCATCTGAATCCGGGTCCGCGGCGACAACCGACCGTTGACGCGGCCGCCAGGGGGCGGGCGGCGCGAGCAAGGGAAAAAAAGCGGCCAACAATACCGAGAGAATGACATCTTCCGGGAAAGACATTTGATTCTGCTTGTAGCAGCGAGGGATTTCCATGGTCCGCCTTGATGTTCCCGCCCCCGAGCCTTTGTCGGGGAAGATGGGACCCGACCCGCTGAACGGCCGGTCGCTTTCTCGAAAATCCATGAGCCTGCTTGGGGGCCTGGCCGCGGCGTCGATTATCGTCGCCTTGGCCGTGACCCTGTGCGGTTGCGATCTTCTGAATAACCCCCTGGGGAGGCCGCGCGCCCGGGACGGACAAATCGACCTGACCGGCTGGGATTTACAAACCCAGGGACCGGTGAAACTCGACGGCCGGTGGGCCTTCCACTGGGAGCGGCTGCTGGTTTCGGACAAGGGACCCGCGAGCGGCGAAACCGCGCCGTCCGGGTTTATCTCCGTTCCCGGAGCCTGGAACGGTTTTTCGGCGGAAGGGAAAAAAATCGCCGGCCTCGGTTTCGCGACCTATAAACTGGTCGCGGTAATCAAGCCTCCGAACGGAAGATTGGCCCTGTCCATTCCCGATGTTTTTTCCGCCCATGCCGTCTTCGTCAACGGGGAAAAAATAGCCTCGGCCGGCCGGGTCGGCCGGGACCCCGCCGCCTCGGTTCCCGGCCTTTTTCCTCGCGTGTCCTTTATTGAGCCGCAAGGGAATCGGTTGGAAATCGTCCTGGAAGCGTCCAACTTCCATCATCGCCTGGGCGGGGCCATCAGGTCCATCGAACTCGGCCTGGCCGAGGATTTATTGGCCGGAAGAGACCGGGCCCTGATGACGGCCTTCGGCGCCTTCGCCGTTATTCTGCTGATCGGCCTGTACCACATCCTGCTTTTCGCCCTCCGCCCCGTGGACCGGTCTCCGTTTTATTTCGGTCTTTTTTGTCTTTTCATTTCCACCCGGCCCCTTTTGGAAGGCCAACGCGTCCTACTGCAATTCGTCCCCGGCCTTAATTGGGAATTGTTGAATAAAAGTATTTACCTGGGCCTGTACCTCGCCATTCCCTGTTTCGTTTTTTTCGCCCGGTCCTTGTATCCCGACGATATCGGCCGGAGGTACGTCCGGGCCTGCGCCGCCTGGGGCGCGGCCCTCTCCCTGTTTGTCCTGGCCGCGCCGACCAGGGCTTTTTCGTACACCATGCCCGTGTACCAGGCTAGTTTGGCCCTGATGCTCGGATACATGGTTCATGGCTTGATCGGCGCCGCCAGGCGTCGCCGCGAAGGCGCCTTGATTTTTCTCGCCGGATTTATCGCGCTATTCCTGACGGCCTTGAATGATATTTTATATTCCCGGGAGATCGTCAACACCGGGTATTTCGTTCCCCTGGGCAGCCTCCTCTTCCTGTTCGCCCAGACATTCATCCTCGCCCAAAGGTTCGCCCGGTCCTTTTCCGTGGTGAAGGCCCAAAGCCGACGGATACTCGACATCAATCAATCCATGATCAAGGAAATGGGCGAGCGCCGCAAGGTGGAGGAAGCCTTGCGGCGGAGCGAGGAAACCTACAGGTTCCTCGTCGAATACCAGAACGACATGATCTTTCGGACCGACCTGGAGGGCCGACTGCTGTTCGCGAGTCCGTCCTTCCGCCGCATGTTCGACCGGAAGGAAAGCGAACTCCAGGGGCTGCGCATCCTGTCCCTGGTCGAGCCCGAAGACCGGGAATTGGTCCTTCAATCCGTGGAAAAGTTGCTTGCGCCGCCTTATGCCGTAAACTTCGAACACCGGTCCCGGACGGCCCACGGCCTTGGTTGGCTGGCTTGGTCCGCCGTGGGAATGACTGATATGACGGGCCGCGTCTTCGAATTCATCGGCGTGGGCCGCGACGTCACCGAAAAAAAGAAGGCCGAGGAAGCTCTCCGCGCCCAGAACCGGCTGATGAACACCCTCCTGGAAAACCTTCCCGTGGGCGTTCTCATGGTCAAGGCGCCTGACGGAGAACCGCTTCTGGCCAATGCCAAGGCCTTGGAACTGCTGGGGCTGGAGTCCATGCCCGAGGCGACCGCGGAAAACATGGCCGCTGTCTATAGAGTCCGCCGGCAGGGAACGGGGGCGCCTTATCCCCTGGACGAGATGCCTCTTATCCGGGGGTTGCGGGGGGAGAGAAGCCACGTCGACGACATGGTCGGGCTCGATCGGGCCGGAAAGGAGATTGTGTTGGAGGTGTTTGGGGCCTCGGTCAAGGACGGCGACGGAAAGGTGCTGGCCGGCTTGGTCAGCTTGGTCGACATCACCGAGCGCAAGAAGGCCGAGGAAGAGCGGATCATTCTCGAAGCCCAGCTTCGCCAAGCCCACAAACTGGAGGCCGTGGGAACTCTCACCGGTGGTATAGCACACGATTTCAATAACCTGCTTCAGGTCATCAACGGCTTGGTCGAGCTCCTGCTGGCCTCCAAAAAACAGGACGATCCCGATTTCAAGCGGTTGAGCGAGATCGCCGTCGCCGGGGAACGGGCGGCCGGCCTGGTCAGGCAACTTCTTTTGTTCAGCCGGAAAGTCGAAAGTGAACGCCGCCCCCTCGATATCAATAAGGAAGTCGAGGACGCCAGGCGGATACTGGAACGGACCATACCTAAAATGATCGCGATCGAAGTTCGGGCCGGGAGCGGCTTGCGGCTCGTTCAGGCCGACGGCGCCCAACTTCAGCAGGTTTTCCTGAACCTGGGAAATAACGCGGCCCAGGCCATGCCCGAAGGCGGACGCTTGATCATCGAAACCCAAAACGCGGTCCTGGAAGAGGAAACGCCTTCTCCCGCCGGCCGGGAACGAATTCCGGATCAGGTCGCCATAACCTTTTCCGACACGGGGGAGGGAATGGACCCGGAAACCATCCAACATATTTTCGAACCGTTTTTCACGACCAAGGAAGTGGGCCGGGGAACCGGCCTGGGGTTGTCCTCGGCCTACGGCATAGTGAAAAACCATGGGGGAGCCATCACCTGCGAAAGCCAGGTGGGTCGGGGGACGACTTTTCGGATTCTGTTGCCGGCGTCGGACGGTCCGGACTTCCCGGCGCCGCCGAAATCCAGGGAAGAGCGGCCCCGGGGCGGGACGGAAACCATTCTCTTGGTCGAGGACGAACCGGCCGTGCGGACCTTGGCCAAGGAAATCCTGCGGACGGCCGGCTACAAGGTCCTAGCCGTTTCCACCGGAGAAGACGCCTTGGAACGGTATTCCCAAAAAGACCCCGACATCGACCTGGTGGTCCTGGACATCGGCCTGCCGGGCATGGGGGGGCGTCAGTGCCTGCGGGAACTTTTCCGGATCGATCCCGCGGTCAGGGTCCTGGTGGCCAGCGGATACGCCGTGAAAGACGAGTTGCGGGAATTGGCGGATTCCAGCCGCGTCGGTTTCATTCGCAAACCCTACCGCCTGAAGGATTTGCTAGGCGGAGTCAGGGCGGCCCTGGATTGATCCGGGCGGCGGGGAACATCGGACCAGGGGGAATGGAAAAGGGGCCGCCGGAGCGGCCCCTGGCCAGCCTCGGGGCGGGAAAGGTTATTCGATCACGAAATTGGCCAGCTTGTCGGGCACGTAGAACTTCTTGACGATCTTTTTCCCTTCCATCCATTTCCGGACCTTGGGGTCGGCCAGGATCAGGGCCTCGACTTCATCCCCGGCCCGGCCGGCCTCGATTTCCAGCTTGGCCCGGACCTTGCCGTTGATCTGCACCACGTATTCGACCATTTTCCGGGAAGCCAGCTCTTCCGAATAAACCGGCCAGGCTTGGTTGAACACGCTGTCGCCATGGCCCAGTCGTTCCCACATTTCCTCGCAGAGATAGGGGGCGAACGGCGAGAGCAGCTTGATCAGGGTTTCCAGGACCGTCCGGTTCCTAACCTCGGCCTTGGTGATGTGGTTGAGCAGCTCCATCATGCGGGCCAGGGCCGTGTTATAGGAAAACCTCCGGATATCCTCGGTTACGGACTTGATGGTCCGATGCAGCCAGTAGAGGGTTTCCGGGTCGTCCGGCTGCCTTTCCGACAGGCCCTCGGGGACCAGGTTGGACCAGACGCGGTCCAGGAAGGCCCGCATGGCCCGGACGCCCTCGTCCCGGAAATCCCCGCCCTCCAGGTAATCGCCCATGAACATGAGGTAGACCCGAAAGGCGTCGGCGCCGTATTCTCCAATGTATTCATCAGGATTGATGACGTTGCCCTTGGACTTGCTCATCTTGGCGCCTTCCCGGACGATCATGCCGTGGGCCACGAACTTCTTGAAGGGCTCCTCGAAGTCGATCAGTCCGATCCGGTGGAACGACATGCACAGGAAGCGCGAATAGAGCAGGTGCAGGACCGCGTGTTCATTGCCGCCGACGTAGAGGTCCACGGGCAGCCACTTCCTGGTCAGTTCCGGGTCGAAGGCGCGATCGTGGAAGTCGGTGGAGGGGTACCGGTAGAAATACCAAGCCGAGCAGAGGAAGTTGTCGGATACGTCCACGTCCCGGTGGGCCGGCCCGCCGCATTCGGGGCAAACCGCGTGGTAAAATTCCGAAACCCGGTGCAAGGGGGATTGTCCGGACCCGTCCGGTTTATAGTCGTCCATGTCCGGCAGCCTGACGGGCAGGTCTTTTTCCGGGACCGGCACGGCGCCGCATTTTTCGCAATAGATGATCGGGATGGGCGGTCCCCAGTAACGCTGCCGGGAAACGCACCAGTCCCGGAGGCGGTAATTGACCTTGAATTTGGCCAGGTTGCGCTCGGCGAGCCAGGACGTGACCCGGCGGATGCCCTCGACCGCGTCCAGGCCGTTGAAATCCCCGGAATTGATCATGAGGCCTTTTTCCGTATAGGCCTTTTCCAGGGGGTGTATTTGGCCGTCGGGGGAGATGACGGTCCTGATTTCCAGGCCGAACTTCGTCGCGAACTCGAAATCCCGCTGGTCGTGGGCCGGAACGGCCATGATGGCCCCGGTCCCGTAACCCATCAACACATAATCGGAGACCCAGATGGGGACCTTGTCCCCGTTGACCGGGTTGACGGCGTACGCGCCGGTGAAGACGCCGGTTTTTTCCGCGCCCTCGGCCTGCCTCTCGATTTCGGTCATTTTTCTGGTGCGTTCCTGGTATGCGGTCAGGGCCGCCCGGCAATCGGGCGCGACGATCCGGTCCAGGTAGGGATGTTCCGGGGCGAAAACCATGTAGGTCACCCCGAACAGGGTGTCGGGCCGGGTGGTGAAAATCTCGAATTCGAGGTCTTGGCCGTGGACCTTGAAAGTGACTTCCGCGCCTTCGGACCGACCGATCCAGTTGCGCTGGGCGACCTTGGTCTTTTCGGACCAGTCGATCCATTCGAGGTTGTCCAGGAGTTTCTGGGCGAAGGCCGTGGTCTTGAAGAACCACTGGTCCATTTCCCGCTTGGTGACCTCGGAGGAGCAGCGTTCGCATTCGCCGTCGATTACCTGTTCCGCGGCCAGGACGGTTTTGCACGACGGGCACCAGTTGACCGGCGCCTTGGTCCGGTAGGCCAGGCCGGCCTTGAACAACTGGATGAATATCCACTGGGTCCATTTATAGTAGACCGGGCTGGTGGTGTCGACTTCGTGGGACCAGTCGTACATGTTGCCCACCATCTTGAGCTGGTTTTCCCGGAAGTTGTTGATGTTTTTAGGCACCATGGACGCCGGGTGGGCCCCGACCTTGAGGGCGAAATTTTCGGAATGCATGCCGAAGGCGTCAAAGCCGATGGGTTCGAACACGTCGTACCCATTCATGCGATGAAAACGGCCCTGCACGTCCGACCCGACGAAAGCGAAGACGTTGCCCACGTGCAAGCCCTCGGCCGACGGGTAGGGGAACATCATCAAATTATAGAAGGGGTTGGGGGCGGAGTGGAGGTCGACCTTGTACAGGTTGCTTTCCTCCCATATTTTTCGCCGCCTGGCCTCGATTTCCCGGTGCTGATATTTTTCCATAAAAAACACCCTAATTAGCCGATTGCAAAACTTCGGTCCTTCACCCAACTCGTCGTCAGGCTCGATTTTAACTCATCGAAATACTTCAGTATGCCCGCGGATTAAATTTATCGCCCTTCCTGATTCAGCCAAAAAACCGTGCTTTGCAATTGCCTCTAATGATTTGTTTTCAACTGGCTTTTAACTTATACGCCTTGAGCCGTCAACAGTTAATATCGCTAGTGGCGAGCCCCCGGGGGGTTCATTTTCTTTGGCGCCCGGCCGGTCCTAGAATATACTGAATGGGCGTGGTCGGAAAAGGAAACGACTCGGTCCCCGCCCCGAACCTTTTCGTTTATACCACAAATCACCGGGAGCGAAGGTAATGACGGCCAAAAAACTTAAAAAACTTTTTTTTCTGCTTTTATTAATCCTGTGTGCGTGCGCCGGCCGCCCCGGCCGGGCGGAGGCCGGATCGGACCGGCATTTCCTCTGGAAGGTCCAGGACGGACCGGGCGTGGTTTTCCTGCTGGGGTCGGTCCATCTCGCCCCCCGGGACCTATATCCCCTGGACGCGGCCCTGGAGGACGCCTACCGGGCGTCCGAACGGCTGGTGGTGGAAGCCGACATCAATTCCGTCGATCACGAACGGTTTCAGGCCCTGATTATGTCCGGCGCGGTCTATCCCGAGGGCGACGGCGTGGAAAACCATCTTTCCGCCAAGACCAAGGACAAGATAAGCGCGTCCGGCCTCGACCTCGCCGCTTTCGGCCGGTCCCGGCCCTGGCTGATCGCCATCACCCTTCAGGCCGAAAGGTTGCACGCCCTGGGGTTCGAGGAAAAATTTGGACTGGATCAACATTTTCTCGACCGGGCGCGCAAGGACGGGACCCCGATCCTGGAACTGGAAAGCGTCGACTACCAAATAAACCTTTTTCTGAACCTGACCGAGCGGGAACAGGACATGTTCCTGTATGAGACCCTGGTGGAATTGGACCATCTGGAAGGAATGGTCGCGGGGCTGGTGCAAGCCTGGCGGGTCGGGGACGAGGACGGCTTTACCAAGATATTTTTCAAGGGGTACCAGGAAAACCCGGAACTTTGGCCCCTGGCGGACAAGATCATTTTCGACCGCAACCGGGACATGGCCGACAAAATCGCGGGGTTCCTGGCCGGGGGCGGGAATTCCCTGGTCATTGTCGGCGCCGCGCACCTGGTCGGGGAGCGGGGGCTGTTGGAGTTGTTGCGACAACGAGGGGCCCGGGTGGAGCAATGGTGATTGTCGCCGACCGCCCCGGGCATTCATGGTATAATAGTAGCGCCTTAAAGGTAATTTTTTGTTTTTATTAGGAAAGGGGTATTTAAGGCTGTTGACCTTGCGGGCGGCGGCCCGCTTGGGTAAAAATGATTCGTTTTTAATCAAGGAGCCATAAATGAATAAAAAAAAGGTGTTTTTGATTTTATTGGGCCTGATGGCCGCGGCGGTCCTCGCGACCGGCCCGGCCCTGGGGGCCGACCAGGGCGTCTTGACGTCCATTCAGGGAAAATACCAGGACCTGACCAGCCTCAAGGCGTCATACACCCGCACCACGGTCACTCCGGCCATGGAATCGGTTTTTCAGTCAAGTTCCACCAACACGGCTTCCGGGACGCTGCTTTTCAAGGCGCCGGCCAAGCTGTCCCTGGACCAGGCGTCGCCCCGGCCGGAAAAGATGGTCACCAACGGGACCACGGTCTGGTGGTTCATTTCCGAGGATAACCTGGTTCACCTGTACCCGGACGTGGATGTGTACGGCGAACTCAAGCCGCTGCTGGATTTCCTGGGCGGCCTGGGCGGCCTGGAAGGCCGGTACGAAGTCAAGGTCGTTCCGGCCGGAACGGGCGGCGAGAAGAACCACCGCCTGGACCTGAAAAGGCTCCAGGAAAGCTCGGGACCCTCCGAAATCACGGCCTGGTTCACCGCGAACGATTTTTCCCTGGCCGGTTTCAAATTGATTTCCCTGACCGGCGAGACCACGACCTTTCAGCTCGGGAATTTAGTGGTCAACCCGGCCCTGGAAGATAGTCGCTTCACCTTCATCATTCCCGACGGCGCCCAGGTAATTGAGGAATAGCCTTGCGGCCGTGGACCGGCGGCCTGGCTTGGAGCGGCGCCGCCGGGAAAGCCCGGGGCCGCGACCGCCCCTCTTTTAAAAAACCGCCGGGACTTTATTTTCGGTTAAAAACCCGGCGAGATGGTGCTATTGTAACTTTTTCTAAAAAGGCAAGGAGCGGACCGTTAGAATGAACACCAAGGAATTACAGGGAAAAATTAGGGAGTTGTTGAAAAGTCGGGACGGAATCCTCCTGGCCCACAACTATCAGCGTCCGGAAGTCCAGGACGTGGCGGATATGACCGGGGATTCGTTGGGGTTGTCGATAGAGGCCGGGAAGACCGCGGCGGGGGTGATCGTTTTTTGCGGGGTCCATTTCATGGCCGAGACCGCTTCCATAATTTCGCCCGAAAAAACCGTTCTTCTGCCCCGTTCGGACGCCGGCTGCCCCATGGCCGATTCCATCACCGCGGAGAGCCTGCGGGCCAGGAAGGCCGACCTACCCGGGGTCCCGGTGGTGACCTACGTCAATTCCACGGCGGAAGTGAAGGCGGAAAGCGACATCTGCTGCACTTCGGCCAACGCGGTGGCGGTGGTGAAATCACTTCCGGCCGACCGGGTCTTGATGACTCCGGACCGGAACCTGGCGCTTTATACCAGCCGGCATGTGGACAAGGAAATCCTGCTGTGGGACGGTTGCTGCAACATTCACGACCGGTTGCGGGCCGACCATATCCGGCGGGCCCGGGAGCGCCGCCCGGACGCCCTGGTCGTGGCGCATCCGGAATGTCGGCCCGAGGTAATCGACCTGGCCGACGCGATCAAATCCACCTCGGGCATGTTGTCCTTCTGCCGGGACAACCCGGCCGAGGCCTTTATTATCGCCACGGAAAACGGGATTCTGCACCAACTGCGGCGGCAAAATCCGACCAAGAAATTTTTTCAGGCTTCCCGCGCCATGGTCTGTCCCAACATGAAGTTGACCCGGCTGGAAGACATTGTCAGGGCCCTTACGACCATGACCCCGGTGATTAAGGTCCCCGAGAACATAAGACCGCGGGCCCTCCTGGCGGTCAACCGCATGCTGGCGGCGCCCCGTGACTAATCGCTTGCCCCGGGCCCCGGGACCGTGTTAGGGTTTTTCCCCATGCGCGCGGTGATTCAAAGAGTGTCCGAGGCCGGAGTGAGCGTGGACGGCCGGGAAATCGGGGCCATTGGCCCGGGGCTGCTCATTCTCCTGGGGGTGGGCCGGGAAGACGGCCCGGCCGAGGTGGAGTACCTGGCCGCCAAGATTGTCGCCCTCAGGATTTTCGAGGACGACGCCGGCAAGATGAACCGGTCCCTTGTGGATGTCGCCGGACAAGTCCTGGTGGTGTCCCAGTTTACCCTGTACGGCGACTGCCGCAAGGGGCGGCGGCCTTCCTTTGTCGCGGCCGCGCCGCCGGAGCCCGCGGAAAGATTGTACCTGGAATTTGTCGCCAAGATGCGACAGTACGGAGTGACCGTTGCCGCCGGCCGGTTCGGGGCCATGATGATGGTCCGGCTGGTCAATGACGGCCCGGTCACCTTGATCGTGGAAAGCCCGAATGAAAGATAGGTCCCCAACCCTAAAAATTGACGACGACTGCCCCCCCCCCGTGCCTGATCAGGGTGGACAAGGAAGGCCGCATGTGGCATTTCGGCGCGGAAATGACCCACGAGGGCATCAACCAACTGCTGCGCGGCCATGTGGACCTGGACGACCAGGGCCGGTATATTATCGAATACCGGGGGCAGCGTTGCCAGGTGGAGGTGGATGACACTTTTTTCGTCATCAGGCGCGCGGAGCGCTCCGCCGCGGATGACGGGCCGGTGATGATCACCCTGAATGACGGCGAGGTGGAGGAACTGGACGCCTCCACCCTGGCCCTGGGTCGGGATAACGTGCTGTACGCCCGGGTGAAAAACAACCGGTTCCCGGCCCGTTTCCTCCGCCAAGCCTACTACCAACTGGCCGAATGGGTGGTCGAGGACGAGGGGCGCTTCCTTATTTCCGTCCGGGGAAAGGCTTACCCTATTAAGTGACGCCCTCCAGTCAGCGGCAGGCCCATTCGGACCGGAGCACATGATGAAGCTGGTGTTGACCTGTTATTACTGCGGCGCGAAAAAGGAAATAGAGCCCGGGAAAACGGTCAACCTATCCTGCGATCTCTGTAAAAGCCCCAAAATCGTCTTGAATGCCAATGCGGTCTTCAGGTGCCTTCTCTGCGGGCGCTTTTTCCGCCTGCCCGCCGGCCGGCAGGTCTGGGCCTGGCATGACGAGGAAGATTGCCTCGGCCGTCTGCTCGTCCTGGTGGATTTTCAGCCCCAGTGAGGCCGCGGGAAGAGACTGGTCAGGCCGTCTCGATCCGCCACCGGCCCCGGCTTCGGGACAGGCGGACCTCTATCTCCATGGTCCGGCCGAGAAGATCGTCGGTCATGATCTCGTCCAGGGGTCCGGAAGCCAGCACTTTCCCGCCTTTAAGCAACAGACCATGGGTAAACCCCGGAGGTATCTCGGACACCCGGTGGGTCACCATCAGCATGGTCGGGCCTTCCGGGTCCCGGGCCGTTTTTTCGATCAAGGCCAGGAGTTTTTCCCGGGCCGCCAGGTCCAGCCCGGCGAAGGGCGCATCCAGGATCAGAAGCCGGGGGCGGGGCAAGCGGCCCCGGGCCAACAGCACCCGCTGTTTTTCGCCGGCGGACAGGTTCTTGAATTCCTGGTCGGCCAGCGGCGAGACGCCCAGTTCTTCCATCAGGTCCCGGGCTCGCCGGATTAAATCTTCCCCCGGGGTCTGGTAGAGGCCGAAGGTGGCGAATTCGCCGGACAGGATCACTTCCAGGGCCGTGTCCCAACCCGGGATTTTTTCGGCCAGGGCCGTGGAGACCCAACCGATATCCTGCCGCAACTCCCGTAGGTCCACTTGACCGAACTGCTCATCCAGGACCCGGACCTCGCCGTGACTGGGCCACAGATACCCGGCCGCGATTTTCAACAGCAGTGTTTTTCCGGCGCCGTTTCGGCCCAGGATCACCCAGTGTTCGCCCCGTCGCACCGTCCACCGGACGTTTTCCAGCAATCCCCGGTCCCGTCTTAGGGAAACGTCCCGTAATTCCAACACGATCCGCTTATCTTCATCCATGGCCGACCCCATCCCCCTTTTCAGATTCCATCGCCCTCTCTTGGAACTCCAAAACGAAGTGCTTGTCAAGGAAAAACCATGTTTCTTATTACAGGACATCCA
>JAZDGM010000153.1:0-4708 GCA_043806915.1 Pseudomonadota bacterium | reverse complement strand
CAGAAGATCGTTGGAACTGTCAAAGACCAGCCGGTATTTTTCCTCGTTGGCCCGCAGGGCCTCTTCCAAGCGCCGCCGGTTTCTGATTTCCTCCTTCAGCTCCTTGTTCGCCCTCAACAGCTCCCGGGCATCCAGCCATTTCCTTCGTTTCCGGTCCAACCCGTCGTTTTGTTCCAGGCTTGGGCCCGGGCGGTCTCCAGCCCCGGCCCCAACGGTTTTAGTCCGACGGACCAACCACCGCGCGGCCGGCGGGCCCGCGCTTTCTTTTTCGGACCCCGCCCCCAGGTTCCGCGCGACTGATTTTTTTTTGTCCTTCATGGTTAACAGGGCCGGGCCCGGCTCGTCCTTTCTTCCCGACTTTTCCCCGTCAAATTTTTCTGACCCGCGCTTCCCGCTGCCTGACCGCCTTGGGTTTTCGCTTGCCGGGGCCTTTTTTGGCGGGACAGATCACTCCCGGAGCTTCCTCGACCTCTTCCTCCAGCCCCTTGGTTTCCAGGTAAAAGGCCAACTCCATCCGGTCCTCGAAAACCTCGGACGCAACGGCGGCGGCCCCTTTTTTTTCCACCCGGGCGGCCAGCTCCCGGTCCGAGGTCACCACCAGGGCCTTGGTTCCCTTCTTCTCGGCCAAGCGGGCGATGACGTCGTCCGCGGTTTGTCCGACCGAGGAAAAAACCACCTGCACTCCGGCCTGGCGCTCGGTTTTTTCCAACAGGTTATAACCACCGGCGGCGTCGAAGACCACGGTAATGGGCAGGGCCTTGATTCTCTTGTACGCGGCCAGCCTTTCCAGCAACGCTTTCCGGCCTTCTTGCAGTCCCAGGCTTTCCTGGCGGGACAGGGACAGGCTGGTCCGGATCAGGTTGTAACCGTCGATTATCAGATGAAGCGACATGTTTTCACGGGGCAACGGCAGGGGGTTTCACGCCCCGCCGACTCCCAACACTTTCATCAAGCGTTCCAAATCCGCGTTGGAGGAGTAGCTTATTTCAATTTTGCCCTTGCGCCCCTTGTGGACGACCTTGACCTTGGCCCCCAGGGCTCGACTAAAATTATCGGACAGGGCCTGGAAAAAGGCCTCGTCCTGGGGAGTTCGACTTTTTCTAGGCTTTTCCCGAAGGATTCTCTTGACCAGATTTTCCGTTTCCCGGACCGAAAGCCCCCCGGCCAGGACTTTTTCCCGCGCTTCCAGAATCCGGTCCTGGTTGTTGAGGGCCAGGAGGGCCCGGGCGTGTCCGGCGGTCAGGCGACCCTGCCGGACGTCTTCCTGGACCGGACCGGGCAGGGACAACAGCCGTTGGAGGTTGGCCACCGTGGAGCGGTCCTTGCCCGTCAGGCGGGCGATGTCCTCGTTGGTGCGGGCGAACTCCTCGGCCAGGCGGCGATAGCCCTCGGCTTCCTCGATGGCGTTGAGGTCCTGGCGCAGGATGTTTTCGATCAGGGCCAGTTCGAGTCTTTCCACCCCCTCGGCCTGCCTCACCGTTACCGGCACCTTTTCGAGGCCGGCCAGTTGGGCCGCCCGCAACCGCCGCTCCCCGGCTATCAATTCATAAAACCCGGGTTCCAGCCGCCGGACCACTAGGGGTTCCAGGATGCCCTTGTCCTTGATTGATGCAGCTAAAACGCTTAAATCCTTGGATTTTATTTCAGCGCGCGGTTGCAGGGGATTGGCGGAAATAGTGGAGATGGGTATTTCCAAGGGGGCGCCCGGCGCCAGGGCTTCTTCGTCCCCGGTGTCAATTAAGGCGCCCAGTCCTCGCCCTAATCCTCTTTTTTTTATCATTTCAATTTGTTCCGTTCAATAATTCCTTGGCCAGGGCCAGGTAGGCCTCGGCGCCGCTGGAGCGGATGTCGTAAAGAATAATGGGCTGCCCATGGCTTGGGCTTTCCGAAAGGCGAACGTTTCTCGGAATGACCGCGCTGAAGACCTTGGTCGGAAAATGAGCGCGGGCGTCCTCGGCCACCTGGTGGGACAGCCGGTTCCTGGTGTCGAACATGGTCAGGAGGATGCCCAGGAGTTCCAGGTTGGGGTTGTAGGCCTTTCGTATCAATTTGACCGTGTTGAGCAGGCGGCTGAGGCCTTCCAGGGCGTAATACTCGGCTTGCAGGGGGATCAACAAGGAATCGGCCGCGGTCAAGGAATTGATGGTCAGGAGCTGTAGGCTCGGCGGGCAATCGATCACGATGAAATCGTGGTCCTGGGCCCGGGGCGCCAGAAATCGCCCCAGGCTTTTTTCCCGCTCCGGTTCATCCATCAGCTCGACTTCCATTCCGATCAGATCGTGGTTAGCCGGAAGAATGTTCAAGGTCGGCAAGGCCGTGGGTTTAATCACGTCTTCCCAGGCGCCCCCGCCCGTGAACAGGTCGTAGATGGTCTTGGTCAAGGAACCGGGGTCGAGCCCCAAACCGCTGGTCGCGTTTCCTTGAGGGTCCATGTCCACCAGCAACACCTTTTTTTCAGCCGCCGCCAGGCAGGCGGCCAGATTGACCGCAGTGGTTGTTTTTCCAACGCCGCCCTTCTGGTTGGCTATGGCGATGATTTGGCCCATTGACGCTCCAGCCGTTGATTTTTTTTCGGAAAAGCGTCTGCTTCCCCGACGCCCAAGCGACCTCGAACGATTTTTTTTCTCCCCTCGCCGCCGGCCAAGTCGTTCCGGGCCGGCCCGCGCCCCAGGGTGTTCCGGAAAAAGGGAATGGTCAGACCTGTGTAGCACAGCGCCTTTTTTTTGCAAAGTATAATTCGTTGTTTCACGTGAAACAAGGTCTTGCCACTCCCGGGGTATTTTGGTAAACTAGCAATCAAGTTTATGGGTTAGGTTCCGGCGCAGGAATAAACGGAGAAGAAAATGTTTTCGCGAATCGAACCGTCCAAGCCTCTCGCCGCCACTCCCGCTTCCGCCGAAAACGAATTGGATGAACCGCATTTTCGTAAAATGGTCGAGAACGCCTGGGATGGCTTCCTTTTTCATGATTCCCGAGGCATCCTTTTCGCCAATCCCGGTTTCCGGCGGATTTTTTGCGTGCCCGAGGGGGAAGCCCTGCGGGGCGTCCACCCCCACTCCTTTTTGCTGCCCGAGGGAGTCCGGCCTTTTTTCGAGGCCTGCCGTCAGGTCGAGAGCCGGCCCGGCCCGCCCCTGCGCCTGGAAACCAAGGGCGTGCGCGCCGACGGCGCGGTCATCGACCTGGAACTTTGCCTCTCGCCCTCGCCCGGTCCCGGCCGGCCGGTAATGCAATCCTTTTTTCGGGACATCACCGACCGCAAGGAACAGAAAGAAAGCTGCTCGAAACCGAGCGTTTGGCCGCCGCCGGCAAGATCGCCCTCAATATCGCGCATGAGATAAATAACCCGCTCGGAGGAATCATAACCTATACCCACCTGCTCCAGGAAGACCTGGCGGAAGGCGTCGGCCGGGACCAGCTTACCGATTTAGCCGGTAAAATATTGAAACTTGCTCACCGGTGCCAGATTATCGTGGGCGGGCTGCTCGATTTCGCTCGGGACGAACGTTGCGACCTGGTGGAAGTCCGGATCAACCCCATCATCGGAGAAACCCTGGCCCTGTTGGAGGGCCACCTCATTTTAAGGGACATCTTGGTTTTTCAGGAACTGGAACCCCGCTTGCCTCCCGTCCTGGCGGTGCGGCGAAAAATGGAGCAGGTGTTCATGAACCTGATCATCAACGCCGCCGAGGCCATGAACGGACGCGGTTTCCTGGGCCTTTCCACCGCTTCCGACCTCAAGAAAGGCTTGGTCTCGATCAAGATCAGCGATACCGGCCCCGGCATTTCCGACGAAACTCGGCGCCTGCTTTTTGAACCGTTTTTCAGCACCAAGCCCCAGGTCAAGGGCGCGGGTCTCGGACTCTCCATCGCCCACGGCATCATCCGGCAGCACAAGGGGACCATCGAGGTCGATTCCCTGCCCGGCCAGGGAACCACCTTCACCATCACCCTGCCCACGGCCAACTGATTTTTAGTACACTCTCCCGCCCCACTGTTTCTCATGCCTGATTTTTTCCCTCACTCGACGCCTGGCCCGTTCAGTCAGCGGCCATCTGATAATGCCTTAAACCTGGCCATCTGAAATTGTGTTATTCCTTTTTTTTTCAGTTCAAAAAAATTGACTACTTCATTTTTTTCTTTTTGATTTCTTGCCGGCGTGGCCTCTTGTATCCTTGTCATCGGGCAGGGAGGGCTAAACGATGGCCAAATGGTTTCGCGGAGACTTTTTGCAAAGACATCCAATATCTGCTGGTTCCCAAGCTCTAGCTTGGGAACCAGCCTTACTCATTTTCATTTGGCCATTTTTCTTACATTTTCAACCGGCCGCTGACACGTTCAGCCGGACCCGTCGCGAATCAGCCCCCGGCCCGCCGGGGAAGGCAATTCCCGATACAGGTATTTTTGGGTTCCAGTGGCGCGGCCGCGGTTGCTCGTTTAGAGGGTTGAGGGAATAGTGGGGAAGCTAGAGCTTCCCTGCCCTGGGTTCCCAAGCTAGAGCTTGGGAACCAGCGATAGTTTGTAGGGTGCGCAACGCGCACCATCTTTTACTATTTTGCTGGCCTTGCCGCGGTAAATTGGAGACGTTGGCCGGCGCCTTGCGGCGGGGCTGCTCCGCCCCCCGCGCGCCTGGCGTTGGGCTTCGAGAGACTCCTTCCCGTCCCAGGGTCAGGGGCGCGCCGGAGCCGGCGCCCCCGGCGACCCCCGGCTC
>JAZDGM010000152.1:0-50854 GCA_043806915.1 Pseudomonadota bacterium | reverse complement strand
GAGCCGGGGGTCGCCGGGGGCGCCGGCTCCGGCGCGCCCCTGACCCTGGGACGGGAAGGAGTCTCTCGAAGCCCAACGCCAGGCGCGCGGGGGGCGGAGCAGCCCCGCCGCAAGGCGCCGGCCAACGTCTCCAATTTACCGTGGTCGTGCCCGCAAAATAGTAAAAGATGGTGCGCGTTGCGCACCCTACTTACTCATTTTCATTTGGCCATTTTCCTTACATTTTAAACCGGCCGCTAACAAATATCGATACCTTCACCGCCGCGCTAGGACTACGAAATGTAAACGCCGCGTTGATTCCCCGTGGTTGCTTTCTGGATAAAGTGGGGAAGCTAGAGCTTCCCCTTCCCGGGTTCCCAAGCTAGAGCTTGGGAACCAGCGACACTTCTAACATGGATGTCCTATGTTGCTTTGCTTGCTTATTTGGACATGTGGTTTGGCCAGGGTCAAATTTGGATGTCCTTTTCTAACAGACTATCCGGGCAAGGGTGGAAAATAAAAACCGGGCCGCGGGAGTTCCCGCGGCCCGGTCGTAATTGCGGTTTGTCAGTTCGCGATATCAGCCGGCGAAGAGATTTCTGGGGTTGTCCACGATAATGGTTTTAATTTGCTCGTCCGTAACCCCGCCTTTTTTCAAGGCCGGGATGATATTCTTGAACAGATGCGTGGGATGCCAATTGGCGACCAGGGGCAGGACCGCTTCCGGAAGGTTCAGGGGGCGGCCAAGCCAGGTAATGATATAGTCATGGGAAATCATAAGCTGATTGGCGTATCCCTGCTTGATCAGGTCGATCATGACCGGGTAGCGGCTTTCATCCATGGGACATCCCACCAGTCCCTGCAAGCCCATGCGGTCCCAGGCCACGAAGACGCCCTGGTTGAAAACGGCCTTTTGGTAAGCCAGGTCCACGTTATCGCTCATGTGACCGATCTGGATGCGCTTGGGGTTGACGCCCTGGGCCAGGAGGAATTCGGCCTGCTGGGGGCCCATGGTCCCTTCCTGGGTGTGGGTGATGATCGGGACCCCGGTTTCCTTGGAAACCCTGGCGGCCGTGGTGAACATCATTTTTTCATAGTCGGTGATGGCGCCCTTGCCGGACCCGACCTTGATGACCCCGGCCTTGACGCCGGTTTTCATGATCCCGTCGCTGACTTCCTTCAGAAATAGTTCGTGAAGCTCGCCGCTGACGTCGCCCAGGGAGGCCCTGAATTTCCAGTAGGTGGGCGACCCCTCGCCCTCGTAGTAATAACCGGTGGAACAGATGATATTGACTTCGCTTTTCTCGGAAACCTCCTTCAGCACGTCCACCCGGCGCGCGCCATCCACGGCGGTGGCGTCGAGGTAGGTTTTCAGGCCGAATTCGTCCTTCAGGTTCCGCAGGACGTCGACCGCGTTCTTGACCAGGGCGTCGTGGTCGTAGGGGGCCACGCTCTGATCTCCGTCCCAGCCCGGGTATCCGTACAGGATATGCTCGTGAACCAGGGTCACGCCCATGTCGTCGGGCGAAATCGGGCCTAAAACGGTATTGACTTTAACATTGGGCATCTCTCCCCCTCCTTCTTTAACTACTGGTTTGCCTTGGCTTTTTCTTTTTCCTGCAATTCCCGCCACAAAATCTTTCCAGCGCCGCTCTTGGGCAAGGCATCGACAAATTCCAACAACCGAGGGTATTTATAGGCGGACATCTGTTCCTTGGACCAAGCTATTATATCCTTTTCCGAGATTTTTCCAACATGATCCGGACGGAGCACGATAAAGGCCTTGGCGGTTTCCACCCGTTCCGGATCGGGGACCCCGATGACGCAGGCTTCCAGCACGGCCGGATGCCGGTACAGGGTCGATTCCACTTCCGCCGGCCAAATTTTAAACCCGGCGGCGTTGATCATTCTCTTGACCCGGTCGACCACGTAAAAATAGCCTTCCTCGTCCATGCGGCCGATGTCTCCGGTCCGGAAAAACCGTTTGCCGTCCATTTCCATGAAGGCCTCAGCGGTTTCCTTCGGTTTGTTCCAGTACCCCTTGAGCACCTGATCGCCGTGGATGACTATTTCCCCCTGTTCGCCCAGGGCGGTTTCCCGCAAGGTGGAAACATCCATCACCCGGGCGTCGACCCCGAAGACGGGAATGCCCACGCTGCCCAGCTTGGGCCGGTCCGGCGGGTTCCAGTGGGTTTGGGATATGGTTTCGGTCAGGCCGTAGCCTTCGGCGAAGGTCAGGCCGGTCAGGGCCTTGAGCTTCTCGCCCACCGCCACCGGCAAGGGCGCTCCGCCGCCGCCCACGAAGCTCAACGATGAAATATCCCGTTTCGCGATATCCGGCGCCGACAAGAGATCGATCAGCATGGTGGTGATGTTGGCCCAGGAACTGATTTTATATTTCTCGAAGGCCTGGAGGGCCGCTTCCCGGTCCCAGCGGGTCAGGAGGACGGAAGTGAATCCGCCGGCGATGGGGGCCAGGAAGCTATGAATCATGCCGGTGACGTGAAAAAAGGGCAGCGCCGCCAGGGTGCGGGTCATGGGCGTGGCGTTCACCCACGCGACGGCGCCCATGACGTTGGTCAGGACGGAGCGATGAGTGTGCATGCAGCCCTTGGGAATGCCGGTGGACCCGGCGGTATAGGGCAGGAGGCAGATATCGTCGGGTCGGGCCTGGATATCCGGGGGAACTTGCCCGGCGGCCAGAACGTCCCGCCAGGCGGAAGCGCCCGGGACGCGATCCGGCGCCTGGAGCATGAAGTCCGGGACCGGCAATTCCGGTTGGTCGGGGAGGTAATCCCGGTACGTTCCGGCGATGACCCCGGTCAGGCCCAGGGCCCGGCAGGGCTCGGCCACCCGGGGGAACAGATCGGTGGTGGTGATGATGACCTTGGCGCCCGAATCTTCCAGGAGACGACTGAATTCCCCGGCCGTGAGCATGGGGTTGAGGGGGACCACGACGCCGCCGGCCCTGGTGATTCCCAGATAGCCGATGACGAAATGCGGCGAATTCTGGAGATACAAGGCGACCCGGTCGCCCGGGCTCACGCCCATCCCGGTCAGGGCCCCGGCCAGGTTTCGGCAGGCGGCCCCTAATTCGGCATAAGTTATCCGTTGACCGTAATAAATCACGGCGTCCTGGTCCGGATAACGACGGCTGGAGGTTTCGAGGAGTTCATAAATCGGCGTTTGGGGAACAAGAAGCGACTTTGCCAGGCGCTTCGGCCAGAACGGGTAATGCCTCTGATTCATCCTTCCCTCCCGTAAGGCGGCGGTTGCGTCGCCATGATTGAAAAATGTAATTATTTACAGATAGTTATTGACTTGGCCCCCCTCTTGAAAGACCCTGGTCGACGCTGAAACAGCCGTCGGTCCCCGCGGGGAACGGCCCGGACGCGGCCGGCCCCGCCGGTCAACCTCGCGCCCCTACAAATTAGATTTGGCGATCACCCGCTTGGCCTGGTTGTCGAGCAGTCCGACCGCGAAGGCCAGCCGCTGGAATCGTTGGTCCTGGGTCTGCCCGTGGTAAAAGCGGTAATAAATCTGCTGGGCGATGACCCCCAACCGGAACAAGCCGAAGGCGTAATAAAAATCGTAATGGTCCACGTTCCAGCCCGTCCGCTCGGCGTACATCCGGACCTGCTCCTCCCGGGTGGGAGCGCCCTTGGCCAGGCTGGGCTGCATCTTCATGTGCTTGAATTCATCCGGGTCGTCGGGCTGGACCCAATAGGCCAGGGACCCGCCCAGGTCCATCAAGGGGTCCCCCAGGGTGGCCATTTCCCAGTCCAAAACGCCGATGACCCGCAAGGGGTTTTCCGGGTCGAGGACGGCGTTGTCCAGGCGGAAATCATTGTGGATCAGGGCCGGAACGGGGGAATCGGGCGGCATTTTTTCCGCCAGCCAGCCCATGACTTCCTCGCAGTCCGGAACGTCCGGAGTCCGGGCGGCGCGATACCGCTTGCTCCAGCCCTCCACCTGCCGACGAACGTAACCGTCGGGCTTGCCGAAATTTTCCAGGCCCAGGGCCCGATAATCGATCTGGTGGAGTTCGATCTGGACATCCAGCATGTTGGAGTAGAGCCGAGCCACCTGGTCGGGGGACAGCTTCATGTTTTCGGGAAAATCCCCCCGGACGATGATCCCCTTGAGACGTTCCATCACGTAAAAGGGGCAGCCCATGATGGACTCGTCCTCGGTGTAGGCCAGGGGTTCCGGGCAATACGGATAAACCGGCCGCAGGGCCTTTTGAATCCGGTATTCGCGGTTCATGTCGTGGGCGGTTTTGGCCTTGGTCCCGAAGGGGGGACGGCGGAGGACGAATTCACGCTCGCCGACGCGGACATGATAGGTCAGGTTGGAATGCCCGCCGGGGAATTGGGTCAGTATCAGCGTTCCGGTCAGGCCGGGAATATTGTCCTTGAGAAAAGCCTCGATGACGGCAATATCAAGCTCCTCTCCTTTCCTGATCGGTTTTGACTGGTCTATCTCGGTCATGTTCAGGCCCCTCCCATTCTCTTTCCTTCGGTAATTCCGGCGTCAACAGGGACGCTTCCACGAAATCGATGACAAATCCGGCGTACCGGTCCACGGACACCTTGCGCTTGGCGTATTTCCACCGCTTGACATACCAATCCTGCAGCACGGCCTTGATCAGGGCGGCGGACAACCTGGCGTCGGGGGAGGAAAAGCGGCCGCGCCCGTTCCCTTCCTCGATGATGTCGGCGAAAAGCGTTTCGGTCTCCAATTCCGCGGCCTTGGCCGCTTCCTTCTGCCTTTCCGACAAGTGACGCGCTTCCATGTAGGAAAAATAGAACCAGGGCTGGAGGGCCTCGCTCAGATAGAGGTGGGTTTCCATGGCGGTGCGCAATTTGGCCCGGGGGTCCGCGACCTGGGCCAACCTCTCGTTCAGGACCCGCCAGATAATGGCCCGTCCGGTCTGGAGCAGCATTTCCAGGAGTTCTTCCTTGGAGGAAAAATACGCGTACAAGGCTCCCATGCTCAGGCCGGCCTCGCGGCTGAGGTCCCGCATGCTCATGGCCGTAAAGCCCCTGACATTGCTGACCCTCAAGGCGGCGTCGAAAATCGCGCCCAGGTTTTTTTCCAGGGTCTTCTCTTTTTTGATTTTAATGCTTCGACTGTGTTCCTCGGCCACCTCGCGGTAAATATCGTCCCGCGAAATATCCACGATGCGTGTAAAATCCTTGAAAATCATCTGAAACCGCTTGACCGTCCCTGGGTGTTTTTTAGGTTCCCAGCATAAAGTAACCGGGGTGTCCGGTCAAGACGAACGGGCGGGGAGGAAAGACCAGCCTCGCCCGTTCCGCCGCTCTGAAGCACGGCCGCCAAATTCGGTTATTTGACGGTCCGGCCCTCGTAACCGCGGAGAATCCGGCGGGCCACGGAGATCTTATGGACTTCGTCGGCCCCGTCGTATATCCGGGCGGCCCGTTCTCCGCGATAGAAGGACGCGATGACCGTGTCATCGGTCATGCCCAGGCCGCCGTGCACCTGGAGGGCGCGGTCGACCACCCGTTGCATGACATTGGCCACGAAGAACTTGATGAGGGAAATGTCTTCCCGGGCGGCCTTGACGCCCAGGTTCTCGATCTTCCAGGCGGCGTTCAGGACCATCAGGCGGGCGGCCAGGATGTCGGCCGCGCTTTCGGCGATCCAGGACTGCACGATCTGCATGTCCGACAGCCGCTTGTCCGGGGTGATGGGGCGGGAACGGGCCCGCTGGCACATCAGGTCCAGGCAGCGGTTGCAGATGCCGATCCAACGCATGCAGTGATGAATCCGGCCGGGGCCGAGCCGTTCCTGGGCGATGACAAAACCCATGCCTTCTCCGCCCAGCAGGTTTTCCTGGGGGACCCGGCAGTTCTGATACAAAATTTCCCCGTGGCTGTGCCACTGGTCCCCGGTATGGCCCATGACCGGGATGTTCCTGACCAGGTTGAATCCCGGCGCGTCGGTGGGTACGATGATCATGCTGGCCTGCTGATACCGGCCCGCCTCCGGATTGGTCACGGCCATGACAATGGCGAATTCCGAGCCGTCGGCCGAACTGGAATACCATTTATGGCCGTTGATGACGTAGTCCCCGCCGTCCTTGACGGCCGTGGTCTCCATCCAGGCCGGGTTCGAACCGGGCAGGTCCACCTCGGTCATGGAAAAACAACTCCGGATTTTTCCCTCGACCAGGGGGCGCAGGTATTTTTCCTTCTGGGCATCGGTCCCGTATTTATGCAGGATTTCAATATTTCCCGCATCCGGGGCCTGGCACCCGAAAACATACAAGCCCAGATGATTGCGCCCCAGGGCCTCGGCCACCAGCGCGTATTCCATCAGGGACAACCCCATGCCGCCGAACTCCTTGGGATGCAGGGGGGCCCACAGTTCCATTTTCCGGACCATGTCGCGCTTTTCCTCGATCTTGGGCAAAAGCTCGCTCATGGGCCGGCGCAGGAACTCTGCTTCCAGGGGAACCAATTCCTTTTCCACGAATTCGCTCATCAGGTCCAAAATGGTCTGAAGTCTTTCGGAAACGGTAAAATCCATGGCCGTAACTCCTTGTTTTTAGTTAAATTATCTATAGGTTATCAGGCCGGCCTCGTTTTTCGCCTCAAGGTGAGCCGTGGAATTGAACGAAGACAGCATCAATTCGGAATCGTTGTAAAAAAAGGTCGTGATGGACGCGTTTTTCATCAGCCAGTTGAGCTTGACGGCCATCCGTCCCGCGAGGCCCAAGGCCATCATCATGACCGCGGCGATGGCCCCCCCGGAACTGAAGACCGCCAGGTTTTTTTTTCGACCATTGACCGCCATCAATTTTCGGACCCCCGAGGAAACCCGCTGGGAAAAATCATCGAAGGACTCGCCCTCGGAGACCGGGACTTGCCCCGACACCCACAGGTCCATCACTTTTTCAAAGACCACCTGAAAGGACCGGCGGTCCGAGGACATCCGCTCCACCAGGGGTTCCAGTTCGGGGTTTGCGCCGACCACCACCGGCAGCAGGGTCGTGATCACCGGGTCGGAGCTGTATTCGTCGAATTCCGGCCATATCTCCAGGGAAGAGCGGACCGCCCCCCCGGGTAGTCGGGCCAGGGCCAAGGCGGCTGTCTCGGTCTGGCGTTCCAGGGAACCGGAATAAACCCCGTCGAAAACCACCTTGGTTTGGGCGAAAAAATCGCCCACAATCACTGACTGGACCCGGCCCAGGTCGGAAAGCCGGTCATAATTGTCGGTTCCGAAAGAAGCCTGTCCATGCCTGATGAAGTAAATTTGACTCATGCTTGGATTCCTTATTGGTATGATTTCGATTATGCCATGGAAAGCCGGGTTCGTCAAGAAAAAAACGAACGATCGTTCGTTTTTTTTGGGGCGGCCCGGAAACCCCGGCCCGCCGCCGACAGCCCCCATGAAAAAGGGGCCGGTCCAGCGACCGGCCCCGGCAAAAGGCCTGGAAACCCGGAGAAAATCCCTATTGAACGGCGCCGTAGAAAAATTTGGGCAGGAACAAGACCGACTGGGGCCAGTAGGTCAGGAGCATCAGGATGGCCACCTGGATAATGATGAAGGGCATGACCGCCCTGGTCACATAGAGCAGGTCGCGGTTGGTCAGGGCTCCGGTGATGTAGAGGGACACCCCCAGGGGCGGCGTGCAGTACCCGATCCCCAGGTTGACGGTCATTAGCAGGCCGAAGTGGAGTACATTGATGTTGTATTCATAAAGAATCGGCAGAAAGATCGGCGTTAGGATCAGGGTGGCGGAGATGATGTCCATGAACATTCCGACGATGAGCAGAAGGATGTTCATGGCCAGCAGAAAGACCCAGGGTTGTTGAATCTGGCTGACCACGGCCTCGGTGATCATGGCCGGAATACCCCGGAGGGTCAGGTAGCGTCCGAAACAGGTGGCGCCGGCCACGATAATCAGGAGCGTGGCCGAGGTGATGGCGGAATTGACGGTGACCTTGAAGGCCGTGTTCCAGGACATGTTGCGGTGGATGAAGATTTCCACGAAGAAGGCGTAGCCGCAGGCCACCACCGCGGCTTCGTTGGCGGTGAAGACGCCGGAAAAAATCCCGCCGAAGATGATGACGGGCAGCATGATGGACCAGAAGCCTTCCTTGAAGACCTGGACGGCCTCGGACCAAGTGGGAGCCGGGGTCTGGACCTGGGAGCCGCGCCGGCAGACCACGTAGGTGTAGACGCAGGTGACGATAATGATCAATATTCCGGGCACGAACCCGGTCATGAATAATTTTTCGAGGGAGCAGTTGGTGACCATGGAATAGAGGATCATCGATATGGAGGGCGGAATGATGACCCCCAAAACCGGCGAGGTGGTCATGATGCCGAGGGCGAAGCGCTCCTCGTATTTTTGTTCCAGGAGGGCCGGGATCATGAAGCCGCCGATGGCCACCACCGTGGCCACGGTGGACCCGGAAATGGCGCCGAAAAGACCGCAGGCCAGCACTCCGGCCATGCCCAGGCCCCCGGGAAGCCAGCCGACCATGACATTGGCCATCTTGATGAGCTTATTGACGATGGAGCCCGCGGTCATGATATTACCGCACAAGACGAAAAAGAGCACGACCACCAGGGCGAAATTATCCATGCTCCTGAAGAGAGTCTGGGCCAGCATCAAGACCGGCAAGTCGGCGAAAACGGCGAACCCGACCAAGGAAGTGAAAAACAGCGCCATGAAGACGGGAACAGTCGTGGCCATGCACCCCAAAAGAACCAACATTACAACCAAGAATTCAATCTTCATTATCCCCATGCCCTTTCCGAACCAAGCCGGCTAACCAAAAAATTCCCCCGCCGGAACGCTTGTCGCGGCGTCTCCCCCAGGTCGGGCTCACTCCGATTTACTGAAAAAAATGGTCCGAATATCCGCGTGACAAACCTGGATGGCCCGGATGAACATCATCACCCCCATCAGGGGCAGGATGCTGTACAGGACAACCAAGGGAATTTCCAAGAGAATGGTTTTTTGAAACGTGGCCGCTTGCATCACGGCCATTTTATAACCCAGGTAGGTTATGAGGACGGAAAAAAACAAGGTGGCCGCGTGACTGAAAAACGTCAAGGGAGTCTTGAGTTTGGGAACGATCTGGGGAAGAGCGTCGATGGTGATCATATTGCGATTTTTCACCGCCGCGCTGCAGCCGACGAAAGTGGTGAAGATAATTATTTCCCGGATCAATTCCTCGGACCAGGCCAAGGAATAATTAAAGCCGTAACGAAACACGACATTGGCGATAAGGCAAACCAGGCCGATGATAACGGCCAGGAAAAGAGTCCAATTCTCGAAAAAGGTTAGAAACTTGTCCAGGATATTAATGACGCGGCTGAACATGGACCTCTCTCTTGTGCTGAATGGGGGAGAGGCCGTTATCCGGCTTCTCCCCCGGGGATTACTGAAGGCTCCTATTTGAAGCCGAGGAAATCTTGAACTTCCTTGAGGAATTCCGGTCCGATCTCCTTCGCGTATTCCTCGTGTACTTTTTTGCCCTGGACCCGCAGGACTTCCAGGTCCTCGGCCGAAAGCTGGATGAACTCGATCCCCTTGCCCTTGGCGTCGGCGATCTGTTCGTCCTGCTGGACCTTGGTGGCGGCCCGCATGGCGGTGCACTGTTCGTTGGTCACGTCGAGCAAAATCTTGCCCAAGTCCTCGGGCAGGCCCTTGAACCAGGCTTCGTTGTAAATCCAGATAAAGAGGCCCTGGGCGTAATTAAGCTCGGTGAAGTACTTGCAGACCTCGAATTTTTTGGTGAGATTGCAGACAATGGCCGTGTGGTCCAGGCCTTCGATCACGCCCTGCTTAAGGGCCACGGGAACGTCGGGCCAGGGCATGACCACGGGGTTGAGGCCCCAGGACTGATAGGTCAGCTTGTTGACGGCGGCTTCGGCGATGCGGAATTTAATGGCCTTGGCGTCGGCGATGTTCCGGACCGGCTTGGTGGTGGCCCAGCCGTACTGCCCGTAGCTGGAGACGTTGACGCCGATGATGCCCTGATGCTTCATGCCGTCGAGAAAATGCTGGAACATTTTTTCATTTCCGGCGAATTTCTCCATCTTGTCGTAATCGTTAACCAGGAAGGGCAGGTTGACGACGCCCATTCTCGGCCCCAGGTTGGTGGAAGCCACGGAGGAAACCGACATCCCCTGAATGGCGCCGGACTGAAGAAGGTTAAGGACCTCGACCTCGCCCCCCAACTGGGAAAACGGACGGTAGTCGAAGTACATCTGGCCCTTGGACCGGGCCCAGAGCTCGTCCCGAATGGCAAAACCGGTGTATACGCCTTTAATGGCGGGGTGGGAGACGTTGGAAACCACGATTTTATATTTGGCCCCGCTGGGGTCAAAACCGGGCTTCCAGGCGTCCATCGGATTCTGGGCCGTGGACGGCTGATTGAAAACCAACAACGAAACCGCCATGGCCAAGGCCAATACGATTAAAAACCACTTCTTCATTAATCCACCTCCGGAAAATTGTCGCCTTTTGTTAGTCAAAAAATTTCCCCTCCTAGCCGCTTAAAAACCGGGTACACGGTTCGTCGCCGCCCGCTTCAACCCTTGGGAAGAGACGACTCCGATGCCTCGGAAGCCGCCTCCCGGCCGGGAAGCCGCGCACCGCCTGTTTTTTCTGGATTTCTGTATACAATTTCAAAGATATTAGTTTTTTAAATGATTGTCAAACCATTTTCATGCCGCGTGGGCCATTTTAAGACCCGGAGCCCCCGAAACGGTCCCGGCGGTGGACGGTAAGGTTCCCTATATAACCGCTCGACCCCAGCCCTTTATGTTCCCCCGACTTCCCCGGCCGTCGGGACGGAAAAAAGTAGTCTTCACCGGTCCGGTTTGTTATAGTCGGGGCTTGAACATGCAAGCGAGCGCATTCCCCGCGGCTTGCCGCGGGGGAGCTTCAACAGGCAAACAGGCGCGCGTCCGCGACCGGCGGCGGGCGCTTTAACCCGGGAAGACTCTTTCCGGCCCCGGAGGCTGGAACGAGCCGCGCCCGCAAGAAATTAGGAACATGGCTTGGCGTGAAATTTTCACCATGTGGCGCGACGTCAGGATGATCGCCTTTACAGCGCTCGGCGCGGCCGTGTACGTGGCGGTCCTACTGCCATTCAAGGGCCTGGTCCTGATTCCCGGTCTCACCGAGGTTAGACCCGGGGCCGCCATCCCCATTGTCTTGAGCTTTCTCTTCGGGCCGGCCGCCGCCTGGGGCGCCGCTTTCGGCAACACCCTTGCCGACGTCCTGGGTGGAACTCTCACCGCCGGCACGTTTTTCGGTTTTTTCGGAAACTTTTTATACGGTTATTTGCCTTACTCCCTGTGGCGCGCCGTCATGGGCCAGAAAAACCCCGTCCGGTCCGGCGCCCGCGGTTGGGCCGTCTATTTCGTCGTCGTCCTGACCAGTTGCCTGGCCATCGGCTCCGTGGTCGGCTGGGGCCTGGATATTTTAGGCCTAGCCCCCTTCGCGGCCCTGGGGCTGATCATCGCGGTGAACAACTTCATCGCCGCCGCCGTCATCGCCACTATTCTACTGCTCTTGCTGTACCACCGGGCCGAGGGAAGGGGCTTGTTGTACCATCAGATACTGGAAGACGAACCCGGCGGCTTCTCCGGAAAAAAACTTTCCCGTTACGGCGTCCTCGCCTGCCTTGTCGGGGCGGCCCTGGCCTTCGCCTCCGGAATGGTCATCAGCGGAGAAGTCCTGGGGGCGGGCTACGGCGCCGCGGCCCTGTCCGGCGCGGCCAAGGGCGCGGGCTCGGTCCTGTTCGGCCTGACGCCGGGCTTGACTCTCCTGATCTTGGGAGCCCTACTGCTTTAGCGCCTGGCGGTCCCCCCGCCGACCCTGGAAAAACTCCATTTCACCGCGCGCGGTTCGGGCCGTCCTTCCTGGACGGCCTGGAGGCGCAAGTGGCGCCCGGGGAATTCGTCGGTTTGGTCGGTCCCGGCGGCGCGGGGAAATCAGAGCTGATCCGCGTCGCCGGCGCCAATGGGGGCGCCGGCTTTTTTGTGTTGGGAATAATTGCCCGGCCGGGGAAAATGTGTTATAACATTTTAAAATTACTTTTTAAATTTTAAGGGGCGGACGGGTTGGCGAAGAATAGGGAAAAAAAGACCGCGACAGGGAAAGCGGGGGAGGTCTGGTCGAGATTCGGCCTTCAGGCGGTGTTGGTTTTGATTCTCGGCCTCGCCGCGCTGTCCTTTATCACCCTGGGCGTGCTGAGGCGAGGCGCCACGGTCGCCGAGCCTCCGACGCCGGTCCCCACTGCTGTCAGCGGTCGCTTGGAGGTTCCATCCCCGGCCGCGCTCCCGCCGGCGGCCGCCGAAACGCCGCCGGCCCCGGCGGGCGTCTTTCCGGCGCCGTCGTCCGGAGCGCCGATTGGCGCCGGCGATGGCGGGACCACCGGCGGCCAGGTCCAGGCCCAGGACCCCGCGGCTTCTTCCTCCCCCTTTCCGCCGCCGACCGCGGTCGCTCCGGCGGCCTCTCCGGCTGCCGCTCCGGCTGCCGCGCCCTTTCCGGCCCCTCCCGGACCGGCCGGCGGCGAAGCCGCGGGGCAGCCCCAGGCGGCGGCCCAGGCTGCTTCCCCGGCGCAAAAGCCGATGGAAGACGCGCCGCCTTTTCCGCCGCCCGGCCGGGATGAAAAAAAAGCCGAGGCCGGGTTTAAAATCCCCGAACCGATGTGGCAGTCCGTGGACCAGAAGTGGGACCAGGTCAACAAAGGGCCGGATGTCAAGGACGAAACTCTCAGCCCCGGCGGGGCGTCCTGGAAGCAATTGGATGTCGGCCAGGCCGAACAGGCCGTCGAAAGCCAACCCAAGACCGTTCCGGTCGCGGCGCCGCTCGTTAAAAAGCCCGAACCGGTCAAGCGGACGCCGGCCCAACCAAAGGCCAAGCCAAAAAACGTCGTCCGGAAAAAAAGCGCGCCGCCCCGGGCCGAGGCCCTGCGCTTGAGCATAATCAACGAAAGCGGCCTGGCCGAGGCCGCCGAGGCCTATCGAACCGTTCTCCAGAACATGGGCTATGTCGTGGGGAAAATAGAAAACGGCCCTGTTCAAGCCGGGGCCACCCTGATTTTCTACCAGCCGCATAAAAAAGAACAGGCGGGAAAACTCTACCAGCGCCTACCGGGCGAAAAAAAGATGACGCCCTTGACTTCCACCTCGCCTTTTGACGTGGTGATCCAGGTTCGCGGGCCGGATCGAACCGTTCCGGCCGACCCCGGGACCTCGAACCCCGTAAAAAATTGACCGGCGCCTCAAGGGTTGCCAAGGCTGAAAACAGGTCATTTCCGCATGAGCCCGGCCAGGACCCGGCTCAGTTCCTCCAGCCTGAAGGGCTTGGGCAAGACCCCCCTAAAACCGAACTCCCGATGCCGGGCCATGACCGGGTCCTGGGAATACCCGCTGGAAACCACGGCCTGGATTTCGGGATCGAGTTTCCGTAACTCGTTTAAGGCGGCTTGGCCGCCAACGCCGCCCGGAATGGTCAAGTCCATTATCACCACGTCGAAGCCGCGCCCCTCTTGCAGGGCCTGGCTGTATTTTTCGATGGTCTCCGCGCCGTCCCGCGCCGTCTCGACTTCGTAGCCCAAAAACGTCAAGGCCTCCCGGGTCACTTCCAGGATTTTTTCCTCGTCGTCCATCAGAAGAATTCTCCCACACCCCGGGGCAAGCCCCCGGTCGTCCTCTTTTTTTTCCGGGTCGCTCCTTCGATCCGCGGCCGGCAGAAAAACCCGGAACGTGGCCCCGGCCCCCGGGTCGGACGAAAGGTCGATGAATCCGCCATGTTTTTTGACCACGGAATAGCAGGTGGAAAGACCAAGACCGCTGCCCTTTTCCTTGGTCGTGAAATAAGGGTCGAAAATTTTTTCCCGCAGTTCCTCGGAAACCCCGGGCCCCTGGTCCCTGACCCAAATGACGACGTACTTCCCCGGAACGACGCCCCGGACCTCCCCCGGGTCCCGGACCAAGCGGTTGGCCGCGCCCACGACTATTTCCCCTCCCTCCGGCATGGCTTGATAGGCGTTGATAACCAGGTTGTTGATCACCTGGCTTATCTGGGAGGGGTCGATCTCCAGGGGCCAGAGGTCGCTGTCCAGGCTGAAGCGGCATTTGGCGTTGGAGCCGCTCATGGCGAAATTGACCGTGTCCACCAGGAGCGCCTCGATGGTGGTGGTGGTTTTGACCGGCGCCCCGCCCTTGGAAAAAGTCAATAGTTGTTGCGTCAGCCCCTTGGCGTGAAAAGCGGCTTTTTCGGCCTCCCCCAGCTTGACGCTGATGGGGCCGCCGGGATCGGAATATAGCCTGGCCAGGGAAAGGTTGCCGAGGATAGCTGTAAGAATATTGTTGAAATCATGAGCAATTCCACCGGCAAGAACTCCGAGGGACTCCAGCTTGGCCGACTGGATATAATCCTGTTCCAATTTTTTCTGCAAGGTGACGTCCCGGAAGACCACCACCGCTCCCATGACCCGACTCTCGCGGTTCCTGATGGGCGCCACGGAATAGGTCACCACTCGTTCCCGACCGTTTTCGTCGCTCAAGACCGCCGGGTTGGCGGGGGAGATAATCGCTCCGCCCGCGAGGGCCTTATGCACGGGGTGCTCCCCCAGCTCCTCGACCGGCCGGCCCGAGAGGCGAAACACCTCGTTGATCGGCCTGGAAACGGCTCGCTCCCGGGTCCACCCGGTGAGAAGGGCCGCCTCCCGGTTCAACGAATCGATCCGCCCCTCGGTATCGGTGGTGATTACTCCCTCGCCGATGGAACCCAGGGTCACGGTCAGGCGTTCCTTTTCCGCGGCCAAGGCGGCCTCGGCCCGGGACCGCTCCACGATTTCTTCCTTCAATTTTCGGTTGGATTCCAGCAGTTCCCGGGTGCGTTCCGCCACCATGCCCTCCAACCCGGCGTTCATTTTTTCCAGTTCCCGATTGGTTTCCTGGACCCTAAGGGCGAAGGAATCCTGAACCCGGATCGCGTTGGTCAGGGCGTCGTGCTGTTCCTTCAACCGGGTGGACATTTCGTTGAACACCGCGGCCATGTCTCCTATTTCGTCGGAGGATGACAGTTCCACGCATTCCCCCAAATTGCCTTCCCGAACTTGAAGCATGGCGTCCCGCAACTTCCGGACGGGCTGGATGACGGCGTGATAGAGGGTCATGTTCAGGAAAAAGCTGGTGACCAGGACCATGGACAGCAGCAAGGCGCCGAAAAAGATTATGTTCAGGGTCGATTCCCGAGCCAGTTCCGTCAGGTCGAAATAAATCCTGATGTAACCCACCCGCTCGCCGATGGCTTCAATGACGGAGGACAATACGGCCAGGGAGGCGTCCCGGCGGTCCTCGACCGAGAAATCCTTCCCGGCGTTCAGTTGGGTCATTTCCGATTCCGATAAAACGACGCTGGGGTAGTCGTCGGAGGACAGCAGCAAGGCGCCGCTTAGGGAATACAGACTTACCGCCTTGACGCCCTGGACCTTTTGAATGGCCGCCATCGATCCCTTGAGGGCGGCTCTCTGGCCGGCGAAAATTTCGTTGGCCAGGTTTTCCTCGACTTGCTGAAAAACGGAACTGAGTAAAAGATTTATTCCTTCCAGGCGGTCGTGCCGGCGACTCATTTCAAAGGGGTAGAGAATCGTTCCGAAAGTCAGGGCGATAACCACGCATGTGAACATGGTGGCGGCGATTATTTTTACTCTGAGACCCCGCAAGCGCATGTCCGAACCGCTCAATCTTCTCGAGGCGAAACAGTGTTGAGAAAAACGGGCGCCCCGTCCCTGATTTCGATGATCACGGCGTTCTTGGTGGGGTCGCCGTGGTGGTCAAAGGAAATCGGTCCGGTTACTCCCGGGAAATCGCGGGTTTCGGCCAAGGCTCGCCTGATGGCGGCCCGATCGTCCGACCCGGCGCGCCGGATGGCGTCGGCCAGGATCATGGTCGTCTCGTATCCCATGGCCAAGGCCTCGTTGATTTCGGCTTCCCCTCCGTATTTGAGCACAAAATTCCTGGAAGCGGGGAAATCAACTTCCGGGGCCCAGTGCGTGCAATAGTAGCCCAGCTTGATGCCCTTGCCGCCCACGCGGTAAAACGTCCCCAAGCCCCACCCGTCGCCGCCCAAAACCGGAACGAGGGGCGGTTGTTCCTGGCAGGCCCTGGCCAAAAACCCGCTTTCGCCATGGCCGGGAATAAAAATAACGCCCGGGGAATCCTTTTTGACGGCGGCGACGTAGGGCGCGGCCTTGAGATGGTTTGGCTTGTAATAAACCTCCGTCAGGACCCGCCCGCCGATTTTTTCGAAATGCTCCTTGAAGTAACCGGCCATGCTGATGGAAAAATCACTGGTGGAATTCACCAACAACGAAGCCGTGGTCGCGCCGAGGTAGGTCCGGGCCAGGACCGCCATGACCCGGCCCTGAAAATCGTCGGTATAACCGGCCCGGAAAATATAATCCCCCGTCCGGGTGACATCCGGGTGAGTCGCCATGCAGGCCAGCATGGGTATTTTTTTTTGCTGGGCCGCCCGGGCCGCGGCCAGGGCGTGGCTGCTCCAGGATGGCCCCAGTATGGCGGCGACCCCAAGGAGATCGGCTTTTTCGACCGCGCTCTTGGACCCGAGGGGCATGCTCCGGTTGTCCAGTTCCATCACGGTGAATTCCCGGCCCAATATCCCGCCGCCGCTATTAATTTCCTTGACGGCCAGGCGGACGCCGGCCAGGTCCGAGGCATTGTCCTTGGCCGCGTTTCCGGAAAGAGCAAAAATGGCGGCCGCCGTAATGGGCGGTTGGTTTAGCGTCCGACTCTCTCCGGACCAGCCCGGAAAGGCGCTCCCAACCGCCGCCAGTACTGAAACAATGAACAGGGCCTTAAACGCCGCCATAAAATCACTAGCCTTTTTAGATGATAATGTGTCGCGGACGTCCGCGAGGCCAACCGCCCTTGGTCCGGAAACAACTTTCCGGCCGCATCAGGTCTTTTTTGCCGGGGCGACAACGGGCATCATGACCGTCGCCCAGGTCCCCCGCCCCGGACCGGAAGAGACCACCAGCCGTCCGCCCCAGGCGTCGAGTCGCTCTCGAAGGCTGAACAGACCGAAACCATTGGACTTTCCAGCTTCCAGGTAGGCCGAGTCCACGTCGAATCCCCGCCCGTCGTCCCTGACCTCGATCATGACCCAGCCCCCGGACGAGCTCATGGCTATCTTCAGGTTTTCGGCCCGGGAATGCTTGACCGTGTTGAAGGTCAATTCCGCGACGGCGCGGTAGAGCAGGTTCTGAACGTCCTCGCTCAGGGGAGCGCTCAGCCGCCTGTGTTCGACGGTAACCGAGAGCTGGTGATTATCTCGAATATTTTCGCCAAGGTCCATCAACGCGGCCTCCAGGCCCAGGACGTGAAGAATCGGCGGGCTGATTTCGATCATCAGGTTGCGCGCGTCCGAGAGGGCCTGGCCGATCAGCTCCGCCAGCTCCCGGGCCGTTTTTTCCACTGTCCGGTCTCCGCTGGTCCAGGTCAGGGCTTCCAGCTTCATTTTGGCGATAAACAGGATTTGTCCGATCCGATTATGCAGGTCATCGGAGATGCGCCGCTTTTCGCGGGCCTCGGCGGCGGTCAGCTCCGCGGCCATGCGCCGCAACTGGTCCTGATGGAGAATAAGCTGTTCCCGGGCTTTTTTTTCCGCGGTGACGTCCCGGGCGAAAATGGCCAGGCGCGGGTGGCGGCCTTCTTGGTCCGGCGCCGGATAAATACTGTTGGAATAGTAACGGCCGGCCCGTTCATCCTCCCACAAAACGGCCCGTCCCTCGCGCGCCGCCCGGGCGGCTAGGTCCGCCCTTTGCCGGGCGGGTTCCGGGGGCAGGACGTCATTTATCCCCAGGCCGATAAAATCCTTCGGGACCCCTCCCAGGCGGCGGGCGCCGGTCTCGTTAATATCCAATATGACCCCCCTGGGCTCCACCAGGATAAGGGTTTCGGTGACGGCGTTCAGGAGAGCCCGGGCGGTGTCCTGGCTGCGTCTCAGTTCCGCCTCGACATTCTTCTGCCGACTGATGTCGGTGAAAAAATAAAGAGCGGCCGAACACCCCTCCCAGACGATGGGGGAGCCGTCCGCCAAGAGCCACAAGACCTCTCCATCCTCGCGCAACACCCTTAATTCCAGGGAGTAATCCCAATTGAACCCGGCCATCCGGAGATTGTGTTCGTCCTTGACCATCTCGCGGTCGTCGGGGTGGACCAGGTCGAAAATGGGTCTTTCCAGGCAAAAGCAATCCTGGCCGCCAATGAATTCAAGGAAGCGACGGTTAAAAAACAAGACGTCCAGCCCGCTCAGGACCAGCACGCCTTCCTTGGAATTTTCCACCAGGCGGCTGTATTTTTCCCGGCTATCCCCAAGGGCCGCGTCCTTGATCTTCAATTCCGAGACATCCACCACCACCGCCAGTCGGGCGTAAATTTCACCGGACAGGTCTGGCAGGGGATAAACCGATAACAGGGCCGAAAACTTTTCTCCGGACCTTCGCGCGGCCTTGATTTCCATGTTCCGGATTCGTCCCTCCCGGCCTTCCAGGCAGCCCGAGGCCTCTTCCCAGGCCGCCGCCGGCGCTAGTTGGGACGCCGTCCGTCCGACCGCCTCTTCCCTGTCGAGGCCGAACATTTTTTCGGCGCCGGGGCTGAATTCAATTATTTGTCCGCCCTGGTCCCGCGGCTCGACCATGATGAACGCGACATTCTCGGCGGCCTCGAAGACCCCCCGCATTCGCCGTTCACTTTCCAGGACTTGCAGCTCTGCTTTTTTCAGGGAGGTGACGTCCCGGGTGATCCCGGCCAGGCGAATGAACCGACCGTCCTCGTCCCTCACTCCGGAAATGGAATCCTGGACCCACCTGACGCCGCCGTCGGGTCGAACGATCCGGAATTCGAGTTCCAGTCTTTCCCCGGGGTCCGCCAAATTTGCGTTGATTATTCCACTGACGCGGGCCCGATCCTCGGGATGAACCATGGTCAGGCAAATTGCCGGATTTTCCAGGGCGTTGGCGAGGGGGACCCCCCAAAGGCGCTCGAAGGCGGGGCTGATATAGAGGTTTTTTCCTTCTTCCAGGGAATAGAGCCGGAAAACCGAATCGATGTTCCCGGCCAATTGCCCGAACCTAGTCTCGCTTTCCCGCAGGGCCGCCTTCAGGCGCTCCACTTGCCGGCGGAGCCGATCCAATTCCAACCGATCCGGATTAGCCACGATATTATCTTTCCTTGCCAACCGCGAGGAAGGTTAAAGCCGGTCGCGTCCGCCGCGGCGCTCGCGGAGAGGGCGCGGCCGTGGGGTTCCAGGTTGCGGGGCCGCGCCGGCGGGCCCGGGAGGCGGCTACTTCACCGCGCCGACGCCGCCCGGCGGGGGAACGGTTTGCCTGTTGGCGTTGGGTTGCCAAACGTGGAGTTCCACGCGACGGTTTTTGGCCCGTCCCTCGTCGGTGGCGTTGGACGCGGCGGGTTGGCTTTCCCCGTAGGATTTGACTTCCAATCGCCCGGCTTCAACCCCGTATTTGACCAACCAGTCCTTGACCGCCTGGGCCCGCCTCAGGCCGAGTTTCATATTATATTCATCGGAGCCCCTGTTATCGGTATGTCCGGCCACCTCGACGCCCAGGTTTCTGTAGGTCCTCAATATTCCGGCGGCCTTGGCGATATAGGGCAGGTACTGGGGCTTGACCACGGACTTGTCGAAGTCGAAGAACTGGGCCCAGGCGGCGATCCAACAACCTCTTTCGTCCACCGGGACCCCCAACGGGGTGTTGGGGCATTCGTCCTTGTTGTCATAAACTCCGTCACGGTCGGAGTCCAGGCAGGCCGAACCCAAGGGGCTCTTGACCCCCTCGAAAATTTCCTTGGCCGCGCTGTCCAGGCAGCCGCGATCGGCCAGCAGCAGGCAGCCGTCGAACCAATCGCCGCAGCCGCTCGCCACGGCCAGGTCGCGAGCCAGCCGGACGCCGGCCTCGTCCGCGCCCACATAAATAGTATAAATGCAGAGGTCGCGTCCGAACTTTTTCACCAGGGCCCGGGCTTGGCCCAAGGGGTCGCCGAATTCAAGATTTTCCTTGAAATCTGATACAATAATCAAGGCTTTGCGCCCGGACATGAGGGACAGCTCGTCCGCCGTCGCCGCCACGCCCCATCCCAGGAACGATAGCATATTGGATGACGGAGCCAATCCGTCGACCGCCGCGTTGAACTCATCGGGGTGAAAGGTTTCCACGCCCCAGTTCAATTCGGTATAATCGGCGCGATTCCGGGTCGCCCGGCCGCTGACGGACCGCAGGGCGGCCAGGTATTTTTTTTGGGGAACAGCGACGCCCAAATATTTCAACAGGGCCATTTGAACGCTGAATTTGGTTTCGCCGGGGCAGACCAGGTCTCCGGTCGCGGTCCGGGCCAGGTCCACCAGCAGCTCAAAGCCGGACGGCGTTCCTCCGGCCGAGGGCGGCAAAAGAAAAACACGGTACCAGACCAGGCCCCGGACCTCGAATTTTTCCACGATCGCCGGCCAACCGTATTGACCGAGACCCTCGGCTTCCATTTCAGCCTGAAGCTTGCTCCTGAATGACCCCACGTACCGGCCATAGACTTCCTCGCGATACTCGGAGACAGGCGGCGGTTCCGAAGTCCGTTCCGGGGTGGAGGCGGCGACCGCGCCGACGTCAAGGCCCGGTCGTTCCAATGGTCTGATGGAGTAGTAGCTGATCAACCCCTGTTTTCTAAGGCCGGCGGCCAGTTTTTCCGCTTCGCCCATGGAATCGAAACGCCCGAGGTAGACCCGGAACCATATCCCCCGCCCCTTGACGGTTTCCTGCCGGGAAAAGGCTTCCAGTCCCTTGGCTTTCAGGTCCGCGACCGCCAGGGCCGCGTCGCTTTCGCCCATATAGGAACTGACGTGTATGGCATAAACCTGGTCGGCCGCCCGGACCGTGGTTGGGGCCAGGATAAAAAAACCCGGGAAAAGCGACAAAAAGAAAAGCACGACCCCCGGTCCGAGGGCGGTCCGAACCCCATAAGGCGCCATGTGTCTGGTACAGGCCATTTCACCAAGCCTTGAATCGATATTGAGGATATCCTAATTCATTTGCCCGAGTTTTGTAAATCAAAGAAAAACAAGTTCCCCCCGCCGGCCGGTCCGGGCTTTTTTTGTTGACATCTAACGACTTAAACACCTAATATTCGCCGCATCCCCAAAGTCGGGAAGAGATGGGGGCCATGCGGCTCTTTCCGAATTATTTTTACGCCCTATATGGAGGAGGATTATTAAAAATGACCAAGGCTGAATTGGTAGCTCTTCTCGCCGAAAAAACGGAAGCCAGCAAGGCGTCCGTGGAAAAAGTCTTGTCTTCCCTCGTGGAAGTGATCGTCGGCGAGGTGAAAGCCGGACGAGACATCACCCTGACCGGCTTGGGCTCCTTCGCCCTTACCGAAAGAGCGCCCCGCAAGGGACGGAACCCCAGGACGGGAGAAGAAGTTGATATAGAAGCGCGCAAGGCGATCAAATTTAAACCTTCCAAAACGGTTAAAGACGCTCTCAACTAGACTTCTCTTTGTCAAGAATTAAGGAAACCGGGGGCCAACACCGCCTGACGAGGCGTGGTTGGACCCTGGTTTCGCTTGACCGACGCTTACCAAGAGCATTTACCCGCGGTTTTTTCGTTTTCCGCCGGGTTGAAAAAATGGGGGGCGAGGCTTTTTTATCAAAAAAGCCGGCGGGTAATAACCTTTGCGGAGGGCGAGGGGTCCAGGACCGCTTGAACGAAATCCGACCAGCAGTCGAGATAAATCCCGGGGCGGGCCCAGCTTGGCCAGGCCGGCAGCCTCTCGTCCCGCAACCAAGCCCGCAGGGCCAGGTCGTTCGGCCGGGCCGCGGGGTCATATTCCGACATAATGCCGTTTACAGCCTCGGCCCTGGTTCTTTCCACCGCATCCGATGAAATTTCCGGAAAAAAAATCTTGAGCCACCGGGAAATTTTGTCTTCGGCCCGGGACCTGGCGATTTGAAACGCCGCCTCGGGGTCCAAGCGCAATATTCCGGGGTCCGAGGACCATTTTTCATAGACCTCGGGAAATTCCCGGCTCAGCCTGGAAAAAAAATCGGCCGCGGCGCCGGCCAAGTCGGGCCGACCATCCTGGTCCGGCGGCGCCTCCAACCCATCCATCAAGGCGAACACGCCGGCCGCGGTTTCCGCTGGAATTCCCCGGAGGCTTTCGACCCGGAACTGGATCGCGAGGGCGTCGCCCACGGCCAGGGGCGTAAAATAGGCCGCGTTCAGGACCTCGTCCAGAGCGTCCAAAATAGGCGCGGACCCGGCGGCCGGGTCGTCCATCATGGCCGTGCGGCTCCAGGCCTCACGGCCGTTCCAGGGTCCCGTAAGTGGACAGGTAGTCCCTGAATCCAGCCAGGGTTCCGGCATTGATGGGGCGTTTTTCGCCATTAATGGTCACGGGAATTTTTTCCTCGGCCAGATATTCCACGACTTCCTTGATCCGGGCCAGGCAGTAAACGGGAATTCCGGTCCGCGAAGTGAAATCGCGGATGGCGTCCCGTCCGCGCTCGCCTTCCCTGACCCGGCCGTCTTCGTCCAGGACCGCGCTGGTCTGCTGCCGATCCACGGCCAAGCCCACCCCGACCACCTTCAGGTCCAGGCCCCGGTCCCGGGATTCGGATTCAAGCAAGCTCAACAGGTCGTATTTGGTGGCCATGGACGTGCCCACGTCGTCCAGGATGAAAATTTTGGCCCCCCGGCGGAGTCCTCCGGTGACGAAGCGGTCCGCGCGTCCCGTGGCTTCGCCGTGGGTCTTGACTTCCTTGCGGTCGTAGTCGAAAAAAAGATTGACCCCGTAATTGCGAAAGGCGCATTGCGCGGCCGCCACGGCCAGGGCGCTGCCCTTGTAGGACGGACCGACCAGCACGTCCACCTGGTTTAAGAGGCCGTTTCCTTCCAGAAGCCCGGCCATCCGGTCGCCCAGTTCCAGGCTGAGGGCGCCGGTGCAGAAGAGGCCCATGTTAACGAAATAGGGGGTGGGGCGTCCGTCCTTCAATCTGAGGCCGGGCGCGAAAAACAGGGCCCCGGACTCGGCCAGGACCCGGGCGAATTCCTTTTGATATTCTTTCATCCCGTAAATGTTCCCGCTTGAATTTTCGCCAGAAGCTCCCGGGCTTCGCTGAACTCCGGGTGGAGCTTGATGGCTTTGTTGAGAGAGGCCGCGGCCAGGTCTTTCTTGCCGGCCCCCAGGTAGGCCCGGGCCAGGTTAAAGAGCAGGTTTTCCTCGTCCGGGTCCAGGGTTAGGGCTTTCAGATACAAATTGACCGCCTCGACGAATTTTTTCTGCCGGCGGAAGGCTATTCCCAGCCGGTTGTATACGAAAACGTTGTCCGGATTATCCTGAATGGAAGCCTTGAAGGCTTTTTCGGCTTCCTGGCTTAAGCCGGCGGAAAGGTAGGACTCGCCGATGAAGGTCTTCAGTTCCGGGTTGTGGGGGTCGATCTGGATGGCGGAGTTGAAGGCTTTTTTCGCCTCCTGAACGCGGCCGGCGCCCAGCAGGGCCTGACCGAGCTTGGTCTGGCGGTCCGCGTTCTTGGGACTCACCCGCACCGCTTCCCGGAGGACTTGCAGCATTTCGGCGCTTTTGCCCTGTTTAGCGTAAATATCGGCCAGTTTTTCGTGGGCCCTGATGAACTTGGGTCCCACGGTCCGGGCGGCGGAAAAGGCGGTTTCGGCGTTATCGAGGTCGCCCTGGGCCTCGTAGGCGAGCCCCCGCAGGAAATGGACCTTGGGACTGCGTGGGCTCAGCTTGGCCGCCTGATCAAGCTCCTTGTGCGCCAGTTGGTAGTTTCGGGCGCGCAGGTGGATTTCCGCGACTTTAAGGTGAGTGTCCACCGGGGAAGGGGCCGTCTTTTTCTGGAGGATTTCAAGCATCTTATCCTCCAGGGTCTTCGGTATGAACGGCTTTAGAATATATCCGTCGACCTCGGCCTCGATGGTTTCGGCCACGGTGCCTTCCTCCACCTCGGCGGTCACCATTAAAAAGGGCAGGTCCTTGATGCGTTCGTCCTGGCGAACGGCCTTGAGCACCTCGACGCCGTTCATTCTCGGCATGTTCCAATCGCAGATGATAAAATCGAATTTCTCGAGTTTCAGTTTCTGCAGGGCGATATCCCCGTCCTCGGCTTCCCGAAAATTAGTGAACCCCAAAATACGGAGCATGTTTCGCAGGGTGCGGCGCATGTTGGCCTTGTCGTCCACGATCAAGACCTTAAACAGGGCGGGGTCCTTTATCATGGTCTTCAGATCAGTCATTGCCATCCTCCACGGCCAAGACCGGCGCCTCGGTCAATGGCAGTAGGAAGATAAAGGAACTGCCCCTTTCCAACTCGCTCTCCACCCAGATTCGTCCGCCATGGGTCTCCACGGCCATTCGGCAGAAAGTCAAGCCCAGGCCCGAACTGGTTTTGGGACGGCCGCTCTGGCCCTGGGAAAATTTTTCGAAAATCCGCTCGAATTGATTCCTGGGGACGCCCCGCCCGGTGTCCTTGACCTCGAACCGCAAGAAACCCTCTTGGCGGGACGCGGAGATTAGTATCCGGCCGCCGGCCGGAGTGTAATCCAGGGCGTTGGACAGGAGATTGGTCAGCACTCTTTCCAGGAGCCGTTGATCGGCCGCCAGAAAAGGAAGGTCGGGCGTGGCCGAGGTTTCGAGTTGAACCTCTCCCAGGCGGGCCCGGAGGGCGAAGCGGGCGGCCGTTTCCTCGAGCAGGTCCGGGACGGAGATGTCCGTGATATCAAGGGCCAGGCGGTCCTCCTCCAGTCGGCTGATATCCAGGAGGTTGGTGATCATGCGTTGGAGGTCGTCGCCGCCGATGTGCGCCGCTTCGAGAAACTCGCCCTGCATCTCCGAGAGCGGCTCGCTGCCCAGCATTTCCAGATTGGCCAGGATTTCCGCCAGGGGGGATTTAAGGTCGTGCACCACCATGTTGGTCAGGTCTTCCTTCATGGCCTGTAATTTTAGGAGGCTGTCGTTGACCTCGGCCAGTTCGTTCCGCTGGGCGGTCAACTCCTCGTTGACCAGGACCAGGTCCTGGGTGCGCTCCCGGACTTCTTTTTCCAAGCGCTGTTGATGTTCCAGCAGTTGTATTTCCGCCAGGCGCTGCAGGGTGACGTCGCGGCGGGCCAGTATGACCTCTCCCTCGTCTTGACAGTCATCATCTTTCCCGCATTCGTCCAGAGGCATGGCCCGTATTTCCAGGTATTTGAAATCATGGGAACTGACGGCTGGGAGCTCGTGGAAGACCACTTCGACGCCCTGGGTCTGGCGGGCCAGGAGAGCCGGGCAGGCCAAGCCGTTCTCGGGGCAGGGCCGGTCGAACCCGTAAATAATCTTGTGGCAGCGGCGACCGATAAGCTCGCGCGGATGTTTTTCAAGGTTGGACGCCAAGGCCTTGTTCACGGTGATGATCCGGTAATCGGGATCGATGGACATCACCTCGTCGGCCAGGCCGTCGACCAGGGCCCTGAATTTATTGCGACTTTGAAGAATCAGTCGTTCTAGTCGATCGCCTGAATTTTGCATCTTTTCTCAGTCATGGTTGGAATTACTTCAAACTGACCTCGACCGTGGCCTGCCCTTCGTTTTCCGAGGTAAAAGGGATGACGATAATCGGACCGTTGACCACATGCTTGATGGTATGATTCCGTCCCGCCACGATGGTGGGAATGGCCGCGGACAGGCTCAGGCCTTCTTGTTGCAACAGCCGCCTGGCGTCGCCGGAAATCATGTTGGTCAGCTCGCCCACGGCGTCCCTGACATCATTGGTGACATCAGTGACTTGTTCCCCCAGCATGTTGTTCATTATCAGCTTGATAAGGGAAAAATTAAAGGTCACGGACAGGGAGCCCGTGGCCCCCCCGGTCAGGCCGATTATTCCCGTCACATCGCCGAAGGCGACATGGTCTCGCTTCAAAAAAGGCTTGCCAGGGTTTATTTCCACAAACGCCATCGTCTTGAGGACGTTCAACGTGGCTTGTAGAAATGGGTTAATGTATTTTACGTCCATTTAAGCCCCCCGATAACGGTGAAACCATTATGACTCCTCTCGCCCTTCCCTACGGGACCCTCCAGGCGTGTAACAACGGACGGCAGCCTTGACTGCCTGTAAATGTGAAAGTTCAAACCGGCCTCGCTAAGTACTATAACAATTACCGGGGCGTCCGCGCAAGGTTATAGTCCATAAACCGAAAAGGAAACTCAGGCGCCCGAATAAAAAAAGTCGTTCAATTCGCCCTCGAACCGGCCGAGGTGTCCCTGGTCCCGAAAACTGTAGTATTCCTCGCCCTTGCCGACGATTAAATGATCGACCACCTTCATGTCCACCACATGGGCCGCGTGCAGAAGCTGCCGGGTCAAGCGGTGGTCCGCGGTCGAGGGCGCAATCCGGCCCGAGGGATGGTTGTGGACAAATACCAGGCCGGCCGCCTTCAGGACCAGGGCCCGCTCAATGACTTCCCGGGTTTGAACCACCGCGCCGGTGACCGTGCCGCGGCCGAGGTCCTCCACCGCCACCACGCCGTTGGCCGAATCCAGAAAAATCACCTTGAATACTTCCTTGGAAAGATTTTCCAGGTGATGCCGGAGATAGGCCCAGACCTTCCGCGACGAGGATAGATATTCCCGGCCGACCAACTGCTGTTCCAGGAATTTGCCCGCCACCTGGTAAATGAATTTTATGGCCACCACGTTGTTGGGACCGACCCCGGGCGTCGCGGCCAGTTCCGCTTCATCGGCCTCGAATACTCCCCGGATGGACCCGAAGTTTTTCAAGAGACCCCGGGCGGCCTGCTTGCAGTCCCGTCGAGGAGTGCCGAACGTCAAGAGCAGTTCCACGATTTCCTCGTCGGTAAACTTTTCCAGGCCATGGCGGCGGAATTTTTCCCGTTGCCTCTCCCGGTGGCCCGAACGCGGATCCTGGTTCGGATCAGCCACCGGAATCAGCTCCAGACCCCGGCGATTTCGGTCGCGCAGTAGGGACAGGCGCCGTCCTTGATCCGGTTGGACGACACCGTGAAGCCGACCCGGTCGATGAGGAGCCGGCCGCAGCCCGGGCAGGAAGTTTTTTCCCCGGGGTCTCCCCAGACATTGCCGCTGTAGACGTATTTCAAGCCGGCTTCCAGACCGATCTCCCGAGCCCGCGAGATGACGGCCGCGGGAGTTGACGGCGCGTCGGTCAGGCGGTACACGGGGTGGAAGCGGCTGATATGCCATGGTATATCCGACGAGACGCCAACCAGCCACTCGGCCAGGGCCCGCAGTTCGGCGGGATCGTCGTTCCGGCCCGGGATCACCAGGGTGGTGACTTCCACCCAAACTCCGGCTTCCCGCAGGCGCGCAATGGTCTCCTTGACCGGTTCCAAGCGGGCCCGGCAGAGGGTTTTATAAAAATCGTCGGTAAAGGCCTTCAGGTCGACGTTGGCCGCGTGCAGGTCCGGGCCGATCATTTCCAAGGCGGCCCGGCTCATATAACCATTGGTGACGAAAACGTTTTTCAGACCGGCCCGGGAAGCCGCGCGGGCCGTGTCCAGGGCGTATTCGAAAAAAATGGTGGGTTCGGTGTAGGTGTAGGAGATGGAGGCGGCGCCCTGGCTCAAGGCCGCGGCCACGATTGATTCCGGGGCCAGGTGAGTCCCGGATATCGGTTCATCCTCCCGGGGTCCTTGGCTGATGCCGTGATTCTGGCAGAAGGAACAGGCGAAATTGCACCCCATGGTCGCCACGGACAGCGAAGTCGACCCGGGCAGGAAATGAAAAAGGGGCTTTTTTTCAATCGGGTCCAGGTGGGCCGACACGGCTTTCCCGTACACGAGGCTGAACAAGGTCCCGTTTTGATTTATCCTAACCCCGCAAATTCCTTTTCGTCCCGGGGGAATCAGGCATTCGTGCGCGCACAGCCCGCATTTGACCCGGGATTCCTCCAGTCCGGCGTATAAAAGAGCTTCCTTCACGGTCATTCCTCCCGGCCGGCGGCTGGCCGAACCGGCCCTGAAACCATGCGTCCGCTTCCTCGCGGTTTATTGTCCTCCCGGCCCGTTGCGGCGAAAAGGGCCGTAGGAAGTGGGCGTGGGCGAGGGCGCATGCTTGTTTCCCAAGGAAAACTTCGTTTTGACGGTCAGGTTGTCGGTCCGTAGAGTGTAGTTGAGGTCAACGGCCACGCCGAGAAAGGAACCGAAGGGGCTTTGCTGAAACAAGGGACGCCCCTCGAGAAAAGCGGCCTTGGCGGACAAGGATGGCGGCAGCATTCCCACAGTGGCCCATCTGATCTTTTTCGGCCCGGCTTGGCGGCGCAGCAGCCAGGTCAGGTCCCACAAGTTAAAATGGCGACGATGAGGTTCGGGGCGGCCGGACAGCAAGCTCCGGAATCGACAGCCCACTCCGCTTAGGGAGAGCCCGTTGAGAACCCCCACGAAAACGCCCTTCCAGGCCACCCTGATGGCCTCGGCCAGGGCCTGGTCCGGGTCCTTGGTGTATTCCAGGCAATGAATCAAGGTTACAAAGTCGAATTCATTGTCCTCGAAAGGCAAGTCCTCGGCCTGCCCGGTGAAGAGCGGGACCCCGTCGCCCAGTCGGGCCCGGGCCCGTTCCAGGGGGTCCGGAGACGGTTCCAGTCCGGTGACGTCCAGGCCCTCGCGCTTGAAAGCCTGGAGGTAAAATCCGGCGCCGCAATGGACGTCCAGGAGCCTTTGCCCCCTGCGTGGAGAAAGCAGCCTCAGAATCATGGCTTTCCGCAGGTTCAAAAACTCCCGTCCCGCCTCCCCGGCGTACCTGGATTCATCCCCTTGGTCGGCTTTCTGGTCCAACACAAACCCCACGCAAGTCACCTTTTACTTTCCCGGCTTCGGCGGCCCGCGGAAACAAGGGGCCGGTCAATCGCGCTGGAACGACGCCGGCCCCTGGGCCGTCAATCCTTGAACACAGCGCCCGCGGCCCCGGAACTGACCAAGCGGGAATATCTCAGGGCGTATCCTCCCTTGATCTTGGGTTCGGGCGGGGTCCACTCGGCCCTTCTCCTGGCCAACTCCTCATCGGACACTTCCAGGGTGATGGATTTGGCCGGTATATCGATGGCGATGACATCACCTTCCCGCACCAGGGCGATGGGGCCGCCCAGGGCGGCTTCGGGAGAGATATGCCCGATGGCCGCGCCCTGGGTCCCCCCGGAAAAACGTCCGTCCGTGATCAAGGCCACGGCCGCGCCCAGGCCCAGTCCCACGATGCTGGAAGTGGGCGTCAGCATCTCCCTCATGCCCGGGCCGCCCTTGGGACCCTCGTACCGGATCACCACCACGTCGCCGGCCTTGATCTTGCCGTCAAGGATGGCCTTGGAGCCTTCCTCCTCGGAATCGAAAACCCTGGCGCGGCCGCGGCTGCGCAGCATTTCCTCCGCCACGGCCGACTGCTTGACCACCGCCCCGTCCGGCGCCAGGTTGCCGCGCAGAATGGCGATGCCGCCGATCTTGTGATAGGGCGCGTCCAATTCCCTGATCACCGCCCGATTCTTGACCGCCGCGGTTTTGAGCAGGGCCTTGAGCTTCTGCCCGGTGGAGGTCATGACGTCGCCGTCGATCAGCCCGGCCTTGGCCAGTTCCGCCATGACGGCCATGACGCCGCCGGCCTCGTCCAGGTCTTGCAAGTGGTGCGGTCCGCCCGGGGACAAACTCACCAGGTGCGGAGTCTTGGCGCTGACTTCATTGAAGCTGTCCAGGTTGAGTTCGATCCCCGCTTCATGAGCCAGGGCGGGCACATGCAGGACCGTGTTGGTGGAACACCCCAGCGCCATGTCCACGGCGATGGCGTTGCGGAAAGCGGCGGGAGTGGCCACGTCCCGGGGACAAATGCCCTTTTTCACCAGGTTCATGATCGTTTGGCCGGCTTGCTTGGCCAGCCTGACGCGGGCCGCGCTGACCGCCGGAATGGTCCCGTTCCCCGGCAGCCCCAGACCGATCGCCTCGGTCAGGCAGTTCATGGAGTTGGCGGTGAACATGCCCGCGCACGACCCGCAGCCCGGGCAGGCCGCGTCCTCGAGCCGGGTCAGGTCCTTGGCCGAAAGCTTCTTGGCCCTGACTTTGCCCACGCCCTCGAAGACGGTGATCAGGTCCACTTCCCGGCCGTCGATCCGGCCGGTCATCATCGGCCCGCCTGAAACGGCCAAGGCCGGGATATTCAGCCTCAGGGCCGCCATCAGCATGCCGGGCACGATCTTATCGCAATTGGGGATCAGCACCAGACCGTCGAAAGGGTGGGCCCGGGCCATGATTTCCACGGAATCGGCGATCAATTCCCGGCTGGCCAGGGAATATTTCATGCCTTCATGGTTCATGGCGATGCCGTCGCAAACCCCGATGGTGGAAAACTCAATGGGCGTTCCGCCGGCCATCCGAATACCGGCCTTAACCGCCGCGGCGATCGTGTCCAGATGGATGTGCCCGGGAATAATCTCGTTTTTCGAATTAGCCACTCCGATCATCGGGCGGGCGATTTCCTCGTCGGTATATCCCATGGCCTTGAACAAGGAACGGTGCGGGGCTTTTTCCAACCCCTTCTTCATGGCGTCGCTTCTCATATGAATTCTCCCCTGAATCGACATTAACGGCGGTAATTTTTTCATAACTCCACCTTTTCTCATTAGACGAAAAATCGACTGGAGTTTCAAGGACTAATTTTTTATTAAATCGGGCGTCAATTTTTTGCCCGAGGATAACAGCGCGCCAAGTCAAGAAAAAAATCGAGGCCTTCGCGGAGACTATTTAAAGGGACATCCAAATATTCGCTGGTTCTCAAGCTCTAGCTTGGGAACCCGAGAAGGGGAATCTCTAGCTTCCCCACTTTATCCGGAAAGCAACCACGGGGAATAAACGCGGCGTTTCCATTTCGTAGTCCTGGCGGCGGTGAAGGTATTGATATTAGTAGGTTTTAAATTTCATCCGTCTCGTTGAGCCCAGGCCTGAAGGCCCGCCGGGCAAGGTCTATCCCCAGGCCGGCGATTATGGGCTGGGGCGGGGCGCTACATCTCTAGAGTGAGGAAGCTGGAGCTTCCCTGGCCGAGGTTCCCAAGCTAGAGCGTGGGAACCAGCCTAACTCATTTTCATTTGAACATTTTCCTTAAATTTTCAACCGGCCGCTGACACTGGAGCGAGGGGGCGCCCACAAAAACCCGGGTTCAACGGGAAACCGGGAAGACGTCACCGGCGCCGCGCGGGCGGGGCTGCTCCGCCCCACGCGCGCCAGTAGTTGGGCTTCGAGGGACTCCTTCCCGTCCCAGGGTCAGGGGCGCGCCGGAGCCGGCGCCCCCGGCGACCCCCGGCTCTTTTTCCGGAGAACCCGCCTGGCGGCGGTTGAAAATGTCAGGAAAATGGCCAAATGAGTAAGGCTGGTTCCCAATCTCTAGCTTGGGAACCTCGGCCAGGGAAGCTCCAGCTTCCTCACTCTATAGATGTAGCGCCCCGCCCCCGCCCATAATCGCCGGCCAGGGGATAGACCTTGCCCGGCGAGCGTATTCTCCGCGGCTTGCCGCGGGGAGCTTCAATATGTTAGGTTTGGTTCTCACGCCGGGCTTATCGAGATGGTCAATAACATCATTGCCCGGCCCAAGACTGTGCCTAGGGTCGGGGTTTTTGTAAGGTTTTTGAATTGACAAGCGCCTATCCAACGTCTATCATAATGGAAACGAGTAAAAAAGGTTAAAAAATTAATGGCATGGATAAAAAATATATTGACCCGAAAATTTCAGTATCATTTGGCCGTATCGTTTAGGGCCGCCATTGCTGGAGAACGGATGCGAACCGGGTTAAAGCATTAGTCAATCATGAACCTGCAAGATGCCTATTACGAGCAGAAGTTCGAGAATAAGTTTCTCCGCGCGAAAGGCGATGAGTTTCAGACTTTTTTCGAACGGCTGATGGGCTTGGCATACAAGGCCGATTTTCTAGCCTGTCGACCTTGGGGAAAATGGGGCGACAGGAAAAATGATGGATTTTTAAAGTCCGCGCGTTGTTTGTTCCAGGTATATGCACCTAATGAGATGGAGGCAGGCAAAGCAAAAGCGAAGATAGCCGAAGATTTTGAGGGCGCCAAAAAGTATTGGAAAAGCTATTTTGATAAATGGGTTTTTGTTCATAATGCCGCGGATGGACTCCCGTCCCATGTTCTTCTGCTATTACTTGATTTTGAAAAAACAAACCCTGGCCTTCAACTAGAGCCTTGGGGTTTAGAGGAGTTGCGAAATATCTTTCGAACTCTTTCGGTTGAAGACAAGGAATCCTGGTTCGGGATTGCGCCGACAGATGAAACGAAGGCTAAAATAGGCTTTAAAGACCTCCAAGTGGCGTTGGAAAAAATTGCCGCACTTCCTATACCAATAACCACGGAAGTCAAAGATATCCCAATGGGTAAAATCGAGGCCAATTCCCTATCGGAAAGTGTATCCCGTTTGCTAAAGGAGGGAATGATCAAATCCCAGTTGATCGTGGACTTTTTTAACCGGTGGCACGATGAAACACTTGGTGAGCGGTTGGCGGAGGCTTTCAAAGCTGAGTATCAAAGACTGCGCGAACATTACCCACCAAATTTGGTATTCGCCGAACTTCAATCGTGGGCCGGTGGAGATCGAAGAGGAACTCCGGAGCATGAAATAGCTGTTATCACGATTCTGGCGTACTACTTTGAACGTTGCGAAATTTTCGAGGCGGCAAGAGGGGATACCCCATGATTCTTCCTTCTAGACATTTGTCCCGAAACCGCGCTTTATTGACTGTGGGGGGCGCGATCATTAAATGCCTAGCCCAACCAGTTACAGTTTCAGCTTTGTGGGAAGAGATGCGCCGCTCCACGGATAAGCAAAAAGATTTGCCGTACTTGCGTTACGATGCGTTCGTGCTTGCGTTGGACATGTTGTTTCTTATCGGCGCGATTGAACTTAAAAAAGGCCTTCTAAACCTGAGGTCTTCATGATTTACCGCATTTATAGCAGTTTAACCACCTTTAAGGAACTGATATTTCGTCCCGGCCTTAATATTTTGATCTCGCGGAAGGAGGTGGATGCTAGCGACAAGCAAACTCGTAACCGGGCGGGAAAGACAAGTTTAATTGAGATCGTGAACTTTCTAACCGGTGCGAATGTTGATAAAGGCGCACTTTTTTGCTCGAAAGAACTCCTTAATGAAACGTTTGGCATGGAGTTCGACCTGGCTGGAAACAAGGTGCTTGTTGAACGCTCTGGTGGTAAAAAATCAAAGGTGCGCATTGAAGGAGCCGATATTCCCAAGGATGAACTTGTATTATCCAATACAGCGTTGGTTGAGCTGCTTGGAAAAAAGATGTTCGGGCTGTATCAAGTCCAACGCGACAGTAGTCGGAAGCCGACATTCCGTTCCTTGTTTGCCTACTTTGCGCGTCGACAACTCAGTGGGGCATTTACAACTCCCGAGAAGCATTCAACCATGCAACAGGATGGCGACTATCAGGTCGCACTACTCTTTTTGCTAGGCCTGGACTGGATAATTGCCAGCGACTGGCAAGAAGTACGGGACCAAGAAAGAACCTTAAAGGAGTTGAAAAAAGCAGCAAATGCCGGCGCGTTTGGCAATATCGTTGGAAAGGCCTCTGATCTGCGAACACAATTGGCCGTGGCCGATGCTCGGCTGCAAAAACTTAAATCACAGCTCGCGGCTTTTCACGTGTTGCCGCAATATCGAGAGTTGGAAGCCGAAGCCGATCAACTCACAAAAGCGCTCGATGAGCTATCTAACGCAAATGTCATTGATTTGGCGGCGATTCGTGATTTAGAGCAAGCAATGCAAACTGAAAACCCACCTCCCCTCGATGATTTGGAGAGACTTTATGCGGAGGCGGGTGTGACGCTGCCAGGCGTGGCCCTCAAACGATATGAGGAAGTGCAAAGCTTCCACGAATCTGTAATTCGAAACCGTCGAGATTACCTCTCCGGCGAGCTAGAGGCAGCCCGACGTAGGTTCGCGGTACGGGAGCAGGAAAAGGTTGGAATAGACGAACGGCGTGCTGCCATATTCGGGGTTCTACAGAGCCATGGCGCCTTGGATCAGTTTTTTAAACTTCAGGGTGAATCTGGACGCCTTGAGGCGAATCTCGAGTCTTTACGCCGGCGTTTTGATGCCGCCGAGCAGTTTGAAGGCGCGAAAAATCAATTGGATATCCAGCGAAATCTACTCGCTCTGCGACTACGACGAGATTTTTCTGAACAAAAGGCCCGCTTGTCGGAAGCTATTCTTGCGTTCGAGGAAACATCAATGAGGCTGTATGAATTTGCCGGTAGCATGACCTTAAGGGAAACTTCCAACGGGCCGGCCTTCGACTTCCCAATGCAAGGCTCCCGAAGCAAGGGAATCAAGAACATGCAAATTTTTTGCTTCGATATGATGCTCATGCGATTGTGCGCCGGCCGAGGTATTGGTCCAGGGTTTTTGATACACGACAGTCACCTTTACGATGGAGTAGATGGCCGGCAAGTTGTCAGCGCTTTAAAGATCGGGGCTGAATTCGCGGAGGAATTAGGATTTCAATATATTGTGACGATGAATGAAGACGACGCGTTCAAAGAGAGCATTAAGGGGTTCGATCTTGGAAAGTACGTCCTGCCGACTGTGCTAACCGACGCTCGGGAAGACGGTGGACTTTTTGGATTTAGGTTTTAAAAAGATTTGAGCAGACCGGGCTAGACAATGAATCACTCCGATCCAGGTACAACGTTGAGTATCGTTAACAGGCATGGAAGACGCCGTTACATTATCCGCCTCCTTTCTCTAACTTGACCACGAACACAAGACCTGCCTGCCGCGATTGTTCGAACGAGAACACCGGGAAAATATCCGAAGTGCAGTGAGCGACTCTGCTCCTTAAATTCACTTCAAAAATCTGGACTTGGCTTTTTCTAAATAGTTGTGGACGGTGTGGTAAAAGAAGAGGGGCATCAGCTCCACCGCCGAAAGAGCCAGTTTCTGTCTCTCTTCCGGCGAAAAATCGTTACGATCGAGGGCTTCCTCGAAATCAACCGTCATGTGTTCAAAAATGGGCTGAAGCATCTCGTGAACTTCCTTGAGCATCGTTCGGTTCAGGCCGTTTTCGTGAGACAACCCCCGTTTTCTCATATCGCCGATAACCCGGCCGAGTTTTACCGCGTCGTGGGAATAGACCTTGACCCCATCCGCCATTTCGAATCGGATGACCTTGTACTCCTCGAAATCCGCAAGGCGGCTTCGGGACATGCCCGTGTATTCCAGAAAGGCGTCCTCACCAACGATCTTCCCCGGCAGTAAGTGGTCCACGGCCTTGAAATAGTCGGTCTTGATCGTCAACAATTCCTCGTCGAGGCCTGACTCGTCCTGTTGGTCCAGTATCTCCTTGATCAAATTAATCGGAAGGAACAGTTTTTCCTGGAGTTTCTTGATCAGGAAAATCCGGTCCACGTGTTCCGGGCCGTATATCGCCTGGTTGGCGCTCGGTCTATCAACCTCCGGCAAAAGACCCTCCCGGGAAAAGTAATGGATCATTTCCTTGGAAACCCCGGTCGCCTTGACCAATTCGCGCATCCTCATGCTCATTCTCCCCAACGCTTTTCGACCGGTAAGGGTCTGCCGATACAAATAGCCGTTTTTATTGTTAATGTCAATTGCCGCGCCGGGACGTTTTTGTTTGCGTAAACTAATTATACATAATATAATTGTACAGTCAAGGACGCCAAAAAACCACTCAAGGAGGGGTCAACGATGGATGCTGTTTTTTTTAACGGGCGGGTGATTTCGATGAACCCGGCCGCGCCGCGCTTTTCGGCCCTGGGGGTCCAGGGGGATCTTTTCCAGGCCGTGGGGAGCGACGAGGAGCTAAGGAGGCTGGCTGGTCCGGACACGCGCCTGGTCGATCTGGAGGGGCGGACGGTCATACCGGGCTTGATCGAGACTCACGGACACCTTTCCTATTATTCATTGTGCCTGGCCCTGGAGGACGCTTCCCCGGAAGAGAATCCGCGGATCGAGGATTTGAAAAAAAGGCTGGCGCGGGCGGCGGCCGCGTCCGGTCCGGGGGCCTGGATCGGGGCCTGGGGCTATGACGACACCCGGATATCCGACAACCGGCATTTGACGCGGCTGGACCTGGACGAGGCGGCGCCGAATAATCCGGTGTTTGTGCTGCACGTTTCATCCCACGCCGGTTACACTAATTCCCTGGCCCTGAAAATGGCCGGGGTCGGCCCCGAGACCCCGGACCCGGCCGGCGGGATTATTCACCGGGATGAGAACGGCCTGCCTTCGGGCTTGCTCCTGGAACCGGCGGCCATGGAGCTGGTGAGTCGTCTGCGACCGGTCCCGGACGCGGCCGCCTTCGAGCGTCTCATCCCCCTGGCCGCGGCCAAGTGCCACCGGGAGGGGATCACCAGCGTGCATGACGCGGCGGTGGGGGCTTTCGGCGAGGGGGCCAAGGCGGTTAGGGCTTACCAGCGGTTGGAGGCGGGGAACCAGCTTCGCCTGCGGGTTTACCTGACCATGGTGGAACAATTTTACCGCCCGTTTTTGGACCAGGGCCTTTTTCGGGGGTTCGGAAACAAGTTTCTTAAACTGGGCGCGGTCAAGAATTTCCAGGACGGCTCGATCCAGGCCTTGACCGGGGCACTGGGGGAGGATTACCACAACCGACCCGGCTACAAGGGCATGTTCATCATGCCCCAGGAGGCGCTGGACGCCTTTGTGGAGCGGAACCACGGCGAGGGTTTACAGATCGCCATCCACGCCAATGGGGACGGGGCCATCGAGTCGGTCATCCAGGCCTTTGAGCGGGCCCAGGCCAAGCACGCCCGGACCGACGCCCGACACATGATCATTCACTGCCAGATGGCCTCCGAGGACCACATTTCCAGAATGAAGGCCCTGGGGATCATTCCCAGCTTTTTCGTCAATCATGTCTATTATTGGGGCGACCGGCACCTGAATTTGTTTCTCGGCCGGACGCGGGCCGAGCGGATCGACCCCCTGGGGTCGGCGATCCGGGCGGGCCTCCCCTTCACCCTCCACGCCGACGTGCCCGTGACGCCACTTTCTCCGATTTTTTCCATGCACAACGCGGTCAACCGGATGACCAGGAACGGCGTTCAACTGGGGCGGGACCAGTGCATCACTCCTTATCAGGCCCTGGAAGCCTACACGACCAACGCGGCCAAGTGCAGTTTCGAGGAAAGGGAGAAGGGCCGCATCGAACCGGGCATGCTGGCGGACTTCGTGGTCCTGTCCGAGGACATTCTCGCGACGGCCCCGGAACGGATCAAGGACGTGAAGGCGTTAAAAACCTTCGTGGGGGGAGAACTGGTTTACGAAGCCGACTAGCGGCGTTTCTCCCCGGCCCTAGCGGTGAAGTTCGGCGACGGGGACCGGCGGCCATGCCCTTCCGGCCTTTCTCGCCGCTGAACAACCGGTTAATGGCGGCGCGGCAAGTGGGCGCGACGACCGCGCTCCCTCGGGGGCGTCACCCGCTTCACTCGGGGTCGCGAGGTCCGGACAGGGGCTCGGCCGGGTCCGGGGCCGCGTCGCCCGATTCGTTCTCCCTGACCGAGGTCGGCCCCTCCAGGGGGTTTTCCCAAGCCGTTTTTCCCAAAATAGCGTACCGGTAAAGGTAAACCGTGATGGGAATTCCCAAGACCACTCCCCATAGCCCTAGAAATTTATGCCCGAGGTAGAGGATTATCAGGGTCAGGACCGGGTTGATCTTGAAGACGGCCGAAAAAATCCTGGGATTGAGGATATAGGCCTCGACCAAGTGGACGATGAGGATCATTAGCAAGGCGAAGGAAAAAACCGCGGCCCCGCCGCTGTTGAAAGCCAGGAGCAGAATGGGGGCGGAGGAGATGAAGACTCCCAACACGGGTATGAGTCCGCAGAAAAACACAATGGCGCTCAGAAGGGCCACCGGCTCGATATTTAATAAATAAAGTCCGAGGGCGGTGAGCGCGGTGTTGACCCAGGCGATCATGATCTGGGCCTGAAAAGCGGCGCCCACCACCAGGGCGAACTGGACGACGCTGTCCGCCGTCTCCTCGTATATTTCCTTCAGCCGGGTGTTTTTCAGGGCCCGGGCCCGGGCTTTCAGATTGGGAAAATCGAACAAAATAAAAAAGGAAAAGAGGGTTCCCAGCAAAAAGAAGGAAAAGTAATGAGTCACCCGGTTGAAGGAAGCCAGGAAGATGGAGGTCACGGTCTGGCCGTCCATGCCCAGAAGCCTCTCCAGGGACAGGAAGTGCTTGAGCCTGAAATAAACCAGGGACAAATTGGGCTGGGCCGCGGCCTGCTTGTCCAGGTAATCGTGGAACTGGTCGATGGTGTGGGGCAGTTGCTTGAAGAAGATGGTGGATTCGGCGCCCATGGTCGGGGCGACCACGGCCCCCAGGGCGACCAGGAGGGTGAGGAAGGTCAGGTAAATGATGACCGTCCACAAGCGGCGGGGGAGCGGCGTCCGCGCCGAGAGCCGTTCAATCAGCCCATTGAAAATGAAGCAGAGAATATAGGTCAGGAATATCAGCCCGAACATGCCCCGCATAAGGAACAGCAGGGAAAAAAAGACCGCCCAGATAAAAAACCTTTTGTTGACGCGGATGAAGCCGGCGATGTTAAAAGCCATGTCCGCGCCCGAGTATTATACAAGTTTGGCGCGGCTTCAATGCTAGCGCCCGGTCCGCCGGAGCGGTTTGGTTGGTTTTGAAGCGCGCCGGGTAGGGGATTGTTCTCATGGCGTCAAGTCTTTCTTTTCCTTGGGTCCCGGCCGGAGGCCGACCGCGGTCCCGGCGAGGTGGAAGTGTTAAGGATATTTAAGATGCCGACCGCAGCCGGTCCTCCCCGGGCGTCTTTCAACATCCGGGGCGGAAAGGCGGCGGCGGTCGCCGCCCGGCCCGACTAGGCGAGAGGGAAGAAAAAGGAGCGGGCCGACGGAGGGCCGGTGTGGTTTTTTTCATTCAGGCGGCCGCGGGATCAGTCGCCCAGGGAGGAAAGGAACATATTTCCATAGCCCTTTTCCGTCAGTCTATCGAGCGCGACCTGGGCGTCCGCCCTGGTCTTGTAGCGCCCGACCCTGATTCGATAGTATTTTTTATTGTTTGAAACATATTGGTAATAATAGGCGTCGAACCCCTGTTTATTCAATCGTCCGATCATCCGATCGGCTTCTTCCAAGGTCCTGGCGGCGGCCACTTGAACCGTAAAGTTTTCTCCCGGGTTCCTTTCGGGCGGCTCGAGCGTCTTTTTGGTTTTGGCGTCCGCGCTTTTGACGGCGGCGACCGGCTTGGGGGCCGCGGTTTTAGGGGCGGCGACCGGTTCCTGTAGCTTGAACGCGGGGGCGGGAGATTGCGGCTTGGCGGCCGCATCCTTCTTCAGGGGCGGCTGCTTTAGGGGCGCATCCGGCGGTTCGACCCTTGGTTCCGATTCTTTTTTGGTTTTGGTCAGGTCCTCGAAAAAGGTCAGCGCGGTTTTGTCGGAGGCCGCCGGCGGCTGGGCCCGGTCTTTTTCCTCGGTTATTTCCAAGGCCTGGGCGAACTCGTCCACGTTTTTGTCCAGCAGCTTGTCCTCAAGTTGTTGGAAGGCCTCGGTCTGAAAGATCGTCCCCCGTCCGACCAGGATTCCGAGAATAAAAACCCAGACGATCAAAAATGTCAACCCAATGACGCACAGGACGGCGGCCCCCCTGGTCAGGGTCAGGACCCCGATTTTGCGCGGCGGGTTTTGGGGCGCGACGGCGGGTTGGTCCGTCGACTCCTCGACTTGGGCGAAAAAATCGGTTTCGCCGGGAAGGGCGGGCTCGGCTTCCGGACCAGGATTGATATAATCCGGATATTTCTTATTGGGGTCCAGGCGGGGAGGCGTTTTTCTCCTCCCGGCGCCTCTGCGGAAAATACCCATCGATGTTCGGCTCCAGATCGCCCTTCCGCGGCTCCTACATTTTTTCCGGGGCGGAGACGCCCAGGAGGTGAAGCCCCGAAGCCGCGACTTGCTTGACGGCCGCGGCCAACGCCAACCGGGCCCGGGTAACTTTGGGGTCTTCGCCTATGAATCGATGTCGATTATAATACGGATGGAACCTTTTAGCCAGTTCCGTTAAAAAATGTGTCAGGCGATGCGGTTCCAGGGTGGCGGCCGCGCCCTGGACAACCTGGCCGAATTTGGCCAGATGCTTGATCAAGCCCAGTTCATCTTCTTCCTGGAGCGGGGCCAGATCGACCTGGTCCCCGGTTTCCACCGGAACTCCCAGGGCTTGGGCGTTCCTAAACACGCTGCAAATCCTGGCGTGGGCGTACTGGACGTAATAAACCGGGTTGTCGGCGCTTTTGGCCTTGGCGGCCTCGAGGTCGAAATCCAGGGGACTGTCCGAACTCCGGGTCAGGAAAATGAACCTGGCGGCGTCGGCGCCCACTTCGTCCACGACTTCCTTCAGGGTGACGAACTCCCCGGCCCTGGTGGACATGGCCACGGGCGCGCCGCCCCGGAGCAGATTGACCAACTGCACCAACAGAATTTCCAATTGGCTTTTGTCATATCCCAAGGCCTCCACGGCCGACTTCATGCGGGGAATGTACCCGTGATGATCGGCGCCCCAGAGATTGATGACCAAGTCGAAGCCTCGTTGGTATTTATTGCCGTGGTAGGCGATGTCCGTGGCGAAATAGGTGTTTTCGCCGGAGCTTTTAATCAGGACCCGGTCCTTGTCGTCCCCCAGCTTGGCGGACGCGAACCAGACGGCCCCGCCTTCCTTATAGATATGTCCCCGGGCCTCGAGGTCGGCCAGGGTGTTTTTAAAGTGGTCGTTTTCGAAAAGGCTCTTTTCCGAGAACCAGCGGTCATAGGCGATGCCGAAGGCGGCCAGGTCTTCCTTGATCCCATCCAGAATCTTGTCCGCGGCCCAGGGGTAGATTTCGTCGACGGCCTTTTCCTCGTCCAGGTCGAGGTATTTTTCGCCTTCCCGGTTAAGCAGGTCCCGGGCCAGGTCGATGATGTACTCGCCTTGGTAAAGGTCCTTATGAAAATCGACCTCCTTTCCCAGGGACTGGTAGTAACGGTACAGCACGGCCCGTCCCAGGGTCCTCATCTGGCGGCCCGCGTCGTTGACGTAGTATTCCCGCCGCACTTCCCAACCGGCCGCTTCCAGCACCCGGGCCAAGGCGTCCCCGATGGCCGCTCCCCGACCATGGCCCACGTGAAGCGGACCGGTGGGATTGGCGGACACGAATTCGACCTGGACCCGGCGCCCCCGGCCGTCCTCGCACCGGCCGTACGCGTCCTTTTGCCTCAGGATGCGCCGGACGACTTCATCCCACCATTTACGGGACAAGGTGAAATTGATAAACCCCGGGCCGGCGATATCCATTTTTTCGAGGAACCCCTCCGGGTCGGACAGGTTGGCGATGATTATCCCGGCCAGGTCCCGGGGTTTTTTTCCGGCCGCCTTGGCCAGGACCAGGGCCGCGTTGGTCGCCCAGTCCCCATGGGCCTCCAGCTTGGTCGCCTCGATGGTCATGGCGCCCGGGAGTTCAATTGGGGGAATATCGCCCTGGTCCACGGCTTTTTCCAGGGCGGCCAAGACTTTGTCGTACAGGGCTTTCCTCATTTCCGTTCTCCTTCGTCATCCCCGTCCTGGGCCTTGATCGTCATGTCCCTGGTATAGTCGGGGCAGCGAAGTTGGTTTGAGGATTCGTATCTGAATCTTTTCAGGCAGTCTTGGCGCCAGGCGCAGACGGCGCAGATGGTCTTGTCGTCGGTCAAGGGTTGGTCTCCTTAAAATTCCGTTATGGGAAGCCGGACCAAGGGCCGGCCGCTCACCCCTGGTGTTCCCGGGCGTTTAGTCCGCCCAAATGACAGAATATCTCATAAGTTATCGTTTCAGCGATATCGGCCAGGTCCCGGCCGGTTATTTTCTCTTGGCCCTGGGACCCCAGCAGGACGACTTCATCCCCCACGGCGGCCCCGGGGATGTCCGTCACGTCGAACATGGTCAGATTCATGCACACCCGCCCCCGGATGGAAGCGCGGCGGCCCCGGATCAAGGCGTAACCCTTGTTCGAAAAGCGCCGGCTGTAGCCGTGGGCGTAACCGACCGGCGCGACGGCCAGGACGGTTTCACCGGCCGCGGTGAAAGTCCGGCCGTACCCGACCCCTTCCCCGGCCGGAACGGTTTTGACCTGGATGATCCGGCTGGTCATGGACATGGCCGGCCGGAGAACGACCCTGTCCGGCAAGTGGTCGCAGGGATTGTCCCCGTAAAGCATCAAGCCCGGCCGGACCATTTGGTAATATGCCCCGGGGTGGGCCACGACCGCGGCGCTGTTGGCGCAATTGTTGTTTCGCGCGGGCAGTCCCATCTGGACGGCCAGGGCCGCGGCCTTTTCGAACCGGCCTGCCTGCCGGTCGGTGAAATCCCCGGACCCTGAATCGGCCTCGGCCAGGTGCGTGCAGAGCCCGGTCGGTTCCAGGTTGGTCAAGGCCTTGATGGAAAGAAAAAATTCCCCCAGCCCGCGGCGGCTTTGGCCTAGCCGGTTCATGCCCGAATCGATTTTAAGGTGGACCCGGGTCTTGACTCCCTTGAGGGCCGCGGCTTTGTTCAGCTCCCGCGCCGTCTCCAGGTCGTAGACAAAAGGAATGAGTTTTTTTTCGACAATGTCCCGACAATGCCCTGGTTCGAAGCCGGCGAGGATGAAAACCGGCAACGCGGCGCCGGCTTCCCTTAGCCGCAGGGCCTCGTGGAGGTTCATCACCCCCAGGGCGTCGGCGCCGTGGCGGGCGAAATGGAGGCCGGCCCGGACCAGGCCATGGCCATAGGCGTCGGCCTTGACCACCGCCATGATTTTTACCGTGGGTCCGACGAGTCGCCTGACTTCGCCTAGATTGTGAGCCAAGGCTTCCAGGTCGATCCGGACGAGGTTGATGTTGCCGTTCAAGAACACCTCCCTGAAACCAACCGCGAATCGAAAGGCCTAGGGTAGCGCAAACAATCACCCGGGATCAAGTATTTACTGCTTCAAGCCTGGTAAAGTCTTGACAAAGCGCCCTCGATCCAGCCATAACGAAGCGGCGTCAACCCGGCGACCGCTCCTGGCCGGCGGGGCCCGCCAAAGGAACTCCGCCCATGGACCTTAAATACCTGGCCTGCGTTCTCGGCTTGGTCTTCATCCTCGAGGGGCTGCCGTACTTCGCCTTTCCCCACCGCATAAAAGACTGGCTCCGGCAAGTCATGGCGATCCCGGAACCGACCCTTCGCGTTCTAGGCTTTTTGGCCATGGCCGCGGGACTGATTTTGGTTTACCTGGGCCGCCGCTAGCGCCGGGTTTGGGCGGCGACTTGGCGAGCCCCTTTTCAGTCTTCCTTCAAGGGCGCGGTCAGGGTCAGCAGGGAGCCTTCACCCGGCGTCGATTCCACCATTATCTTCCCGCCCAGCCGCTTCAACCATTCCCTAATGCTGAATAACCCGAACGACTTGATCTTCCGGGGCTGGGACGCGGAAAAACCCTGCCCATCGTCCCGGACGACAATGACGATGTCCCTGTCCTTCCGCGAAATGTCGACGGTCATCTTGGCGGCCCGGGCGTGCTTGACCACATTGATCATCAATTCCTTGGCGGAACGATACAGGGCGACCCGGGCGTCATCCTCGAGCGGCTTGGGCGCTCGGTCGTCCCTCACGTCCACTTCCAGCCCATATTCATCGGCCAATTCCTGGGCGTATTCATCCAGGGCCGCTTCCAGCCCGAGTTCGTACAGGGACGGAGGGCTCAGGTCCATGGTCAGTGCCCTGGTTTCCAGCACGGCTTCCTCTATCAGGTCAACGACTTCGTCCAGGGCCGGCAGCTTGGTTTGCGCCTGGATTTGGTTTAATTTTATCTGGCACAGGGCCAGGGAATGCCCAACCCGGTCGTGCAGGTCCACGGCTATTCTTCGCCGCTCCCTTTCCTCGGCCAAGGTCAGTTCCGAGGCCAAGGTTCGAAGTTGGCGGTGATATTCCCCCAGACGCTCCTCGAATTCCTTTCGCTCGGTCACGTCCCGGTTGCCGGCGCGGCGCCCGAGGACTTCCCCATCCGCTCCGAAGACCGGTTGACAATGATGGTCGATCCAACGCAATTCCCCGGTCCTGGTATAGATTCGAAAATACATGGCGCCTGGCTCGAAGTTGGTTTTTTCCCAAACCGCGTGTTCTTCCACTAGTTTTAAATCGTCGGGAAATGTTATTCCGGAAAGAAGCCCGGGGTCGGATTCGAATTCAAAAGGCCGGAAACCGGTTATTCTGAGACAGGAAGGCGAGACCCAGAGGAACCGGCCGTCCGGACCTATCCAATATTCCCAGTCATGGGTGAAGTCCGCGATGGTTCGAAACCGCTCCTCGCTGCGCCGCAGGTCTTCTTCCGCTTCTTTTCTTTCAGTAATATCTTGAAGTTGCAGACTGAAATGAAGCGGCCGGCCGGCCGCGTCCCTGACCAGGGAGGAACTCAGAAGACCCCAGGCCGGATCGCCGTCCTTTTTTAATAGCTTTGTTTCGAGCCAGGTTATTTTCTTTTCACCCGCTAACAGGTCCCTAAAATTACGCCGGCCCTTTTTCAGTTCCTCCCCGAAAACCAAGTCAAAAAAATTCTTGTGGAGCAGTTCCTCCCGGGGGAGGCCAAACATTTCGATAAATGACCGATTAACCTGAATAAAAAATCCTTCCGGCGACGCCAGGGCCATGCCGATGGATGAATGGTCGAAAGACAGGCGAAACCGCTCCAACCGGGCCTTGGTCCGGACCTCCCTGTTAATCCCGGCCCAGGCCGAATCAAGCGCGGCCTTCAATTCTCCGGCGGAAAACGGCCGGGCCAGCCACGCCAACGAACCCAAGGTCCGAGCCTCCTTTTGGGGGAAACAGACGACGAGGGCTTGCGGCCGTCCGCCGCCGTTGGAATCATCCTCGTCGCCTGTAAAGGGCAGGTCGAGCAAAACCAAGTCCGGCGTTTCCAAAGGCGCCGTTATTTCATCCCGGAGAGAAGAAAAAACCCGGCCGTTGACGGAAAAACCCATTTCCTCCAATTTCATGGCCAGGACGCGGCCTTGACCCAAATCATCCGAAATTATAAGAATCCGTTTGTCCATCTTGCCTCCGGGCGCCGCGGGCCTTGACTTTACCCCCCGGACCGTTGAAATATGAGTGGTCCGTGATTATAATGCTGAATAATCCCTCCAATGGGAGGGGAAAATTTTCCATGGTGCAAGGTCGAACATTCAATGGCTCCGCCGACAAAAATAAGGTCCGACAAAGAAAAAAGCCGGGACGAAAAGCCTTCCTCGCTGGATAGGATCAATTTTAGGTTAAAACCCCAGGAACTCAAGAATTATCTTGACCAGTACATTGTCGGGCAGGATAAGGCCAAGAATATCATCGCCACGAAAATTTGCACTCATTTCAACCGGATCGAATTTAACCGGACCCTGCCCCAGGAAGACGGCGGAAGAAGCGTCGGACAAATAAAAAATAATATTATCATGATCGGACCCACCGGGGTCGGCAAAACCTACCTGATCAAGCTAGCGGCCAAGAAACTGGGGGCGCCCATGGTCAAGGCCGACGCCACCAAGTTTTCCGAAACCGGATACGTGGGCGGAGACGTCGAGGACTTGGTCCGCCAGCTCTATTTCGAGGCCGGCGAGGACCTGGAACTGGCGGAACACGGCATTATTTACCTTGACGAAATAGACAAGATAGCCGCCTCGCCGAACCTCATCGGACCCGACGTTTCCCGGACCGGGGTCCAACGCGCCCTCCTGAAACCCATGGAAGAGACCGAGGTCGATCTCAAGACCCCTCACGACCCGGTCAGCCAGCTCCAGGCCATCGAGCGCTATCGCCGGACCGGCAAGGTGGAAAGAAAGACCATCAACACCAAAAATATTCTGTTCATCGTTTCCGGCGCCTTTAACGAGCTTCCGGCCATCATCAAAAAAAGAGTTCATGCCCAGGGCCTGGGCTTCACCGCCTCGGTTTCGAGCAAGGAAAACGATTTTAAATTCCTGGACCAAGCGCGGGCCGAGGACCTCATCGCCTTCGGCTTCGAAAGCGAATTCGTGGGGCGTCTCCCGGTCGTGGCCATCCTGGACCCCTTGTCCGAGGATGACCTTTTGGAAATTCTTCGCAACCGGAACAACCCCATCATCACCAGCAAAAAAAAGGATTTTAAATCCTACGGCATCGAACTTAAATTCAGCGACGACGCCCTGGCTTCCTTCGCCAAGACCGCGGCAGCGGAAAAAACCGGGGCCAGGGGACTGGTCAGCGCCATTGAAAGGGCCTTGATCGGGTTCGAGGCCCAACTGCCTTCCACCAATATCAGGCGGCTTTCGGTGACCGGCCGCACCGCGACCGACCCCGAAGCGGAACTGGAACGGTTGCTCACCAAGCCGGACGACCCGGAAATAACCAAGGATTTCGAACGACTCAGCGAATCCGAACGAGCCTGCCTCCTGGAACTTATCCAAAATCAGAGCGACATGATTGAATACCGCTATTCCCTACCCCTAACCCCCACCAGGGCCGGGCTGCTGGCGGATTTCATCACCGGCCAGTATTTGGACCTCGGATCGGCGGCCATGCAGCTCGACCGGGTCTATGACGAAGTCGAGGCCTGTTCCCTGGCTTTTTTCGAAAAATTCGGCCTGACCATCGAGTTCACCGAAGGGGCCGCGGACGAAATGGTTCGCCGCGTTCTGCTGGAAAGGGAAAGCCCTTCCCAGGTCTGCGACCTGTTCACCCGGGATTTCGAATATGGCCTGAACCTGATCAAGGAAAAAACCGGGCGTTCCCGGTTCACCATCGACCGGGAAGCCATCGTGGCCCCGGAAACCTTCCTGAACGACCTTCTAACCGAACTATTTCAGATTGAAAAATAAAGGCCCGGCTGCTCCGGTTTTTTTCCGGAGTTCCGGCCCGTTTTGGCGAATGGACAAAAAATGATTGGAATTTCAAAACTTTATTGTGGAACAGTCGAACCGTCCGATGCCCTGCGCTACGGTCGTCATTCCAAGTCCCTGCCTTCGCACCTGCTGCAATTTTCCTCCGACAAGAAGCCGGTAGTGGTCTGGAACATCACCCAGGGGTGCAACCTGAGATGCGTTCATTGCTACGCCCAGGCCAAGGCCGCGGGCGGGCCGGACGAACTCACCACCCAGGAGGGCTTGGCCCTGCTGGACGACTTGGCGGACTTCGGAGCGCCGGTGATGCTTTTTTCCGGCGGCGAACCCCTGGTCAGGCCGGACCTGACGGACCTGATCCGCCACGCGGTGGGCCGGGGAATGCGGGCGGTCATATCCACCAACGGGGCCTTGATCACGGAAGCCAAGGCCTGGGAATTGAAAGACTTGGGATTGTCCTACGTGGGCATCAGCCTGGACGGCCTGGCCGAGGTCAACGACCGGTTCCGGGGCGTTCCCGGGGCCTTCGACCTGGCCGTGGCCGGGATAAAAAACTGCCGGGCCGTGGGTTTGAAAGTCGGGCTCAGGTTTACGATGAATAAAAGAAATGTCACGGAAATACCGGCAATTTTCGATTTGCTGGAAGAACTGGACGTTCCGCGCATCTGTTTTTACCACTTGGTCTATTCCGGCCGAGGCTCCAACCTGATGGCCGAGGACTTGGACCACGCCGAGACCAGGCGGGTGTTGGACGTGATCATGGACCGCACCAAGTCCCTGCACGACCGGGGCCGCCCCACCGAAGTGCTGACCGTGGACAACCACGCCGACGGGCCATACCTCTACCTGAGAATGAGGAAGGAAGGACATCCCCGGGCCGGGGAAGTGCTGGAACTGCTGCAAATGAACGAAGGCAATAATTCCGGCCGCGGCATAGGCTGCGTCTCGTGGGATGGACAGGTTCACGCCGACCAGTTCTGGCGTAATCACGTTTTCGGCAACGTCCGGGAACGCCGGTTCAGCGAAATATGGAACGACCCGGCCATCGAACTCCTGGCCAAGCTGAAAAACAAAAAGGAACATGTCCAGGGAAGATGCCGTTCCTGCCGTTGGCTCGACATCTGCGGGGGCAATTTCCGGGCCCGGGCCGAAGCCGCCGCGGGCGATATTTGGGCGCCCGACCCGGCCTGTTACCTAACCGACGAGGAAATAGCCTGAAACAGTGGAAAAAACACGCCTCCGCGCGGCGCGGGGCCGGTGAAAACAACTTTTCCGCTATTATTTTTATAATTAAGGCCCCTTCGGGGCCAGACGGTTTTCCAAGGAGGCTGGAATGTATTTTCCCGATTACCGTCCCAGGAGATTGAGGCGGACCGCAACCCTGCGGCGCATGGTCCGCGAGACCACCTTGTCCGTCAACGACCTGATCTACCCCCTGTTCGTCGCCCCGGGCCAGGGCTTGAAAAGGGAAATATCCTCCATGCCCGGTCAATACCATTTCTCCGTGGACCGGTTGACCGAGGAAGCCGCCCGAATCAAGGATTTGGGAATCCCGGCCATTATTCTCTTCGGCCTGCCGGAAACAAAGGATGAAATAGGTTCCTCCGGTTGGGACGAAAACGGAATCGTCCAGCGGGCCATCCGCGCGGTCAAGGCGGAAGTCCAGGGCCTGGAAGTCATCACCGACGTCTGCCTCTGCGAATACACCAGCCACGGCCACTGCGGACTGTTGAAGGGCGAGGAAGTGGACAACGATTCCACCTTGGACCTTTTGGCCCGTCAAGCCCTGTCCCACGCCGAAGCCGGAGCGGACATGGTCGCGCCTTCGGACATGATGGACGGCCGGGTGGCGGAAATAAGGCAGGCCCTGGACGAAGGCGGGTTCAACCACCTGCCCATCATGAGTTATTCGGCCAAATTCGCTTCGTCCTTCTACGGCCCTTTCCGGGAAGCGGCCCAATCGGCGCCGTCCTTCGGGGACCGCAAGGGGTATCAGATGGACCCGGCCAACGGAAGGGAAGCCCTCCGGGAAGTCGCCCTGGACGTCGAGGAAGGGGCCGACATCATCATGGTCAAGCCGGCCTTGCCCTTTCTGGACATCATCGCCTTGGTCCGCCAGAAATTCGACCGCCCGCTGGCCGCCTACAACGTCAGCGGGGAATACGCCATGATCAAGGCGGCGGCCGAACGAGGCTGGCTGAACGAAAAGGCGGCGGCCCTGGAATCATTGACGAGCATCAAACGCGCCGGAGCGGACCTTATACTGACCTACTTCGCTCCCGACGCGGCCGTCTGGCTGAAGGAGGGATTTTGAATCCCCATCATAACCAGGAGAGTCGACCCGGTGGACCGGGGGGCCCACCCCCCTCCCATGCGGCCCCGCGCCTGGCGGCCTGGGAAGTCACCCGGGCCTGCAACCTGGCTTGCGTGCACTGCCGGGCCTCGGCCTTGACCGCGCCCGACCCGGCCGAACTGAGTACCGCCGAGGGTTTTCGGTTGATCGACCAGATCGCGGCCCTGGGACCGGGAATTATATTGATTCTGACCGGGGGCGAGCCCCTGATGCGGGCCGACGTTTTGGAACTGGCCCAACATGGGACCGACGCCGGCTTGCGGGTGGTCATGGCCCCCAACGGGACCTTGATAACCGAGGAAAAAGCCCGGGGCATGGTCGAGGCTGGTATTGAACGCATAAGCGTCAGCATCGACGGCGCCGCGGCCGAGGAACACGACCTGTTCCGGGGCGTCCCGGGCGCCTTTGACCGTTTGATGGACGGCTTGGCCAACGCTCGCCGGGCCGGTCTCGAATTCCAGGTCAACACCACGGTCACCCGGGCCAACCTGCCGCGCCTGGAGGCCATTCAGGACATGGTGGTGGAATTAGGCGCGGCGGCGCACCACATCTTCCTGCTGGTCCCCACCGGGCGCGGCCGCAACCTGGCCGGCGAGATAATTTCCGCCCGGGAATACGAAGACGTCCTGGGTTGGTTTTATCAAAGACGGGACAAAACCAACATCCAACTCAAGGCCACCTGCGCGCCGCATTACCACCGCATCCTCCGGCAAAAGGCCCAGGCCGAGGGCAAAAAGGTGGATTTTTCCACTTTCGGACTCGACGCCGTGTCCCGGGGATGTCTCGGCGGTCAGGGTTTTGTTTTTATTTCCCATTCCGGTCAAGTCCAGCCCTGCGGCTACCTCGAGTTGGATTGCGGCCAGGTCAGGGAAAAGGACTTTGGGGATATTTACCGTAACGCGCCCATCTTTCTGAACCTGCGCGACAAATCAAAATACAAGGGCAAGTGCGGCCGTTGCGAGTTCTGGAACGTCTGCGGCGGATGCCGGGCCAGGGCCCATGAGACCCATGGCGACTACCTGGCGGAAGAACCCTTGTGTCTGTACGAACCGGGCGTAAAAGGAGCACGGGATTGAGCAACTCCGAGGACATTATCCTGGACGACATAGACAAGGGCGTCCTCAACGAGATTCAGTCCGACTTCCCCATCGAGGCCCGACCTTACCTGGCCCTGGGAAAAAGGCTGGGACTGACCGAGGAAGCGGCCTTGTCCAGGGTCAACAGCCTGAGGGATCGAGGGGTCATTCGACGTATTGGAGGCAATTTCTCTTCCGGCGGCGTGGGCTACACCTCGACCCTCTGCGCGGCACGAGTGCCGGAAGACCGGCTGGAAGCCTTCGCCCAGGCCGTCAACGTGTATTCCGGCGTAACCCATAACTATCGTCGGAATCACGATTTAAACGTCTGGTTCACCTTCATCGCGCCGTCCATGGTGGATATAGAAACCTGCCTGGCCGAAATATCCAGACGGACCGGGGTCGACGAAATATATAACCTCCCG
>JAZDGM010000151.1:0-3597 GCA_043806915.1 Pseudomonadota bacterium | reverse complement strand
GCGGCCAAGGAAGAATTCGACCTGACCAAATGGGAGGCCTTCGTCGACAAGGAAAAAGCCCGGGGCGTCAACCTGGCCATCCTCATCGGCGGAGAACCCACCCTGCACCTGGATCGGGTGGAAGCCTTTTACAACAGGCTGCCGACCTACTGCGCCACCAACGGACTGATCAAGGTCCCGCGGGACCGTTTTCCGGACATGATGGTCGGCATCTCCCTGTGGGGAGACCCCGCGGACGAAATCAGTCTCCGGGGCAGGGACGCCTTCGCGATCTCGAGCAAAAACTACGCCGGCGATCCCTACACCTACTATCTGTACACCATCACGCCCCATCAACTTGGCCGCGTGGAAAACATGGTCCGGAAGATTGAAGACGCGGGGTTGAAAGTCCATTTTCAGCTTCTTTCCAACGACGAGTCCGTGGAGGGATACAACTGGACCCCGGAACAGCTCCGACAAGTCAGGGATGAGATGGACCTGCTCTTGGATAAATACCCCCGGACGGTTATATCATCCAGGTATTACCACCAGATAATGACCACCGGCCAAATGATGGGCCGGGACTGGGGGTGGTTGGAATGCCCGTCCGTGACCGAAACCATGGACCGCCGGGAACCCAAGCCCAAGCGCCTGATCGGTTTCATCCGGTGGGCCAGCGACCTGAAAACCACCCACCGCTGCTGCACCTCCGCCACCCGCGACTGTCGGACTTGCAAGGACGGGGCCGCGCACATGAGTTGGATCATGGTCAACAAAAGGGCCCACCTCAAGACCGCCCGGGACCTGAAAAACTGGATCGAGGTTTACGAGATGTTCGCCAAGCTCTATCGCTTCATCCCCTGGTAGAGAGGGGGCCGGTCGATCGCCATGGATGATTTAAGGCCGGTTATTCTCGGCTACGACATGGTCTCCCCCCTGGGGACGGACCTGGAAACGCAGTGGGACAACGTCCTGGCCGGAAAAAGCGGGATCGGCCCCTTGACCAGGTTTCCCTTGCGGCCCGGTTTCCCGGTGACCGCGGCCGGCCAGGTCGAGGAACTCGACGTGGCGCCCTACCCTTTTCTCAGCCCCAGGCAACTAGCCCTGTGGCCGTCCCCGCTCTTCAAATACAGCCTCCTGGTGATCCATCGGGCCCTGAAAAACGCCGGACTGGAAATTACCCCGGACGTGGCCCCGGACGTGGCCGTCACTTTCAGCCCGGCCGTGGGCGGGTTGGACGCGGTCCTGGGCGCCGACCGCGCCCTCCAGGCCCAGGGCCGGATGCCCAAGCCCTGGGTCAATCCCAATTCCTGCATCAACATGGTGGGCGGCAAGGCTGCCATTCTCACGGGCGCGGCGGGACCGAACATCACCACCGTGGCCGCTTGCGCCACGGGCTCGGCCTCCCTGATCGTCGGCGCCCTCCTGATCGCTTCCGGCATGGCCCGGGCGGTCATCTGCGGGGGAGTGGACTTTCCCCTGGTCGAACCCATCGTGGCCGGGTTCGCCACCATGAACGGGGCCTATCGCGCCGCGGACCCGGAAGAACTCCCCGGCCGGGCCAGCCGGCCCTTTTCCCTCGACCGCCGGGGCTTCGTCGTCTCCGAGGGCGCGGCTTGCCTGATCCTGGCCTCCCGGGAATTCGCCGCGACCCATGGACTCCCCCACGGCATCGAACTGGCCGGCTGGGGAATGACGGCCGACGCCCACCACTTTGTGGCGCCGCATCCGCCCACCGTGGCCCTGTGCCTTAAAAAGGCCCTCGAACATGCCGGCATCGGGCCGGGCGATCTCCAGGCCGTCAACGCCCACGCCGCCTCCACGAAAATAGGCGACCAGGTGGAAGCCGAAGCCCTGGCCCAGGTGCTGGGACGCATCCCCCCGGTGTACGCCGGCAAAAGCCAATTCGGCCACGCCATGGGCGCGGCGTCCGCCATCGAGCTCATCCTGGCCGCCAAGGGTATGCTGACGGCTTCCCTCCCCCCCACCATTAACTACACCCCGGACCCGGCCCTCCCCCCGCTGGATGTGTCCGCCGCCGCCCGCGTGGGCGTCCCCCAGGAACACGTTTTAAAAAACGCCTTCGGCTTCGGCGGGACCAACGCCTGCATCGTCCTGAGACGGACCGCCTGACCTTCCTTCCTTTCTTTTTTTTTTCTTCTTAGGACATCCATTTTTGCTCTTGACTTTTCCCTCTTTTTCCGCCATTCTTATACAAACCTGGAGGCGCATTCATGACCATCGCTCGAAGAGAAACCCTGGTGGAAGGGGAAAACGGACTTTATCATTGTATTTCCAGATGTGTTCGGCGGGCGTTTCTTTGCGGGATCGACCCTTACAGCGGCAAGTCCTTTGAACACCGCAAGGCCTGGGTTCAGAGTAGACTCGAGCTGTTAGCCTCGGTTTTCGCCATCGATGTCTACGCCTTCGCCGTCATGTCCAACCATCTGCACGCTGTCTTAAGAAACAGGCCCGACCTGGTCGAATCTTGGGATGACCAAGAAGTTGTCCGGCGGTGGCGGGTATTGTTCCCCAAAAAAAATGCAAGAGGGCCCGCTCCAACGGATGAGGCCGCAATCCGGGCTCTGTCCGACGGGGGGAAAATCCCGGAAATCCGACTACGACTTTCGAGCATAAGTTGGTTCATGCGTTGCCTCAATGAACCCATCGCCCGGCGCGCCAATATCGAAGACGACTGCAAGGGCCGTTTTTGGGAGGGCCGCTACAAATGCCAAGCCCTCCTGGACGAGGGCGCCGTCCTGGCCTGCATGGCCTATGTTGACCTGAACCCTGTCCGGGCCGGCCTCGCCGATACTCCGGAAACCAGCCTCTTCACCAGCGCCCACCTGAGGATATCTTCCAGGCAAGCTGCGGATAAGACGGAAAAATTCCTACAAAAGAATATTCAGCCCGCGGTTTCTCAAGAAGCCCTCCTGGCGCGGGAACAACAGAAAATTAAAAGCGCCCGCTGGCTTTGCCCCCTTGGGGATGGAAATGCTCCCTTGGGGCGAGGGATTTTGAGTCTCGGCCTTGATGATTATTTAAACATTCTTGACTGGACCGGGCGTCAGTTGAGGAACGGAAGTAAAAGCGCGATACCAAACGAGTTGGGCTCAATAATCACCAGGTTGGATATCGACCGCGAAAACTGGCTGAATCTTGTGGAAAGCTATGGAGGGTTGTTTTACCGCGCGGTCGGCAAGGTTCAATCCTTGCGGGAAGCGGCTGAAAAAGTGGGCCGCCGCTGGCTGCATGGTCTTAAGGCCAGCCGAGCTGTTTTTCTCGGAAACTGACCTTTCCCGGGTCGGAAACCGTGAAGAATTGAATAGTTAAATTATGACATCCATTCCACTGGATTAGCTCTTCATTGGACATCGACATCCATTGTACCAAGGGTATAAGAACGCTCGGCCATCCATGGCCGCCAATTGACCACCTCCTGGCCCGCCGCCACCAATATTCCCCTAAGATTCCTAAGATTGGAAGGACATCCAAAAATAGTTAATTCAAAGATCACCTGTCCATAATCAACAAATTGGCCACGGGTCCACTGCGGCCTCAGTATAAAAAGTAATTATGGATGTCTAAAAAAATTTTGCCCTACCAGTGACAATGGGT
>JAZDGM010000150.1:0-43242 GCA_043806915.1 Pseudomonadota bacterium | reverse complement strand
GAGCCGGGGGTTGTCAGGGGCGCCGGCTCCGGCGCGCCCCTGACCCTGGGACGGGAAGGAGTCTCTCGAAGCCCAACGCCAAGCGCGCGGGGGGCGGAGCAGCCCCGCCGCAAGGCGCCGGCCAACGTCTCCAATTTACCGTGGTCGGGCCCGCAAAATAGTTAAAGATGGTGCGCGTTGCGCACCCTACTTACTCATTTTCATTTGGCCATATTCCTTACATTTTCAACCGGCCGCTAACAGCGAAGCGTAACCCAGTATCTTGGCGGGCTCCGTTGGCCCAGGTGAACCAACATTGCGAGGGGACTACCACAAAACCCCGGGTTCAGCGGGAAACCGGGGAAGGACGTCGGCGGCGCCGGGCGGGGCCATGTCCTTGTTTTATCCATTAAAATATACTTTAAGTATAATAAAAATACTCGCAATAATAGGCATATAAAAAATTTATTGACATCTGCCTATACTGTCAGTATACTCAGTTTCACACGATGCGGGAGGACGGATATCCGAATGGCCCTACAGGCGGAACACAAAAAACAACAGAAAATCCTGGCCGTGGTCCAGGCGGCCGAGGAAATTTTTTTCAAAAAACCCTACAGCGCCATCACCGTCGACGAAGTGGCCCTGCTGGCCGGGGTGACCAAAAAAACCCTTTACAGCTATTTCCCATCCAAACTTTCGCTGTTCATCCACATGTTCGATCATTACCTCCAGGAACTCCACCGGTTGTTCATCGAGGCCATCGAACGCGAGCCCCGGCCGGACCACGCCCTGATGGGGGTCGTCGTCGTTTTGTACCGGTTCACCTGGGAAAACGAAAAGTTCATGCGCTTTTTCTGGGCCCTGGATTCCAGCGAAATGGACGGCGAAATTCCGGCCGAGTTGACCCACAGCGTCCACCTTTGGAACCGCGGCCTGATCGAACAGGCCATCCGCCTGGTCCGCCGGGGGCAGGCCCAGGGGGTCATCCACGACGCCGTCGACGCCGAACGGATGATTCACATCTTCTCGGCGATCAACAAGGGCATCCTGGTCCACACCGGCAAGCAGGCCAAATGGAGCATCGCCAACGTCCAACCGTGGGATTTGATGGGCGGGTTCCTGAGTTTGGCCTTTAGCGGCATATTTACCGACAAAACGACGGTGACCGAGTCTTCAGTGGCCGAACAATGGGAGGCGTCAGCATGGAAGAGTTTGTCGTAGGATTTCATAAAAACCGTAATTTCACTCACTTGGCCGCCTTGTACTTTACGGCCGAGGGCGGCGGGGCGGCCCTGATCCTGGCGGCGCTGTTCAGCCGGCGGACCGACGCCGTGTTGGCCGGGTTGATCCTGGTCCTGATCGGCGTCGGGGCCCTGCTGCTGGACCTGGGCCGGCCGAAACGATTCTGGCGGGCCATTTACAAGCCGGAGCGGTCCTGGATCAGCCGCGGCGCCCTGTTCGTCGGCGGCTTGGTCATTCTGACCTTCCTGTATGCCATTCTGCCCGGCATCCGCCACACGGCCGCCGGCGAATTTCTGCGACTGGCGGCCGCGCTGCTGTGCCTGCCGACCATCGCCTACACCGGACTGCTGATTTCGTCGTTCACCGCCGTACCGGCCTGGAACCACCGCCTGACGCCCCAGTTGTTCTGTTTCCACAGCGCGGCCACCGGCCTGATCGCCGCCCGGCTGGTCTTCCAACAGGCCGGCGTCGGGACCGCCGCCGCCTCGTCGCTGGCCCTGGTCGAAATCTTGATCCTGGCCCCGGCCGCGGCCATGACCTGGTTCCAATACCGGGCCGCGGCCGGCGGCGGGCCGGCCGAACGGGAATCGGCCCGGATTCTGACACAAGGCGACATGAAGCATTTCTATCTGTTCGGCGCGATCCTGGCCGGGCTGGCCCTGCCGTTGCTGCTAGCCCTGGCCGCCTATTTCGGCTCGTCCGACTCGGTCTGGAATTCCGGACCCCTGCTGGCCGCGGCTTTTCTGGCCCGGACCGGCGGCGATTTCTGCTACCGGCTGTCGATTTTGAAATCCGGCGTGTATGAATCGGTCCTGCCCTAGGCGGTCCGGCGCGGTCGATGAGCCGTTTTTGTTCGTCCATTGAACCAGACCCGGGAGCTATACCATGAAAAAATACGGAATGATCATCGATTTGAGGCTGTGCATCGCTTGCAACGCCTGCACCATCTCCTGCAAGGCCGAACACGGTTCCGGACCGGGCGTGTTCTGGTGCAAGGTCCTGGAACATGAAAGCGGGACCTACCCCAAGGTCAAGCGCCTGTTCCTACCGGTCCTGTGCAATCACTGCGAAAACGCGCCCTGCGAAGCCGCCTGCCCCACCGGGGCCACCCACCGGACGGCCGACGGCCTGGTCCTAATCGATTACGACCGCTGCATGGGCTGCGGGGCCTGCGTGCTGGCCTGCCCCTACGACGCCCGGACCCTGGTCGAGGAGGAGCGCTTCTATTTCCCCAATACGCCCCTCCCCCACGGCGTGGACGAACTGCGCGGCCAGACCGGGGTGGTCCAGAAATGCACGTTCTGCGCCGAACGGCTGGACCAAGGCCGGGTCCCGGCCTGCGTCGAAGTCTGCCCGACCAGTTGCCGGGTCTTCGGGGACCTCAACGATCCGTCCAGCGAAGCGTCCAAATTACGCCATGGCCATAATTGCTTCCGCTTGCTGGAAGATCGGAAGACGGAGCCCTCGACTTACTACATCAAATAACCGCCGCGCCGCCGATCGGCCCTCCGGCGCTTTTGAGGAGTTGCACATGAAACGCAATCCGGTTTCGGAAGATCAATGGGTCCCGACGTCCTGTAACGGATGCTTCAACGTCTGCGCCATTCGGACCTTGAAAAAAGACGGCAAGCTAGTGGCCGTCAAGGGCGATCCGGACGTGGAAAGCTCCGGCGGCAAGGTCTGCGGCAAAAGCATCGCCCGCCTGACCGAGCTGTACGACCCCAAACGGGTGACTAGGCCCCTGAAGCGGACCAACCCGCAAAAAGGCATCGGCGTCGATCCCGGCTGGGTGGAAATTTCCTGGGACGAGGCCCTGGACACGGTCACGTCGGTGTTGCAAAAAGTGCGGGATGACGACCCGCGCAAGCTGATGATCGCCGATTTCGACATCCATAACTTCATGTTTCCCATGGCTTTCGGCGAGGCCTTCGGCACCCCCAACTACACCTGGTCGACCATCCCCTGCGGCAACGGGCTGCACACCGTGTTCTGGCTGACCCTCGGCGGGCTCAATTCGGAAATCGACCTGGAAAACTGCAACTACATCGTGTTGTGGGGTTCGCAACTTGGTTCGGGGTCCAACAACAACTGCATGGAATCCATCCGGCACATGGCCGACGCCCGGCGGCGCGGCGCCAGAGTGGTGGTCATCGACCCGGTCTGCGGCCACGCCGCGGCCAAGGCCGACGAATGGGTCCCGATCCTGCCCGGGACCGACGCGGCCCTGGCCCTGGGCCTGGCCAACGTCATGGTCAACACCCTCAAGGGCTACGATGAAAAATTCCTGAAAAATAAAACCAACGGCCCGTACCTGATCGACGATCGCGGCCGCTACCTCCGCCATCCCGAGAGCCGCAAGCCGCTGATCTGGGACTTGGCCGACAATTCGGCCCGGGAATTCGACGACCCGGACCTGACCGACCCGGCCCTCGAAGGCGAGTTCACCGCGGCCGGGGAAGCTTGCCGGCCCAGTTTTCATCTGCTGAAAAACCACCTCCGGGACCATTATCCCCTGGACAAGGTTTCCAGGCTGACCACCGTGCCCGAGGAGACGATTTCGCGGCTGGCCCGGGAATTCGTCGCGGCGGCCTGCATCGGACAGGACCGGAAGGTGGAAGACTACACCATCGCCTACCGGCCGGCGGCCATCGAGTTCAAACGGGGCATCACTCACCATAAGAACGCCTTCGGCAACTGTTTTTCCCTGATGGTCCCCAATCTGCTGATCGGAAATCCCGACGCCATCGGCGGCCTTCAAGGCACGGCCCCCCACGGCCCGATGGGCGCCTGGGGCATCGACGCCTGTCCGGACGGCCTGGTCTTCACCAATTTCATCGACAACCTGTCCGCCGGCCACGGCGTGGGCGGCTGTTTCTACCGTCCCTATCCCCCGGCCGAAGCCGGTCCGCCCACGGGCGTCGCCCTGCGGGAGTTGTTCCCGGCCTCCGGGTTCATCTCCATGCTCCAATGGCTGGTCCTCAAGGACCCGGCCAAGGTCGGCCTGGAATACAAGCCGTCGGTCCTGATCAACTGCCGCAACAACGTCATCATGAGCCACAACAACGCGGCCATGATCGCCGAGCGGCTCAAGGAATTCGACTTCATCCTCGGCTTCGGGATCAAGGTCAACGAAACCCTCGAATTCGCCGACATCGTTCTCCCGGAAAACCATGATTTCGAAAAATGGACCCCGGTCCCGACCAACCTGCCGGGCGGCTTCCAGAAACCCGGTCCGGGGCGTTGGTACATGCAGGCCACCCAGCCGGCGGTCGACCCGCCGGCCGGGGTCCGCAACTGGAACGACGTTCTGATGGACATCGCCCACCGGATGGGTTTCGGCGCGGAACTCAACCAGGAACTGAACAACCTGTTCGCCATCGGCATGGTCCCCGACCTGGCCCTGGAACCGGAACGGCTCTATACGGTCGAGGACCTGACTCGTCGGACCGGCCAACTTTATTCCATGATGGGCGGCCGGGAGGATGCCGCGGACCTGTTCACGGTCAAGGCGCCGGTGGTCGACGTCGGCCCCAAATCGGTCGAGGAAGTCTACCCGATTCAAACCTCCGCGGTCCGGGTCCCGATTTACATGGAACATCTGCTGGGGACGGCCGAGGAAGTCCGGAAGGTCGCCGAAAAACTGGGCCTCGACTGGTGGGATTTCTCCCACTACGCCGCCCTGCCGGACTGGCGGCCTTGCCCAGCCCACGAATCGACCGACCCGGACTTCGACCTGTATCTCCACAGCGGCAAGGTCCCGCTGTCGACCCACACCATCGGCACGGACAACGTCTGGTTGACCGAAATCATGTCCCGCAACCGGATGGACATGAATATCGTCCTCAACCGGGAAACCGGGCGCAAAAAGGGCCTGGTCGACGGCGACCGGGTGGTGGTCGAATCCAAGGTCGGCCGGGTCGAAGGCGTGGTCCGGCTGTCGGACTGCGTCCATCCCCAGGTCGCGGCCGGGTTCGCCCAGGCCGGGCGCTGGGCGAGGGACGCCATCGGCCACGGGACCCGGCGGCAGCACCTGAACGGCCTGATCGACATCGGCTGGCACATGATCGGCGGGGTGACCGGACAGATGGACACCTGCGCCCGGCTGAAAATCAGAAAGACCGGGGCCTGAGTCATGGATGTCCTTTATCAGACACGCCACTCGGCCGCGCCGATGACCCTGGCCGAACGGATACTGGCCCGGGCCGCCGGCCTGGACCGCGTAAAACCGTTTCAGTACGTCACCGCCCGAATCGACAAGGCCGTGGCCCACGAAGCCTTCGCCGCCGTGTTCCTGAACCTGGTCGGGGCCGGCGTCCAAAAAATTTGGGACCCGGACCGGGTGGTCGTGGCCCTGGATCACTACATCCCGGCCCCCTCCGAACGGGCCGCGTCCATCCACCAACTCGTCAGGCAGGGCGTGGCCAAATACGGCATTAGGCATTATTACGGGGAAAACGCCGGCGTGGCCCATCAGGTCATGATGGAAAACGGCCACGCCCGGCCGGGCGAACTGATCATCGGCGCGGATTCCCACACCTGCACCTACGGGGCCCTGGGCGCGGCCGCCACGGGCGTCGGCGTCTCGGAAATGAGCCTGGCCCTTTACACCGGGACGCTCTGGTTCCAGGTCCCGGAAACAGTCCGCTTCCGGCTGGACGGGGCCCTCCGGCCGCCGGTCGCTTCCAAGGACTTGATCCTGAAAATCGCCGGCGATTATTCGGCTGAAGTCGCCCAGTACAAATCCGTGGAATTCACCGGACCAGCGGCCGAACAGATGGAGCTGTCGGATCGAATGGCCATGAGCAACATGTCGGTCGAAATCGGGGCCAAATTCGGGTTGTTCGAACCGGACGCCAAAACCTGGGCTTATTTGGGGGCCGAACCCGGTCCCGAGGATTGGCGGATCGACAATGGTTCAACCGTTTCGGCCGAATACCGACTGAACGTCGACGAACTCGAACCGATGGTCGCCCTGCCCCACCAAGTCGACCGAACGGCCCCGGCCCGGGAGCTGAAAGATATCGCCATCCAGCAAGTCGTGCTGGGGTCGTGCACCAACGGCCGGCTGGAAGACCTGGCCGCCGCCGCCGCGATCCTCCAGGGCCGACGGGTCGCCCCCGGCGTCCGGCTGCTGGCGTCGCCGGCGTCGCGGACCGTGTACCGCCGGGCCATCGACTCCGGCGTGCTACAGACCCTGATCGACGCGGGGGCCATCGTTTTGCCGCCGGGCTGCGGGCCGTGTTTCGGGGCGCATTCCGGGATGCTGGCCCCGGGCGAAAAATGCCTGTCCACAACCAACCGCAACTTCAAGGGCCGGATGGGCAGCGACCAGGCTGAAATCTATCTCGCTTCGCCGGCCACGGCCGCCGCGTCGGCGGTCGCGGGCCGCATCGTGGACCCGCGGGAATTCATGGAGGGCGCCTGATGAAGGACATACTTGGTCGGGTTTGGAAATTCGGCGACGCCGTCGACACCGACGCCATTGTTTCCGGCAAACATCTCGACGCGCCGCTGGAAGAGGCGGCCAAATTCGCCTTCGCCGGCCCCAGGCCGGAATTCGCGGCTCAAGCCGCGCCGGGCGACGTCATCGTCGCCGGCCGAAACTTCGGCTGCGGCTCCAGCCGGGAACAGGCCGCCGCGGTCCTGAAAATCATCGGCCTCGACTGCGTCATCGCTGAATCGTTCGGCCGGATTTTTTTCAGAAACGCCATCGCCGTCGGCCTGCCGGTCCTGGTCTGTCCCGGCGCGGCCGAGGCCTTCGCGGATGGCGACCACGCCGCGGTTTCGTTGGCCGACAGCCGGGTGGTCAATCGGACCAACGGCCGGGAATTGGCCGCCCGGCCCTTGTCCCCGGAAATGATCGCCATATTGGAAAAAAACGGGGTCATCGAGTACCTCAAGGAACTGGTCGGGAGGGCGTCATGACCGATTGGCGGGAACTTTTATCCGAACCGGGGCCGGTCAGGCTCTACGCCATGGAGACCGGCAAAATCCACATGTCCGGCAACATCCATTTCAACCACCGGGACCCCCGGTTCAAATCGCTGCCCAAGGACAACCGGTTCAACCCGGTCTTCAGCTTTCTGGTCGACCACCCGTCCGCGGGCCTGATGGTGCTGGACACCGGCCTCCACGCCGATTTCGCTCAAAGGAAAACCGGCAATTTCGGTTGGCTGCTGGGCGGGATCGTTAAAACCCAGGTCGGTCCCGGCCGGAGCTCGGCCGAGCAAATCCAAGCCCTGGGGGCCGACCTGAACGATGTCCGTCACATTTTCCTGTCCCATCTGCATCTGGACCACCCCAGCGGCTTGCCCGCGTTTCGAGGAAACCGCCGGGTCAAGGTCCACGTCGACCCGGCCGAACTGGCCGAAGCCCGCGGCGCGATGTCTTTGTTCAAGGGGTACATCAAGTCTCACTTGAGCGGCTTCGACCTCGAACCGATCCGCTACCCGGAGCGGAAGGCCCCCTTTGACCGGGTCTGGGATTTCCTCGGCGACGGCTCGGTCTGGATTCTCGCCACCCCGGGTCACACCCCGGGCCACGCCTCGGTCCTGGCGAGGACGGTGGGCGGCCCGGTCTTACTGACCTTTGACGCGGCCCACCGCCGGGACAATATCGACCTGGGCGTCCCGCCCAAGGGCGATTGGCGCCAGGGCCGGGAGACCGTGGCCGCCATCGCCGCTTTTCTGAAGGACCATCCCCAAGTCAAGCCGGTTTTCGGCCACGACCCGGACCAGTTGGCTTCCCTCGCGCTGGCCCCGGAACTATTAAGATGAACGAGGAAGGCATGTCTATAAAAACATTGCTGGAACAAGACGAACTGATCCAGGCCCCCGGGGCCTACGACGCCCTGACGGCCAAAATCATCCAGGCCCAGGGCTTCCCGGCGGTGTACATGACCGGGTATGGCGTCTCGGTTTCGATGTTGGGGCTGCCGGATTTGGGTTTCCTCACCATGACCGAAATGGTCGAAAACGCCGGCCGGATGGCCGACGCGGTGAGCATTCCCCTGATCGCCGACGCCGATACCGGGTACGGCAACCCGATGAACGTTTTCCGGGCCGTCCGGGAATACGAAAAGGCCGGGGTCGCCGCCATTCAAATCGAGGACCAGGTCTGGCCCAAGCGTTGCGGCCACATGGCCGGCAAGAACGTTATCGAGGCCGAGGACATGGCGGCCAAAATCCGGGCCGCGGTCGACGCCCGATCAAGCCCGGATTTCGTGATCATCGCCCGGACCGACGCGTTGGCCGTCCACGGGTTGGACGAAGCCGTCCGCCGGGCGGAACTGTATCGGGCCGCCGGGGCGGACGTGCTGTTCGTCGAAGCGCCCCGGACGCGGGAAGAAATGGCGGAAATTCCCAGGAGACTGCCGGGGTTCCCCTTGTTGATCAACATGGCCCCCTTGACTCCCAACCTGCCGGCCGGCGAACTTCGGGACATGGGCTACCGCCTGGCCATCTACCCCGGCCTGTGCCTGGCCGCGGCCATTTCCGCCGTGACCGAGGAAGCCCAGCGCCTCGGGAATACGGGCCGGCAGCGCGATTTTTCCGACTGGATTCAATCCTTCGGCGCGCTGAACGACTGGCTGGAAGCGCCGAAATACACGGCCATGGAACAAAAGTATAAATCCGAAAAATAAACAGGCCAAACGGGAGGAAATGCCATGAAATTCTTGACCAAGGAATGGGTCGACGTGTTGGCGGAACAACTCAGGCGGGACGACAAATACCAGAAAAAGGCCAAGGGGTTTGACAGCTACTACCAGATCATCGCCACGCCGTCGCCGGAAAAGGGCGTGACCGAACAAAAGGCCTGCGGGCTGTTTCTGCCCACGGCCGCGGAAACCTGGGAAGGGGTGCGGGACGGCGCCGATTACACCATGACCGCGCCGTATGAGGTCTATTACAAGATTTTCACCGGCGAATTGGGGGCCATGCTGGCCATCACCTCGGGCAAGGCCAAAATCAAGGGCAATTTCCCCAAAATGCTCCGATTCACCGGCGGAACCAACATGTTCGTCAGCATCATGATGAAGCTCCAAACCGATTTCGAGGGAGACTTCGCCTAGGCCGTCGAACCGGCCCGGCTCTTCGCCAACCAACCGCGCCATCGCGCCGACACGAAACCTTATCTGGGTTTCCCCCCTCGGAAACCGGAGGAGAGTTATGTTCGACAAGCTCTTTGAACCCATCCGGATCGGCGACCTGACCATTCGCAACCGGATCGCCATGGCCCCGATGGTCACCGCCTTTTCCGATCGGGGCCACGTCAGCGAACAGCAGTTGGCCTATTACGCGGCCCGGGCCAAGGGCGGCGTGGGGCTGATCGTCACCGAACACATTCTGGCCAGCCAGTGGTCCAAGGCCAACTGCCCGCTCAATGTCATGGCCCTGTACGACTCCGCCCACATCCTCGGCTTGGCCGAACTGGTGGACACGATCCACGCCTTCGGAGCCCGGACCTTCATCCAGATGAATCCGGGCCTGGGGGCCCAGGGCTTTTCCATCGGCACGGACCAGCAGCCGGTCGCCCCATCGGCCTTCGGCTATACAGTCGATCCCGCCACCGTGCCCAGGAACATTCCCTTCGAAATCTATCAGGTCGGTGAAACGCCGCGGGAAATGACGGTGGACGAGATCGACCGGGAGCAGGACGCTTTCGCCCAGGCCGCGGTTTACGCCGGGACGGCCGGGTTCGACGGCCTCGAAATCCATTCGGCCCACGGCTTTCTGCTCCACGATTTTCTTTCGCCCCGCTTCAACCGGCGGACCGACGAATACGGCGGCTCGGTCGAAAACCGCTGCCGGTTCCTGACCGAGCTGATCGAAAAAACCCGGGGGTGCATCGGCCGACAGATGGTCCTCGGCGTCCGGATCAGCGCCCACGAACCGGACGGCGCCGGCTATGAGGACATGAAGCAGGTCGTCCGTATTCTGGCCGAGGCCGGGATCGATTACCTCCATCTGGGAGACGGAACTTTCGAGGCCCTCGACTGGCTGCTGCCCGAGCGGGACGGGACCATGCTCGAATTCGAACGTCAGGCCGGGTTCAAAAAAGACCTGCGAATCCCGGTCATCACTCCGTCGCTCCACGACCCGGCCGCGGCCGAACGGGCCGTGGCCGACGGCCTGACGGACTTGGTCTCCCTTGCCCGGCCGCTGTTGGCCGACCCTGACTGGGCCGAAAAGGTCCGGACCGGCCGGGCGGGCGAAATCCGAAAGTGCCTGCGCTGCAACAAGGGTTGTTTCGGCCGGTTGTTCCAGGGCTTGACCGTCAACTGCGTGGTCAATCCGGAATGCGGCCTCGAACGCTACAACCCGGCCTACAACCGCTGGTCGTTAATCAACAAGTGAGCGCGGAAGGAGACGTCATGAGCGACCTCATTAGAGAAACACTACGGACCCACGCCCGGACCATCCAGGCCAATTGTCGAGAAATCATGACCCGGACGGCCCGGCTGGCCGTCCTCGTCGAGGATTTGCTAAAGTACCGGGACCACTACGACACCTCCATCGAGGGCATGGACGATCGCTATCGCCGGATCGGCCAGGCCTACATGCTGATCGAGGGCGAACGGCGGTACATCAACGCCGCCAGCGGCGCCCATCCGATCGACGACCGGGTCAAGCGGGAACTCCGGCTGTACGAATACGCCGGGCCGCGGCTCAAGGACGCCCTGGACGACCTGGCCTATTGCGACGAAATGTGGTTCTTCACCAACGAGACCCTGGCCTCGGGCTGGGTCGACTACACCTACATCGCCGACAACATCCACAAGATCGAGCAGATCGACCTGACCCAGATTCACTCCTGGAAGCTGGTCCGGCTCAACTGGTTCGACATCGTCAACCCGGTTAACGACCCCGAGCGCAAAGGGGCCTGGTCGCCGTTCCCGTTCATCGAAATGTACGGCCAGTGGATTTTCTCCTTCCATTACCCGTTCTACGACGGGGACCAATTCAAGGGCGTCTTTGTGCCTCACGCCAACATCGAACCGATGCTGGCCGATTCGATCCGGCAAAGTCCGGAAATCATGCTGGCGATTCACGACGATGGGACCTTGGTCGGCCTGAACGAAGCCGCGGCCGGCCGGTTCCGGTTGGAATGCTACCAAGCCCGGTTGTGGGAGGACCTGGTGGAAAAGCTGGCCTACGTCCGCCACGACCTGAATCTGACCCGCAACGCGCCCGATGATTTCACCTGGCTCGTCGACGGCCTCCGGTGGCAACGGGAATTCGTCCTGGCCGTCGAAGGGACCAACTACCGCGTCATCAAGGAACGGGTCCCGGAAATAGGCCTGAACCTGGTCGCCCTGCTTCCGATATAGACCGCGGTCCGGCGGCGTTCCGACTGACTTGGTCCGCCGCCGGCCTCGCCTACTTATGAGGACATCCTACTCTACTACTACTTTACTTCTACTTCTGACGCGTACATCTAAAGACATCCAATTTTCATTTCGACGAATTTTCACTTTAGGACATCCAATTTTTACTTGAAAGAATATTTTTCTCTCTGATTACGACATCCTACTTATAATAATATTTGTCTCGGGACATCCAATATTAATTGACATTTTTTCCGCATTTGATATTATATGGTAGTTGAAAAATCCAAGCCATGACGAAGGAGGGACTTTCATGACCATCGCCAGAAATGAAATGGTGACTGATGGCGCCGAGGGGATTTATCATTGCATTTCCAGATGCGTGCGGCGAGCCTTCCTCTGCGGAGAAGACCCGTACACCGGCCGGTCCTTTGAGCATCGAAAGGCTTGGGTGGAGGCGCGGCTGGAGCTTTTGTCCCAGTCGTTCGCCCTGGAAATTATATCTTTCGCCGTCATGTCCAACCACCTGCACGTTATCTTGCGGACCCGGCCCGACTGGGCTGAAAGTTGGTCGGACGAGGAAGCGGCCAGGCGCTGGCTCGTGGTTTTTCCGAAACGACGGACGGAACGAGGCGTTCCGTCGCCGCCGTCTCCCTCTGAAATCGCTAGCGCCCGCGCCGATGAACCCGGGATCGAGGTTATCCGACAACGCCTGATGAGCATCAGTTGGTTCATGCGAAGTCTCAACGAGAACATCGCTCGTCGGGCCAATCGGGAAGACGGCTGCAAGGGGCGTTTTTGGGAGGGTCGGTTCAAATGCCAGGCCATTCTCGACGAGGCCGCCCTCTTGACTTGCATGACCTATGTGGACCTCAACCCGGTGCGGGCCGGCATGGCCGCGAGTCCGGAGGCAAGTCCCCATACCAGCGCCTTCCTTCGGATCAAGGCTCGTCAAGCTCGCGAAAAATTGGCGAAAGCCCAAACGGACGACAGTGGTCGCCATTCCCCGGAATCGGTTGAGGCCCTGGCGCGGGAAGAAGCGCGGGCGAGAGTCGACTTTTGGCTTTGCCCCATCGGAAAGGAAATGGGGGCGCTGGAACAAGGGTGGCTTGATTTGACCTTGGACCAATACCTCGACCTTCTCGATTTGACCGGCCGCCAGCTAAGGGCCGGCGGAAAAAAAAGAATCTCGGATGAATTGGCCCCTATCCTCGAGCGGCTGCGGGTCGATTCCGGCCGGTGGATGGAAACGGTGGATTGCTACGGCCGAGTATTTTATCGGGTCGCCGGTCGGGAAAAGAACATACAGGCCGCCGCCGGCGATCTGGGCCGGCGATGGCTGCGAGGACTGAAGGCCGGTCGGCGGGCTTTTTTGTAGGTCTTGAGCCCGGTTTCCATACTTTAATTGTCATCCTCGAAACCGCTTTCTGTCAGCGGAAGGAACGTCCTCGCCTGTTTCCAGCCTAAAAACGTATTCTTTTATTTACCCAGCTTGATAACGCCGGCGGATGTTGTCCCTAGGCTTTAAATCGCCGCCATAGGTGCAAGTATTCATTATTAGAAATTAAAATTAAGCCATCCATATTAAAAATTTGGATGTCTTTTTAAGCTATTATTAATATCGATATTAGTGGTTTGAAATTTCATCCGTCTCGTTGAACCCATGCCTGAAGGCTCGCCGGGCAAGGCCTATCCCCTGGCCGGCAATTATGGGCGGGGGCGGGGCGCTACATCTAAAGGGCTTGGCCTGGCGCATAAGACATCCAGTATCCGCTGGTTCCCAAGCTAGAGCTTGGGAACCAGCCGTACTCATTATAAATAATATTACACATGGATGTCCGAAAAAAAAGAGGAGAGCGCATCCACTTTAAAATTGGATGTCCTTTTAAATATTAAAAATGGATGTCCGAAAAAAAAGAGGAGAGCGCATCCATTTTAAAATTGGATGTCCTTTTAAATAAAAAAGCAGGTTGATTGGTAAATAGTTTTATAGCTATTAAAAGTTTTAATAATCCAACCTTGGTTCCCGGCAAGCGCCTTGATCGCCTATTTGATAAAACATGTTGTTATTACAATATGTTGGTTGTTGTTCATGGTTTTGGCGCCGCAATTGCTCAATGACCTCGCAAGAGAGGTTTTTTATGTCGTCAAGGAAACACGCCATGAACCCGCCTGGAACGGAAGACCGCTTGCGTTTTCATTTTTTCGGCGCCGCCGGTTCAAGCGGAAGACCTTCGGGATTTTCCCTGATTGAGCTGCTGGTGGTGTTGTCGATTCTGGGCGTTTTGACCGCCATAACCATACCATCGGCGGTGTATTACCTGCCGGTCTATCGATTGAACGGCGCGGCCCGGGAAATAATGGCCAATCTTCAACTGGCCAAGATCACGGCGGTGCGTCGAAGCAGCCGGGTGGTCATGGAATTTGCATCCGGTTCCTATGACCCCAAGGGGCAAGTGGGCCGTTTTCGGGTTTTTGTGGATACCAACAACGACTGGACGGACATGAATTCGAGCGGAACGGCGGAAGAGATTCTGGTCCCGTGGCGGACGATGCCCTTGGGGGTGTCGCTATATTCAGCCGTTTTTTCCAACAACGGCGCCGGGTCCACCAAGATGGCGGGCTTTGACAGCCACGGCCTGACGGCCCGGGCCGTCGGCGCCGGCGGCGATTTCGTCTTTGGCGAGGTTCGGTTGAGGGCCGTGGCGGACAAGTATCTGCGGCTGGTGATTTCTCCGGTCGGGAACGTGAAACTGGAAAACAGCCGGGATGGTCTGGTGTGGAGTTAGGGGTGAAGGGATGAAGAGGGCGAGACCGGGGTTTTCCCTGATAGAAATCATGGTGACCATAGTCATAATGAGCGTGGCCATTTGGGCTTTGTCGGCTCTTCAGGCTTCTTCCATTGGAACCAATTATTCCAGCCATCGCATGACCATCGCCACCATCCTGGCCCAGGACAAGGTAGAGGAACTGCGCACCTTGGCCTACAACGACGTCCAGCTTACCGACGCGGTTACCACCAATTTCAGCGTGGACAGCGACGGCGACGGCGACAATGACGATTTTGACTGGACCCCGGCCAACATTGACCACACCAACGCCGACGGCGGGGGCGCCGCCAACCCCATCGACCACTTCGGCAACACCGTCCCGGCCGGCGCCGTAGCCACCGCGGGCTATTCCCGGACCTGGAATGTAATGGACGACGTGCCGGCCATCAACATGAAAACGGTCTCGGTGCGGGTGGAGTGGAACGAGAAGACGGCTCGTTCCGTGACGATCAACACCATCATATCACGAAATTAGGCGGGCCATGCGTTTTGGGGTAATCGTTGGAAAAATGGGACTAAGGGAACGGCCGGGGTTCACCATGGTGGAAATCCTGGTCGCCATGGGGTTGGCGACGGTCATTCTGGCCGGCATGGTCACTCTTTTCGCGACTTCCAATCAGGCTTACGTGGACCAGGACCAGGTTGTCGCCGCGGAACAAAATCTTCGGGCTTCCATGGAAATCATGGCCTATGAGTTCAGAATGGCCGGGTTTATTCCACTGGACAACCTGCCCGGAGGTCCCACGGCCATAAACGCCGATGTCTCGGGTCAGACCTGGACCGACGGGACGTTCGAGCGCCTGGAGGAGGCCGGGTCCGGGGTCATCACCTTCGTTTCGGATATCAACGCCGACGATCTGGCGGAAACCGTGCGCTACACCCTGTCGGGAAACCAATTGCTGCGGCAGAGCTGGACGTGGGACGGCGCGGCCTGGGTCGCCCAGGCCGGTGGAGTCCCGGTCGTTTTGGCCGAGAATATCACCGGATTGCAGTTCACCTATTTTTTCGCGGACGGCTCTTCCGGCATTCCGAGCAATGCCGACGGGAACACGAATAACGATCGCGAGGATGTCCGGTCCATGGTGATGTCCGTTTCCGGCCAAACCGCCGCCATGTTGTCCGGAGGGTCGCGGATTTTGCACTCCGAGCGAACCCTGCAATCAAGAGTGGACATGCGCAACATGGGACTGGACGTTTCGACCAAATAGGCCGCCCGACGGCGGCCTTGGCCTGGAGGCTATAACCGATGGATGGAAGGAAATATCCCTTTTTTAAACAACGCCGCGGCATGGTCCTGGTGGCGGCGCTGTTACTGATGGCCATCATGAGCATTATCGGGGCCACGGCCATCACCACGTCCCGGATCGATATAAAGATCAGCCACAACACCAAGGTTTCCCGCCAGGCTTTTTATTTTTCCGACGGTGGAGTCGAGATGTCTCCCAAGGTGATCCGCAAGCTGATCGACGAAGGCCAGGTCCTGCCCCTGACCAACGTGACCATGGATTCTCCCGGGGTTTTTAACGAAATCATGGGGTTCCTGCCCGGCGGGGAATTCGATGACGACGACAAGTGGACCAACGGCGAAATGAAATACCCCTACACCTCCTCCGATCCCACGCCGGATATCATCCATGCCCGGGGGACCGAAACCATGATTATCGATATTGACCGCTCGGGTAAAAGTTTCGCGGCCGGAAGCGGGGCGGAATTCGCCGCCGGGTCCGAAGGCGCTGGAAGCGGGTCCGCGGGCGGAGTATTTATTTTTTACACCATTGATTCCCTAGCCGCGGCCGCCAACAACGCCCGTTCCTACATTGACGTTTATTATCGGTATGTTGTGGGCGTGGCGGGAGGAAAATAGGCATGAACAAAAAAAAGGTTTTACTCGTCGCGGCCCTGATTCTGACCGCGGCTGCGGCGGTCGGCGCCTTCACTCCGGCCCGGGCGTCAAGTCGGGCCGGGTTATGGAAGGAAGGAATCGTCTCCGAAGCCCCCTGGCGGGATACCTACTATTACATCGGGATCGACCGGATTTCCTATTATCTCGCTCCCGACGCCAGGGTTTCCAGGTTGGAGCAATCCGGGCCGGACCAATTCCTGGAACAACCATACGCGCTCAAAAACGTCCGTTACGGAGACAGGTTGAAATTCAAGGCTCAAGGCCTCAGGATTCATTCAATCCTGGTCTTGGAATAGCCGGGGGTGGTTATGCGGGGAAAGATGAGTATCTTGGCGCTCTTGGTTGGCGTCCTGGTCGCTTGCGGCCTGGGGCCGGGCTTGGACCGGGCCTGGGCCGCGCCTTCAATCACCGATTACACGGCCATACCGCCATTCGTCACCGACGCCGCGCCGCCGCTGGTTATGCTGGTCCTGGGCCGGGACCACAAGCTTTACTACGAGGCTTACAACGACGCCTCCGACCTGGACGGCGACGGCCAACTGGACATCGGTTACAAGCCCGCCATTGAGTATTACGGCTATTTCGACAACAGTACATGCTATGTCTACAGCGGCAGCGCCGGGCGTTTCGAGCCGAGTTCGCGGGCCACCGGTAAAAAGTGTTCCGGATCGAGCGAATGGAGCGGCGATTGGCTCAATTACATGACCATGAGCCGTATCGATGTGTTGAGGAAAGTCCTATACGGCGGCAAGCGCTCCGTGGACACGGCCTCCGAGACCGTCCTGGAAAGAAGCTACATTCCCCGGGACGGTCATTCCTGGGGCAAGGAATACGAAAGCATCGCGGTCAACGGCTACGATATTCGGGAGTACACGCCCCTGAGCCTGCCGCGGTCCGGGACCAGGCATCTGTTCGCCAACACCACCGTCGGCGCGGACACTAACCCGCCCCTGTTCGAGGTCCTCAACGATTCCCAGCTCCGCATCTGGAACTGGGTGTCCACCGAGCAACCCGTGGCCGGTCACAAAACAGGCATCGAGACCTCGGGGGGGGAGCGGGTGGTATCATCCCGCCGACCACGCCCAGTTTTTGACCCTGGTCCAGACTTTCGGCACGGACGCCCACATGTACGGCTCCGGCGCCCCAACCTCGGGAAACATCAACTGCGGGACCATCAACTGCAACCCGTTTTATCCGGTTCCCGACAGTTCCACCGTGGCCGATGAATATTACCTGACCATTATAACCGGGACCCTCAACATCGCCACGGCCGGGACCTATTATTTCGGCGTCAACGGCGACGACGCGGTGGAGGTGATGATCGACGGGACGGTGGTGGCCGGGTGGTATAACGGCCACGGCAAGGAAACGAAAACCGTACCGACCTACCAGGGCTCGATTTATCTTGACGCCGGCGAGCACGTGGTGGAATTCCATCACGAGGAAGGGTCCGGGAGCGACAGCTATTACCTGTGGTGGAAGCCGCCGAGCGCGTCCGCCTGGGAGATCACGCCGGCCTCGTACTTCAGCGACTTGACCCTGGCCACTTACAATTTCACCGTATCCGCGTCGACCATCACCGACTACAACGTCCGGGTCCAGGTGGGGCGGTCGGACCTGCCGGACTCCAACGCGGTGGAATACCCCAGCGGGGTCTACAAGCCCACGGGGCTGCTGCAGAAATTCGGCGATGGAGACCGCATGAAATTCGGTTTGCTCACCGGTTCCTACCGCAACAATACCACCGGCGGCGTCTTGAGGAAGAACATCGGGACCATTACCGACGAGATAGTTACCACCACCGGCCAGTTCAACTCCAGCGTCAACGGCATCATCCAGACCATCGACAAATTCAAGATCAAGGGGTTCAGCAACGAAAGCGGGTACAGCTATTCCGACAACTGCGGGTGGATCGCCACCCGGCCCATCAATACCGGGGAATGCCGGATGTGGGGGAACCCCATCGCGGAAATGATGTACGAGGGCATGAGGTATTTCGCCGGCGAATCCGCCCCCACCGCTGCTTTCGTCAGCAATATAACCAACGGCGGCGACGACGGCCTCGCCCTGCCCCTGGCTGCCTGGACCGATCCCTTCACCACCAATTCCAGTTGCGCCAAGCCGTTCATGCTGGTTATCAGCGACATCAACCCCTCATACGATTCCGATGAAATCCCCGGATCGTATTTCAATACTTATTCCGGGTCCCTGGGGACCATGAACGTCAAAACCCTGGCCGACACGATTAGTTCCTGGGAAGGCGTTGGCGCGTCGGCCGACACGGACCACTATATTGGCCAGAGCCTGGCGGCGTCCGATACGGCTTGCACGGCCAAGACCGTTTCCAGCCTGGGGTCGGTCCGCGGGCTTTGTCCGGAGGAGCCGACCAAGCGGGGAAGTTATTACTCGGCCTCGGTCGCCTATTACGGGCATGTCAACGACATCAACGACGCCGATGATTCGCAGACCGTCCGAACCTACACGGTCGGCCTGGCCTCGCCCCTCCCCAAGATTGAAATTCCCGTCAACGGCCAGACCATGACCCTGGTCCCCTTCGGCAAGTCCGTGGGCGGGTACAGCATTGTCGCCACCGAGGGGTCGTTTCAGCCGACCAACACCATCGTTGATTTCTACGTCCAGGAACTGACTCCAACCTATGGCAAATTCAGGATCAACTTCGAGGACGTGGAACAGGGGGCGGACCATGACATGGACGCCATCATCATTTACGAATACACGCTCAACGCCGACAATTCCGTGACCATCACCCTGACCTCGGAATACGCCGCGGGCAGCATCATGCAGCATATCGGGTATATTATTTCCGGAACCACCAACGACGGCATTTTTCTGGAAGTGCGGGACCAGGACACCTCTGAGTCCAGCGATCCCTTGTACTTTCTGGACACGCCGCCCGACCGGTCCGCGCCGCGCCGGGGAAGTTCGACCACCAAGCTGCCCCTGGTCCATACCCGGACCTTTTATCCCGGGTCCAACCCGCCGGCCACGCTGCTGGAAAACCCCTTGATGTACGCGGCCAAATGGGGCGCCTTCAAGGACATCAACAATAACAACGTCCCGGACCTAGCCGTCGAATGGGACGAGGATGAGGACGGCGCCCCGGACACTTATTTCTACGTGAACAACCCTTTGTACTTGGAACAAAAGTTGACCGAGGCCTTCGTGGACATCCTCCGGAAATCTTCCTCGGGCACGGCGGTTTCGGTCCTGGCCACGTCGTCGGAAGGCGAGGGGACCTTGGTCCAGGCTTATTTCAAGGCCAAGGAAAACAGCGGAACCGAGGATGTTTCCTGGGTCGGGTACCTTCACACCTTGTGGGTGGACAGCCTGGGGCGCATCAGGGAGGATTCCGACCGATCCGGGACCAAGCCCGGCTTGGTGGTCGCCAGGGACAAGATCGTCGAGTTCTTCTTCGATTCCGCGTCGGGCGAGGCCAAGTTTTATCGCTATGAACTGGATTCCCGCGGAGAGCCCAAATACACCATCACCGACGACGACGGCGATGGGGTGCTGGAAGACGGGGAGACCATCGTCTACGAGCGCACCATTCACACTATTGACGACCTTGAGCCGATTTGGGAAGCCGGCGACTTGCTTAATACCAAGGAAGCTTCCTCGAGGCGGATCAAGACCTTCGTTGACCTAAACCACGACGAAGTGGTGAATTCCAGCGAATATATCGATTTCAGCCTGGAGAATATCGATTCCCTAACGCCCTTTTTGGGCGTGGGGGTGGATACGGTCTATGATTACCTGGGAACGACCAAGGCCGCGCGGGCTTCCAACGCAATCAAATTCATCCGGGGCGACGATTCCAGCTACACCGGGACCACCGACATCAGGTATCGGAAAATCAACGGCGCGCCTTGGAAACTGGGGGACATAGTTCATTCGACCCCCGTGACCCTGGGCCGCCCCATGGACAACTACGGCTTGATCTACGGCGACCAGACCTATGCGGATTACTACAAATATTACCAGGGCCGGGAACAGGTCGTTTTCGTGGGGGCCAACGACGGCCTGCTGCACGCCTTTTATCTGGGGAAATATGTTTCCGGAAACGATACTTCCACCTCCGACGCCACCGAGGAGATTTATTTCGACAAGGCCGGGGGCGTCACGGTTGACCACGGCGAGGAACTGTGGGGGTTCATCCCCCAGGCGCTCCTCCCCCACCTGAAATGGCTGGCGGACCCCGATTACACTCACGTCTATTACGTGGACCTCAAACCCAAGCTGGTGGACGCGAGGGTTTTCACCGACGATGACGTTCACCCCAACGGCTGGGGGACCATTCTCCTGGGCGGTCTCAACCTGGGCGGCGGAAATATCACGGTCACCGATACTTTCTCCGTTGATCCCACCAGGGATTTCAGGCCGAGCTTTTTCGCCATTGATGTCACCGACCCGCACAATCCCACGCTGATGTGGGAAAAGAGCTACGACGGGTTAGGCAAAACCACCGCCGTGCCGACCGTGGCCAAGATAGAGGATGAATGGTTCTGCTTGCTGTCGTCGGGTCCGACCAGTTATTCCGGAACCAGCGCTCAACCGGCTCAAGTTCTCGTGGTCAATCTGGTTGACGGTTACTTGCGGCGGAGGCTCGAGGCTTCCGAGAGCCAGGCTTTCATGACCGGGGCCGTGGCCGTGGATGTGGGGCTCAATTACAACGTCGACACCGGGTATGTCGGGGAGGCGTACTGGGATGACGAAAATTCCACGTGGAAGGGAATGGTTTACCGCTTCAGGAGCGTGGACGCTGATGGGACTTACCTGACCAATCCGGCGGAATGGACCTTCACGCCCCTGATCACGACCGACGGCCCGGTCACGGCGTCTCCCGCGGTCTCGTTCGACGCCAAAAGCAATCTGTGGGTCTACTATGGCACCGGCCGGTTTTATAGCCCCGCGGATAAAGCCGATACGACCACCCAGTACTTTTACGGAGTGAAGGACCCCTATTACAATACGGGGAGCAGTGGTTTGTATGACGAGGAAGGGGAGGACGATAAACCCATTCCTTCCGAAGTCACGCCCGACAGCCTGACGCTGTTCAATTCCACGGGGGTCAATGTCTACACCGACCGGACCGTTGACGGGGCCGGGGATGGGATAGACACATGGTCCAAGCTTTTACAGGCCATGAACGGGTACGACGGTTGGCGGTACACCCTGGGCTACGAATCCGCGAATATCGGGGAAAGGGTCCTGAACAAGCCGACCGTGCTGGGAGGCGTGGTCTTTGACACCACTTTCGTTCCCAACGACGACCCCTGCGCCTTTGACGGCAATTCCAATTTGCTGGGCCTGTATTACGAAACCGGCACGGCTTATGTGGACGAGGTTTTTACCGGCGGCGGGGGAAGCTCCACGGTTGAAGTCGAGGGTCAGGAGAAAACGAAAGTCTCCGGCAAAATAAGCGTCGGCGTGGGCCGGGGGTCGGGGGTCAGCATTCACGTCGGCAGCCAGGAGGGGGCGACCGGATATGTTCAGCAGTCCACGGGCATTGTGGAGCAGATTGAATTGCAGCCCGCCTTCAAGGTCCGGTCCGGGTTTGTAACCTGGCGTGAACGCTGATGGAGTAAACGGAGGAAGACCTTTCTTCCTCCGTTTATCCCCCCCGCATGACCATCCCGCCGCAATTGGAGCCGAGAACCGGGGCGTCGCGTCATCTTCCGGCGCCTTCCATTTTTCCCTTGCCCGTTTCCTCGATTCTGGCATAATCCTGTTTTAGGCGTTTTTTCCTTCCGGGCCGGGACGCGGGCGCCAGGGCGCGACCACGGCGACCCGTCATCAGGTTATTGTGAAGCGACCCGTCGACCCGACGGTCGAAAATCGGCGCACAATCATGAAATTGGTTAAGGAACCCGAACGAGAGCGGCCATGGCCAGTGGAAGGATGACCCTGGATTTCCTCCTGACGGTCTTGCAAGGCAAGGGGATAATCGCGGAGGGGGAAGTCAGGGAAGCCAAAAAACTGACGGCCGAACGGGAAAGGCTTCTGGCCAGGCAGGCGTCCAGAAGTAAAATCAAACCCCGGGGGGGCTTGGAGCCTTCGGACCCCGTTGATATTCTGACTGCGCTGTCCTGGGCCGGACCCGACGGCGCCCCTCATTTTCTTGACCCCGAGACCATTATGAAGGCCGTGGCCGAGGAGGTCGGGCTGCCTTTTCGGAAGATCGATTCCCTGGAATTGGACCTCGACCTGGTTACGAAAATTTTGCCCATGTCCTTTGCGCTGAAGCACTTGGTCGTTCCCGTGGGCTTGACGGGCCGTTCCCTGGAAGTCGCCGTCTGCGACCCCTTCGACCTGATGGTTCTGGACGACGTCAGGCGCGTTTCCCAGATGGATGTTTCTCCAGTGCTGTCCACCAAGGCCGATATTCGGAAACTAATCAGCGAGTTTTACGGCATCAAGAGTTCCATCGCGGGCGCGGAAGGGCAACTGGCCGGGCCGGACCTGGATTTCGGCAACCTCGAGCAGTATGTCCGGTTGAAATCCAATGAGGAAATCCAGGCCACCGACCAGCACGTCAAGAACCTGGTGGACCAGTTTTTCGGCTACGCCCTGGACCAGCGGGTGAGCGACATCCATATCGAGCCCAAGCGCAACGAGACCTTGATCCGGATGCGCATCGACGGAATCCTGCACAACCTGCACCGGCTTCCCAAGGTTATTCATTCGGCCCTGCTGTCCCGGATCAAAACCTTGAGTCGGCTGAATATCGCCGAGAAAAGGCGACCCCAGGACGGCCGCATCAAGGTCGATCACCAAGGCAAGGAGGCCGAGGTTCGGGTTTCCACCGTGCCGGTGGCTTTCGGGGAGAAGGCGGTCTTGAGGATTCTTGATCCCGATATTCTTTTTCGCGACCTGAAGGACCTTATTTTTTCCCAGGAGAACCTGGCCAAATACCAGGAATTCATCACTCGTCCGCACGGCATAATCCTGGTGACCGGACCAACGGGAAGCGGCAAGTCAACCACTCTTTATTCGACCTTGCGCGGTTTGGCCACGGACGAAAAGAACATCGTCACGGTCGAGGACCCCATCGAAATGGTGTTCGAGGGGTTTAACCAGATCGCGGTTCAACCTCAAGTGGGCATTACCTTCGGGGCCATTTTGAGGCATATATTGCGGCAGGACCCGGATATAATCATGATCGGGGAGATGCGGGACCATGAAACCGTCGAAAACGCCATTCAAGCGGCCTTGACCGGACACCTGGTCCTGTCCACGCTACACACCAACGACGCGCCCTCGGCCGTGACCAGGCTGCTGGACCTTGGCGCGGAGCGTTTTTTGGTGTCGTCCACGGTTATCGGCGTTATCGCCCAACGGCTGCTAAGAAAAATATGTCCGGCGTGCGGCCGCGACATTTTTGTATCCCGGGATGAACTGGCGGCCATGGGGGTGCGAGTGAAGGGGACGGGGCCGGTCAAGCTCAAGTCCGGCGCCGGTTGCGAGCAATGCCGCGGCACCGGGTACCATGGACGGCTGGCGGCCATGGAGGTGCTGCCGTTCACGGAGCGGCTCCGGAGCATGATCATGTCCGGCGAGGATGCCGCCGGCCTGAAACGGATCGCCCGGAGCGAGGGGATGAGAACCCTGAGGGAAGACGCCCTCAGGATAATGTTCAAGGGGAAGACCACTTACCAGGAGGTCCTGCGGGCCGCGGCCGATGAGTGAGCTGCGGCGCGCCCGCGGCGTTCGCCTTCTTGGGAAAAAATATGCTTGTTGAACTTACGGTTAAAAACTTCGCGTTGATCGAGGAACTTCGCCTTTCCTTCGGCCCCGGCTTCAACGTTCTCACCGGCGAGACCGGCGCGGGAAAGTCGATAATAATCGGTGCGGTTAACTTGATCCTGGGCAGCCGGGCCTCCTCGGAGCTTATTCGCCTGGGGGCGGAGGAGGCCGAGGTTCAGGCCTTGTTCCAGCCGGTGGACCCTCAAGCGGTCATATCACGCCTGGAGGAACTCGGGCTGCCCGGGGATGAGGAAATAATTATCCGCCGGGTCATGCCCCGCAACGGCCGCAACCGGATTTTCGTCAATGGGGCCATGGCCACGCTGGCGCAGCTTTCGGCGCTCGGTCGCGATCTCGTGGCCCTTTCCGGGCAGCACGAACACCAGCAATTGCTGGACCCGGAACGCCAGCTTTTGTACTTGGATCAGTTCGGCGGCCTGTTGAGGCCGCGGGAAGTCATGGCCGGCCTGCACGGGGACCTGACCGGCAAGACGGCCGAGGCGTCCCGGCTGCAACGCCTGATCAGGGAGGCCGCGGAAAAGGCGGACTTGATCGAATTCCAGCGGCGGGAAATAGAGGCGGCGGCGCTGGCGCCGGGGGAAGACGTGGACCTCGAGAAGGAGCGGTCCCTGGCCCGAAACGCGGAAAAAATCTACAGCCTGATCGAGCGGAGCTTTCGGACGCTATACGGGGATTCCGGGGCCGTTATTGAACTGCTGGACCGGGCGGCCTCCGATATTCGCCAGGCCCAGGGCCTGGATGACCGGCTTTCCCAGACCCTGGTCCAGGTGGAGGACGCTTACCATCAGTTGGACGACGCGGCCTCGGTCCTGCGGGACTATTTGGGAAGGATCGTGTTCGATCCGGCCCGCCTGGAGGAAATTGAAGACCGGTTGGCCCTGATTAACCGTTTCAAAAGAAAATACGGCGGCGGCTTGGCGGAAGTTTTGGAATACGGCCGTCAGGCAGCGGGACGCCTGGAGCGCTTGGCGGAACTGGAGGAACGCCTCCGGGAAATAAATCTTGAAGTGGAAAAATATCGCGCCAAGGCCGTTCAGGCGGCCCTGGATTTGGAAGGGAACCGTCGGAGCAGCGCCCGGGAAATGGCCCAGGCCATGAAAAAACAGCTTCGGGACCTGGGAATGCCCCAGTTGGAATTCGACGTCGCGGTCAGGTCCCATCCCGAGCAACAACCTGGACCGCTGGGGTGGGACGAGGTTGAATTCCTTATCGCGCCCAACCTGGGAGAGGAGCTTCTGCCCTTGGCCCGGATCGCTTCCGGCGGCGAGCTGAGCCGCGCCACCCTGGGACTCAAGGGCCTTCTGGCCGGTCAGGACAAGGTCGGGGTCATTATTTTCGACGAAGTCGACACCGGCATCGGCGGCGCCGCGGCGGAGGTGGTGGGGCGAAAAATTCGGGAATTGTCCCGATTCCACCAAGTCATCTGCATCACCCATCTGCCGCAGATCGCCGCTTTCGGGTGGACTCACCAGGTCGTTTTCAAGGAGGTGGTGGGGCAAAGAACAGTCACCAGCCTTCGGTCCCTTTCGGAGGAGGAGCGGCCGGAAGAGATCGCCCGCATGATCGGGGGCCGGGAGCCCACGGACAAGACCAGGGCCGCGGCCCGGGAATTGATATCCCTGGCGCGGGAATGAACAGTCAAGCTAGCGCCTTCCCCGCGGCTTGCCGCGGGGAGCTTCAGTGTTTTTTCATTGGATAAAGCGCCCTTCGGGCATTTTAATGGGTTGTTGCGACCGACATGGCCCGCGGTCATGTCGGTTGGGTTGGAAATCCGTCGGGATGGCCGGGGCTGGGACAAAATCAGACGGTTATAACCTCGCCGGCCAGGAAGTCGTCGCCGGTGAACTTCCTGGGCAAGGCTTCCAGGATTTTTTCCGGATCGTACAGGGTTTCAAAACCTTCCGCGGCTAAAAGCGCGTAGGAATCGCCGCCGCTCCACCGGGCCGCCAAGTCCTTGGACATGACGAGCTTTCCCTTTTCCAGCCGTAGTTCTCCGAGCAGCTTTTTGTCACCCGACCTGATGTCGAAAAATTGCACGTACTTCATTGTCGGCCTCCTTCAGCCGCGGTATTCCGGCGCGTGGCCGAATAAATGCCGGCTGTCTAGTAATAAAGATAAGGCCGCGATTTAACTTTGCAAGGGTAGGAAAGTCGTGTGAAAGAGGCGCCTTTGACCGCCCGGATTTTTAGGGGGACCCACCCCGGCGGGCCATTTCGCCGGAGGCCGTCCGGCGGGGGTCCCGGGCCCGAAGACGGGATGCGCCTTCCGGTATTTCAGGAATTAACGGAAGTCAGGCCTTCCCGGATGGCGTATTTAGTCAGTTCGGCCACGCTATGAACGCCTAGCTTTTCCATCATTTGCCGCCGGTGAGTCTCGACGGTCTTGATGTTGATCGCCAGGGTTTCGGCGATTTCCCTGGTGGATTTGCCCTCGGACAGCAGTAGAAGCACTTCCCGTTCCCGCGGGGTGAGACTAGCGAGGGGAACGCAGTCGGTTTCATTGAGCCTGCTGACATAATCCTGGATGACGATCCCGGCCACGCCCGGGCTTAGGTATGTTCCGCCGCCGGCCACGGTCCTGATGGCGCCGGCTATTTCCTCAAAGGCGCAATCCTTGAGCAGGTAACCGGAAGCCCCGGCCCTGAGGGCGCCGGCGACAAAGCGTTTATCGGCGTACATGGACAGGGCCAGGACTTTCACCTTGGGAATTTCTTCCATGATTTTACTGGTGGCCTCGATCCCGTTGAGGTCGGGCATGGCTAGGTCCATGATTACCACATCCGGGACAAATTGTTTGGTCAGGTCATAAGCTTGCAATCCGTTATGGGCCTCTCCCACAACCTCGAAGTCCGCTTCCCGGTCAATCAGGCTTCGGAGCCCTTCCCGGACAATGTTATGGTCATCAGCCAGGATGATTCGCAGTTTCACTTATTCCCCTCGACCTTTCCGAAAAAAATTAAGCTTGATTTCCACTATCGTATCAAGGTCATTCCTGAAGAGCCATGATCGCTTAGCGGGTTTCGACCCGGGGCGACTCAACCGGCGGAGGGTTCGGGCGGGCCGGGTTGCGTTGGGTCCACCAAGTTCCTCCCGGGCTTCCCGGCCTAATAAGGGCGCGGCCCTGGCCATGATCAACGCGGTCCGGGGTTGGAAAATTATTTAGATATCGATGGAGGTCAAGCCCTCCTTGATGGCAATCTTGGTCAGTTCGGCCACGCTGTGGACGCCGAGCTTTTCCATTAATTGCCGCCGATGGGTTTCCACGGTCTTCCCTCTCACTCCAAGCCGTTTGGCGATGTCCCTGACTCCTTGGCCTTCCGCCAGGAGCTGCATGACTTCCTTTTCCCTGGGGCTGAGCCGGGCCAATCTATTCACTTCCTTGTTTTTTAACGTGGAAACGTAATCCTGAATCACCATTCCGGTCACTTCGGGGCTTAAATAGGTCCCGCCCTCGGCCACGGCCCTGATGGCGCCGGCCATTTCCTCGTAGGCGCATTCCTTGGGGAAGTACCCGGAAGCGCCGGCCTTGAGTATTTCGTCGACGAACTGTTTTTGTTTGTGCATGGTCAGGGCCAGGACCTTGACCCGCGGCAGTTCGGCCTTGATTATGCGGGTGGCTTCCACCCCGTTGAGCACCGGCATGGAAACGTCCATGATGACCACGTCGGGGTTCAGTTGGTGGGTCAGGTCCACCGCCTGGCGGCCATTGTCGGCTTCTCCGACAACTTCCATGTCCGGTTCCCGATCGATGAGGTTTTTTATGCCTTCGCGAACAATTATGTGATCATCGGCTATAACGATTTTTAATTTCACCAATCCCCCCCCGAGGCATTGGGGCGCTGTCGGGCCCCGTGTGTTTGTTTTTTCAACGGGCTGAAAAGGGGCCGGGGCGTCCGCGAGGTTCGATCCCGCGCCCGGGAACATCCCCAACCTTCAGCTTGGTCGAGAATAGTTAGGTTTTTTTTAAAAATCAAGATGGCGCGGAGATATAAAATTACGGGAACGATAAACCCCGGGCCAGCGGGTCTTCGCCGATCCAGGTCGAGGGCCGACTAGCCCGTCGGCCCTAAAGTCCTTTTCGTCGTAGGGATTCCTCGAAATCCGCTAAAATGGCCGTCAGCCCCCGGCTCCACCCGTTAACCAAGGTCTGGGGGTCGTTATTGTCCAGGTTAATTTCCTGCCGGTAGTGTTTTTGCAAAATAATGGCGGACCGGCTTTTGGAGGCGTCGATCAAGAACAACTGCATTTCGAGCACCGCCTGGGGGGCCTTGTCGTCCCGGTAGTCTCCCTGAAGGCAATTGACGGCGCCTTCCAGGATATAGTCCGGCAGGACCTGGCTGGGGGCGTCGAGCACCGCCTCAAAAAGTCCGGCCGCGTTGAGCCATTCCCGAAAGACATCGGTGAACATCAGTCCCGGGGAAATCAGGAATTCGTTATAAAAATCGGATGAGTATTCCATTGGTCCGGTGCGATAGACCAAGCCCCGGCCTTCATACCCCGGAGACACGCGGAGGGGACGGATGCGGAGAATCGTCTTGTGGGCGGCCCGGTCAATTGTCGGCGCGAGCGCCGGCCGGGCGGGGTTGAGGGCGAAATACCGTTTTTCCGGATAGTTCTGTTTTACGCTGACGCAGGCCGAGACCACAAGGGTCAAGGCCAGGAGCGCCAGCAGCGAGTGGTTGAAGCCGCGGGTCATTGTAAACCTCCGGGGCTGGTCCGGTTCGGGGGTTCCCCAAAGAAAAGCTGGGATGGGTATTTTTTGGAGTTTTCGGTCAAATCCTTCAGGTTTTCGGAAATGAGTCTGATGTTCATCATGGTCTCTTCAAGCTCCTGTTGAGGGATGGAAACCAAGTGGTCCAGGCGGTTGAGAGTGGTTTGGAGTCGAGCGGCCAAGGGCGGCAGGTCCCCGGAAAAGGCGTTCCACTTTTCGGCCACCCGGTCGACTTCCTCCACCGCGGATTGGAGGGAGCCCATGAATTTGGCGATGGGCTTGTCGGATTTTTCCAGGATTTTTCTGGCGCCGGCCGCGGCGGCGACGGCCTCGCTCATGAGGGGTTGCGTGCCGACGATAAGTTTATTCAGATGAGTGTTGGTCTCCCGGAGTTCGGCCAGGAGATGCTGGGCTTGGGCGCTGACGGCGCTGATATCCGCCCCTTCCAGGGTGGCGGTCATGGCGTCGAGGGTCTTTTCCAGCCGGGACGTAATGGCCTGGACGTTAATGTCTTCCAGGCTGGTCATTATCCTGGTCAGTGATTCGCTGAGCTGGGTGATGACGCTGGGCGCCGAGGCCATGTAGGGGTATTCCGGCTTGAAGTCCAGGGACAGGGAGGGATTTCGGGCCGGGTCGAGGTAGTCGGCCTCGACATAGGCCGCTCCGGTGAGCCCCATGGTCGAGAGGCGGACTCTCAAGCCGCGGACGCGTTCCTGGTCGAGAAACTGTTCGGTGTCTTGCTCGGAATAATTCCAGGCGTTGGAATTCAGCGACATCCGGACCAGGATATAACTGTGGTTGGTCCGGTAAACCCGGGCCGCCACGGCGATTTCCTCCACCTTGCCGATCTGGACGCCGCGAAACTTGACCGGGGAGCCGATATCGAGGCCTTGGACCGAGCCGTCGAAAACGGTTTCCAGCAGTAGTTTGTTCTCGAATAAGGCGCCGGCGCCCAAAATCACGACCCCTCCCACGATAAGGATGCAGGCCGCGATGACGAACAGACCTATTTTAAAAAAGTTGGCTTTGGCGCTCATGCCTGTGAAGACTCCTTTTCCCGGGTCACGCGGCGTCGGGTTCGCGGTTGAAGAATTGCCTGACCCAGGGGTTTTCGCTGTGGTCCCTTAGGTCGGCGGGCGGACCCTCGGCGGCGATGCCCTTGACGCTTTTATCCAGCATGATGACCCGGTCGGCGATGGCGAAGATGCTGGCCAATTCATGAGTGACAATCACAAAGGTAATGTTGAGGTCCCGGGCCAGGCCCAGGATCAACCGGTCCAACTCGGCGGAAGTTATGGGGTCGAGGCCCGCGGACGGCTCATCAAGGAAGATGATGCGGGGGTCGAGGGCCATGGCCCGGGCGATGGCCGCCCTTTTCTGCATTCCCCCGCTGAGCTCCGCGGGCATGTGGTTTTCGGATCCTTCCAGGCCCACGAGCTTCAATTTCAGGCGGGCGACCACGTCCCGAGCCGAATCGGGCAAGGTGGTGAACTCTTCCAGGGGGAGGCGGACGTTCTCGAGGAGCGTCATGGAGCCGAAGAGCGCGCCGCTTTGATACATCACGCCGATTTTACGGAACAGGTCGAGGCGTTCCCGGCCTTCCGCCGAGACCAAGTCCTGGCCGTCAATCAGCACGCTTCCGGAGGTTGGTTGGAACAGGCCGTTGATGTGCTTGAGCAGGGTGCTCTTACCGCAGCCCGATCCGCCAAGGATAACGAACACTTCTCCACGTCCGACCTCGAATGAGACCTTGTTCAGGATTACCGTGTCTCCGTAGGAGACGGAAAGGTTTTTCACTTCAATTATAGGGTCGCCGGGTGAAGCCGTCATGGGCCGATTAAATCCCCAAATAGTAAAATATCACGGAAAAAATACCATCCACGACCACGATGAGCACTATACAGGTCACGACCGCCCGGGTGGTTGAATCGCCGACCGCGCTTGGTCCGGTCTGGGTCTGCAAGCCCCGCAGGCAACCTATTCCGGCGATAATTACGCCGAAAACAAACGATTTCAGGATGCCCCCCAGGAAATCGACGTAATTGACGGCCCCCAGGACCTGATGGACGTAGGTCACCATGGGGTATCCCATCGAGAGCAGGACCACGGACCCGCCCAACACCCCGACGAGGTCCGAGAAAACGGTCAGCAGCGGGGTCATGGCCGTGGCGGCCAACACCCTGGTCACCACCAGGAACCGCAAGGGGTCCAGTCCCATGGTCGTCAAGGCGTTGATCTCCTCGTTGACCTTCATGGCGCCGATCTCGGCGGCGAAGGCGCTGCCGGAGCGGCCCGCCAGGACTATGGCCGTCATCAACGGCCCCAGTTCCCGAATCATGGACAGGGCGATCAGGTTGGCCACGTAAATTTCCGCCCCGAACATGCGCATGGGGATGGCCGCCTGAAAGGCCATGATCAGGCCCACCAGAAAACTGACCAAGGCCACGATGGGGAGGGCGTTGACGCCGGTCTTTTCGGCGGTCAGAAAAACGTCCTTCCATCTGATCTTGCGCGGCGATAACGCGGCCCGCCACAACCCCACGGTCAGTTCCCCGATAAAGGATATCAGGGCCTTTTGGTCTTCCCAAATTTGCACCGAGGCCCGTCCGACTTCCTCGGGCAGCCTTTGTTTTTGGGGCGGCGCCAGGGCTGTCTTGTCATATTCATCCGGGTCAAGGAGGTTTAAAAGGGTTTCGTATTCCTTTTTCAGGCCTGTTAGGGCGAATTTTCGTCCGGCGCGATGTTGGTGGAGTTTAAGCGAGAAAAAAAGGCTTATCCCGGACCCGTCGCAATAATCCACCGCCGCGGCGTCGAGAATAAGTTCCCGGGGCTTGGCTTTTTGCACGGGAGAGAAGGAGGCGTTCCAAATGGCGGCGGCGCCCGCGGCATCCAGGCGGCCCCTGAAGACCAGCGTCAGGGAGTCCGCGCCGTTCCCTTGGGATTCGACTCCCGCCGGGTCGACTTCCGAAATTTGTGGCGGCGCTTTCGTTTTCTTCCAGGCCATTTCCTCAAGATACTCCGGTTTATCCAATGGGACAGCGGACCCCCGCGGGGCCGCCCGACGCCTCCGATCACGCTCGAAACAGTGGAATTTTGGCACATAACCCGGCGTGTTGTCAAATATCACGTGAATAAGCCGGGTTATAACCGCAATAGGCGGGGCGTTATTTTTTGGTGGCCTGGACCAGGAAAATGGCGTTCCCTCCCTCGGAAATTTTAAACCCGAAAGCCTGGTGAATGTTCAGCGTGCTTTTGTATCTGTCGGCAATTTCACTCGGATGCTGGAAGCGCCTAACATGCCCCTCGGAATCGAAATTCGGCACGGAAAAGAGAACGCCGGACCCAGGCCGTATTTTTTCCAGAATGGCCAGGTCGTCTTCCACGTGTTCCAGGACCTCGAACAGGACGGCGATCTGGTACTCGCGGGAATAGATATCCGAGGAATGGGCGTTGTCCACGGAAAAGAGGTCGGCCTGCTCGGGGCTGGCGGCCCGGGCCAGGGCGACGCCTTCCGGGCTGAGGTCGACGCCCCGGTAGTCGGTCAGGCCGTGGTCGAAGAGCAGGCGGGCGAATTGCCCGGCCCCGCATCCGATTTCGATGATCCCGGGATGGTTGATATTCTTGATCAACTCCAGGGCCTTGGACCAGATAGGGAAGTAGGGGGTTTTACTGTAATGCCGATGATAAATGCCGTCATACCCGCCGGAAAGGTATTTTTGGTCGTAGAAAGTCGCGTCCTTTTCCGCGACGCCGGTCCGGGGGGGCGGCGCGGGCCCCCCCTTGGGCTCGACCTTTAAAAAGTTTCTGGAAAAATCGAAATCATCGCCGGTATTTTGGCGCAAGGCCGGATTACCTTTCAAATCCTTGGCGCCTTGGCCTGGGGGCGGGGTCCGGGAAAGCAGTTCGGGCCGGCAGGGAAGTCCCCGGGACGCCGCGGACAAGACTTCCAGGTAAAAATCCTCGATTTTTTGTATTTCATCCTCGAAGGTGAAAATCTGCTTGGAAAAGTCCACGCGGTCAATGAGTCCCTTCAGATGCGGCAGGGCGGCGACGATGTCGTCCACTGTCTCGAAGGTCATTCCCACGGGGTTTTTTTCGAAATAGGCGAGGTACGATTTCAGCTTGGAAGCCAGGACGGGCAGTCCGGCGGCGAGGTATTCGAACAGTTTGTTGGCGATGGTTGAATCCAGGAACCGCTTGTTGCCTTGTTCCAGGTTGAAGGGAATCAGGCCGATATCGTACTGGGTCATTATCTCGATCACTTCCCGGGGCGAGGACGGCTGATTGTAGTGCACCAGGGGGAAGTTGGCCAGGTGGGCGGCCAGTTCGGGGTCATGGCGGGTGGGGTGGATATGAACGTGGACGCCCTGGTGGGACAGCCCCTGGAAAATGTCCAGGAAGTTGCGGTGCTGGGTCCCCAGCCCCCCTTCGTAGACCATGTGGATTCGGTCGTCAAGGCTCGACAGCTTGGGGAGCTTGCGGCGGGGCAGGTCGCTCTTGGCCGCGTAATTGAAAAAAACCAGGCTGGGCCCCTTGATTCCATATAAAGTTTGGGCTTCTTCCATTTGGTAGGGGGTGGTATAGATTCGGCCGTGCGCTCCCCGGTTGGCCACGCCCTCCAGAAAGGCCAGGCTGGGGTCGCCGCCGGCCCGCAGGGATATCAGGTCGTGCGTGTCGTGAATCACGGGGACTCCGGAAGCCAGCGCGGCCACGGTCAGGATATCGGGTTCGTTGTGGCAATGGACCAGGTCGAAGCGGGGGGCGATTTCCCAGAGGCTCTTGAAATCCTTGAGCTTGATGTTGGCGGTGTAGACATTGTCGCTCATGCCCTTGTAGACTTGGCTCAGCCGGGCCTTGGTATAGCCCAGGGTCACCCCATGCCCGCGACTTCGCAGGGCGTTGGCCATTTTATAGTTCCTGATGCAGGGAAATTCCTGGACAAAGAGGATATTGAAGGGTTTCCCGTCCATGGGCTGGTCGTGGGGCGACATTGAGCTCCTCCTGTAGGCCGAAAAGGGATTTCTCAAAATACGGTCCTTGATTTTTTATGCAATTTTGTCACCAGTGGATGCTGATTGAGGTCGGTTTTTGAAAAAAGGGGGTCCGCCCCAGGGCGGCCGGGCGACCCCGCGGTGATTTGTCCCGCGCCTGTAACCGGAATGTAAAGGCAGGTGAGTAATGGTAATAATTTCGGCCCGACCTGTTCCAGGGCGCCTTCCGGTGGAAAACCAAGAGGGCCTGGGACCGGGTTGGAGCGGTGGTTTGTTTTCGGTTTTTAACAATGGCGGTTGTTCGCAACCCGGGGCGCGGCCTTGCGGGCCGCGGACCGGACGGATTAATCAATGGGAGTGGAAATGACTATTTTTATCAGGAATCAAGTTTACCGCGGGCCTCTCCGGGCCGCGGTGCTCGACTGGGCCGGGACCGCCGTGGATTACGGCTGCATCGGACCGGTGTCGGTTTTTCTGGAGGTTTTCAAGCGGCGCGGGGTGGAGGCGACCCTGGCCGAGGCGCGCGGCCCCATGGGGTTGATGAAAAAGGACCATATCCGGGCCATGTGCCGGACCGAGTCCCTGGCCGAAAGATGGCGCCTGGTCCACGGCCGCCCGCCCGGGGAGAGCGACGTGGACGAGATGTATCCCGAGACGGAAAGTCTCATGATCGCGTCCCTGGCCCGGCACGCCGACCCCATTCCCGGGTTGGACGGGGCCCTCAAGGCCTTCCGGGCCGCCGGGCTGAAAATAGGCTCCACCACCGGATACACCAGGCCCATGGTGGAAGTCCTGGCCGCCGAGGCCAAAAGGAAGGGGTATGAACCGGACGCCGTGGTTTCCTCCTCGGACGTGCCGGCCGGCCGGCCCTATCCCTTCGGCTGCTATCTCAACGCCGTGAAGCTAGGGGTTTATCCGCTGGAAGCCATGGTGAAGATAGGCGACACCATCGCCGACATCCAGGAAGGGCTCAACGCCGGCATGTGGACCATTGGGTTGACCAAGACTGGAAACGGCGTCGGGCTGCCCGAGGATGAAGTCGCCGCGATGGACCAGGGCGTGTTGCGGGCCCGGCTGGAGGAGCTGGAAGCGGCCTATATTCGGGCCGGCGCTCATTACGCGGTCGAGGGGATTGGGGATTGTTCCGCCATTATCGAGGACATCAACGCCCGGCTGGCCCGGGGGGAAAGCCCCTTGGTCCAATAAGCCGGACGGCGCTAGCCGGGGCCGACGGTCGGGGCGGGCGGGGTTACCGCCAGGTCAGGACCTTGTCGGCCTCGAAGATCAGGGCCGCCAGGCGGTCGTAGTCGGGGTCGGCCCGGTAAAGGTGAAATTCCAGGTTTCGTCCCTTGTCGCGCCAGGCCCCGGCCAGGGCCAGCGCGACCCGGTCCGGTTCGCTCCTGAAAATATGAAGGATGCAGCCGGGTTTGGCCATTGGCTCGATGGTCATTTTTTTCATTCTCCGAAGGAAATAACAAGGTCGGCCTCGGCCAAATCCCCGGCGATGTCAGCCAACGAGGCCGGTTGGATAAAGGGGAAGGCGGCCGAGTTGGCGGGAAGGTTGGACATAACCCGTCCCTCCATGTCGTCGAGCAGTTCGAGTCGTTCCTTGAAATCGTCCAGCCTGGGGTCCGCGGCGTCGATGGCGGCGTCGATGATGTAAACGCGAGGCTCGATGCTTTCCACGGCCAGGCCCAGGGCCGAGCGGACGCATTCCCCGACGTAGCCGGGGGACCGGACGATAAAGGCGGCGCGGGTGATATTTTTCATATTGCCTGCCTGGAGTTAGAGAACCAGATAGCGGTCGGCGCGGTCGATGAGGTCGGCGTGCCGGGCTTGGGTGGAAATGTTTCGGGGAGGAATGCCGGGCAGGGCCTGGCCGCGCCAACCGGCGTATTCTTCCAGGCTGACCCGGCAGAGGGTGATTTCCGCCAGGCCGGCGGTCTCCTCGAATTCCGGTTCCCGCGTGAACAGGACGCCCCGCCCGGTCAGGAAGACGATCACTTGCTTGCCTTGACGGACCGCGGCCCTGGCCAGGCCGACCAGGTGAGAAAAATTGCCGTCTCCGGCGACGAAGATTCCCAGGGTTTCAGGCATGCGGGCCCCCGACGACCGGCCGGTCGAAAACCCCGGACCGGTATCCGGCCAGGTCCAGGGTGATATATTGAAAACCCAGGGCCGTCAGGTCTTCCACCAGCCTTTCCCTCAGGGGGGAAGCGATCAGGTTGGGGAAGAGTTCGACCGGCGGTTCCAGCCGGAGCGCGTCTCCATGGAAGCGGGCGCGGACCCCGGCCAGTCCCGCGCGCGACAACAGCTCCTCGGCCCGGCCGATCTTATGCAATTTTTCGGCGGTCAGGTCCGTATGGTAGGGGAACCTGGTGGCCAGGCAGGCGGAGCCGGGCCGGTCCCGGTTGGACAAGCCCAGGGCCCGGGCCAGTGCCCTTATTTCATTTTTTTCCAGGCCGACCTCGGCCAGGGGGCTCCGGATTCCGGCTTCCAGAAGGGCCTTCCGGCCGGGCCTGAAGGCCCGGTCGTCCCCGGCGTGGCTCCCTTCAACCACCGGACCGGAACCGTTTTGCGCGGCGGCTTCCCAAATCAAGCGGGCCAGGGCGGTTTTGCAGGCATAGCAACGGTCCGGCGAGTTTGTTTTTACTTCCGGCAGGTCGAGCGGGAAAAAGTCCACGATCAGGTGGGGGACCTCTAGTTCCCGGGCCAGGGTTTGCGCGGCTTCCAAGTCTCCGGGAGGAGTAAGGACGGAAAGGACGGTGACGGCGGCGGTTCTTCCCGGCAAGGCTTCGCTCGCGGCCTTGAGGAGGAGGCCGGAATCGACGCCTCCGGACAAGGCTGTCGTCGCCGAACCCATTTCGCCGAGGACGTTTTTGAGTTCATGGTATTTATTCCAGGTGGTCTCCACTGCCGCCGGTCTCCCTTCTTGGCCTCTCTTTTTCTCTTAAAAGGTAAACCTCCCGCCCCGCCCGGTCAAGCCGCGGTTTTTTTTAGCGTCGCTTCCGGGGAAAAAAACGGCCCGGAGCGAATCCGGGCCGAGGTTGGCGGGCGGTAAGGTCTTGGTTTTTCGGCTAGAGACGCTTGCTGGGGGAAATGTCCTCGTCAAAGGCGACTTTTTGCCTGATTACGGCTTGGGCCGCGGCCAGACGGGCGATCGGCACCCGGAAGGGGGAGCAGGAGACATAGTTCATGCCCAGGTTGTGGCAGTATTCCACGGAAGAGGGGTCCCCGCCGTGTTCCCCGCAGATGCCGATCTTGAGGTTCGGGTTGGTTTGGCGTCCTTTTTCCAGCCCCATTTTGACCAGTTGGCCGACGCCTTCCTGATCCAGGACCACGAAGGGGTCCTGGGGGAAGAGGCCTTGCTTGACGTAATCCGGGAGGAATTTTCCGGCGTCGTCGCGGGAAAGGCCGTACGTCGTCTGGGTCAGGTCATTGGTGCCGAAGGAGAAGAATTCCGCTTTTTGGGCGATCTTGTCGGCGGTCAGGGCGGCGCGGGGGAGTTCGATCATGGCGCCGACCGTGTATTCCACCCTGGTCTTGGTTTTTTTAAACACGTCCTCGGCGGCTTGGTCGACGATTTTCTTTTGCGCGTCGAATTCGGTCAGGTCGGCCACCAGTGGGATCATGATTTCGGGATAGACTTTTTTTCCTTCCTTGGCGACTTGGCAGGCGGCCTGCAAAATCGCCTTGGCCTGCATGGCGGTGATTTCCGGGTACGCGATTCCCAGGCGGCAGCCGCGGTGTCCGAGCATGGGGTTGGTTTCGTGGAGGCTTTCCACCCTGTTCTTGACCCGGCGCAGGCTGATTCCCATTTTTTGGGCCATGTAGGCCATTTTGTTTTCGCCTTGGGGGAGGAATTCATGGAGCGGCGGGTCGAGGGTCCGGATGGTGACGGGCAGGCCGTCCATGGCCCGGAACAGGCCGACGAAGTCATGTTTCTGCATGGGCAGCAGTTTGGCCAGGGCTTTTTTCCGGCCCTCGCCGTCCTCGGCCAGGATCATTTCCCGGACCGCGTCGATGCGGTCCCGCTCGAAGAACATGTGCTCGGTGCGGCATAGACCGATGCCCTCGGCGCCGAAGGTTCGGGCGACCTTGGCGTCGTGGGGCGTGTCGGCGTTGGTCCGGACCTTCAATTTTTTGATTTCGTCCACCCAGGACATGAGGGTCGCGAAGTCGCCGCTGGGCTTGGGTTGCACGGTGGGGACTTCTCCCAGCAGGACCTCGCCCGTGCCGCCGTCCAGGGAGATGAAGTCCATTTTTTTGATGACGCGGCCGTCGACGGTGAAGGTTTCCTTGGCGTAATCGACGGCGATGTCCGAGGCGCCGGCCACGCAGCATTTGCCCATGCCCCGGGCCACGACGGCGGCGTGGGAAGTCATGCCGCCGCGGGCCGTCAGGACGCCCTGGGCCACATGCATGCCCCGGATGTCTTCCGGAGAGGTTTCCATCCTGACCAGAATGACCCGGAGCCCGTCCTCGTTGGCGGCCTCGGCGTCGGATGCGGAAAAGACCACATGGCCCACGGCGGCGCCCGGGGACGCGGGCAGGCCCTTGGTTATGACCGCCTTTTTGGCCTTGGGATCGAAGGTGGGGTGCAGGAGTTGGTCCAACTGCTGGGGGTCGATGCGGGGGATGGCTTCATCCTTGGTAATCAGCCCCTCGGCGACCATGTCCACGGCGATTTTAATGGCCGCCCAAGCGGTCCGCTTGCCGGTCCGGGTCTGGAGCATCCAGAGTTTGCCTTGCTGGATGGTGAACTCGATATCCTGCATCTCGCGGTAATGCTGTTCCAGCTTGTCCCTGATGGCGGACAATTCCTGGTACAGGCCGGGCATTTCCTCCTCGAGGGTGATGTTGACGCCTTGGGGCAGGGGCTTGGTCCGGTTGATGGGCCGCGGGGTCCTGGTGCCGGCCACGACGTCCTCGCCTTGGGCGTTGGTCAGGTATTCGCCGTAAAAATAGTTTTCTCCGTTGGCCGGGTCGCGGGTGAAGGCCACGCCGGGGGCTGAATCATCCCCCATGTTTCCAAAAACCATGGCCTGGACGTTGACGGCGGTGCCCCAATCGCCCGGGATGTTGTGTATTTCGCGGTAGGACGCGGCCCGGGGGACCATCCAGGACCCGAAGACGGCCCCAATGGCGCCCCACATCTGGTCCCAGGGGTCCTCGGGGAAGCGGACCTTGAGCCGTTTCTTGATCAGGGCCTTGAATTCCTTGACCAGCCACTGGAGGTCATCCACGTCCAATTCGATGTCCAGGGAGACGCCCTTGGCCTTTTTGCGGTGTTCGAGTATCAGTTCGAAGGGGTCTTCTTCCTTTTCCTTGGGCTTGAGACCCATGACCACGTCGCCGTACATGGCTACAAAACGCCGGTAGGCGTCGTAGGCGAAACGGGGATTATCCGTTTTTCGGATCAGGCCCGCGATGGTCTGGTCATTCAAGCCGATGTTCAGCACCGTGTCCATCATTCCCGGCATGGACACGCGGGCGCCGGAACGGCAGGAGACTAAAAGGGGGTTTTCCTTGTCGCCGAATTTGGCGCCCATCGTTTTTTCGACCCCCGCGATGGCGGCGTTCACCTGTTTTTTCAACTCGGCGGGGTAGCTTTTTTGGTTCTGATAGTATGCCGCGCAGACTTCGGTGGTGATGGTGAACCCGGCCGGCACCGGAATGCCGATCCGGGCCATTTCCGCCAGGTTCGCTCCCTTGCCGCCCAGCAGGTTTTTCATTTGCGCCGCGCCGTCGGCGCGCCCTCCGCCAAAAGTATAGACGTATTTTGGGGCCACTGCGGTGATGCCTCCTTTAGTAAAAAGTTTGACCGGCTAGCGAACGGTCCAAAAAACGAGAAACGGATAACACGAGCCTTGCTAATTTTCAATAAATTAAAAGAGGTAAAGCCTCTGCCGCGGCGCAAAAATCAAGAGTTTTTTCGGGCCGCCCTTTTTCCCAACAGTCCCACGACCCAGAACCCGAGGACCAGCAGGACCAGAAACGACAGGGTCAGGACTTCGAAATATTTCATGATGAAAGCCTGGATGCTTTGGCCGAAGAAGTAGAAAAGGGCGCCCACCATGAAAAAGCGAGCGCTGCGACTGATCATGGAAGTCAGGACAAAGCGGGGAAAGTCGAGGTCGAACACGCCAGCCGAGATAGTGAACAATTTGAATGGTATGGGCGTGAATCCCGCTGTTCCGACGGCCCAGACGTCCCATTTTTTAAACTGGGATTCAACCAGTTTTATTTTTTCGGATTTAAACAATTTCATCAAAAGGGGGCGCCCGCCTTTCAGGCCGATGAAATAACCGAACATCCCTCCCAGGGTCGAGCCGACGGAGCAAATCAGGGCGAAATAGAAGGATGTTTCCGGCTGGACCAGGCAGAGGGCGATAAGCAAGGCGTCGGGCGGAATGGGAAAAAAACTGGACTCCGCGAAGGCGATGGCGAACAGGGCCCAGGCCCCGTAGGGCGTGGCGGCCCAATGAGTCACCCAGGCGGTCATTTGGTGGATTATTTCTTTCAATATTAACCCCAAACACTGGCGAAGATGGTTATTATACCCAAGGGCAGGCAGTAAAAGCCGAAATAGTGCAGCTTTCCCTTTTTAACTATTCGCAAAAGAAGCGCCAGGGCCATGAGCCCGGAAAACAGGGCGGCCAGGAAGCCGAGTCCGAACTCGAGAAGGCCGATTTGACTTGCCCCGGCGGAATGAAGTTCCAGGGCCAAGGCCCCGACTATGGCCGGTATGGACAATAAGAAAGAATACCTGGCCGCGACCTCGCGGTCAACCCCCATGAACAGGGCGGTGGAAATGGTCAGGCCGGAACGGGAAATGCCCGGAGTGATGGCCAGGCCCTGGGCCAACCCGACGGCCACGGCGTCCAGTATTCGAAACCGGGAAAGGTTTCGCCCTTGAGTCTTGACCATGGAAGTGCCCAGCAAGACGATGCCGGTGAAAACCAGGGCCACTCCCACGGCCAGGGGTGAACCGAAAAGGGATTCGAAGGAATCCTTGAAAAAAAGTCCGATAAGCCCGGTGGGGACGGACCCCGCGATAATAAAGGCCAGCATGCGTAGGTTCGGCCGATTGCGCCAGGACGCGGCCCAGGTTGACGGCTTGAACAGCAATACCGGGAGATGGACCGCTTCCCAGGCGAGCCCGATTATTTCCTGAAAAAAGACCACGAAAACAGCGGTTAATGTTCCCAGGTGAAGGATGACGTCGAACAGGATTTCCGGTTCGGTGAAACCGAGCAGACGCTGTCCCAGAACCAGGTGTCCGGAACTGGAAACAGGCAGGAATTCGGTTAAGCCCTGGATGAGTCCTAAAACAATGGCGCCAACGATTGACATATTTCCCTCACTTTGTCCCGCTGCCTAATACCTGAAAAAACAAAGGAAAGCAAGTCGGTTGTTCCGACCCGGGGCCGGATCGGCGGCCATGGCCGGCAAGCGGCGGCTAAAGGCGGAACGTCGCCTCGGCTGCCCGTGGGGGCAACCGAGGGGAGCGGATATTTATGGGACAATCAATGCGGCAAGGAGCAGGCGGCCGTGCCGGTCAGCAGGCTCGATTCGGTGGGCCCTCCATTTTTCCAGAAAGGAGAGAGGGCCCTTAATTTATCGATGACCCGCGGCATGTTCGCGAGCACATAGTCCACCTCTTCCTCGGTGTTATAGGTGCTCAGGGAAAAACGGATGGAGCCGTGGGCCGCCGTGAAGGGGACTCCCATGGCCCGGAGGACATGGGATGGTTCCAGCGAGCCGGAAGTGCAGGCCGAACCGGAGGACGCACAGACGCCCAGGTTGGAAAGGTGGATGAGAATGGCCTCGCCCTCGACGTATTCGAAGCTGATGTTGAGGGTGTTGGGAAGGCGACTGGAGCGGTCGCCGTTGATCATGGAATTGGGAATGGTCGACAGCAGCCCCTGTTCCAATTTATCCCGCAGGGCCCGCACCCGGGTGTTTTCCTCGTCCAGGCGGGCCTTGGCCAGCTCCGCGGCCTTGCCCAGGCCGATGATGTAGGGAACGTTTTCGGTCCCGCCGCGCCGTCCTTTTTCCTGGTGGCCGCCCACGATGTAGGGCTTGAACTTGGTTCCCCGCCGGACGTACAAGGCGCCGACGCCCTTGGGGGCGTGGAGTTTGTGGCCGGACAGGGAGAGCATGTCGATTTTGGATTTTCGGAGGTCGATGGGGACCTTGCCCACGGCCTGGACCGCGTCGGTGTGGAAGACGACGCCCCGGCCCCGGGCCAGTTCGGCAATTTCCTCCACGGGAAAGATGACTCCCGTTTCGTTGTTGGCCCACATGACGCTGATAATGGCCGTCTGGTCGTTGATGGAGTCCTTGAGGTGGTCCATGTTCAGGCGGCCCTCGCGGTCGACGCCGACCTCGGTCACCCGGTATCCCAGTTCCCGTAGATGATTGCCCAGGTTGTCAATGGCCGGATGTTCGACCCGGCTGAAGATCGCGTGTCGTTTTTCCGGCCTGGTTTTCAAGGCGGCCCAGACGGCGGTGTTGTCGCTTTCGGTGCCGCAGGACGTGTAGATGATCTCGTCCGGATCGGCGCCCAGGAGATCGGCCAGGGCGGCCCGGGCGTGTTTCAATTCCTTTTCGACCTGCCCTCCGAAAAAGTGCATGCTGCTGGGGTTGCCGTATAGATCGCTGAAATAGGGCGTCATGGCCGCGACCACCGCCGGATCGGTTTTAGTGGTGGCGTTGTTGTCCATGTAGACGACTCTCATCACTTCACCTCCGTCACGATCAGGTCCGAGGCCACGAACTCCTTGAGTTTCTGCTCGACGTAATCCTTCAGGGTGAACTGGCTGGCCGCGCAGCCGGCGCAGGCGCCCTTGAGGCTGACCGACACGGTGACGCCGTCGACATCGAGCAATTCGATATCTCCGCCGTCGGTTTTAAGGGCAGGCCGGATTTCGCGCTCGATGGTTTCCTCGATCAGCTTGATCTTTTGGAGGTTGGTCAGTTTTTTCGGCTTTTCCCGAACCTGTTCCGACTCTTTTTTCCGTTTGATCATGATGCGGTAGAGCAGGGCCTCGATTTTTTCGTGGCATTTGCCGCAACCGCCGCCGGCCTTGGTGTAGTCGGTTACTTCCTCCAGGGTGGTCAGGTTGTTCTGGGTCACCACCCGCTCGATATCCAGGTCGGTAACCCCGAAGCATTCGCAGATGATTTCGCCTTCGGTCTTCTGGGGGGCCTCGCCGCGATAATTGGCTATGGCCGCTTCCATGGCTTCCATGCCCATGACCGAGCAGTGCATCCTTTCCTTGGGCAGGCCGCCCAAATAGTCGGCGATCTCCGGGTTGGTTATGGGGGCGGCCGCGGCGAGGTCCTTGCCCTTGACCAATTCTGTCAAGGCCGAGGAACTGGCTATGGCGCTGGCGCAGCCGAAGGTTTGGAACCTGGCGTCCTCGATGACGCCGTCCGGGGAAACCTGAATGGTCAGGCGCAGGG
>JAZDGM010000149.1:0-37743 GCA_043806915.1 Pseudomonadota bacterium | reverse complement strand
GTGGCGCCCGGTCCGGTCAAGACCGCTCTCTGGGACCAATTGCACGAAGGAGAAAAGGGCCGCAAGGTCACCGAGGCGGTCGAGCGGGCCATTCCCCTCCGTCGCTTGGGGACGCCGGAGGATGTGGCCGACGTGGTGTCGTTTTTCGTCGGCGAGGATTCCCGCTACCTGACCGGCCAGGTGCTGAGCATCGACGGCGGGTTGACCATGATCGGGTAGTATAACAACGACATCCATTTTTTGATTGTCAAGCTAAATTAAAAATGGATGTCCGTGTTAAAATGTCCCGTCGCTTGGGTACGCAAAAGAGGGCGCCCACGGGGAGGCGCCCCTACAGTGCGCCGCCGGCGGTGGTTATTTAAGGGGCGTCGGGGCCATGGTTGCCGAAGGCTTGTAGGGGCAGGTCCCCGCGCACGCCCTCTTATGTTATCACCGAGGCGGTCGAGCGGGCCATTCCCCTCCGTCGCTTGGGGACGCCGGAGGATGTGGCCGACGTGGCGTCGTTTTTCGTCGGCGAGGATTCCCGCTACCTGACCGGCCAGGCGCCAAGCATCGACGGCGGGTTGACCATGATCGGGTAGAGTATATCAAGGACATCCATTTTATGATAGTCAAGCTAAACTAAAAATGGATGTCCATTTCAAAATATGGATGTCCAAAATAGTATTTGACGGTCAATCACAGGTTAAATTGGATGTCCTTAATAAAATGTTGATTGTCAAAATTATATAAAGGACATCCACTATTACAGAGAAATCCAATTTCAAACTTTGCTAAAATTGAATGTCCGTATTAAAATCACGGTATGGATGTCCAAAATAATTTTTGACGGTCAATCACAGGTTAAATTGGATGTCCTTAATAAAATGAGGCGTAAATGGAGGCGCTTGGAGGATTGATGTTAAAAATGAGAAACGAGTTTCCTTTCGGGAAAAAGGTCATCAAGACATGATTTTTGTCTCCCGCAGCCCGTATTTTCTGATCAAGCGCTGAAAGCTGCCGCGGTGCATGCCGATTCGACGGGCGCTTTCCGATATATTCCAGTCGTATTTTGCCAGGAGCTTGGTCAGGTACGCGGTTTCGAAGCGTTCGACGGCTTTTTTCTTGGCAAGCTGAAAATCGGGCGGGAATCCCGGCTCATCCTCGGTGGCGTTGACGGTCGAGTCCAGGCTGGGCGTGTCGGGGCTCTTGCCCTGGATGGAAAGATCGCTTCTCTGGATGGTCTGGCCCGGACAGGTGATGACGCAATGCTCGATTACGTTTTTCAATTCCCGGATATTGCCCGGCCATTGGTAATCGACCAGGACGGAGACGGCTTCGCTGGTTATGTCCGATATTTTTTTTCCGATTTTTTTGTTGTAAAATTGGATGAAGTATTCGACCAAGGGGAAAATGTCCTCGCTTCGTTCCCGCAGAGGCGGCAGGTAGATGGGCAGGACGTCGAGACGGTAGAGCAAGTCGCTACGGAAGGTTTCCTCCTTGACCATTTTTTTCAAATTCCGGTTGGTGGCCGCGATAATCCGCGCGTCGGTGGACATGTAGTACTCTCCGCCGACGCGGCGAAAGGTTTTCGAATCGAGCACCCGCAGGAGCTTGGATTGCAGGGTCAGCGGCAGTTCGCCGATTTCGTCCAGGAAGACGACTCCGCCCGGGGCCAGCTCGAACAGGCCGCGCTTGAGTCGGTGAGCGCCGGTGAAGGATCCTTTTTCATGGCCGAACAATTCGCTTTCCAGCAAATTTTCGGGGAGGGAGGTGCAATCTATGGTTATGAAGGGTTTGGCCGCCCGGTTGCTGTTTTTATGGATCAGTGAGGCGATAAGTTCCTTGCCCGTGCCGGTTTCGCCGTAAATCATGGCCGTGGTTTCGGTGACGGCTATGTTTTCGACGAATTTCAGGATGCCGTGCATTTTTTGGCTCCTGGTGATCAGCTCGCCGTATTGGAAACGATCGACCTGCCGTTCCAGGATTTGGATTTGGTCCTCGAGGCCGATCACCTTGAAGGCCTTCTCGATCACCAGCTTGATGTCCTCGACGTCAAAGGGCTTGGCCAGATAATCGAAGGCCCCGAGTTTGATGGCGTTGACCGCGCTTTCGATGTTGCCGAAAGCGGTGATGATGACCACCAGGGCCTTGACGTCGATCTTGGTGATTTTTTGCAGGACTTCCAGCCCGTCGATGTCCGGCAGGTTCAAGTCCAGCAGGATAATGTCGAAATGCTTCTGGGTTAGATACCGCAGGCCTTCCTTGCCGTAGCAGGCGGTTTGAATCCCGTACCCCTGTTTTTCCAGGGTGTAGCCCAGGTATTTCCTGATATTTTCCTCGTCGTCGATTAATAGGATGCTTTTTTCCATGGCGTTTCAACAGGTCGGCAGGGCGAGGGTCACTCGGGTCCCCAGCCCCATTTCGCTCTGGACCTCGATGACGCCTCCGTGCTGGTCGACTATTTCCCGACAGATCGACAGCCCTAGACCGGTGCCGTTGGGCTTGAGCGAAAAGAACGGGTTGAACACATTGCCCAGGGCTTCCCGGTCCAGCCCCAGGCCGTTATCCGCAACCGAGACGGTGATATGGTCCTGGCCGTTTACGTCCCTGGCCGGCGAGTTTCGTTTCGGTCCCATTTTAATCTCGATGCTGCCGCCCTCGGGCACGGCGTCGATGGCGTTGATCAGGATATTCAGCAGGACCTGGTACATCTTGTCGCAATCTATGGCGATTTGGGCGTCGGTCCCGTATATTTCAGTTTTTACGATAATTTTTTTATTTTCGATACGGCCGGTCAGGTGAAAGAGGACTTCCTTGATTTTCGCGGCCATGATCGACGACTTCACTTTTTTCAGCCGGGGCTGGGTGTTTTTTTTTCTTAAAATGGAATTCACGATGTCCTGGATGCGGTTGAGGTCATTTAGAACGCTGTCCAGAACGTCGATGTTTTCCTTTTTTTGCAAGCTGTCATACAGGGTGGCGAGCCCCAGCTTGATCCCGGTGAGGGGATTGCTGATTTCGTGGGCCAAGGTGAAGGCCATGTCGGTGATATACGCGACTTGGGCTTTTTTGATGTTTTTCTTTTCCAGTTCCTTCTGTCGGGTCAGGTCCATGATGATCGATAACACATTGGTCATATTATTGTCGACGTCGAAAATTGGTATGGACATGGCCGAAAGAAAGCGGTATTCCCCGCCCGGGCTGATATAGGTGAACTCGTGTTCCTCGCTTTTTTTCCCGGTCCGGATGACCTTCCGGAGCCTTTTTATGATGGCTGTTCGGTGTTCACGCTCGAATTCGGGCAGGAATTCCATGGGGGAATGGCCCAGGGCTTCCTCTTTCGGCATGCCGAACACTTCCTCGAAAGCCTCGTTGACAAAGACGACCCGCAGTTCGAGGTCGTGTTGGATGACCACGGTCGGTATGTCGACGGTCGCTTTTTCCCCGGCCCGCGGCTTTTTTTCCGGCAAGGGTTCGCCGGAAGGGAGCGGGGCTTGGCGCGGCCGGTCAGGCTCGTATTTTTCATTGGACAACACTTTATAATTCCTCCAGTTTATTTTTAAGCACCAACAGGGCGCTTGGGGAGCCGAACCATTTTTCACGCCCTTGGTCCAGGAGTTCCCTCAGGTGGTCCTCGCGCAAGCGGGCCCCCATCATGGCGTTCCAGCGGCCCCTCCCGTCCGCTCCAAACCGATCCAGGTAGTCGGCTTCGAAGCAAATCCGGGCGTCGAAGTCCGGCCCGGCCCGCACCAGGTCGGGCTGGTCGTGAACGGCGATATATCGGGTTATCCTGGCAACGAGGGCCGGCGGGACCTTTAATCCTTCGAGAATCAGCCCGGCCATCTCGGCGCCGATTTCCTGGTGCAGCAAGGCTTCCCTGGAAAATGGCGCCTTGGCCATGGGGGCGTCGAGAAAGCGGGCGCAATCGACCTGGCTCCAGCCGATATCGTGCAGCAGGAGCGCCGGCGCGATCATGCCCCGGTCCGCTTTTTCCCCGGCGGCGAGCCGGAGGCCCAGGTCGACCACGCGGAGCGTGTGCTCGAGGTCGCCCGGCCTTCCGTTTTTCAACAATGGTGTCGCCTGTTCCAGTATCTGTTGTTCCAGTTCAGTGAGTATGATCATGGGGTCCCTTCCTTCGGACCCGTCATGGGCCCGCAAGGCGTCCGACCGACGCAAAATCCAAGCGTTGAAGCCGTCTTACCGGGCCATGACGGTCCGGGACGGCTTTCTCGCTTGTCCGACGTTCAAGCCGGGTCTAGGCCGGCGGCGGAAGTTCTTCCGGCCCGAGCGGCGGCCCCGGAATGGACCAGGGGGCGCGCATGAGGAAGAACTGATGGATCAACAAAAAGACCGCGGTTACGTGCAAGGTGAAAAAGGCCATCAGGTTGTACAGATCAAACGGTCCCTGGGGAGCGGCCAACCCGAGTTCGGTCATGCGTCCGAAAATCGGGACCAGGATCACCCGGAGCAGGCCGATCCAGACGGCGGTGACGACTATTTCCTCGAGTATGAAGTTGAGCGCGCCGCGTTTCGGCTGGATGAACCGGGCGAAGGGATACATTTCGAAAGCCACGGAGTGCATCAGCGACCAACCGATCATGCTCGCGCCCACGGCCCCGAAGGAAAAAGTGGGGCTAACTCCCAGGGCCAGGCTCCCGGCCCAGCAGACGTAACCCAGCGCGACCGTCGCCACCAAAAGGGCCGCCTGGAACAGCGGCTTGGGCAGTTTATAGAACGGCCAGCCCTGCAGGCACATGGGCGCTCCCCAGACCTGGACCCAGACGATGATCCAGACCATGAGCCCGAACCAGTAGTTGGCCGGGAACATTCCCCGGGGATCGAAGGGAGTTTGGGCCAGGGGCGTTCCTTCCAGGTTGACGAAGATGAACCAGAGCGCCCAGGTGACGATCATGATGACCAGGGTCGCGAAGGCCCAGTTAGCCGGCGCGTTGGGGGGACCTCCTTTTTTGATGAAGGGATGGGGGCCGACGCCATCGAAGGAGTACCACAAGGTCACGCCGAAGATGATGACGCCGAACCACGGGTTCATGGGGATTTTGGGGAAAATATGGACGGTGATGAAGTTCAGGACCAGGGCGTAGGCGATCCAGACGGCGATCATCAGCAGTCCCGGTAGCAGTCTGTTGTCCGGCTTCCACATTTTTCCCAGGGGCGCGGCGAAGGGCCAGCCCAGGCCGCAGACCCCGAAGGTGACGAGCCCCATTAACAGGAAGAACGAAAACGGGAGATAGGTGTTGAAAAACCAAGGCAGGGGAACGAGCAACATAAACACCCAGGACAAGGCCGTAATGATGGCGAACCTGATCAGGGCGACGGGAAAAGGCATGAAATCCCTCCTTTGGAAACGAAGTCACCCCGGTGGGGATGATTTGTTTATTTCAATCCGGACACCCGATTTAATACGGAAATAAAGTTTTTGTCATAGGTCGTTCGCCGCGGGCCGACCGGTCGCCCCGTCGGTCCGGGGCCGTGGTTCCCCGGGCCGCCCCGAGGCCCGGGCCGTTTAGGCGGCCGTTGAGCGGCCCCCCATTCTGACCAGCACCTCGACCACGCCGATATTGCCGTCTATTTTGATAATGTCGCCGTCGTTGATGGAGTTGGTGGCGTTCCAGGTGCCGACCACGGCCGGGATGTTATATTCACGAGCCGCAATGGCCGCGTGGGTGAGCATGCCGCCGGTGTCGGTCACCACGCCGGCGATCTTGACGAACAGGGGGGTCCAGGCCGTGCCGGTGTAGGGGCAGACCAGGATTTCACCGACTTGGACTTTCTGGAAATCCTTGTATTCCAGTATGACCCGGGCCGGCCCCTCGACCACGCCCGGCGCCCCGGGAAACCCTTCCAGGCGTTCCTCGATATTCTTTTCACCCTTGGGATGGAGTATTTCGTCGATGATGCCGAAGACCTTGATGCCGATGGGATCGGTCATTTTTTCGGGGATTTTGCCCACGGTCAGGGGCGCGTTCAGGGACTGGACCATCCTGATGTCTTCCTTTCGTTCCCGGACCAGGTTCGGGACCAGGGCCCGGTAATGGTAGACCGCGCATTTCTCGTTGTAGACCAGGGCCTCGAGGGTCTCGACCAACTCCGAAAAAGTCAGGAACACAACATCTTCTATTTTTTCGATGAGCTTGCGCCGGGAGAGGCGTTTCCCGCAGGCCATGACGGCGTTGTGCAGGGCGGCGGTGGAACCCTGGTCGATATAGAACCCATGGTCTTCCTGGAAGGCGTAAACCCCTTGAGCGGCCTTGAGCAGTTTACGGAAAGTCGCCCGGTCCTCCTCGCCGGCCAGGGCGCCCTCGAAGTCGGCGATGGCCTTTTCTCTTTCTTCCCTGATTTTTTCCTTGGACTTGAAAAAATCCCAACCGCTGTCGATCCTGGAAAAATAGCCCTTGATCGTATCCAGGACCGGCAAGGGGTCTTCCAGCCAGGTGGGAGTGTTGACATCCAGGTGGGCCGCCACAACCCGGTTGCCGTAAATGGTCAAAAAGTTTTTGAACTTCCGCCTCCAGGGGGCGGCGTCCGGCAATTCCCTCAGTCTGCCCAGGATTTCATTGGCCTCCGTATTGACGAGCAAGTCCCTCAGGCCCTGGTCCTCGGCGAATTTGGCCAGGTTCCAAAGTTCCTCGTCCGTCTGGGTGGCGATGCTCTCGAACCCGCGCAGCATATTGACAAAGTTTTTTTCTTCCAGGCCGTGCTCGTGGCAAAAGCCTTCGAAGGCGAAATAAACCGCGTCGGCCGGGTACATCAGCTTGAAGTGGATTTCCCAGTTGCGCCGATTGAGTTTTTCGGCCCGTTTGAGATGCTCGAGCAGATGGGGCATGATCAGTTTGTCCGTGTCCACGCCGTTTAGGGTGTCCAGGCTTTTTTGGACTTCGGTGATCAGCCCCTGGTAGTAAGAGTCCCAGTGGTGGATGCAGTGTTCGACCAACTCGCCGAATTTTCCCGCCCGGGACTCGATCTCCACGGGGTCGTCGATCAGGGCGAACCCGATGTACACCCGACCCTTGTAAATTTTGACATGCCCGCCCTTGGACGGCGGGAGGCTGGTTTCCTCGGCGGCCACATGGTACCCCCAGGCGTGATGGGCCTGGATGGTGGTCATGCCCATGGGGGTAATGGCGTAGGGTTGATGAAGGTCGTCCCTGAACCAAAAAATGGAACCGTCAAAATCGGTGTCGGGCCTCAGCGTCCTCAATGAAGAAATGTTCCTGTCTAGCATGCATCCCTCCTCCTTCGCGGGTTGATTTGTTTGATCATGAGCGGCCCGGCCTTCAAGGCCGTGAAACCGGTTCGATTCCTCGCGGTCGGCCGCGGGGGGCCTCAACCAAGGGCGTGATCGGGATCGGCGCTTCAAAAAGCGCCGGACCGGATAAAGTAAATCTTCTTCCGTTCCCTCGCCTCGGGACGAGGAAGCCGGAACGGCGATACGACGGGACGGATGAGAGGCGGGGGCGCGGCCTGATCCGCCGCCCCGGCGCCGCGGTTCACCTCCTTTTCATTGTTTGACCGACGGCGGCCGGCCGGTCGGCTTCCTGGTGCATTTTGTTTTCGATGATCGTTTTTAGGACCCGCTTGTCGGCCTTGCCGGCGGCGGTCAAGGGAATTTCGTCCAGGAATTCCACCCTGGTGGGGATCAAGGCTTTCGCCGCGCCCAAGTTGCGCATGTGGGCGATTATTTCTTCCCGGTCCGGGCGCCCTCCCCCCGGCGCCGGTTTGATGAAGACGCAGACCGTTTCTCCCAGGTCGGCGTCGGGAATGCCGATGGCCGAGACGTATTCGACCTGGGGATGGGTTGAAAGCAGGTCCTCGACATCCCTGGCGGAGATGTTTTCACCGCCCCGGATGATGATGTCCTTGATCCGGCCGGTGATGCGGATGCGCCCTTCGGGGTCGATGACCGCCAGGTCGCCGGTGCGAAAATAGCCGTCTGGGGTGAAGGCGGATTGGTTGGCCCGGGGGTTTTTGAAATACCCGGAAAAAATACACGGCCCCTTGGCCGCCAGTTCGCCTTCCACGCCCCGGGGCGTCCTGGCGCCGAAGATGTCCAGGGTCGCGAGGTCATCGTAGGGGCAGGTGGGAAGCCCGATGGTCTCGGTCCTGACCGCGAAGGAATGATAGGGCCTGGACTGGGCGCAGGGGCCCTCGACCATGCCGAAGGCGTTGACATAAACCCCCCCGGTCTTTTCTTCCACCTGCCGGACCAGGTCGGGCGGGCTGTTGGCCGCTCCGACGTAGATGCGCCGCAGGCTGGACAGGTCGAAATCCCGCAACCCCTCGTATTTGATCACGCGGCTGATCAGCGTCGGGGCCAGGCCGGTGGCGGTAATTTTTTCCTGTTGGACCAGGCGGCAAAAATCCTCGGGCCGGGAGGAATCGAGCATGACCAGCTTGGCGCCTTGAAACACGGCGCCGCACACGGTCACCAGCAGGGCCAGGTTATGGCCCACCGTGGAGGCGACCAGGCAGTTGTCGCCCGGGTTGAGTTCCCAGGCCTTGGAAACGTATTCGACGTTGCAGTAATAATCGTTGTGAGTCCGGGCCGCGCCCTTGGGCAGGCCGGTGGTCCCGCCGGAAGGCAGTATCTGGCAGACCGCCGCCGGGTCGGGCCGGGCGTCGGCCAGCGTTTTATTCAGAATATCATTGGGGACATCCATCATCATGAGATGATTCAAATCGAGACAGCCGGCGGGCGGCGGGGCGCCCGCGGTCAGGATTACATCCAGGCCGGGGTTTTGGGACCGGACGCTTTTCATTATGGCGGTGAAATCGTTGTCGCGGTAGGCCGCCGGCAGTATCCAGCCCCTGGGCTGGGTCAGCTCGGCCAGATGAAGTATTTCCCGGGGCGAGTGGTTCAGGGTCAATAGGACCATCACCAGGCCGGCTTTTTGAAGGGCGAAATAGGAAATGACGAATTCGGCCCAGTTGGGTAGTTGCAGGAGCACCCGGTCGCCGGCCTCGAGGCCCTGCCCGAGAAGGCCGTGGGCCAGGTTGTCCGCCAAGGTCCGGACCCGGCCGTAGGTGTAGCGGCGCTCGCGGTCGACCAGGCCTTCCTTGTCCGCATATAGGTCGCAGGTCCGATCAAGCATGTCGCCCATGGCCAGGCCGGACCACCAGCCTTTTTTCAGGTAAAGCTCGACGTCCCCGGGTGCGTGGGGAATGTAACCTTCCAAGGACATTTTTTTTCCTCTAGCGCTGGATTGATGGATCGAGCCGTCGGGACCACGCTGGTCGGGCTCAAGCCGTGCTCCGGTGGAGATAGATCAGATAATCAATCACATCCCCTTGTTTGAACCCGGCGTTCAAACGCATTTTTTTCCTGATTTTTTCGAGGATATCCGCCCGGCCCGCGGCGGACAGGGCGTCCAGGTCGCCCGCCGGCCGTTCCTCGTCCCTGGCCCGGCGAAACTCTTGCCTTAATTCCGCCGGCAGGTCGAGGGCCGGGGACGCCTGGAAAAAGTGATCCACCTTGTTCCCTTCCCGGGTGGAATGGTCCAAGGTCAGTTCCCAGGATTTTTCCAGGGCCGCGGACTGGAGGGAAAACGGTCGTCGGTCTATTTCCACTAGTTCGGGGTACCCGTCGGTCTTGTTTAGGGAGAGCCGCCCCGTGCTCTCGGGCCGGGTGATCACGTAGTACCGGTTCAGGTCCACGCATTCGGGAGCGACCTTGTATACTTCCCGCCAGCCGTCTTCCCAGGCCAGGATCAGGTATTTATCCTTTTCCGGCGCGGGGCTCGGGCGGCTGAAGGCCGGCTGCCGTTCCAGTTCCAACCGCAGCTTTTCGGTCATGGCGTCCCAGGGGGCGGCGACGACGGTCCCGTCGTCATATTCCACGGTTATTTTAAGCGGCTTGGGCGCGGTCATGTTTCTACTCTTTTTTTATTAGAATTGATTTAAGCTCCGAGAAGCGCTCGATCACCACGTCGGCCTTGGATTCCCCCAGGTCGATGAAGCCCTTGTACTGAATCGTTTTAAAACCGCGCTCGTGGGCCGGATCGATATCGGTTTCGGGCTTGTCGCCCACCATGACGGCTTCGTGGGGTTCGATCCCCCTGGACATCAGTTCCCGGGCCAAGACGTCGTACAGCGTGCCGTCTTTTTTGGTGAACCCCTTGTAGGCCGGGTCGATGGAATCGTCGATCAGGTTGATTTTTCCCTGGGGAGTGACGAGTTCGGTAAAGAACCTGACCAGGCCCCTTTCTTTCAGGAAGCGGGAAACGATATCGGTCCCCACCGGGCCCAGGGTCTTTTTCATTTCCGAAACGACCATCAGTTCGACGCCCTGGGCCTGGAGGTATTCCAGGGCGTCTTCCAGGCCCTCGCCCATGTCCAGGAGTTCCTGTTCCTTGCGTCCGAAAAGCGCGATGGCCCTTGGATCGTCGTCCAGGACGAAGCTGTATATTTCGTCCCGATGTCCTTCCTTGATCCGGCTGTAACTCCCGTATTTTTCCTTCAGGGTTCGGTATTTCCGGATTTTGTCGGGAATGAGTTCCGGGCGGCCTAGTTCCTTGTAAAGTTCACCATAGAGAAGCGGGTTTCTGAGTCCCCCGGGTTCCATGATGCATTGGCCGTAATCGAATCCGCACCATTTGACTTGCATGGCGTCTCGTCCTTTAAAGAAGAAGTTCGCGCGCGACGCCAACCTCCATCCCCGCGAGGGGGGATGGCGGTTGGGGGGGGCCAGGCGTCGCCACGCCCTGGAACGGGGCGTGGCGATCGGCAGGCCCCTAGGGCCGGGGCGGCAGCTTGAAAATCGTTTCCCAGGTTTTTCCCAGGATTTGATCGATGCCATCCTGACTGAGACCGAATTGTTCGCCCAGGTCCTTCACGGCCTTGATGGCGCCTTCCGGGTCGCCGACGCGGTGGGCGTAGTCGGTGCCGATCCCCATGTGATCGGGCCCGACCCATTCCAGGCAGCATTTCATGGCGGGCAGGTAAAAAGAGGTGGTGTCCGGATAGACTCGCTTGCGGTAGGTTTCATCCGGCGACTCGGAAAGCTCGATTCCCCATTCCTTGCCGTAGCCCTTGTACGAATCATGGAGGCGGCGGACAAAATAGGGCACCATGCCTCCCAGGTGACCATGGACCATGGTCAGTTTTTTGTACTTTTCGAAGAAACCCTGGAAAATGAGGCTGACCACGGCCATGGAGGTGTCCAGGGTGTACCCCCACAGTTGGTAGGGGATTTTCATCCGGTCCATGATCGGGCCGGCCAGGGGGTTGCTGGGGTGAACCAGCATCGGCAGTTCGTGTTTGTCGGCCAGGGCGTATATTCCATCGTATTTGTCCAGCCAAACCGGCTCGCCGCCGAAATTGGAAAACATCTGGATGCCCTTGAAGCCCATGGACACGCAACGCTCGATTTCCAGGCAGGCCTCGTCCGGAACATTGTACGGCAGGGTGGCCATGCAGTAAAAACGGCCCGGGTAGGTTTCTTCCGCTTTTTTAAGATAGTCGTTGCATCTCTTGGACCAGTAGATGGCCTTTTCCGGTTCCAGGGTGTCCGGGCTGGGGATGGTGACGCTCAGTAATTGGGTGTCCAATCCGGCGGCGTCCAGGTCCTTGATGCGGGCTTCCAGGTCGTAGTGGCCGGCCCGGTCGATGTGGGCGCAACACACGCCGTTGTAGTAACCGCGGAAGTGGGTCCCGCCGTCGTGACGCATGTAGGGCGATTGGTCGGTCCCGCGGGACATGAGAAAATCCATGTATTCCTTGGGATACCAGTGGTTGTGAACGTCAACTGTTCTTTGGGCCATTTTTTTCTCCTTTTACTTGGTTCAGCGTTCTTATATTTCTGCTCTGCAGGATGAACAGCTCGCCTTTTTCATAGGACCATTCGATGTCTTGGGGAAAACCGAAGACCTTTTCGATTTGTAGTCCGCGGCGGCCGAGTTCGTTTAGTTGTTCATCCCGCAGGGTGCATTCATTCATGAGGCTTTGACCGACCCGGCACTCCTTCCGACCGCACCCCGATTCCTGGTCGAAAGTGCACATCACCGTTTTCTTGGAGATTTTTTTGTTTTTTATTTTCAGGTCGGCTTTGTTCAGTATAAAGAAATCGTTCATGGACTTGCCCGAGACAACCGATTCCCCCAGGCCCCAGTTGGATTCAATGACCAATTCATCCCTGGACCCGGAAATCGGATTGGCCGTGAAGAGGATGCCGGCCACTTCCGAGAAAACCATTTTTTGAACGATCGGGGCGATGAGTCCGTTTTCGTGGGGCACGCCCTTGTGATGCCGGGCGTGAACCGCCCGACTGGTCCACAGCGAGGCGAAGCACATTTTGATGTGCCTGATGACGTCTTCCTCGTCATTCAAGTAATGATAGGTGTCCATCATGCCCGGGAAGGACGAGACGTCGCTGTTTTTGACCGCCACGGAGGACCGCACCGCCACGAAAGCCCGTCCGCCGTTCATCAGTTTTTTCAGGGCGAGCTTGATTTCGGCCAGCAGGTCGTCGGGCAGCGGCGCGCTTTCGATCATGGCCCGGATAGCGGCGGTCTTCTCGTCCACGTCCACAAAATTGTCGTAATCGAAAGCGCCGGCGATTTCCGCGATTTCCCGGCCGAGTCCGTTTTGTTCGATAAAATGGTCCAGGGCTCGGCTGCTGACGCAAAATCCCGGTGGGACCTTGAAGCCGGCCTTGCTCAATTCTCCCAGGTTGGCGGCCTTGCCTCCGGTCAACTGGAAGTCGTTTTTCGATATTTCATCGAAATGCCTAACAAAATTGTTCACTTCTCCCTCCCTTTAAGTCCCGGGGTTAAGCGCCGAAAAGTTGTGATTGTTTTGCCTTGTGGGAGTTCTTAGTAGCAAATGTGGCGCCATACCTGGTGTTTTGGTAACATGTTCATTTTTAAGGGTTATTTGGCTGGAGGGCTGAAACCGGCCCTGGGACCGCCCGGAGTTATCAGCTTGATTTGATTGGCGATTGCTGATTGGCAGGCGCCTCTTTTTTGCGGCGCGCCGCAATTTCGAGGCGCCTCCCAGCGGCGGCGCATCCGGTCCGGCGGGGAGGGACGGGCGCCCCGGCCGACCGGAAGCGGCCCGGCCCGTGGAGGGCGGTAAAACGTCGGGAACGGTGTTTTTTTTATTCCCCATCATGGTTCTGCACGGCGCCGGCGGTCTTGTTCGGCCTAACTATCTGCATTTCTTTACGCTTTGACATTGTTCCGCCCAGGTTCGCCCAAGGGGGCGGGCAGTCGGTCCCATTCGTAATATCCCCGGGAAGCGGAGAAGGGTCCTGGTTCGAACCGGGACAAGCCCGGCGGACGTTCTTCATCCACGCCTTGGTCGGAGGAATGGCGGCGTCATGGTGATTTCGGTTTGACGGATGAGGGAGCAATCATGGCGCCATGATAATTATTTGTTCTATATCAATCAGTTATGTAAATGGTGCTGATTGCGACTATCCCAGGGGACGGAAAAAGTATCCCGGAGGACAATATGTTGTATCCCAGTCGGAAAAATGGTATCAAGGTCCATCCCCTAAACGGACGTGAATCATGGAACTCGACCCGAAGCGTTTTTTTTACGAGGCGACCATTCATATTTGCGGCAGCCTGGAGATCGAAAAGGTGTTGCAAAAAACACTTCGCTTCCTGGGTTCGGTCATGCCGGCCGACAGCATCACCCTGCATTTTTACCGGGGCGACCTGGGGGCCATGAAGGTTCTGGCCTTCAGCGATTTCCTGGAAGCGCGCAAGCTGAATTACACGGTCTCCCTTTCCCCGGAATCAATCAAGCTGGCGGAATGGCCCCAAAAGGAAAATGTCAAGTACGTCAACAGCCCGGCCGTGGACGCCGTCATGGAGCAGATCGGGGAGCAGACCGGGCTTTTTGGACGGAAGTGGAATTTGTCCCATCTGATCATGCGGCTCAATATCGAAGGCGCCCGGATCGCGGACGTGGCGATCCAGGCCCGGGGCGAGGGCCGGTTCAACGAAGACCACGCCCGCCTGTTTTCGCTTCTGAACGAACCCATTGGGATCGCCATGTCCAACTACCTGCTGTTCGAGGAAGTCTTGAAGCTTAAAAATCGGCTGACCGAGGAAAACAGCTACCTGCGCCGGGAACTGATGAGGATGTCCGGGGATGAGATCATCGGCGCCGAAACCGGGCTCAAGATGGTCATGGACATGGCCCGGCAGGTGGCGCGCCTGGACACTTCCATCCTTCTCATCGGCGAGACCGGGGTGGGCAAGGAGATCATCGCCAACATCATTCAAAAAAATTCGCCGCGGGCCCACGGCCCGTTCATCAAGGTCAATTGCGGCGCCATTCCCGACACCTTGTTGGACAGCGAACTTTTCGGCTATCAGAAGGGGGCCTTCACCGGCGCGTCCGTCACCACCCCGGGCCGCTTCGAAAGGGCCAACGGCGGCGCCATTTTCCTGGACGAAGTGGGCGAACTGACCCATTCCGCCCAGGTCCGGCTGTTAAGGGTCCTCCAGACCCATGAAATAGAGCGGGTCGGAGGCGCCGGGCCCATCGAGGTCGATATTCGGGTGATCGCCGCCACCAACCGAAACCTCCATCGGATGGTCACTCGCGGGGCGTTCCGCGAAGACCTGTTTTACCGTTTATACGTTTTCCCCATCATCATTCCGCCCCTGCGGCAAAGAAAGGAAGACATCCCCGCCCTGGTGGAATATTTCATCGAAAAAAAGACGGTGGAAATGAAGTTGGAAGGCTCGCCGGGGTTGGAAGCCGGGGCCCTGGAACGCCTGCTGGCCTACGACTGGCCGGGCAATGTCCGGGAGTTGGAAAACTTGGTGGAGCGGGCCTTGATCATCAACCCTTCCGGACCGTTGAATTTCAATCCCCGGACAGGCGCCGACCCCGAGGACGGCCTTGGCCCCGATTCCGGGCGGCCCGGCGCCTTTCCCGGCCTGGACCGCCATATGGAAAACCATATCCGCAAGGCCTTGCGGGTCTCCGGCGGCAAGGTCCAGGGGCCGGACGGCGCCGCGGCCCTGTTGGATGTCCATCCCAGCACCCTGCGCAAAAGAATGAGAAAGTTCAACATACCTTTCGGGCGAACCGCGCGAAAAGCCTGATCGGACCGGGGTCGCGCGGTCCCGGCGCCGGGGGGCCAGCTCTTCAATTCCGATCTACTCCATGGATGTCCTTCAAGTTTTTGGCCGTCATTTTTTCGAGTTATCCAGCCTTTCTCCGGGTGACGCACCCGCGATCTTGCCTTTCACGGTCCCGCGCTTAATTTATCAAGACAATACAGCCTGTTGTCAGCCACGATCCGGTTGGGATCGCCGGTTAAAAATTTTGATGAAACCCCTTGACATAGTAATGTTGTCGTTTTAGTATAGCAGCACTTACAAATTAGCAAATTCAATTTACTTACACGCCGGCCGGCGCTTCGGCCGGCCCAAATTAATGCTAAGTGGAGGGAGCGGCATGAACATCAAGACCGCCTCGGATTACCTGGACAGTTTGAAAAAATTATCCCCCAAAATTTACTATAAGGGCGCCCGGATCGAGGATGTGACCACCCATCCGGCCACGGCGCCCCATGCCCGGGCCGCGGCCATGACCTACGCCCTGGCCAACATGGAGCCATATCGCGACTTGGCGACGGCGTCTTCCCACCTGACCGGAAGGACCATCAGCCGCTTTACCCATATTCACCAGGACGCCGCCGACCTGATCAAAAAGGTCAAGCTGCTCCGGGTGCTGGGCCAAAAAACCGGGACCTGCTTTCAGCGGTGCGTCGGTTTCGACGGGATCAACGCCGTTTATTCGGTCGCCTATGAGATTGACCGCCGGCATGGCTCCGACTATTTCGAGCGTTTCAAAAAATGGTTGATCCATATCCAGGACGAGAATCTGATGGTGGTTGGAGCCATGACCGACCCCAAGGGCGACCGGTCCAAGGGACCGGAGGCCCAGCCCGACCCGGACCAATACCTGCATGTCGTGCAACGCCGCGAAGACGGGATCGTCATTCGGGGCGCCAAGCTGCATATGACCGGAGCCGTGAATTCCCACGAAGTCCTGGTCATGCCGACCACGGCCATGACCCCGGCTTCCCGGGATTACGCCGTGGTTTGCGCCGTCCCCGTGGACGCTCCCGGCTTGACCATGATCTTCGGCCGCCAGGCCAACGACGACCGCCGGGACAACCGGGAAAGGATCGACGCGGGCAAGCCGACCTTCGGCAGCGTCGGCGGCGAGGCGACCTTGGTGTTCGACGATGTTTTTGTGCCGCGGGAGCGGGTGTTCATGGACGGGGAAACGGAGTTCACCGGCGACTTGGTCTATCGCTTCGCGGCCCATCACCGGGCCAATTACGGCGCCTGTAAAACAGGATTATTGGATGTCCTGATCGGCGCGGTGACCTATCTCGCCCAGATTCAGGGGACAGCCAAGGGGGCCCATGTCCGGGACAAGGTGACGGAAATGATCCATCTTAGCGAAACCCTTTACAGTTCCTCCATCGCCTGCTCCGCCGAGGGCGCTCCGACACCCTCGGGCGCCTACCTGGTCGAGACCATGCTCGCCAACGTCTGCAAGCACAATGTCACGCGCTTTCATTTCGAGGCGGCCCGCTTGGCCATCGACCTCGCCGGCGGTTTTATCGCCACGCTGCCAAGCGAATATGATCTGCGGAGCGAGGACGTTGGGCCCATGGTCAAAAAATACTTCAAGGGGGTCGCCGGGACGCCGGTGGAGGACCGAATCAAAATCGGGCGCCTGATCGAGGCCATGACCGGAGGGACCGCCTTGGTGGAGTCCATGCATGGCGCGGGGTCTCCCCAGGCCCAACGCATAATGATTTTTCGGGAAGGCCGGTTGGATGAAAAGATCAAATTGGCCAAGTCCCTGGCCGGAATTTCGGGAAGAAGAAAAAAAGAGGTTTAAGGAGGCGGAGATATGGAGATAAAAACCGTCGCGGTGATCGGTTCCGGAATAATGGGGCGCGGCATCGCCCAGGTCGTCGCCGCGGTAATCAGGGTTGACGATTCCTGTTCAGTTTAGCCTGGGGGGCCCGCCCGACCGGGCCGGCGTTTTCGGTGACCGGAAAATGAATCGATAACCCCATTTTTTCCCGACGCCCAACCCAACCGACATGACCGCGGGCCATGTCGGTCACAACAACCAATGAAAATGCCCTTCGGGCATTTTCATGCAAGTGTGCCCAGCAAAGCGGGTGCGCCCGGCCTGTTGAAAGAAGCTGGCGTCGCCCCGACCAAGGGGAAGACCATCCGACTCGCCAGGGCGTTGCCGTAAACAGGCAGGGTCTGAAGGAAGCGAGGAGGAAAGGAAGGCGCAAGGGGTGATCCAAGGCCGACCGATGCGGTGTGAGGCGGCGGATGACTCCTTGGTAGCGGGCTTGGCGGAGAGTCAATTTAAATAGGACGGAATTAAATGGATTTGATCGAAGATCATAAAAATCATTTTTTATATAAGAGAATACAGTCCACTCCACGCGGAAAGGTCATGCTGGCCATCGGCCTGGAAAAGCTCCTGGCTCAAAAGGATTTCAATTCCATTACCACCGCGGAGATCGCCAGGGCCTCCGGAATCAACGAATCGCTGATTTATCGATACTTCGGAGAGAAACGGGGATTGCTCCATTATATCCTGGCCGAGCATCAGACGGATTCCCTGCAACTGATCCTGTCCGACCTGGCGCCCATAACCGGGGCGGTCAATAAATTGAAAAAAATCATCTGGCGGACCATTGACAGTTGGAGCAAGGACAGGGTTTACGCCAAGATTCTGTTGATTGAAGTCAGAAATTCACCGGCGTATTATCAAAGCGAGACCTACCTGATCATCAAAAAATATTGTCAACTTATCCAGTCGATTATTCAGGAAGGCAAGAACAACGGAGAAATCAGCGGCGATGTTTCACCGTGGTTCCTCATGCAGGTCATCCTCGGGAGCATCGAGCATGTCGTCCTGCCCAGCCTCATATTCGACAAGAAGTTTGATGTGGAACTCTTCGCGGAAAATATTTACCGGATCGTCTTCCGCGGCGTCTTGACCGCGGATGGTTGAGCCCGCGTTCAGTACGCCGGGTCACTCCAGGTTCTCAAAGCCAAGGGAGACGACCAGGGCGGCGTCGTCCCCCGCGACTCCTCTGTTTTGGGCCAGGCGGATCATTTGCTCCGGAGTGTCGAGCGGCGGCTCAAGCCGCTCCCGGCCAGGCTTGGGGACCAATTCGATCGCCTTTTCGGGACAGGTCATGACGCACAAGCCCGCGGCCAAGGCAACAGTCGAGGTTGATCTCCGCCACGCCTTCCTCGGTCAATCCGACCGCCTTGGTTTGACAGCGCCCCACGCACACTTCGCGCCCGGAGCATTTTCCCTTGTCCACCGCGGCCGTCCGGGCGGACCCGGCGGAGGGCGCCGCGTTTGGTTCAATCTCCACAATATTGCGATATTTTAGCAGGTTGCCGCCCCCTAGCCATTATGGCGGCGATTCCTCGCGGCCGGGCCGAAAATGACCCCTCCCGCCCTCGCCTTGCCCGCTTGGCCAGGGCGTCGGGCGACGGCGGGTTTCGAGGCGCCTCCATTTTTGTTTTAATTTTACCCTTGACAGGTAGTTATATTATGGCTACAATGTGACCATTAAATGGACGGTCAGGCAACTATATCAATTTATAGGCAAATTCGTGGAACGTGGTAGGCGGGGCCCTGCCGCGGGACATAATCCATGATGAGCTAGGTCCTTTTTCCGGCGTTGATGGCAGGGAGGACGACCATATCCCCAGTCGAGAGAAAAGGGTAGGAACATGAGATACGCAGAAACAGGGTTTAATTTAGAAATCGATTTAACCCGCGGAAGCATTGAACGGGAAGAAACCGACCCCAAATTGACCGAACTTTATCTAGGGGGGCTTGGCACGAGCGCCAAGATAATCTGGGACAGGGTCCCCCCCGAGGTTGAACCCTTTTCGCCCGATAATCTGCTCATCTTCAGCACCGGCCTCCTGTGCGGCACGCCGGCCACCGGCTGTAATCGCACCATTGTAACCACCATTTCGCCCCAGACCAAGCTGCTGGCCTTTTCCATGATGGGGGGGTTTTGGGCGCCGGAATTGAAGTTGGCCGGTTACGACAAGGTGATCCTCTGCGGCAAGTCCCCGGAACTCGTCTATATCTGGATACACAACGACAAGGTGGAAATACGCGACGCCGCCCATTTGAAGGGCAAGGGCGCCATTGAAACGGCGGAAATAATCCGGCGGGAACTGAAGGAGCCGAAGGCCCAGGTGGCGGCCATCGGCCTGGCCGGGGAAAACCGGGTCTTCTTCGCTTCCATCGAGCAGGGTCGGTCCAGCGCCAGCCGCCAGGGACTGGGCGCCGTCATGGGCGACAAGGGCGTCAAGGCGATCGTCGTGCGCGGGAGCAAGGACGTCAATATCGCCAAGCCGATGGAATTCATGCAGCTCTGCAATGAAGTGCTCGAATATATCAAATTCAGGAATGAGAATCCGGTCCCGGGCGTCATGCCGATCCTGGCCGGGCTGGGTTCGCCGCAGGAAATGAAGGTCCACGACGAAAAGTGGCATACCGAGAATTTCATGTGGGGAAATTCCCGCACCCGCAGGAAGGACTTTTGGTCCGAGGAGATCGAGAAGGCCTGGACCGGTACCATGAAAAGCGCCCAGACCAGGCTGATTAGCTGCTATAACTGCCCGATGAAATGCGGGGCCACGCTGTCCCTCCCGGGCCTGCCGACCTACATGATGAAGTGCTTTTCCAAGCTGACCTACACCATGGCGGCCATGTCGGACCTGGATTTCGGCCTGCGCATAGCCCAGCGCGCCACGGAGTACGGCGTCGACGGGTTCTCGACTCCCCAGGTCATGGCCTTCGCCCTCGAACTATACGAAAACGGCATCCTGACCGACCAGGACATGGCGGGACTGCCATCCGAAAACAACGAAAAATTTTACTGGCTGCTCGACCGCATCGTGCGGCGCGAGGGGATAGGCGATATCCTGGCCGACGGCACCTATTGGGCGGCCCAGCGGATCGGCAAGGGCGCGGAAGCCTATGCCCACAACAACATCAAGAAACATGAGCAGTTGCCGCTCAAGCTGTCCATGCTTAACCCCATTTATTTCCTGATGTACGCCACGGGCGAGAAGATAAACATCACCCAGATCGAAGGGCAGTTCCCCCAGGCGCCCTTCATGACCATGGCGGAGAGGGAAGCGTTCGTCAAGGATTGGTTCCAGGTCCCCGATGACAAGTTCAAGCAATATCTTTTGGACTGGGAACCGCGCGGGGAAAAGTCCATTCCCTACTATCCGACCGTCCAAATGTCCTGTGAAATCGTCGATTGGCAAGAGAAGATGCACTATATCGACGACGCTCTCGGCATGTGCGCCGGCTTGTCGTCATTTCCCCTCAAGCCGCCCTACCACATCCATAACTATCCGAAATTCATTTCCGCCGGCGCCGGGATCGACATGGACGAGGAAAAACTAACCCTGGCCGCCAAAAGATATCGCACCTTGATTCGGGCGATTAATATCGGCCGGGGCATGAGACGAAAAGACGATAAACCGCCCGAGAACCATTGGAAGAAAAGATTTCCCGAACTTGAAAAGGAATTGCTGGACGCCTATTACAAATTCAAGGGATGGAACAACGACGGTATTCCCACGAAAGAGTCCTTGCATGAATTATCCTTGGATTACGTGAGCGCGGACTTCCTGAAAAGAGGTATTTTGAAAGACGATGAAGGGACTCCTTCCGAAGAAATTTCAGCGTCAAGGGAAGACAAATAAGGTGGAGGGAGTGAACCGTGATGGCTGACAAAAAAAAGAAGATAGTTAAAACCATTAAGGTTGATGTCGACAAATGCAATGGTTGCCGGGCCTGCGAGGTTGTCTGCTCCGCTTTTCACGCCTCGCCGAAATACAGCAGCAACAACCCGGATAGGTCGCGCATAAGGGTTATCCGCGATCCGTTGCGGGACATATATGTGCCTGTTTACGCGGGGGAATACACGCCGGCCGAATGCCTGGGCCGCGACAAGTACGTGATCGACGGCAAGGAATACGAGGAATGCGCCTTCTGCCGGGCTTCCTGCCCGTCCCGGGACATTTTCAAGGAGCCTGATTCGGGCCTCCCCCTGAAGTGCGATATGTGCGAGGGCGAGGACGAACCCTTGTGCGTCAAGTGGTGCCTGGTCGACGCCCTCACCCTGGAGGAAAGGGAAGAGGACGTGGTCGAGGAAGAACGGCCCGACGATCTGGAAATCGGACTTGACGCCTTGGCCAGTAAGTACGGCTATGACAAGATCATGGAAACAATGGCCAGGATTTCGATGTCAAAAAAGAATTGAAACCCTAGCCCCCAGCGCGCGGCGACTTTCGCGCCCGCGGCCGGCCGATTTTTCTTGCCGGGCGGCGTGGAAGCGACGGTCGGCGATTTAACGATCCGGCGTTCGGTGGACCGGCGAATCGCCGCGCGAGCGAGGGCAAGGCGAAAGAAGGGGATCGAGATAGACAGTGGAGAATGTAGCCGATTACAAAGAAATCGTCGATGTCATCAAGGCGAACGGTGGCGAAGCCTTCAAATTGTGCTATCAGTGCGGATTATGCGATACTGTCTGCCCATGGAATAGAGTCAGGACCTTCAGCATGCGCAAGCTGGTCCGACAGGCTACGTTCGGCTTGACCGAGATCGAAAGCGAGGATATCTGGCGCTGCACCACCTGCGGCGCGTGCCCGCAACGCTGCCCCAGGGACGTGCAACAGATTAAATCCGGCCTGGCCTTGCGCCGGATCGCCACCGAATACGGTGTTTTTCCCACGTCCGTTCGCCCCATTCGCACCGTGAGCGCCAGCCTCGTCGGCGAGGGAAATCCCTTGAACGAGGAGCGCAAAAACAGGGCTAACTGGGCCAAGGGCCTGCCCGTTAAAACTTTCGCCGAGGGCATGGAAATTTTGTATTTTCCCGGTTGCTACCTTAGTTACGACCCTCGCCTGAAAAACGCGGCCCGGGCCGCGGCCGGGATTCTCAATAAGGCCGGCGTGGACTTCGGGATACTTGGCGCCGAGGAAAATTGCTGCGGCGAAAGCATTCGCAAGACCGGGGACGAGGAACTGTTCAAGCGCCTGGCCCGGGAAAACATCAAGACTTTTGTCGATAACGGCGTCAGGAAAATTCTTGTCTCTTCCCCCCACTGCTACCATACCTTCAAAAACGAGTATCCGGAATTCATGGTCAACTTCGAGGTGGTTCATATTTCCCAATATTTAAATGAACTGATCAAGGATGGCCGGCTAAGCCTTCACCACGAATACCGCAAGAAAGTCGTTTATCACGACCCCTGCTACCTGGGCCGCCACAACGGAATTTTTGACGAGCCACGCGACGTCCTGAAGTCGGTCCCGGGGTTGGAACTCCTTGAAATGTCCGATTCACGCCGGAACAGTCTTTGTTGCGGAGGCGGCGGAGGCCGGATCTGGATGGAAACTCCCCGGGGCGAGAGGTTTTCCGACCTTCGGCTCCAACAGGCCGTCGCCGCCGGCGCCGAAGTGCTGGTCACTTCCTGCCCGTATTGCATTACCAATTTCGAGGATAGCAGGCTAACCCTTGAATATGGCGACAAGATCGAGATCAGGGACATTACCGAGATTATCCTGGAAGCGCTTTAAAACCATGGAAATCTGACGAGGATTTAGAAGTGGAAAAAGAACCTGTCCAAGAACGGAACTTACTGTCTCCCGTAAACCCCAACTTTGGCGACGTCATGGTTGTCGGCGGCGGGATCAGCGGTATTCAAGCCTCTCTCGACCTGGCCGCGGCCGGCTTCAAGGTGTATCTGGTCGAGAAGGGTCCCAGCATCGGCGGCCACATGGCCCAGCTCGACAAGACCTTTCCGACCAACGACTGTTCCATGTGAATACTCTCGCCTAAACTGGTCGAGGTCGGCCGGCATCCGAATATAGAGGTTTTGACGTATACCGAAGTCCACCAAGTGGAAGGGGCAGAAGGCGACTTTAAGATAAGCCTGATTAAAAAGCCAAGATATATAATCGAGGAAAAATGCACCGGCTGCACCACCTGCGTGGAATATTGCCCGGTCCATTACCCCGACCAATTTAATCAGGAAATATCGGACAACAAAGCCGTCCACATTTTCTTCGCCCAGGCCATACCCCTGGTCGCCTATATCGACCAGAGCTGTCTTTATTTAAAAGACAAGAAATGTCTGATCTGCCAAGGCGTGTGCAAGTCAGGGGCCATTGATTTCAATCAAAAACCCGAGAAAGTTGAAGTCAATGTCGGGGCGATAGTCCTGTCCCTCGGCCTTGAACCGTTCGATCCCCGGCCCCTGGACGAATACGGCTACGGCCGGCTGGAAAACGTCGTCACCAGCATGGACTACGAACGTCTGTTGAGTTCCACCGGGCCTTACGGCGGCGAGGTCCTCCGGGCCTCGGACCGGAAGCATCCCCGCAAGGTCGCCTGGATTCAATGCGTCGGCTCGAGAAAGGTCACTCCCGGAGAGAACAGTTATTGTTCCGCCGTGTGTTGCACCTACACCCAGAAGCAGGTCATCTTGACCAAGGACCACGAGCCCGACGCCGAATGCACCGTCTTCCATAACGATATTAGATCGTTCGGCAAGGACTTCGAGAGATACTATCAACGGGCGGCGAACCTGCCCGGCGTTCGGTTCATCAGAAGCTACGTCTCCATTGGCGGGGAAACGCCGGAGAGCAAAAACGTCACGATCAAATATTCCACTCCGGACGGCGTCAGGGAGGAGGAATTCGACCTGGTGGTCCTGAGCGTCGGGTTGAACCCGCCCGCCGAGGTGAAAAGCCTGGCCGACAAGTTCGGCATTGAACTAAATTCCCAGGGGTTCTGCCGGGTCAACCCGGTTAACCCCATCCAAACCTCCCGTCCGGGAATTTTCGTCAGCGGAAATTTCCAGGGCCCCACCGATATTCCGGAATCGGTTTTCAGCGCCAGCGGCGCCGGCGCCCAGTGCGGGGAGCTGCTGAACTACCGGCGCGGCCATCTGAGCAAGGAAAGGGTGTTCCCACCCGAAAGGGATGTCTCCGGCGAGGCGCCGCGCATCGGGGTCTTTGTCTGCCATTGCGGCGCCAACATCGGGAGCGTGGTGAATGTTCCCGCCGTGGTCTCATACGCCCTGACCCTGCCCCATGTCGTCCACGCCCAGGAACAACTGTTTTCCTGCGCCACCAACTCGGCCATGGAAATTTCGGGCATGATCAAGGAAAAGGGCCTAAACCGCGTGGTGGTGGCCGCCTGCTCGCCCCGGACCCTCGAACCCTTGTTCCGGGACACCCTCCTGGAGGCCGGGCTCAACCAGTATTACTGCGAGATGGCCAACATCAGGGAGCATAATTCCTGGGTCCATTCCAAGGAAAAAGAGGAAGCGACGGAAAAAGCCAAGGACATCGTGAGAATGTCCGCGGCGCGAGCCGGCCTGTTGGACCCCCTGCGGGAATTCGACCTGCCGGTCAACAAGACGGCCCTGGTGGTCGGCGGCGGCCTGGCCGGAATGACCTGCGCTCTTTCCATCGCCAATCAAGGGCACAAGGTTTGCCTGGTCGAAAGGGAAGCCAAGCTCGGCGGGATGGCCGGAAGGGTCCACTACACCCTGGAAGGGCTGGATGTTCAGGAATACCTGCGCGGCATTATCGGAAAGGTTTATCGGCATCCCTTGATTCATGTGTATCATGACGCCGAAATCCTGGATGTGTCCGGTTACGTGGGCAATTTTACCACCACGGTCAAATCCGATCGGGGCGTCCGGGAGATCGCCCATGGCGCGGCCGTCATCGCCACGGGCGCCGCGGAATACACTCCCACCGAATATCTTTATGGGCAAGACGAAAAGGTGCTGACCCAGCTCGAGCTGGAGGACAAAATCGCCCGGGGAGACGAGGACCTGCTCAACTCCCGGACCCTGGTGATGATCCAATGCGTGGGCTGCCGCCAGGAAGACCGGAATTACTGCGCCAGGATATGTTGCGGCCAGGCCGTCAAGAACGCCTTGAAACTCAAGGAAAAAAACCCTGAAATGGACGTTTACGTCCTCTTCCGGGACATGAGGACCTATGGGTTCAGGGAAGACTTCTACCGGGAGGCCTCCAGGCGGGAAGTCCGCTTCATCCGTTACGAACCCGAGGCCAAGCCCGCGGTCGAGGCCGTCAACGAAGACGGGACAAGCGTCATCAGGGTGGTCGTCAACGACCCGATTTTGGAACAGGAATTGGTTATTGACGCCAACGTCCTGGTTTTATCCGCCGCCGTCATTCCGTCCGCCACAACCAAGGAAGTGGCCGGACAGTTCAAGGTCACCCTGAGCCCTGACGGCTTTTTCAAGGAGGCCCACGCCAAGTTGAAACCCGTGGAATTTGCCGCGGACGGCGTTTTTCTCTGTGGCCTGGCCCAGTACCCGAAACATATACCGGAATCGATCAGCCAGGCCCATGGCGCCGCCGGCCGCGTCATGACGCTGCTCTCCCGCGACACGGTCGTGGCTTCCGGCGCTGTTTGCGAAGTCAAAAAGGGCGATTGCATTGCCTGCGGGGCCTGCATTACGGCTTGCACCTATGGCGCCATTGAATTTATCGAAACGGAACAAGGGAAAAGGGCTTGGGTTAATCCCGTTCTCTGCAAGGGGGACGGGCTCTGCAACACCAAATGCCCGACCGGCGCCATTTATCTGAAACACTTCACCGATGAGGAAATATTGAGCCAAATCGACGCGGCCGCGCCATACGCTTTAAGCCTGTAAAAGCGCCCCCGGGCGCCGACTCGGGATGATCGACAAGGGAGGTGGAAACTAATGAGCGCTGATTTCAAGGATAAACCGAGGATACTAGGTTTTCTGTGCCATTGGTGAGCGTACGGCGCCGCCGATATGGCTGGAGTTTCCAGACTACGATATGCAAATGAGATTAGGTTTATTCGCATCATGTGTTCCGGCCGGGTCGACCTGGAATTCATTCTCCGGGCTTTTGCCACCGGGCAAGATGGCGTGTTTATTGGCGGTTGTAAACTCAACGAATGCAACTACGTGACTCAAGGCAACTACGACGCCCTGGGCAATACCCTTTTATGCAAGAAGATAATGGCTCATCTAGGCCTCGATCCCGAAAGATTGCGGATCGAATTCATGAACGCCAGCGACGGGATATACCTGGCCGAGGTCATCAACGACTTTAGCAAGAAGGTCAAGGGTTTGGGACCCATCAGCAAGGAACTGGGGCCGGAAGGGAAGGGCTTGAGGGCCAAGCTGGACGCGGTTAGGAAACTGGTCCCCTATCTGCGGCTCGTGGAAAGGGAGAGACTGAGGGCGCCGGTTAAATCGGCGGCCGCCTACCACGACTTCTTTAACCGGGACGACGTCAACAAGTTGGTGTCGGAGTTGGTTTTCGACAAAATCGCCGTCAGTGAAATAATGACGCTTTTGCGCGAAAAACCTCTTTCCAACGGGGAGATAGCTGGAATCCTGGGCCTGAATCCGTCCACGGTTTCAAAATATCTAAACGGCGCCTCAAGGCAAGGGTTGATCAAGTTCGACGTGGACCAAAAGCGCTTTGCCGTCGCCTAAGTACAAAGAGCAGGCAGGGGATAAGGGGAAAGGGGAAAAGTAGGACATCGGCCATGGATAAGGACAGAATTGACAGCATAATAGATAGGCATCATTGCGAGGCCAGCTCCCTAATTCAAGTTTTACTTGAAATCCAAAGTGAAAACCACTGGCTTCCCAAGGAAGCGTTGGAACGCGTCGGCGAAAGGCTGCAAGTCCCTTTCACCCGGATACAGCATATCGCCACGTTCTATAAAGCCTTCAGCCTGGTCCCAAAAGGGCGGCATGAGATTCACATCTGCGTCGGAACGGCCTGTCATGTCCGGGGCGCCTCCCGCGTTCTCGACACGGTGCAAGACCTGACCGGAATCAGACCCGGCGAGACGGACCTGGATTTAAAGTTCAGCCTGGAGACCGTTAACTGCCTGGGCTGCTGCGCCTTGGGTCCGGTCATGGAAGTCGACGGCGTCTATCACGGCAAGATGGCGCCGGGCAAGACAGCGGACGTGTTGAAAAACTATGAATAAGGAATAATCATGGCACGTGTAAATTCTCCCGCCGAATTGGAAGAACTAAGGAAAGCGGTCTTGTCCGCCAGGGACCCGCACAAACCCTGCATCACTCTCTGCTCGGGGTCCGCTTGTCATGCTTCCGGAAGCGAAAAAGTCGCCGCGGCCCTTGAACAGGAAATAGAAAAACACGGGTTGAGCGATACGGTCGAAATTCGGAAGACTGGTTGCCATGGCTTTTGCGAGAGAGGCCCTATTATAGTTATTCACCCCGAGGAAATTTGCTACTTGCAGATCGAACCCGGGGACGTCGCCGAAATCGTTTCCGAAACCGCGAAAGATAAAAAGATAATCGACCGTCTTCTTTACACCGACCCCACGACCAATCGGAAGATTGTCCATGAATCGGAAATCCCTTTCTACAAAAATCAGGAGCGCCTTGTTTTCGGTTCCAACGGCAAAACCGACCCCAAGAGCATCGATGATTATCTCGCCCTGGGCGGCTATTCCGCGTTGGCCAAGTCTCTTTTTCAAATGAGCGCGGAACAGGTGCTGGAAGAAGTAAAAAAGTCGAACCTGCGGGGCCGGGGTGGCGGCGGTTTTCCCACGGGCAGGAAATGGGAGGAATCCCGGAAGGCGCCCGGCGATATCAAGTATGTGATTGTCAACGCCGACGAGGGAGACCCGGGCGCGTACATGGACCGGAGTCTGCTCGAGGGGAACCCGCATTCCATTTTGGAGGGCCTGGCCATCGGCGCCTACGCCATCGGCGCCCACGAGGGCTTCATCTACGTGCGGCAGGAATACCCCCTGGCGGTCGAGAATGTCATGCTCGCCATCGCCAGGGCCGAGGAATACGGTCTGCTCGGGAACAATATTCTCGGTTCCGGTTTCGATTTCAAGGTCACGGTTCACCAAGGCGCCGGCGCCTTCGTCTGCGGGGAATCAAGCGCCCTGATGACGGCCCTGGAAGGACGGGTGGGGGAGCCCAGGCCGAAATACATCCATACCGCCGTAAAGGGCGTCTGGGATAGGCCCAGCGTTCTCAATAACGTCGAAACCTGGGCGAATGTGCCGCTCATTATCAACCAGGGCGCGGACTGGTTTACGCAATTCGGAACGGAGAAAAGCAAGGGGACGAAAATTTTCTCCTTGGTTGGAAAAATCAACAATACCGGCCTGGTGGAAGTGCCCATGGGCATGACCCTCGGGGATATCATTTATAAGTTGGGCGGAGGGATTCCCGGCGGTAAAAAGTTCAAGGCCGTGCAGACCGGAGGCCCGTCCGGAGGTTGCATTCCCGAGGGGATGTTGGATCTGAAAGTCGGTTTTGACGAACTTTCCCAGGCCGGGTCAATGATGGGATCGGGCGGGATGATCGTCATGGACGAAGACACCTGCATGGTCGACGTGGCCAGGTACTTCCTTGACTTTCTCACGGACGAATCCTGCGGTAAGTGCGTCCCTTGTCGGGAAGGCATCCGGCAGATGCTCAAGCTGCTGACCAACATCACCAAGGGAAAGGGCAAGGAAGGGGATATCGAACTATTGGAAGCGCTGTCCGAGGTCGCCGGCGAAGCCGCCCTTTGCGCCCTGGGCAGAAGCGCTCCGAACCCCTTTCTGAGCACCTTGCGATATTTCCGGGAAGAGTACGAGGCGCACATCAGGGACAAAAGATGTCCGTCGCTTTCCTGCAAGGACCTGATCGCCTTCCATATCGCTCCGGATAAATGCCAGGCCTGCATGATCTGTCTTCGGAAATGCCCTTCCAACGCGATTATCGGCGGAAAGAACCGCATCCACGTCATTGATCAAGGCAAATGCACCAAGTGCGGGACCTGCCTTGAGGTTTGCCCGACTCGCTTTGCGGCGGTGAGAAAGATTTCCGGCGAGCCTGTTCCGGCCCCCATCCCCGAGGAAGCAAGAACCATGGTAAGAGAGAGTAAACAGAAATGAGCGAAATTCAGCTACGGATCGATGGCAAGGAAGTGGCGGCCAGGGAAGGGATGACCGTCTTGGAGGCCGCGCGCCAGGCGGGGATCGATATTCCGACGCTCTGTCACCACGAAAAGCTGGAACCCTATGGCGCTTGTCGAATCTGCACCGTGGAAGTGGAAGTTCGCGGCTGGACCAAATTGGTCGCTTCCTGCCTCTACCCGGTTGAAAATAACCTCATTGTCAGAACCAGGTCCGAGAAAGTCGACAAAATACGGAAAATGATCTTGGAGCTATTGCTCGCTCATGCTCCAGGCTCCACCATACTCCAGGACCTGGCCAAGGTGTATGGGGCGGATGTCGACCGCTTTGAAAAAGAGGCCTCCTTTTGCATTCATTGCGGTCTCTGCGTGAGATATTGCGCCGAGGTTAAAAAGAAGAACGCGGTGGGGTTCGTGGATCGGGGCACGAGACGGGAAATCAGCTTCATTCCGGAAATAGCTTCCCGGGAATGCTGGAACTGCAAGGAATGTTTTCCCCTTTGTCCCACTTCCGCCCTGCAGGCCGCTTACGTTTTAACCATGGGGCTGACCACGCCCGCGGGCTAGTTCGGGCCGTCCGAAGGGCGCCTGTCCGCGATCAATTATTAATCGCGCCAACGGCCGCCTGTTCAAGCGCCGGTTTATCATTCGAGCGAGAACACCCTTACGCTATCAACTCCCGCCGTTTTTACTCTTGGGACCAGCCAACCCCGCCGGCGGAAAACCGGACGGGGTTGGTTCGGACCGACATTATAACCAAAGGACATCCAATAATCAATTGCAAAACTTCGGCCTTTATTTTTATTAAAACATATTAAAATGACATCCAAATTTTACCTAAATCATGGCGCAAATAGTGTTGGAACAAATATTTTCCATTCATGGGATGTCCTTTAAATATTTTGGTTTGATATCATTATTGAATGTCCATCCTAATGGAATTAGGGCGTACTTTCTATATCCGTGGTTTTACTAGTAGTTATGGTTGGATGGTTTCATTCCAGATGTCGCGAGCTATCTTCCACTTGCCGTCCGATTGTTTCTTCAATATAAAGAGGTAATGACCGGTCGCTGTTATGACGGGTCCACCGGCCTTGGGTGAGTCGGTCCTGGTGAAGGGACCGCTCAGGAAGGCGAATTCTCCGCATATTTGCATGTCGCCGGGCTTGAGGTCAATTGTTGTATTGACCATGCTAAAGTATTCGGCGTACCGCCTTACAATGTTGTCGACGCCGGAAATAGCGTCTTCTCCGGGCGGCAGCCAGACCCCGTCCTTATCGATTAGCGCGGCTAACGCTTGAGCGTCGCCCCTGCTGAACGCGGTATTAAAGCCGACCCGCGCCTGGTCGATATCCTCGGTCGCCTGCCCCGCCCGCGCCGGCCCACGGATTGAAATGAGTGCGATGAACAAGACCAGGAAACACAGGAAACTAATCGACTTGGAGATACGATTCAGCATGCTAGCCCCTCCTTGATTAAGCGGAAATTTTTAATTAACGACGGTGCGACCCTTAATCACCTGGACCACTCTCGCCGTATTGGCTTGGTAACCATTTCATTTCCCACGGGAAAGATGATTCCATTATAAATCCTGGCAGTTAATCCGGTCAACATATTATTACAGGTTAATAAAGGACATCCAGGCCTCAATCGGATTTTTAATTATCAAGGACATCCTAACAATAAAAAGACATCCAAAGAAAAATTTCAGAAAAAAAAATAATAGAAAAGTATTCATGAATTGGCAGTTTCAACAAGCATTGGCATCCAAAGACGCTATTCTCAACGGCTTACCCATAAAAATTGTTAGCGGCCGGTTGAAAATGCAAGGAAAACGGCCAAATGAAAATGAGTAAATTTGTAGGGTGCGCAACGCGCACCATCTTTTATTATTTTGCGGGCCGTGCCGCGGTAAATTGGCGACGTTGGCCGGCGCCTTGCGGCGGGGTTGCTCCGCCCCCCGCGCGCCTGGCGTGGGGCTTCGAAAGACTCCTTCGCGTCCCAGGGTCAGGGGCGCGCCGGAGCCGGCGCCCCTGACAACCCCTGGCTCTTTTTCCGGAGAACCCGCCTAGCGGCGGTTTCACGCCCCGAAACGTCCTGTTTCGAGGGCGGAAAGGGCGGGCGTCCATGCCCGCCCGAAGAAGTCCACGGCGTTTGGAATTGCGTGGCCGAGCACGCCCCCGCTGGTCTAAAAATAATGTGATCTCCGTAGGTTGGGTTGAGCCGTAGGCGAAACCCAACATCTTGGCCAGCCCCGTTGGCCCGGGTGAACCAAGGACTCCCCCCCTCACCCCAGCCCTCTCCCCCCGTCGGGGGCGAGGGAGATAATTGTCCGGCCCGGCCCTCGCCTCCGTTTGGAGAATCAGGAGGGACATCCACTAAAACATAAATCTGCATGAATTAGCAGTTTCAACAACCATTGGCATCCAGTGACGCTATTCTGAACGGCATACCCATAAAAATCGTTGGTGCATTCAGGAACTCGGAGGGCCGCCCCTTTCTATTGTGGTTTTAAAGGGCCTGCCCATGTAAATTGACTTTTTATGTGGACCGCTGAGGCCTTGCGCCTTGGACGAGATGAATGCGGAGTGTGTATGCCACCCCCCCACAGGGTTGCCTTTTATAACCAGGCGTCCAAGAAGAGAAAGCCGTCATCAAGATTTGGAAGAAGAAAATTTAATAAAAAGCCCTACGGCTGGCGTTCAGGCCTCGCAGCCAGCGCCGACCCAGGTCGTCGGCGGTCGCCCGCATGAGTTTCTCTCGACCCGCCGCCCGGTGAAAATCCCGCCCATAGCCTTGCACCGTGTCGATCCACCGGTCGGAATCGACCCGAAGCCGCTCCAGGATCGGTTCCAAGTCGGCCGGAATGCTTCTTTTGCCGGCTTCCCGCAACTGACGGCCGGTCCAGTCAAGAATTTCGAGATATTGGTCCAAGGTCAGGTCAAGCGGTCCTGGTCGTGGACTGCCATTTTCCCCGGTCAGGGGGCAAAGCCACTGGTCAACGCGCGGCTGTTCTTCCAAGCTCTCCGTATTTTCACTTAGTTGCCGCGCCTGGATGCGTAGGAAAGCGCTGGTGTGGGGGCTCGTTTCCGGGCTGGTCGCCATTCCGGCCCGGACAGGGTTGAGGTCCACATAGGTCATGCAGGTCAGGAGGGCGGATTCGTCGAGAATGACCTGGCATTTAAACCGCCCTTCCCAAAACCGGCCCTTGCAGTCGTCTTCCCGGTTGGCCCGTCGGGCGATGTTTTCATTCAGACTGCGCATGAACCAACTGATGCTCAGAAGGCGCTGTCGTATCAACTCGATCCCGGGACCGCCGGAGCAGACACTCTGGAGTTCAGCGGGAGAGGGAGGTGGAGGCGCTTCTCCCGGGGTCCTTCTTTTTGGAAAGACCAGCAGCCATCGCCGGGCGGTTTCTTCCTCCGACCAACTTTCCGCCCAATCCGGCCGGGTCCGCAAAACCACGTGCAGATGGTTGGACATGACCGCGAAGGCGAATATTTCCATGGCGAAGGCGTTGGCGAGCAATTCCAGGCGCGTCTGGACCCACTCTTTTCGATGTTCGAAGGAACGGCCGGTGTAGGGATCATTCCCGCAAAGAAAGGCCCGCCGAACGCAGCGGGATACGCAATGATAAATCCCCTCCACCCCGTCGGTCATCATCTCGCTTCTGGCGATGGTCATGGAACCCCCCTCCAGCCTGGCATTTATATATATTTCCTGGAATTTTCCCATGAAAAACGGGATATGTCAAGATTTAAAGTGGATGTCCTTCAATTATATTGAAAAAACACCCGGCCCCGATTCAGAGAATCATAGATCACGCCTGTAGTCAGAGTAATAAACCTAATAAAACGACTGTATGAGTCGGTTGCCGAAGCTCGCCCTACGCCACGCCAAGATCGATCTCGGTGCCGAAAAACAACACTACAAAAACGATTTTAAGGATAAATTTACCGCCGCACCATGAGAAAAAATCTGAAAGGAACCGATTCCACTGGCCGCTCAGTCCAACGGAGTTTTCGCAACGGCTCAGGCGTCGCGAAAACTCATAATTCGTTACGCCCCTATGGCCACTGGGCAGCCGTAAGAGTGCTCGGTTGTCAGTTATATCAACTACTTCGCGTCTGCTTCCTTCATGTGCTCTAACATAGCGTTCATTATTTGAGGCCAAGCTCCTCTGCCATTGGGAAAATCATGTCCCATCCCTTCGATAAGCATTAATTTGGCGCCGGGTATTCCGTCTGCCATATCTTTGCCATTCTCTAATCTAATTAGAGGATCATCAGTGCCTTGGACGATAAGTGTTGGCGCCTTTATAGTGGCAAGAGCCTTTTTCATGTTGCCTTGGGTTAATGCCGCAACGAGTTGGCGTGCTATTCCTTCCCAACTGTTATTACGGTCAAATGATCTGGCAAAAAATTGCCGGTGCCAATCCTCGTCAAAAATAAACCCTGGTCCGGCAATAAACTTGGAACGTTTAATGCTGGCTTCAATAAATCCTTCTTTATCCTGAGGAGTAGGTTCTAGAAGTTGTGCCCATAGAGCAGGGTCTGCCATAGGAATTTCGGGATTCCCAGTTGGCCCGTATATCGGAATTAAACTTAATACGCGATCCGGATAACGAACTCCAATGTTTTGTGTTATCGCACCACCCATCGATATTCCGCAAATATGTGCTTTGGATATCCCCAAAGCATCAAGCAATCCGATAGCATCGCCGGCCATGTCATCCATAGTATACGTTGCGTCAGGCTTATGCCCTTGCATAACCGCCCCAAAGGCGGCCATGAGGTCCGGCAAGCCAGCCTCGTCAAACTTGGTCGAAAGACCGGTGTCTCTATTATCGAACCTTATAACGTAATGTCCACTTTCAGCGAGTTGATTACAGAGGCCTTCATCCCAAATAATCATCTGTACACTCCACCCACAGATTAATAAAAGTGGCGTCGAAGCCGGATCACCAAAAGTTTCATACTCGATCCGAATTCCGTTTGCATCAGCAGTAGGCATAAGTCCCCCTCCTTGGTGTAAATCTGTTATTTTTATTGATGAAAGTCGGAAAAGCAACTCCAAGATACCAGAGTCTTGAAACCATTTCAACGACTATTTTTGGGAATTGATCCCGAAACAGAAAAGTCTTCAACGAGACATGTGGTCGGCCAATACAAACTTCCCCTCCACCACTTTCCCGTCCTCCTTCTTTCCATCCCTGCCGTTACCCGCCTTCTCGTACACGGCCTTCAACCACCTAGGTTAAATGAAGGACATCCATTTTTAAAAATAGGCCATGGCTCAATAAGTGTTGAAACAAATATTTTTTATTTCTTGGATGCCCTTTGAATATTTCAATCTCACATTATGGTTGGATGTCCTTTTAAATTGGCGAAATTGGTTATGAAAAATGGGATATGTCAAGATTTAAAGTGGATGTCCTTAAAATTTGGCGGGAGACGCAATGATAAATCCCTTCCACCCCGTCGGTCATTATCTCGCTTCTGGCGATGGTCATGGAACCCCCTCCAGCCTGGCATTTATGTATATTTTCTGAAATTTTCCCATGAAAAACGGGATATGTCAAGGTTTAAAGTGGATGTCCTTAAAATAAAAATTTTGGCCTTGGCGATGGGATGCTGTAAAATACCAACAATGCCCGTGCGTCACGACCCAGGCGGAGCTTTTCGGCCGCCGCGGGGGTTTACCGAATAAAAATTTCAAGCTCGATTGGAGGCGTCATGAGTAGTAGCGAGCGTTGGCCCCATTTTTTGGGGATGTTGGATGTCCTGGGGTTGAATGAAGCGCCCCTGGCTGTATTTTTCAGCGACGCGGCCCCGGAAAAAGGATTGACTCCCGATCCCTTGCCCCTGCCCACTCGGGAAGCGGAAATCGCGAACCAAGTCAACTGGGGCGAAATATTCGGCGGCTTTTCCTGCGTCATGGGGCATATCTGGCGGGCGCGCCGAAAGAACGTCCCGGCCTATTTCAGCGCCGAAAATTTCGGTTGCCTGGGCGGCGCTTTCTACCTGGGGTTCAACAAGCCGCAGGTGGAGACCATCATCCAGTACGTATCCACCGGGGTTCCCAACTTCATGGAAGGGGAATGCTATCTCGATTCCCCCGACGCTTTTCGGGCCATCCTGGAATATGTCGATCCCATTCCGGCGCCGCGGAAATATTTGGTGGTAAAACCGCTCCACTTGCTGGCCGACGACGAACAACCCGACCACGTCATGTTCTTCGCCCGGCCGGAAGCCTTGGCCGGCTTGCATCAGTTGGCCTCGTACGTCACCGGCGCGGCGGAAGCGGTCCGGTCCCCCTTTGGCGCCGCCTGTTCCGCTGTCATGGCCTGGCCGTATCATTACCAGGCCCGGGGGATCGAGACGGCGGTTTTGGGCGGCTGGGACCCCTCGGCCCGCAAATACTTCCGGCCCGACGAGCTGTCCTTCACCGTGCCCAGGTCCATGTTCGACCGCATGGCCGCGACTTGGCGGGAATCTTTTCTGACCAAAAAGGCGTGGAAGGAAGCCCGGCGGAAAGTCGACCTCAGCCGCCGGACCTGGAACAAAAGTAAATGATTTAAAGGGCCGCCGTCTAAAAAACGGGACCCCGCGGCGGAAGGTTTTCCCTTTCCGTATTGGGTTGGCCGCCTTTTAAATCAGCCGGCGGCTTGACAAGGATTTTCGGGCCGTGTTATTAGGCCGTTAGTATTTGACCTTTGTTCGGTCCCCTTTCAAGGGGTTAAGAGGGAAGCCGGTGCGAACCCGGCGCGGACCCGCCGCTGTGAGCGCGGACGAAAGCCGCTAGAAGCCACTGGGCTGCATGCTTGGCGAAGCATCCCGGGAAGGCGCGGCCGTAGGATGAGGCGCGAGTCAGAAGACCTGCCGAACGGAGTTGGTTATACAATCTGGTGGAGATGGTAAATCCCCGGACTGATGTCGTCATCGGTTCGGGGATTTTTATTTTTCATAACAAGGAGAAGAACATGGAACGGACAATACTGGAAGAGGCGGTCGCCGGGGTTATTACTCAGGAAATGAAGGCCCTGGCCGAGGCCGAGAACCTCGATGTCGAGACCGTGCGGGCCGGGTTCGCCGGAGGGCGGATCGTCCTGCCGCGCAATAGAAGCGGCCGGGCCAAGGTGGTGGGCATCGGCCAGGGGCTGCGCACCAAGATCAACGCGTCCATCGGCGCCTCCACGGACCTGGCGGATATCGACGAGGAAATCCGCAAGGCCCGCGCCGCCGAACAAGCCGGCGCCGACACCCTGATGGAGCTTTCCGTGGGGGGAGACCTGGACCTGATCAGGCGGGAGGTCCTGGCCGCGGTCGAGCTGCCGGTGGGCAACGTGCCCCTGTACCAGGCGTTTTGCGAGGCCGAGGCCAAATACGGGGACCCCAACAAGTTGGACGAGGAGATGCTTTTCGACCTGATCGAAAAACAATGCGCCGACGGCATTGATTTTATGGCTGTCCACTGCGGCATCAACCTTTACGCCATCGAGCGGCTGGAAAGGCAGGGTTATCGCTACGGCGGGTTGGTCAGCAAGGGCGGCGCCTCCCTGGTTGCCTGGATGAAGGCCAACCGTCGGGAAAACCCCCTGTACGCCAAGTTCGACCGGGTGGCGGCGATTTTAAAAAAATACGACGTGGTCCTGTCCCTGGGCAATGGCCTGCGAGCCGGGTCCATCGGCGATTCCTTCGACCGCGCCATGATCCAGGAACTGCTGATCAACTGCGAACTGGCCGAGGAAGGGCGCAAGCTGGGCTGTCAGATGATGGTGGAAGGCCCCGGGCACGTGCCCCTGGATGAGATCGAGGCCAACATCATTTTGCAGAAACGGATGAGCAACAACGCGCCCTACTACATGCTGGGGCCCCTGCCGACCGATGTCGGCGCGGGATACGATCATGTTTCCGCGGCCATGGGCGCGGCCCAGGCGGCCCGGTACGGCGCGGATTTGATCTGCTACATCACTCCGGCCGAGCATCTGGCCCTACCCACCGTCGCCGACGTCGTCGAGGGCGTCAAGACGGCCCGGCTGGCGGTTCATATCGGGGACCTGGTCAAGCATCCGCATGGGACCAAGCCCCGGGACCTGGCCATGAGCAAGGCCCGCCGGGACCTGGACTGGAACGGTCAGTTTGAAAACGCGCTCTTTCCCGAGGACGCCAGGCGCATCCGCGCTGAAAGAGCGCCGCAAGGCGACGCGGATGTCTGCACCATGTGCGGGGATTTTTGCGCCAACAAGGCTTCCAATAAAATTTTTTCCGAATCGTTGAAGACCGGCCCCAAGGCCTAGCCGGCCCCGCCCCGCTTTCAGCTAGGACCCGTTCCGAACCGACACGCGGCCTGGCCGGGTTCATCGCCCGGCCGGCGTCGGGGCTCGGCGGCGGGGGGAGGCTGTCACCCCCGGCGTTCGGGTTTCAGCAGCAACAGGGGGATGTTGATTTTGTGCTTGAGCGTCCGGGAAACGCTGCCGAACAACAGGTCGCCCAGGAAGTTGTGCCCGTGGGTGGCCATGGCCACGAGGTCATAGCCCTTTTCCTCGATCTCCGCCAATATCTCGGGGTCCGGCTCGCCGCTCCGGATCAGGACCTCGGTCTCGATCCCCTGCCGTCCGAGGGTTTCCCCATGCCGCTTCAGGCAAACTTCCGCCTTTTCCCGCATGACCCGGTCCTGGTCCAGGGTGTGG
>JAZDGM010000148.1:0-32983 GCA_043806915.1 Pseudomonadota bacterium | reverse complement strand
TGGCGCTGCCCGTCGCCCTGGCGACCTTGCTCGGCGGGTTCGGCGCCATGGCCGCGACGTTTTTTCTCGCCGGCCTGGTCCTTTTCGCCCTTGCCCTCGCCGCCTTTTCCTCGGGCCTGGCCCTCCCCGTCGCCGGGGGCCTGGCTTCGATAATCCTGGGGCAGGCCGGGACCTTTGCGTACCGCTTTCTTATCGTGGACAAAGCCTGGCGGGTCGCCGAGGAGGAATCGGCCGACGTCAACCTGACCCTGGGGCTAAGTTTTCAGAGCCAGGGAATTCTTGACCTGGCCTTTGAAAAGTTCCTGCGGGTCCCGGTGGACGAGCCCATGAAGGACATCCTCTACAACCTGGGCCTGGACTATGAGAAAAAACGAAAATTCGAAAAGGCGGCGGCGGTTTATGAATACCTTGCCGGATTTGACCCGGAATTTCGCGATTGCCGGGAAAAAATAGAAAAACTTAATCTTTTCGTGGGGGTAATGGTCAAGGACTTGCGGCCCGGAGCAGCCCTGGGCTTGGGCGGGCGCTTGCTGATCGACGAAAAAAACCATCCGACCCTGGGACGGTACGAGGTCGTCAAGGTCCTGGGGGAAGGCGCCATGGGCGTGGTTTACCTGGGACAGGACCCGACCATCGGCCGGACCACCGCCATTAAAACGATTCGTTTTGGGGATGAATACGAAGAGGACCAGATCGAGCGGCTTAAAATACAATTTTTACACGAGGCGGAAGTGGCGGGACGGCTATCCCATCCCAACATCGTGACCATCTACGACGCCGGGGAGGACCACGATCTTTGGTATATTGCCATGGAGTATTTGGAAGGTCGGGATTTGACCTGTTTTGTCAGGAAAGACGCGCTCCTGCCTCCACGGAAGGTCCTGTCCATCGTGTTCCAGGTGGCTACCGCCCTGGACTACGCCCATGCGATGGGCGTGGTTCATCGGGACGTCAAGCCGGCCAACATCATGCTCCTGCCCAATGGCGCGGCCAAGGTGACCGACTTCGGGGTGGCCCGGGCCATGGCCACCAGCTCCACCAAAACGGGAGTGGTCAAGGGCACGCCCTTTTACATGTCTCCCGAACAGATAATGGGTAAAAAAGTGGATGGCCGCTCGGACATCTTTTCCCTGGGCGTGGTTTTTTACCAACTCCTGACCGGGGCCTTGCCGTTCGCCTCCGACGACCTGGCCGGCCTCATTCGCCTGATAACCACCCGGAACCCGGAGCCGCCGACCAAGCATAACCCCGGGATACCCCGGGCCTTGGTCCAGATCATCGCGAAGGCCATGGCCAAGGACCCGGAAAAAAGATATGGCCGGGCCGGGGAAATGGCGCGTCACGCGGCCTTGGCGGCCAGGAAGCTGGACGAGCTGACGGCGGCGGGAAAAGCGACCGCCCGGGAGCAAGCCCCCCCGACCGGCCGGACTCGAGCGTCTTCCTAGTCCCCGTCCGCCGCCTCCTTCTTCCGGCCTTTCATATCCAAATACAGGGCCGCCGCGGCCAGGGCCGTGGACAGAAGAATGACCAGGGCCGCCAGTCGATAGACCTGGTTGACGCCCTGGACCAGGGCCTGGGCCGGCGCCGCCGCGACGTCCGTTCCCGGCGGGAGGCCCGCGGCCGCCAGAACCAGGTAGGTGTACAGCGCCCCGAAAAGCGGCAGGCCCGTGGTGTGGCCCATGGTCCGGGAGAGGGCCAGGAGGCCGGACGCCACGCCCAATTGGTCCCGCGGGGCCGCGCCCATGACCGCGCTGTTATTGGGCGCCTGGAAAAGGCCCAGGCCGATGCCCAGCGGGGCCATGCGGAGGACGTATCCCCAGGGAGTCACGCCCTCGTGCAGGGTGCTGATGGAAAAACAGGCCAGGGTGATGGTCAGAAGACCCAGCAGGCTGATCCGCCGCGACCCGAAACGGTCCGACAGGGACCCGGCCCAGGGGGAGACCGATCCCATGCAGACCGGGACCACCATCATCAGCAGCCCCAACTTTTCCGCCGGGTAGCCCTTCACCAAGTCCAGGTAAAACGGCAGGATGAACATTCCGCCGATCACGATAAACACCAGCCAGGCCATTATCAGGTTCAGGCTGAACAGCGTGTTTCTGAAAAGCTTCAGGCTGACCATGGGCTGGGCCCGGCGGGATTCCACCGCGATGAAAACGGTCAAGCCGACGCCGAAGGCGGCCAACAGGCCCGGGAAGACAGGATGCCGGAAACCCCAACGCTGGCCGAGGGTCAGGGCCGAGGCGTAACAGAGCAGGGTCAGAAACAGGATCACGGCCCCAACGGCGTCGAAGCGTTGCCCCGGCCGGGGCGGAAAGGGTTCGGGGATGAATTTTCCGACCACGACGAAAGCCAGAAGGCCGATGGGAACGTTCACCAGAAAAATGAACCGCCACCCCGCCAGTCCGATCAAGAGCCCGCCCAGGGGCGGGCCGAAGGCCAGGCCCAGGGAGACGATGGCCCCGATGACGCCCATGGCCCGGCCGCGCTCCCGGCTGGGGAAAATCTCGGCGATGATGGCCGCGCCCAAGGCTTGAATCAGGACCGCCCCGCAGCCCTGCAACCCCCGAAAGCCGATCAACCAGCCCACGCTCGGAGCCAGGCCGCAGAGAAGCGAACTGAAGGTGAAGAGGGCCAGGCCGAAAATATAGAGCTTTTTTTTCCCCAGCATGTCTCCCAGGCGGGCGGCGCCCAGCATGACCGAGGTCACCACCAGCACATAACTAAGTATCACCCATTGAATCGAGGCGAAATCGGTGTGGAGCTTGACCACCAGGGTGGGCATGGAAACATTGACGATGCTCACGTCCACGGTGGCCATGAACACCCCCAGGCCCACGCCCAGCATGGCCCACCATTTCTCTTTGTGTTCGGGTTGGGGCTTGGAAGCGGGTTTGTTTTCCAGGAACTTTCCTCCGGGCGCATGAAAATTTTCCGAAAGGATAGGTTCAACCCCCAAGGCTGTCAAGCGGGGAAAGAGCGTTCCCCGGGGCGGGCCGTCAATACGGAGGAAGAAGCCGGCGAAAACCGTGCGCCAGCACAATGACCATAAACACGAGGTTGCGGGGGATCATGCCCCAGAGGGGCAGCCGGCCGCCTTGGCCGGGGAGGCCCGACCCGGCGGCCCGGGCCAGTTCGCGACTCAGTTTTTCCATCAGGCCGACGGTGACCGGCCAACCCCATAGTTCGCGGACCAGGTCTTCCGGGAAGTCCCCGCGTTCCAGACCGGCGCCCAGTATCCCCCCCAGGATGGAGGCGGTGGTGTCGGAGTCCCCTCCGGCCCGGATAATGTTTTCCAGTCCGGTCCTTAAATCGGCCGGCCGGCCGAGCCAGGCCTGAATAACCGCCGGAACGGAGTGATAGATATAACCGTCGATCCCCGAACCCTGGCCCAGTTCCGAGGCAAAGCGCGTCGCGCTTTCCTTTTTGATGGCGCTTGCGGCCGCTTTTTCCATCAGACGGAAAAATTCCGTTTCGTCCTCGCCCAGGGAATTTTTCAGGTCTCGTAGAAAAGCGTCGGGATCGGATCGGCCCAGCGAGGACAGTCGGGCGGCCAAGGCGACGGCCAGGGCCCCGCGCTCGGCCTTGGGGGCGGTGTGGGTGATCCGGGTGGAAACCCGGACCAAGTCCTTGATTCGGACCGGGTCGTCACGGAAAGCCGCTCCAATGATGGCGCTCCGCATGGCTGGCCCATTACCAGCCGAAAAGACGCCGCTTTTTCCGGCCGGGAAACCCAGGCAGAGCTTGAGGCCGGCCCTAAGGGTGGCCAGTCCGATTCCGGCCGGGAGCCCCAGCAGCCAGGACCTCATTCTCCAGGCCAGGGCCCGACCGAAAAGGTCGGGGCGTCCTCCCGAGGCGGCCAGGGCTTGCCCGGTCAGGACCAGGTGCTCCGTATCGTCCGAAACGAAGCCCTTGCCGAAAAAAAGGCGGTACCCGGATATATCCGGAAACATTTTAAGTTGTCTCCGCCGGGACAGCCCTTCCATGGGCAACCCCAGGGCGTCGCCGATGGCCGCGCCCAAAAAACAGCCGAAAAGCGAGCTTTCGAGGGTTGGTTCCATGTTTAATTCCTTGTTCGCTGGTAATATAATAACACGATCCGCCCGGCGGGTCCAAAATGGGGCGGTAAACGACCAGGCCGAGGGGCCAAGGAGGCGCCATGGTAAAAAGTGGTTTTTATGTCGGGCCGATCATGAAAATATTATTGGTCCTGGCTGTCGGCGCGGCCTTGGCCGGTGGCGGCCGGGCGGGGGCCGGGACCATCCCGGACCAGGACCTCCAGCGCATCGGGAGCGAGCTTTTTCCCGAGATCAAGTCATTCTCTGTGCGCGAAAAAAACTGGAACGGCGTCGACTATTTTTTTATCGCCGGGCGGATCGATTCCGGCGCCGGGAAGAACCAGGCCTTGGTTCGAACCCGGCTGGGCCAGGCCGGCCGCAAGGCCCTGGTGAAAAAGATGAACCCCGGCCGGGCGCGGGTGGTTTTCATGAATATTAAAGGCTACACCGCCGGCCTGTTCTGGAAAAAGGGAAAATATTATTATTCCCTGTCCTACGTGCCCGTGGACGGGGTCAAGGTCCTTTCCGGCGCCGCCCCTCCCGGCCCGGATTTCATCCCGATCGGCCGGGGGAAATAAACCGGTCGGACGAGCCGACTTATCCGACTGCCAATGCTATTAAGGAGCCGACATGGCTTTTTTCAACGAGATCGACCACTCGAATTTAATTAACGAGGCGGTGGAACTGGTTCGACAAGGGGGCTTAAGCGGCGGGAAGCCGCCCGAGCGCCTGGAACTGGGGGACGAGACCTGGCGGTCCCTGAACAGGAGCGGTTTGCTGGGCCTGGGCCTTCCCGGGGAATACGGCGGGCGCGGGGGCGGGTTCCCGGAAATGTCCCTGGCGGGCCGGGCCCTGGTCGAGGCCGGCCTGGGCCTGGGGTTGGCCCTGACCCTGGGGCTGCACTTCCTGGTCGGCCGTTTCGTCCTGCTGCGGCTGGGAACGGAGGACCAGAAAAGGGAATTCCTGCCCCTGTTGGCGTCGGGCCGGGCTTCCGGCTGCCTGGCCATTTCCGAGCCGGAGGGCGGCGCCCACCCGGGCCGGATGAAGACCACGGCGATCCGAACGGGCGGGTCATATCGACTCGAGGGGGAGAAAACCTACCTGACCAACGCTCCCCTGGCCGCCTTTTTCGTGGTCATGGCCGTGACCGGGGAAAGCGGGGGGAGGAAGCTGATCACCGCGTTTTTGGTCCCCAGGGACGCCCCGGGAGTCAGGGTGGAGGAGATCAGCCTGGAAGCGCTCAAGCCCTCGCCCCACGGTCGCCTGGTCCTCGGCGGGGTCGAGGTCCCGGAAAGCAACGCGCTCGGTCCCCGGGGCGAGGCGTACGCCGCGATAATCAAGCCCTTTCGCGAGGCCGAGGACGCCATGTTCATGGGCCCCCTCGCCGGGGCCATGTCCAGGCTGACCCGCCTGGCCGCGGCCGAACGGCGGGAATCGATCGGGGGTTTTGGCGGGGATTTCGGCGGGGAGCCGGAAAAAAAGCTGGGCCGCCTGCTCTACCTGGCTCACGCGGGAGGGATTTTGGCCCGGGAGGCGGCGGAAAGGCTTGACCGGGCCGAGCCGGGGCCGGGCCTGGCCCTGTCGTCCCTGGCCGGTCGGGACCTCGGACGCGGCTTTTTAAAGGAATTGGAAGAGTTCCGAGCATTGACCGGAGTGGTTCCGTCTTCCGGGGCCGCCATGCTGGTCCGGGATTTTGAATTTTTAAACCGGCTGGCCCACAACGTTTTGGTCTTGAAGCAGATGAAACTGGGCCGGGACCTGGCGGAAAAAGGCCCCGGCCCGGCCGCGGGAATTATTTGACCAGTTTCAGGGTTTCCTTGAATTCGGGGGTCCCGGCGCGGCCCAATATTTCGTAGATGAACATTTCCGTGGACGAGATAACGGCCCCGGCCTGGCTCAGCCTGGCGAGGGCGGTTTCCCGATTATGCGGCGCGCGGGAGCCGACCGCGTCCGACAAAATATGGACCCGGAAACCGTCCTGGGCCGCCAGGGCCGCCAGGGCGGTCTGGGTGACGCAGATATGCGCCTCGATGCCGCAGAGAATGAGGTTCTTTCGGCCGAGTTTTTTCATCCGGGCCTTGAATTCAGGTTGGCCGAAGCAGTCGAAGGTCGACTTGACGAAGATCGGGGCCTCGGGCAGGACCGAGGTAATTTCGGACCTGGTGGGCCCGAGTTTTTCCTGTTCCGTGATCGCCACCGGCAGTTTGACGATGCCGGCGAACTTGGCCAGGCGCGCGGCGTTTTCCAGAATGCCCTCGCGGCCGTGGATGACCGGCAGCAGTTTTTCCTGAATGTCGATGATGACCAGGGCGGATGAATCCTGGTCCAAGAGTCCGCCGCGGCTGGAGTCGTCGTGGTTCATGTCTCATTCCTCCCCTAGGTCGAATTCGAGAACGTAAACGTTGGTTTTTCTTTCACGTCCAATGGTGGAAGTCGGGCTGTCGCCGTAGTCGTGCCCCGGTAGGACGATGGTGTCGTCCGGGAGGCTGATCAGTCTTTTTATCGATTGCAGCAGGGTGGGCAAGGACCCGCCGGGCAGGTCGGTCCGGCCGCCGCTGCCCACGAACAGGGTGTCTCCGGTGAAAAGGGCGCCGTCGGACAGAAGGCAGAGCCCTCCCGGGGTATGTCCGGGAGTGTGAAGCACTTCCAGGGAGGTCCGGCCGACTGTGAGCACGCCGTCTCCCCCAAGGCGGATATCGGCCGGCGGAGAGGGCGTGAACCCCCAGGCCAGAAACATGTCCCGGCTTTGCGAATTGTTGTACAGGTCATCGTCGGCGGCGTGCATGACCAGGGGGGCGCCGGTCAGTTCCTTCATCCGGGCGTTGCCGCAGGAATGATCGGGGTGGCCATGGGAATTGAAGATGTATTTAATGGAGAGCCCGGCCCGGTCGGCTTCCCGCAAGATCATGTCCTCGTCTCCGGCCGGGTCTATGACCAGGGCTTCCCCGGTTTCCCCGCAGCCGACGAGGTAACAAAAAACCGCCATGCGGCCGACCGTCATCTGTTTGATTATCATAAAAAATCGCTCCGTATGGTTGGGGTTGTCCAAAGAAGGGCGTTTCCCTTTTTTTAGCATAAACCCGGGGTGGAGCGAAGCTTTTTTTCCCGTCCTAAAAGCCGCGGCCGGAAGGACGAAGGCGGGGCGCCCCCGGCCTTGACCGGGTCCGCGGCCGGCGCGGGGCCCGGCTGTCCGGGCCGGGATGGAAAGGACGCCTGGCGGCGGAAGGCCTCCCCCGGGGATAAATAACGGCGGAATTTTTCCGCTTGTATCTAAATCGGTATGTTCTTTCGGGTTTTTTTGCCCAGTCCGCAAAAAACCTTTGATTGCCGAAAAAGAATGGGTATAATGCCGCAATACACACCAAATAGTTTTACCCTTGGCTTGAAGCGGCCAAGGAGGAAGTTTTTTTGGGTTAAGGCATCCTTAAACTTGGAGGGGGGTGGAATTTTATTGCGCCAGGTCGGCGGGAAGAAAATTGTGGAGGAAAATCAGGGGACGGTCGGATTCTTCGGGGCGTATGGAGAATCTCTTTCATGAAGGAGGAGTTTAATGGGTAAAGAAAGTGATGTGTTCGACAAGTTGCTGAGTCGCGGTGTTTCCCGGCGGGATTTCATGAAGTTCAGCGCGCTTATGGCCGCAACCCTAGGGTTGGCCCCAGCCATGGCCCCGCGGATAGCCGAGGCGGTCGCTTCCGCGAAACGGCCCACGGTTATCTGGCTTCATTTCGCGGAATGCACCGGGTGTTCCGAGGCCCTTTTGCGGAGCACCTATCCTTGGATCGACGAACTAATTTTGAATATCCTATCCATCGATTACCATGAAACCATCATGGCCGCGGCCGGACATCAGGCCGAGGAAGCTCTTCAGGCGTCGATGAAAGCCAACAAGGGCCAGTATATCTGCGTCATTGAAGGCGGTATTCCCACTAAGAACAATGGGACATACGGCATGATCGGCGGGCGGACCATGCTGGAGATAGGCAAGGAAGTCACCGCGGGGGCCCTGGCCACGATCTGCATCGGCTCCTGTTCCTCTTTCGGCGGCGTTCAGGCGGCCGCGCCCAACCCCACCGGGACCAAGAGCGTGGGCGAGGCCTTGGGGATCAAGACCATCAATATCGCCGGCTGCCCGCCCAACCCGGCCAATTTCGTGGCCGCGGTGGTTCATTATCTGCTCCTGGGTAAACTCCCGGAACTGGACGAAGTCGGCCGGCCCCTCTTCGCCTACAGTCAGACCATCCATAACAACTGCCCGCGCCGGGGTCACTATGAAGAAGGCGAATACGTCCAGGTATTCGGAGACGAGGGAACCATGAAGGAGTGGTGCCTGCTGAAGATGGGGTGCCGCGGACCGGACACGTTCAACAACTGTTCGATTCAGCATTTCAACGACGGCACAAGCTGGCCCATCGGCGCGGGAGCCCCCTGCATCGGGTGCAGCGAACCGGCGTTCTGGGACAAGATGGCCCCCTTCTTCGTAGAGAAATAGGAGGATAGCAAATGGGTAAACGAATTACCATCGATCCGATCCCGAGAATTGAGGGGCACCTGAGGATAGAAGTCGAAGTCGACAACGGAAAAGTCGTCAACGCCTGGAGTTCGGGCATGCTTTTCCGGGGCCTGGAAATAATCCTGAAGGGCCGCGACCCTCGCGACGCTCCCTTGATCACCCAGCGGTCCTGCGGCGTCTGTACCTACGTCCACATGGCTTCGTCGGTCAAATGCATCGAGGACGCCGTCAAGGTTACGCCTCCGCCCAACGCCAACATCATCCGCAACCTGATGATGGCCGCCCAGCATATTCACGACCATGTGGTCCATTTCTATCACCTCCACGCCCTGGACTGGGTGGATGTGGTCAGCGCCACCAAGGCGGACCCGAAAAAGACGGCCGAACTGACCGCCGCGGTCAGCGACGCTCCCGGACAAGGCGTGGACGATTTCGCCGCTGTTCGGGACAAATTGGCCGCGTTCGTGGCCAGCGGGCAGCTTGGCCCCTTCGCCAACGCCTATTGGGGCCATTCGGCCTATAAACTGCCTCCCGAAGCCAACCTCATGGCGGCCAAGCATTACCTGGACGCCCTCAGGAACCAGGTCAAGGCGGCTCAACTCCACGCCATCTTCGGCGGCAAGAACCCGCACCTCCAGACCTCCGTCCCCGGCGGCGTGACTTGCGGGAACTACCTGAACGCCGACCGCATCTCCCAGTACCTGTTCATGCTGGAAGAGCAGATTGCGTTCATTAAAAACGTCTATATTCCGGACGTGTTGGCCGTGGCTTCCTTCTACAAGGACTGGGCCGCCATCGGCGGGACCACCAACTTCCTGGCCTGGGGCGAATTCCCGCAAGGCCCGGATGAGCCCAAATCCCTGTGGCAGCCCCGCGGCTTGATCCTGAATCGGGAACTGAAGGCCCTGCCGGCCGACCCGGCCAAGGTCACCGAATCCGTCAAGCACGGCTGGTATCAGGACAGCGCCTCGGCCCATCCCTACAAGGGCGTGACCGAGCCGCTGGAATACGCCGGCCTGGGCGCCGGGGGAACGCTGGACGGCGAGGGCAAGTATTCCTGGATCAAGGCCCCGCGGTACGAAGGCGCTTCCTGCGAGGTCGGCCCCCTGGCCCGGACCCTGGTGTCCTATGCGTCCGGCCATGAAGCCACGGTCAAGTACGTGAATCACGTGCTCAAGACCCTGGACGTTCCGGCGACGGCGTTGTTCTCGACCCTGGGGCGGACCGCGGCCCGGGCCATCAACTGCCTGGTCATCGCCGAGCAGGCCAAAACCTGGGTCATGGACCTTTTGGCCAACCTCAAGAAGGGCGACGCTTCCAGCTACGCCGCCTGGGAATTCCCCAAGGGCGAGGTCATGGGCGTGGGCCTGACCGATGTTCCGCGCGGCGCCCTCGGCCACTGGATCGTCATGGAAGGCGGGAAGATCAAGAATTACCAGCAGGTCGTCCCCTCGACCTGGAACCTCGGACCTCGTTGCGAAAACGGCAAATTGGGACCCGTCGAGGAAGCCTTGATCGGCACCCCCGTGGCGGACCCGGAAAAACCGTTGGAAATCCTGCGCACGGTGCATTCCTTCGACCCCTGCATCGCCTGCGCGGTTCATGTGATCGACCCGAAAAACAACAAAGTCCACAAAGTCAGGGCTGTCTAGGGCCTTGACCAACATCCGGCGGGAGGGGAGGCCGAGGCGCCCCTCCCCTTTTATTTTATATGAATAAAAAATCCATTGAAAAAATCGTCGTCCTGGGTGTAGGCAATATCTTGCAGACCGATGAAGGCGCCGGGGTCCGAGTCGCCCAGGAACTTGAGGAAACCTTTGATTTCCCCTCCAATGTGGACGTGGTGGACGGCGGGGTCCTGGGCTTGTCCCTGATGGGCGTCATCGAGCAGGCCGACTATCTCATCGTCATCGACGCCGTCAAGCTGGGCGGTAGTCCCGGGGACCTGTTCCGGGTCCCCTGGGACGAAATAACCGACCGGACCAGGTACAAGGACAGCTTGCACCAGGTCGATTTTGTCGAGACCATGAGTGTGTTGCCCCTGATCGCCGCGGTCCCGCCGACGGTGATCATCGGCGTGGAGCCCCTGGATATCGAAACCTGGGGATTGAAATTGAGCCCGCCCGTGGCCGCCCGGATTCCGGACCTTTGCCGGTTGGTCTTGACCGAGTTGGAGACGCTGGGGGTCAAGGCCGTTGAAAAGGAGAACAGAACCGATGTGTTTAGCCGTACCCGCCCTTGTCCTTGAAGTCAAGCCCGATCAGATGGGCCTGGTCGACCACGCCGGGAACCAGAGATTGATCAGCCTGCTCATACTAGACGACGTCAAGGCAGGAGATTACGTCATCATCCACGCCGGGTTCGCCATCCACAAGATAGACGAGGCGGCCGCGCGGGAAACCATGGAATATTTAAAAATCCTCGAAACCCAGCTACCGCCCGGATACGACCCCAACCGCGAGATATAACAACCTTAAAAAGGCCGGAAAAACCCGCCGCCCGAAACCGCGGGCCGGCCCGGCCTTCCCGTTTCGCCCTTCACTATTCATGATCGTTTCGGCCGCCCCGATCCTTGGCGCCGCTTGCCTTTTTCCCTCCGGGGGCTTAACCTTTTTATGGCGGTCCTTGAAACTTTTGCGGATCGGCGCGGGACCGGCGCTATTAAATCCGGTAAAATTTTCAAGAATCATCATCAACCGTTTGGAGGACAAAGCCGGCCCAGGGAACAGGGGGACGCCCCCCGTGGGACCGTCGGCCTTAACCAGCACCTGAAAACGAGAGGACGCCCATGAAATACAATTCCGCTTTAAGGGCCTATACGGCCAAAAGGCTGGAAGAGATCGAATCGGCCGATATTTTGGTCGGAATACCATGCTTCAACAATCAGTCCACCGTGGAACATGTCATTCAAATGGTCAGTCACGGGTTGAACAGGCACTACAAGGACCAAAGGTCCGTGATAGTTATCGCCGATGGCGGTTCCACCGACGATACCAGGGAAACGGCCAAGGAATTCGAAATCAAGCCCTGGCAGGAAAAGATCGTGTCCATCTATCGGGGACCGGGCGGGAAGGGTTCGGCCTTTCGGTCAATTTTCGAGGCGGCCAAGCGGCTGAAAGTCAAGGCCTGCATGGTGGTCGATTCGGACCTGCGGTCCATAACCGGGGATTGGGTCAAGTATCTCCTGGAACCCATCTTGGAGAAGGGCTACGAATATGTGTCCCCGGTTTACAACCGGTATAAATACGACGGCACCATCACCAACAACATTGTCTACAACCTGACCAGGATGCTTTATGGACAGCGCATTCGCCAGCCCATCGGCGGCGATTTCGCCTTTGTCGGGGACTTGGCCGCCAAATATATAGAACAAGACGTCTGGGCCACGGATGTGGCGCGGTACGGCATCGACATCTGGATGACCACCAATGCGATAACCAGCAACCTGAAAATCTGTCAAAGCAACCTGGGCGTCAAAATCCACGACGCCAAGGACCCGGCCGAGGCCCTGGGGCCAATGTTCCGCCAGGTGGTTCACACCCTGTTCGTTTTGATGGAACAGCACCAGGATTATTGGAAGGCCGTGCGCGGCAGTCGGACCGTCCCAACCTTCGGCTTGTCCGAATTCCTCGAGCCGGAGCCGATCCAGGTCAATCAGGAACGGCTGGTGACTGAATTCAAGACCGGGTTTCGCCAGTTCAGATCCCTGTACCAGGATATTTTCCCTCCCGACTGTTTCAAGGCCATAAAAAAATGCGCCTCCATGTCGCCCACTAAATTGATTATGCCCGTGGAAGCCTGGGCTATGATATTATTCGAGACGGCGGCCACGTTCCACGCCTGGACTCACAACCGGACTCAGTTGGTTAACTTGGTTACGCCTCTTTACCTGGGCCGGGTGGCGTCCTTCATCAACCAGACCAGGAAGATGAATTCCGACGAGGCGGAGAGAACGGTCGAGGAACAGGCCCGGATTTTCGAGGACAAGAAGGATTATTTGATTAAAATCTGGGACGAAAAATTGATGGCCGGCCCGCCCGAGGCCAAACCGGCTAAACTCTGATCGGGATTGGCGCGCGGGGCGGGGCCGAGCCGCTAAACAAAGGGAAGGGGTTAATGATGAAATCTAGCTTAAAGCTTGCTTCGGTCTGTCTGGCGGTTTTTCTTTCCTGGCCTGTATCGGTCCTGGCCCTTGAATATGGGTACAACCGTCCGGGCCTTGATTATTTCAGCTTCCAACTGAGCGCCCCCATAGCGGAAATCTGTCAGGACGCCTGCAACCGCGATCCCAGGTGTCAGTCCTTCACTTTTGTCCGTCCCGGGGTGCAAGGCCCCAACTCCGTCTGTTGGCTTAAATTCGGGGTCCCGGCGCCCGTCGCCGCCGGTGATTGCTGTATCTCGGGGCTGCGGGGCCAGAACTCCGGCGGGTCGTTCATCCAACTGGAATATGGGACGAATCGTCCGGGCAACGACTATTTCAGTTTTATCCTGCCGGCCCCGGTGGCTGAAATTTGTCGAGACGCCTGCGCCCGGGACCCGCAATGCCGGTCCTTCACCTTTGTCCGGCCCGGGGTCCAGGGCGCGGACCCTGTTTGCTGGCTCAAAAACCGCATCTCCAATTCCTTCCCCGGGGATTGTTGCATCTCGGGGCATAAGTAGGGCCGTCCAACCGGGACGGGTCCTATAGCCCGAGGAAGCGCGCCCCGGCCACCACGGCCAGGCCCGCGGCCACCGACCCCAAGAGGCTTTTGGTTTTGCGGGCCGCGGCCAGGGTGACCAGGGCCGCCACGATGAACAGACCACCCGCGGCCGGGGACTCGCCCGGCCTCGGCGCCAAGTCCGGCGTCAGCAGGGCGGCCAGGACCGCCGGGGGCACATAACCCAGCCATCGGGACGCGACAGGGTTGAGGGGCCTCTTGGAAAGGACCCAGGAAGGCAGGAACCTGGGCAGAAAAGTGACCAGGGCCATGCCCAGGATGATCAGGAAGATCGTTTCTTGGTCCATGATTCCGCCAGCGCTCCCGCCGCCGCCCCAGCGACGGCCGCCAGGATGATATTCCACTTGTTCAGCCCCCAACCCAGGAAAAGCAGACTCAACCCTCCGCCCGCCGCGGCCGCCAGGACCTGAAAACGGTTTCTTATCTGCAGGGCCAGCAGCGCCGTGAAAAGCGCCGGCAGGGCGAAATCCAGGGCGAAGGGCTTGACGTTCCCGATGGACCGGCCCGCCGCGACCCCCAGCCAGGACCCCAACACCCAAGCCGCCTGGGCGCAGGCGTTGAGGGTGAACATCGCTTTTTTATCCGGCGGCCCCGCGGCCAGGGTCGAGGCGTGCAGGGCGAAGGTTTCGTCCGTCAATTGGCAGGAAAAAGCGGCCAGCTCCACGACCCGCCAGCGGCGGAGATGCGGGGCCAGGGCCGAGGCCAGGATCATGTGGCGCAAATTGACCACGAACGTGGTCAATATGATGGACGCCGCCGGGACCGCCGCCTCCATCAAGCCCACGGCGATGAACTGCGAGGCGCCCGCGAAAACCAGCACGGACATCAGAATGATGTTCCAATCGGAAATCCCGGCTTTCTGGGCCAGGACCCCATAGGCGAAGGCCACCGGAGCGTACCCGATCACTATGGGCAGGGCCCGGGCCAGGCCCAGGCGAATTCCGGCCGGACTTTCATGGACGGTTTTCGCGGGCCTCGGTCCGTTTGTCATTTCGCGGCCGATTCTTCCCGGAGCAGGAAGCTTTCCACCTTGGCCAGGTCGGCCGGCGCGTCGACTTCCGGGGAATCCAAATCCGTGATAACGACCCTGATCCGGCGGCCATGTTCCAGGGTCCGCAGTTGTTCCAGCTTTTCCAGGTTTTCCAGGCGGCCCGGCGCCAGGCGGACGAAAAGCCGAAGGAATGACGCCCGGTACCCGTAGATGCCGATATGTTTGAAATAAAACGAATCGTCGCCCTCGCGGGGCCAGGGAATGGGGGCCCGGGAAAAATAGAGGGCCGACAGATCGCGGCCGAAGACCACCTTGACATGGTTGGGGTCCTCTATTTCCCTGGGGTCGGTGATCCTGACGACCGGGGTGGACATTTCCAGGCCCGGGTCGTCGACCAGGGGGGCGATGACGGCCGACGCCAGGCGCGGGTCGAAGGCCGGCTGATCACCCTGAACATTGACCACGATATCCTCGTCCGGGAGGCCTAGGATGTCGGCCGCCTCGGCCAGGCGGTCGGTCCCGGACGGATGGGCGGCGGAGGTCATGACCGCCTCCCCGCCGAACCCGATCACCAGATCGTATATGGCGCGGTTGTCCGTGGCCGCCACCACCCGGTCGACGCCCCTGGCCGCCTTGGCCCGTTCGTACACCCGCTGGATCATGGGCCGCCCGGCGATAAGAGCCAGGGGCTTGCCCTCGAACCTGGTGGACCCGTACCGCGCGGGAATAATCACCGTAACTTTCATTCCATTCCCCCTGAAAAAATGTTAGGGGCCGCGGGCCGGCCCCTGGCCGCCGTTGGAGTTCCGGTCGCGGCCGCGGCTACAACGTCGCGGCCGCCGCTTCCACCGCTTTTCCGAACCGGTCGAAGTCGTTTTCCGACATTTTCACGTTTATCGGCCAGACCAGCAGCCGGGCTAGGACTTCATCGGAACGGGGCAGGTCGGAGGGGGAATAATCCAGGGTCCGGCCTTCCAGGTATTGGAAGGGCCAGCCGTTTCCGAAAGGGGTCTTCTGGTGATGCAGATGTTCCCAGCGGCGGTGATAATGCCAGGTATTGTGGTAAAAATAGACCGCTCCCGCCTGGTTGTCCGCCAGGGCCCGGTTGAAGGACTGGGCCTTGTCGGCGTCGGGCAGGAAAAAGGCCAGAAACGTGGCCGTGTCCCCTTCCGGGTCCGGCAGGGTCCGGAAGGAGACCCCGTCCCGGCCGGCCAGCATGTCCCGAAGGCGGCTTTTATTGGCCCGCTGCGCGGCCAGGATGGCCGGAAGCTTGCGGAGTTGGGCCAGGCCCAGGGCGCCTTGGAGCTCGGCCATGCGGTAATTGAAGCCGAAAAAGTTACGGCCTTCGTTCCCCCGGCCCACGGGAGCGTGGTCGTGCCCGTGGTCGTGGTATTCCGAGGCCCTGATCAGGAGGTCGCGGTCGTTGGAAATGACCAGGCCGCCTTCGCCGGTGGTGATGGTTTTCACCGAGTCGAAGGAAAAAGTCCCGACCCGGCCGAAGGTCCCCAGGGCTTGGCCCCGAAAGGTCCCGCCGCAGGCCTGGGCCGTGTCCTCGATCACCGGAATATTACCCGCCGCCTTGAGAACGCCCTCGATGTCGGCCATGGCGCCCAGCATATGCACCACGATTATGGCCTTGGTCCGGGAAGTGATCTTGGCGGCCAGGCGCTGGGGGTCCAGGTTCAGGGTCCGGTCCACCTCGGCCAGGACCGGAACGGCTCCCGCGTCCAGGACCGCTTCCCAGGTGGCCACGAAAGTGAAGCCGGGGACGATGACTTCATCCCCCGGCCCGATTCCCAGGGCCACCAAGGCGACTTTCAGGGCCGCCGTGCCCGAGGACACGGCCAGGGCGCCGGCGGCGCCGGCCTGGGCGGCGAAAGCCTCCTCGAATTCCCGCGTCTTGTAAACGCCCCGCCGTTGGGGGCCGAATTCATACCGGAAAAGGACGCCGGTATCGAGCACATCCAAAACTTCCTTTTTTTCTTCCTCGCCGAATACTTCGTAACCAGGCATCAAGGCCTCCCATTGTTAAAAAAGAGTCGGACCCTCGTCCGCTTCTCGAGGAAAAATGTTTTTTTCCAGGCAGGAACGCCGGAATGGACAGGTTATCTTGACGACCTGACGCTAGAAGGCTTCCTGGTAGATGAACAAGGCGTCTTCCTTGGTCAAGGTCCGGGGGTTGTTGTCCAGGACCCTGGTCAGGCCCAGGGCTTTTTCGGCCAGTTCCTCCAGGCTGTCCTCGGGGATGTCCAGGTCGGACAGGCCTTCCTCCAGCTCCAGGTCCACCATGAGGTCCTGGACGGTCGCGGCCGCGAGTTGGGACGCTTCCCGCAAGTTCAGGTCGTCGATATTTTCGCCCATGAGCTCGGCGACCTGGGCGAATTTGTCGGGATTTCCCATGGCGTTGAAACTCATGACATGGGGGAGCAGAATGGCGTTGGCCAAGCCGTGGGGGATGTTGAACAGGGCGCCCAGGGGGTAGCTCAGGGCGTGGACGGCCGTGACGCCGGCGTTGGCCAAGCCGAGTCCGGCCAGGAGGCTTCCCCTCAGCATATTGTCCCGGGCTTCCAGGTTGCGTCCGTCGGCGAAGGCCAGGGGGAGGTTCTCCGCGATCAGGGCGATGGCTTCCATGGCGACCAGGTCGGTCATGGGGTTGGCCTTGACGCTGGTAAAGGACTCGATGGCGTGACAGAGAGCGTCCATGCCGGTGGAGGCGGTCAGCGCGGGCGGGACGGTCAGGGTCAGTTGGGGGTCGAGCAAGGCCAGTTTCGGATACAAAAAGACGCTATTGATGCCGCCCTTGGCTTTTTCGGCCCGCCGGGTGAAGACCGCCGTCCAGGTGACCTCGCTGCCGGTCCCGGCCGTGGTCGGGATCATGATCGTGGGAACTCCCGGTTTGGGAACCAGGCCCACGCCAAGGTAATCCACGGCCCGGCCGCCGTTGGTGATCAGGACGCCGGCGGCCTTGGCCAGGTCCAGGGCGCTGCCCCCGCCGAGCCCGATGACCAGGTCGCAGCCCGCTTTCCGGGCTTCATCCGCCGCCTGGTCGGCCTGGGTGGGTTCCGGCTCGGCCACGAAATCCTGGAACACCACGGACGCCACGCCGGCTTGGGCTAGGTTTTGGACAACAGACTCGTGGGTCCCGGCTTCAAAAAGGGTCGAGCAGACGACCAGCAGGGCCTTCTTGCCATATCCGGCCGCTTCGGCGCCTATTCTTTCCAGGGAACCGGGACCGAAAATATATCTTTCCGCACCGCGAAATTCGAAAATTTTGGGGGTCATGATCACTCCTTCGTGTCGGGCGTGGCCCGTTTCCGCCCCGGGCCTCTTCCGGGCCGGGTGCGGGTAAAACGTCCCGTGAGAATAACATGGGGCGTTCGGACCTGCAAACCAAATCAGAGTCGGAGCTTATTACGCCGGCGAAAGACCCGGGGGACGGAAGGGCCTCTAAAAAGCAATCATGGATTAATATTCCGCTTGGTTTTTACATTGTCCTGGGATATTGTCACATCATCTCAACATATACGATCCGGAATCTTGATTTGAGCTCAAATAAAATATTCGAGGCCGTCCTGAAAGTCGCGACGGAACACCAGCGGCAACGACCGCTGCACGATCATTTGGATATCGGTTCGGGGACCGGCGAGTTGATCGGTCTCTTGAGGGACCGCTGCGGCGTGGCGTCAAGGGCTTGCGACTGCACCGCGGACATGTTGAAGACCCCTGACATCCCCCTCGACCTGATCGATTTGAACCAGGAAAAAAAACTGGGCTACGCCGACGAAACATTCGACCTCGTGACCGCGACCGAGGTGATCGAACATCTCGAGGATTATCGGAACCTCGTCCGCGAAATCCATCGGGTCCTGCGCCCGGGCGGGTTGTGCGTCCTGAGCACGCCCAATGTCCTTAACATCAACTCCCGACTTCGCAACCTGTGGTTCGGGTTTCCGGTTCTTTTCGGGCCGTTGCCCGTGGGCGGCCGTTCCCTGGGTTCCAGCGCCGGGCATATTACGCCGATTTCGTATTTTCATCTGGCGCACGCCATGCTGGAAGCCGGCTATTCCTCGGTGAGGCTAGGTCGCGACAGGTTCCAGCGGTCCGCCGTTTTGAAGATGGTGGCGCTATACGCGCCGATTCGATTATTCGGGGCCCTCGCCCGGCGCCGGGAAGTCCGAAGATACAAGACCATTGATCCCGACAACTCCGGCCTGGTCAAGGACATGAATTCGGCGGGCATGCTCCTGGCGCGCTCCATTATCGTGTCCGGGGTTAAATGAGCCCGCCCGCCGGACCCACGAGAGGGGCTGTCAAGGCGTCTCGCGGCTTTTTAGCCGAATGGCCATGCCATCCGGCGACCCGGGTTTAGCTATCACCCAATGGCATTAAGTTTAGAGACCGGTTTTTAATATAGCCTTTTTACTCGACGAAAATCCGACATGGCATTATCTTGAGGGCCAAGGATCGCCATTTGGCGCGCATTGCGCACCATCTTTTACCGCGTCACGACCTCGTTTCTCGCACCTGTTCCTCAATAAACCGCTGCATATCCTCCTTTTTCGGAAGTTCAAGCTGGTATTTGGACACGAAAAGGCCGTTGTCCATCCCGGCCAGTGCATATTCGACCAATGTTCGGTCGCGCTGAGTACACAAGAGAATACCAATAGGCGGATTGTCCCCCTCCGACATCATGTTTTTTTTGTACCAACTGACATAGGTATTCAGTTGGCCGATATTTTCATGGCTGAATTGTTCGAGTTTCAACTCCACCAGTACGTGGCACTTGAGTAGCCGGTGATAAAAGACAAGGTCCACGAAGTTGTGCGTATCCCCGATCAGAATCCGCTTCCGGCGCGCCTCAAAGCAGAACCCATGACCCAGCTCCAGCAGAAAATCATGAAGTTTATCCAAAAGTTGATCTTCCAGATGCGACTCGCTCATGACTTCCCTTGGCATAAGCCCGAGGAATTCGAACACATAGGGATCGCGAATCGCCAGTTTGGGTTCGGCGGTTTCGGCGCCTTTTTGCGCCAATTCCGCCAATTTTTTCTTGTCTTTGGATAAGCCGGAGCGCTCATAATAGAGACTGCTGATCTGGCGCTTAAGCTCGCGGACAGACCAACTGCCGCGGATGCATTCCATTTCGTAGAATACCCGTTTCAGGTCGTCATCGAGCTCAAGGAGCAATTCCAGATGGCTGTAGGAAAGCCGTTGGATGATGGCATCCGGCGGAGTTCGCAATTGTGGGGACGCTGTCCCCACTTTCCCAGGGGTCTGCGTCCCGGTTGGCAAGAGTTTTTTCAATTGTGCGGACAGTGTCCCCACAATCTCAGGGTAAAGACGATAGAAACGCAGATAACGATATAACTGACGGCGGTTGCAGTTGCTTACCTTCTGCCCGGTAAGGCGTTTGGAAAGTTCAGCAAGGAGGTTGTCGCCGTATTGGGCCCGGTCGGAACCCCGCAACTCGTATTCGGAAATATAGCAGCCGATCAGCCAGTTACGCAGCGTCAGACTCAGGTTCACCGCCCGACCGGCTTGCGCCGCCAACTCTTCATGAGCCTGCTGAATAGCGCCTATCAGCTTTTCAAAACTTATTTCGAGTCCATTCATGGTTCCTACTCCAACACAATCCGGACCTTGCCGGGTTCCTTGCCCTTGGTGAGCCGGTGCAGGTATTCCTCGAACCTCTTCCGCACACAAAATGCACACGAAAATTATTTCAACCGGCAGACCAGATCGGCGTGTTCCTGGCCGCGGACGGAAATAACGGTCACCGGGCTGCGGCGGTGAACTTTTTCCGCCACCGAGCCAAAAAGCATTCCCGCCACGTTGGTCCGGCCCTTGGTCCCAATCACGACCATATCAGCGCCAATGTCGTCAATGGCTTTCAGAATTTCGACGGCCGGCACGCCGACTCGCAAATATATTTCCACCGGAACCGTCCCGCACCCGGTCTCGGTGATCATTTGGTCTATCCGCTCCCCGCGGCTTTCGGTCTGTTTCTGAATATAACCTTCCACCGTCAACTCTTCGGTGAACTGCATGGCCGCCCTGACCGCCGCCACGTCTCTTTCATTGATAACCGTGACGACCGCGGCGGCCTCGGCTTTGACGTCCGCCGCGATCGCCAAGCCGAATCGTAAAGTGGGTAACGAGTAATCGGAAAAATCGACGGCGATGAGAATTTTTTTCAAGCCGAGCATAATATCTCCTTTCATTTGTCGTATAGGGCCGGTTTTGCCTTCGGGATGCCAAACCCGGTCGTCTCGACGCCGGTGCGTTTGGATTTCGGCGCTGGAATTATCCGGCGCATTCAAAGCCGGGCTCACCCACTCAGCGGTTAGGTTACCACATCCCGGGACGGCAGCCGGGGCCGGAATTGAAAAAAAGCGGCCGCGATCACCTGAAAAGGGTTACGAGCCCCATCGCGATTTCAGGTATGAACGTGGCGGCCAGGAGCGCAACCGTCTGGGCGGCCAAAAATGGCCAAGCCTCGCGGGCGATGGCCCCCATTTTTTCCTGACAGATGGGAGCGGCGATCCAGAGCTGCGGTCCCATGGGCGGCGTTATTTCTCCGATCAGGGCGCAGAAGATGGCCAGGCAGCCATAGAAAACCGGGTCTATGCCCAGGGCCAGGACGCTGGGCATGAACAGGGGCAGCACGATGACCACCATCGGAATGCTGCTGAAAAAAAATCCCATCGCCAGCAGCAGCGCCTCCACCACGACCAGGAAGGACAGCGGGCCGAGTTCCATGGCGATGACCCATTCCGAAATGATCTGCGGCAGGCCGACATAGCCTAGGGTCTTGCCGAAGAGATCCCCGCCCACGTACATCAGGTAGATGATGGATGACAGCTTGATCGTTTCGACCAGCGAGTTCAGGAAAGCGCGCCAAGTCAGCTTCTTGTAGACAAAGACACCCAAGATAATGGTGTAGTAGACAGCCACGGCCGCCGCCTGGGTCGGCGAAAACAACCCCGAATAGATGCCGCCCAACACGACGAAGGGCATCAGCGCCAGCGGCAGGACCCGGACCAGGGTCGTCCGGCGCTCATGCCAGGACGCCGGCCGGCGGACGGGGTACTTACGCCGCCTGGAAATGAACACCGCCACCACGCACATCAGGACCGCCGAGAGCGCCCCTGGGCCTATCCCGGACAGAAACAGATCGGCGATCGACACTTGGTTAAACGCCCCAAAGATAATGAAAAAAATACTGGGCGGAATGAGCATGCCCAGTTCCGCCGCGGTCACGGTCAGTCCGGAAGCAAACGGGCGGTCGTATCCGGACTGGACCAGAATCGGCACCATGACTGTCCCGATGATGGCCAGGCAGGCCGCGGCCGAGCCGCTGATCGAGCCGAGAAAGGCGGCGAAGGCGATGGTGGCCACGGCCATGCCCCCGGGAAAATGCCCGACGAGCGCGCTCATGAAATCCCGAAGGGGAACCATGCCGCCGCTCCGCAAGGTCAGATTGCCGGCCAGGATGAAAAAAGGCATGGCCAACAGCGTGTAGGAATTGATGGTCGAAAAAAAAAGCTGCGCGATGTTGGGCGCGGGAAACCCCATCGAGAAAAGCATGATGACGATGGAGCCCACCGAAAAGGCCACCGCCAGCGGCGAGCCGATCAGAAAAAGCAGAACGACAAGACCCAGGCCAATGTAGCTCATAACGTCCATAGTCGATACTCCTCGGGCGTGTGCGTCGGAAAGCGAACCGTTGTCACCATTTGCGGCGGACCGCCTTGAACAGCTCCAAAACGGCGAAGATCGTGAAAATCCCCATGCCGATGGGCACGCAAAGCTCCACCAGCCACATGGGAATGGGAATTTGCCGCGGAAAGACCGAACCACGCAGGAAAAGCTGCCGCAGAAAAATCACCGCTCCCCACGTCACGAACACTCCATAAGACAGCGTCACCAGGGCCAGAAAAGTTTCCAGGGCCCAGCGCTTTCGTCCTCCAAGCTTGAACCGGAGAAAATCGATGGAGACATGCCCGCCCTCGGGCAGCAACAATCCCGTGATCAGCATCAGCGACCAGACCGTGCCCCAGACGCTGAAGTCGAAAAACAGGTCCATCGATGTCTTGAAAAATACCCGGCAGACTATTTCAACCATGCTCAGGGTCACTGACGCAAACAAAAGAAGCCCGCAGCAATCCTGGAAAACTTGCTTGCACTTCCCATCCTTGACGTATGAGTTATCTTCCGGCATTTGGCCTGGCTCCCTTGTCGATCCCCGGCCCGCCGCGGCGGTCGCGGGGGTTCGGGGTTAACGGCTGGCTTCGATGGCTTCGAGCAGTTTGGGGTCAAGATTTTTCAAGACATCGGAACTGGCCCCGATCATGACCTTTTTCCACTTGGCCCGCTCTTCGTCGCTCAAAGTCAGCATTTCGGTCTTGGGGTCGGCGTCCCAGCCGTCGATGATGGCCTGTTGCGCCCCATTGAAAAACAGGGACACGTCCACGCGGTCGAAAACATCCTGCATGGCCTGGCGCTCGGCCGCCGGCATCCCGTCCCACCAGGAAGCGTTGACCACGAAGCAGACGGGCTGAATGGCCCAGGTCGCCGCGACCGCGTACTGGGTGTAACGCGGGAGTTCATAAAAATACATGGCCGCGAACATGTCCGTTAACAGACCATCGATCATGTGAGTCTGTAGGCCGGTGACCACTTCCGTGTACGGCAGACTGATGGCCGTGGCCCCCATGCCGGAAACGGCCTTGGAAAAGCCTTCCCCGCCCGGGTAGCGGATTTTCTGGCCCTTGAGGTCGTCCATCGTTTTAACCGGCCCCTTGCTGGTATACAGGTAGTAATCGCCTATATTGGCCATCCATTTGACAATGCGCACGCCCTTTTCCTTGGCCATCTTCTCGTGGAGGTCCTTCCAGGCCGGCGTGTTCATGGTTTTGATGAAATGGTCCCAACTATCGAAAACGCCGGGAGATTCACCGACCTTCCAGGCGGGGTCGATCTGTTCCAGATAATGCGGTCCGGAAAAGGTCATCTCGGCCGCGCCCGACGCCACGCCGGTCAGGCACTCGTTGGCGTCCGAAAAAAGCGTATTGATGTATTTGAGGTTGTATTTGCCCTTGAGCAAGTTGAACGTGCGCATCCGGTAGTCCAGGGCGCCCAGGTACATGTTCACGGCCATCGCTTCGGCTGAAGCTTCCTGGGCGCCTTCGGCCCCGCCGACGATGACGAACTTGACTTCCTTGGCCTTGGCCAAAGCCGTTGGCGGGGCTAGGGCCAGGGCCAAGGTCAGGGCCAAGCCGATCAGGAGCGTTTGCTTCACTTTTTTCATGGGTCTTCCTCCATTCTTGGTTCGAAATGATTGGTCTAGCGGCGTCAATATCCACGGAAAGCCTCGATTCGCTATGTCACCCCTCCTTCCCCAAAAGGCTCGACCTGGAATCGAGCCAAGGTCGAAATCAACCCGCTATCGATGCTAGTCCCGCAACAGGGCCGGGAAAGCATCCCGGGCGTATGGCTTGAGTCGGTCCAGGGCTTGCGCCATGGCGTCAACCGCAAAGTCGATATCCGCCTCGGTCATGGGCGTGGACAGCACGAACATGCCTCGGGCCGCGGAATAAACGCCCTGGTTCATGAGTTCCAAATGGAGATAATGGGGAAAGTCGCCCGCGGGGATCAGTCCAGCCGCGGCCTGCCGCGAATTGGTCGGCTCGACCCCGGTCCAGCGCAGCCCCGCCAGGGACCCCAAACCGCCGGCCCGGGCCAGGAAGCCGGCCTCGAGAAAGGCCTTGGTCAACCCGTCCCGCAAGCGATCGCCCAAGGCGTTGACGCGGGCCAGGGCCGCCTCGTCCAAGGCCTCCAGCGTGGCCAAGCCTCCGGCTAGAACCGCGTTCGAGCCGTTGAAGGTGCCCGAATGGAGTACGCACCCTTGGCGATGGGGGTTGAAAACGTCCATGACGTCTTCCCGTCCGCCAAAAGCCCCCACCGGCAGGCCGCCGCCGATGATTTTACCCAGGGTGGTCAAGTCGGGCCGCACTCCTTCCAGGCCTTGATAACCCGAATAGTGAACGCGAAAGGTGATGATTTCGTCTAGTATCAGCAATACCCCGCGCTTGCCGGTCAGGTCCCGCAGTCCGGCCAGGTAACCCTTTTGGGGCATGACCAGGCCGCCGGCCCCAATGATCGGTTCGACGATGACCGCGGCGACGCGGCCGGCGTTTTCGGATAAAACCTCGTCCATGGTTTCCAAATCGTTGAACGGCGCCACCAGGACGTCATTCAAGACGCTGGGCGGAACGCCCGGTTCGACGCGGCCTTGAGGCCGTCCCGTCGAGGTCGGGTCCGGTATAATGTTCACTTCCGCGGCGTCATGAGAGCCGTGATAACCGCCGTCCATCTTGACGACGCCCATGCGACCGGTAAAGGCCCGCGCCGCCCGAATGGCGAACATGGTGGCCTCGGTCCCGGAATTGGCGTACCGGACCCGTTCCAGGGATGGTATTCTTTCCGTCAAATGGCGGGCGTGCCGATATTGGATTTCTCCCGGCGCTCCCAGGACCGCGCCGTCGTCCAACTGGGCCTTGACCGCGGCCAGGGTGGCCGGATGACCATGACCGTGCACCAAGGAAGTATAGTTGTTGAGGCAGTCCAGGTATTCATTGCCGTCCGCGTCATAAACCCGGGCGCCGGCCCCGCGGGCCATGTAGGGCGGGTGCGGCAAAACGTAGGTGAGAGTGCGGGTGTCGCCGCCGGGCAGGTATTTTCGCGCCTCCCGATCATGCTCGGCCGACCTCTTGGTTCGGGCCAGGTACCGGGCCATGGTTTCGGCGGCCGCCGGATGCTGCTGCGCTGGGGACATGGGCCGTCTCCTTTCTAAAATCCGTTCTTCTTTTCCACGTCGGTCAGAACCTGGTCGAACAGGTCCACGATTTCGTCGATCTGTTCCTCGGTCGCGATGTACGCCGGAGCGAACATGACCATGTCGCCGGCCTGGCCCCGGTCGCTGCCGGTCGAGGATTCGAGGAACAGGCCGCGGGCCAGCGACTCCTGGGCTAGTTGCAGCCAGAACATGAGCTTCGGGTCCAATGACCGGCGGGCCTCCTTGTCCTGGACGAACTCCACGCCCCGCATCAGTCCCTTGCCCCTGATGTCTCCCACGGTGGGGTGGCGCCTCAAGGTTTCGAGCTTTTTGGCCAAATAGTCGCCCAGTTCGGCCGCCCGGTCGATCAGGCCGCGTTTTTCGAAATAATCCAGGGTTTTGTTGACCACGGCCGCGGCCAGCGGGTTGCCCGCCCAAGTATGTCCGGCGCCGAAAATCCCGGAGTTATTGGCGATGGTATCGGCGACCTTGGCGCTGACCAACGCGGCGCCCACCGGGAAATGCCCGCCGCCGAGGCTTTTGCCCGCGGCCATGATGTCCGGCCAGATGCCGTAGTGTTGGCAGCCGAACCATTTGCCGGTCCGCCCGAATCCGGTCATGACCTCGTCCAGGATCAGCAGGACCCCATGACGGTCGCAAATTTCACGAATCAAGGCGAAATACCCGTCGGGCGGATTCGCGGCGCAAAGGGACATGCCCGAAACCGGCTCGGCGATGAAGGCGGCCACGGTTTCCGGGCCTTGGCACATAATCTCGGTTTCCAAGGCCCGGGCGCATTCCAGGTTGCACGACTCGGGCGACCGGCCGAACCAGCAGCGATAACAGTGCGCCGGCGCGATGTGGCAGCTTTCGGCGAGCAGGGGGTCGTAATCGATTCGTCTCTGCGTCATGCCGCTCCAGGACAAGGCGCCGGCGGTCATGCCATGATAGCTGAGCCAGCGGCTGATGACCTTGCTCCGCTTGGGCCCGCCATTGTCCAGGTGATACTTGCGGGCTATCTTGACGGCGATCTCGGTGGCTTCCGAACCGCCGGAAACCATGAAGACCTTGTCCATGGCCCCGCCGGTGGCCTGGCTGATCCGCCGGGCCGCTTCCTCCAGCATCGGCGTGGTGAAGTCCATGCGGTAGGCGTAGGAGACCTGGCGCACCTGTTCCAGCAGGGCCTGGCCCATCTCTTCCAGGCCGTACCCCAGGCAGCAGGCGACGGGGCCGCTGGAAGCGTCTAGGTAGCGCTTGCCTTCCGAGTCGTAAAGGTAAATATTTTCCGCCTTGACGATGGACGGCGACTGTCTGTTCATGAAAACATTGAGCACGTGAGTTTTGGGGGACATCCCTCTCCTCCTTGGGGTTTAGAATTCCGGTGATGACGGGATCGGCGCGACCGGCCCGGGGGCGGGCCGCGCTAAATTCACTTGGTCAACCCTTCCCGACGCCAAGATAGGCGAACAACATGTCCAGCAACGCATCCCGGCATTGTCGCCAGTCCACGTTTTCCGCGTCCGAATAAGCGGTCAGAACGATGCCGTCTATGGCGCCTTGCAGCACCGGGGCCAGGTGCTCCGGGGCGACCGGCCCGAAAACTCCTTCCTCGCGGCCTTGACGGATGATGTCGCCGATGATCTTGAAGCAGCGGGCATTGGTCTTGGCCGACCAGGGATTGCGGCCTTCCCGGCCATTGAGTTCGACGCCGGCTTCGAATATCACGTTGAAATATTTCTTCTGGGGTCGGTTCAACAGAAAATCGAAATTGGCTTCGACGTAGCTCTTCAACTTGTCGATGGCCGACGTCGCGGCCTCGACCCGGGACAGCCGGTATTTGTACAACTTGTCAAGAAGGGACTCCCACACCTCGCCCACCAGCTCATCTTTTCCGCCGAAGTGGTAGTAGATCACGCCCTTGGTGACTCCAGCCTCCTGGGCGATCATGTCGAGGGAAGTATGCGGGTACCCATGCTTCACCATGAGCCTAATGGCGATTTCGGTAATATCCTTTCGGCGGGCTTCCTCGATAAAGGTGCGTTTTTTGGTCATGCCGGGCGCCGGGCCTCCAGACTCAGGTTAACTGACTTTAAGTATTTTTTTTGACTCTTGGTATAATATTGTAGCTCAAATATTGATGTCAATAGAAAAAATCGAAATATTATCCACAGGGAAAATTAGCGCCGCCGCAGCGACGCGGTCGACTGAGCTTCATCGTTCGCCCGGCGCCGCCAAGCGACCCGCGCGGCGGCCGGCGACCCGCGCCGCCCTCCCGGGAACAATTAAATTTTGACAAAAAGATTGAAAGATGATATGACAATCTCATTAAGGCTGTCAACAGAAAAATGCGAGGCGCGCCGCCCCGGGAAGGTCGTTCACGCGGTTAAAAATCGGCCGGCTTGGTCGCCGGATCGTCCGCGTCGCCTCAAAAATATAAGTTATTTAGCCGGTTGCCGTATTCGGCCTTGAAATTGATTGCATCTTGACAACCAGATTGTTTGATGATATGACAATCTCATCATTTCATTTAAATAGAGGCTTTCCGAAATCATGACCAGCAAGATATCTCACCCGGAACACCGGAACCCGCCATTCGTCGCGGTGGTCACCGGCGGCGTCAAGGGCATCGGCCTCGGCGTCGCCGAAGCCGTAGTCCGCCGCGGCGGCCGCGCGGCCTTGACCTATCGGAACGACGACCACGCGGCGGCCGAGGCGGAAAAACGGCTGGCCGACCTCGGCGGCCAGGTTTTGCTCCTCAAGGGGGACGCCGGCGATCCGGCGGTCGTCGCCCTCCAGCACCGACAGGTCGTGGAAAAATTCGGACCGGTCACGGTGTTGGTCAACAACGCCGGCGTCATGCAGCCGGCGGCCTTTGACCGGATCACCATCGAAAGCTGGGATGAAACCATCCGGGTCAACCTCTCCAGCGCGTTCTATTGGTCATCGGTCGTGGTCCCGGGCATGAAGGCGGCCGGCTTCGGCCGGATCATAAACGTATCTTCCGCGGCCGCGCGCGGCGGCGGAGTGATCGGCCCCCACTACGCGGCTTCCAAGGCCGGCATGTTGGGCCTGACCCGTTACGCGGCCCGCGACCTGGGGCCTTTCGGCATTACCGTCAACGCCTTGGCGCCGGCCTTCATCGAGGACGCCGGCATATTCGCCGGGTGGGGGCAGGACCAACTGGACGGCCTGAAGGAAAAAGTCGTCACTCCCCGCCTCGGGCGAGTGGAAGACGTGGTCCGGGCGTTTGAATACCTACTCGATTCCCCGTTCGTCACCGGCGTGACCCTGGACGTCTGCGGCGGACATTACATGAACTGACCAGGGTCAGGCGGGTTGACATGGCCATCATTAAAAGAAGGAAGCTAGCCGACGGGGTGATGGACGAGATCACTCGTCGCATTGAAAGCGGCGAACTGAAGGAGGGCGACAAACTGCCCAACCAGAACCAGTTCGCGGCGGAACTGGGGGTCAGCCGGCCTTCTCTACGCGAGGCTTTGCAGACCCTGACCCTGATCGGGGCCATTGAACAGAAGCCCGGCCTAGGGACGGTCATCCGCGCCAAAAGGTCCGCCCTGATGGCCGGGCGCCTTTCCCCGCCCCTGGTCTCGGACGCCGCCGCCACCATGGACCTGCTGGAAGCCCGACGCTACATCGAACTGGCCGTGGTCGACCTGGCCGTGCCGCGCGCCACGAAAGCGGAAATCCGGGAAATGGAAAAACTGATTCTGGAAATGAAAACCGCCCTGGAAGCCGGACAAAGCGACGCCTACACCCAACTGGACCTGGCTTTTCATTACCAGGCGGCGCACGCCACCCATAACCGTTTTCTCATTCACATCTTTGTGACCATACGCGCCCTGATGGAACAGTTCATGCGGGAAACCTTCACGGTTCTGCCCGGCCTGCTGCAGCGCTCATTGGGTTTCCACACCCAAATTTTCGAAGGCGTCCGGGACAGGGACCTCGCCAAGGCCGCCGACGCCATGCGGCGGCACCTGGACGACATCGAGAAGGCCCTGAAAACTTTCCATCGGGAGCAAGGCAAGGGCGCCTCGCCCGCCGGCCGGCGCGGCAAGCGCTGATCGGCCCCGCGACCGGGGCCGCGACCTCGGACTGACAGGACCGCCGCGGCCAAGCCAAGAATCCGGCCGCGGTCGGGCGTTCAAACCCCATTCGAGAGGAGAAAAGCAGCATGAGCGATAAAGTCATCATCACCGCGGCCCTGGCTGGAGGGGCCACGACCAAGGCCAACAACCCCAACTGTCCGTACACGCCCGAGGAGTTCGCCGAGGAGTCCCACCGTTGTTATCAGGAAGGCGTGAGCATCGTTCATATTCACGCCAAGGAGCCGGACACGGGCATGGCCACCGCGGATATCGGACTGATTTCCGCCACGGTGGACGCCATTCGGGATCGTTGTCCGGAATTGATCATCAACGTCTCGACCGGAATCGCCATGGGCCTGCCCGCCGAAGCCCGGATCGCGCCCGTGGAAGCCGTCAAGCCGGACATGGCCAGCCTCAACACCAACAGCATGAATTTCGCCCTGGCCGACCACAGGACCGGCAAGGTCATGATCGAGTTTCTTTACGAAAACACTTTCGCCATGATCGAAAATTTCGCCCGGCGCATGAAGGCGGTGAACTGCAAGCCGGAGAGTGAAATCTTCGATCCGGGCGGGCTCAACAACGTCCTCCTGCTCCGGCGGCAGGGCGACCTGTTCGACGAACCCCTGCATTTCCAGTTCGTTTACGGCGTGGCCGGGGGCATGACCTTCACTCCCGGCTTGCACCTGGCCCTGGTGGGCATGTTGCCGGACCAGGCGACCTACAGCGTTTGCGGCGTGGGGCCCAACCAGTATAAGGCGGCCCTCCAGGCGGCCCTGACCGGCGGCCATATCCGCGTCGGTCTCGAGGACAACGTCCGTCTGCCCGGCGGCGGATTGAGCCGGGGCAGTTGGGACCAGGCGATCTGGGTGCGCGACGTCGCCCGCATAGCGGGCCGCGGCGTGGCTACATCCGAGGAAGCAAGAAAGCTTCTGAACCTCACCCCACCCGCCTGATCACCGGACGGGACCGACGGCCGGACAGCCGTCGACGAGGAGCGTCATGTTTCATTTTTCAGCGAATCTGACTTTTCTTTATGGGGAACTGGACTTCAAGGACCGCTTCCCGGCCGCGCGCCGGGACGGCTTCCGCTTTGTCGAACTAGCCTTTCCCTATGATCTGCCGGCGCGAAGCCTGGCCGGACTGCTGGAGGAAAACGGACTCAAGCAGGTTCTCCTGAACATGCCGCCCGGGAACCTGGCCGCCGGAGAACTCGGGTTGGCCTCGGATCCCGACCGGGTGGCGGACTTCCGCCGCGGCGTGGACCTGGCCTTGGAATACGCCGTCGCGGTGGACGCGCCCATGATCAACTGCCTGGCGGGTCGGAGGCTGTCCAAGTATTCCCTTGTCGACCAAAGACGGGTTTTGGTGGAAAACCTCGTCCACGCGGCCGCCCGCTTGGCCGAAGAGGGCAGGACCTTGAACATTGAACCGCTAAACGACCGTGATTTTCCCGGGTTCCTGCTGACCCATTCCGACGAGGCGGTCCGGATCATCGCGGAAGCGGGCGCGCCCAATCTGCGGTTGCAGTTCGATCTCTACCATATGCAAAAAATGGAAGGCGACCTGATCGGGTCCATCCGGCGCCACTTCGCCCATATCGGCCACGTGCAGGTGGGCGACAACCCCGACCGCATGCCTCCCGGAACTGGTGAAATCAATGTCCCCAACGTCATCAGGGAATTGGAGCGCCTCGGGTACGCCGGATTGGTGGGACTGGAATACTTCGCCGTCCCGGACACGCCGTCAGCCATCAAATGGCTGGATCAAGCCGGTTTCAAGATTCAATAGAGACGATTTGAGGTGAGGAAAATGGAAGGTTACGACTCTCATCCCCTGGCGCGGGAAATTGTGGAAGAATACATGGCCAAGACGCCGGGTTCGAAGGCGCGGGTGGAGAGGGCCGCCCGCAGCCTGCCCGGCGGCGATACCAGGCGAGTATCGTTTTACTCGCCATATCCGGTCTTCATGGAGCGCGGCCAGGGATGCCGGTTGTATGATTACGACGGCCGCGAATACCTGGACATGCAGAACAACTACACTAGCCTTATCCACGGCCACGCCCACCCCGGGATCGAGGAAGCGGCCATGGCCCAGCTCCGGAAGGGGACCGTGCTCGGTTCGGCCAGTGAAATTCAATACCTCCACGCCGAGCATCTGCGCGGTCGCGTGCCGGCCCTGGAAATGCTGCGCTACACCAACTGCGGCACGGAAGCGACCATGTTCGCCTTGCGCACGGCCCGGGCGTACACCGGCAAAACAGACATCATGAAGATGGACGGCGGATACCATGGCGGCCACGAAGTCGCCCTGGTCAACCAGATTCCGGACCTGGGGGCGGAAGGCCCGCCCCGGGTCTATAGCGAGCCTTATCTGCCGGCGGGTCTTTTAAACCACGTCAAGGTGGCCCCGTTTAATGACTTGGCCGCCGCGGAACAGGTCATTTCGGAAAACAAGGACACGCTGGCCGCGGTGATCATGGAACCGGTAATGGGGGCCGGCGGCGGCGTGGCGCCCGAGCCCGGGTATCTGAAGGGCATGCGGGAGTTGACCCAAAAATACGGCGTTCTGCTCATCCTGGATGAAATTCTGACCTTAAGGCTGGGGTACGGCGGCGTGCAGGAATTGGAGGAGATCGACCCCGACCTGACCGCGCTGGGCAAGATAATTGGCGGCGGCTTTCCGGTCGGCGCCTTCGGCGGCCGCCGGGAAATAATGGACCTCTACAACCCCAACCGGGAACGGCCGATCTTCCACTCCGGCACATTCACCGGTAACAACATCACGCTGACCGCCGGGTTGGTCGCGCTGGAACTTTACACCCGAAGCGAAGTCGCCCGGCTCGGGGCATTGGGCGACTCCATGAGGGCCGGATTCAATAAAGTCCTCCAAAAGGCGGGCCTCAAGGGCCAAGCCAACGGTCTAGGCTCCCTGGTCCTGGTCCATTGGGGAAACGATCAGCCGCCGCGAAATTCCAAGCAGGCCATCATGAGTTTCCTGCGGGCCGGGGAATTGACCGGGCTGTTGCACCTGGAAATGCTCAATCGCGGCGTTCACGGCGCCCCCCGCGGTCTGTACTGCCTCTCGACGCCAATGACCGCCAAGGAAATATCACAGGCCGTGGAGGCGTTTGAAGGCGCGATCGAAAAGTTGGCGCCATACGTGGCCGAGAAACTGCCGTATCTGACGGTAACCTGAAATAATCCGGGCCGGGCGGCGGTTCAGCCCGGCGCCGCCCGGCGCTTTTTTTTGAGGCCGCCCGCAAGTTTGTCGGGTGCGCCACGCGGGCCATCTTTCACTATTTTCCGGGCCTTGCCACGGTAAATTGGAGACGTAGGCCACGCCTTGCGGGCGGGGCTGCTCCGCCCCCCGCGCGGCCGGCGTTGGGCTTCGAGGGGCTCCTTCCCGTCCCAGGGTCAGGGGCGCGCCGGAGCCGGCGCCCCTGACGACCCCCGGCTCTTTTCCCGGAGAACCCGCCTGGCGGCGGTTTCACGCCCCGAAACGTCCTGTTTCGAGGGCGGAAAGGGCGGGCGTCCATGCCCGCCCGAAAACAGTCCGGGGCGTTTGAAGTTGCTTGGCCGAGCCCGCCTCCACACGTCAAAAAAATAATGTGATTTAAGTAGGTTGGACTGAACGGCTAGCGCCGTAGTTTTTGCCTTGCCGAAGGCCGTACCGTAGCATACGGCCTTTTTTCATTATTAATAATTATTTGAGTGTCCGGCCTTCAATGTCCGATCCTTTAATTGGAGCCGCCTTATCC
>JAZDGM010000147.1:0-30807 GCA_043806915.1 Pseudomonadota bacterium | reverse complement strand
CGAGGGAGATAATTGTCCGGCCCGGCCTCGCCTCCGTTTGGGGCAAGGTATTGTCTTTCAGAATAAAAGAAACAAAACAGAAGTGATTATTCTCCCTCTCCACCCATTCATGGGGGGAGAGGGCTGGGGTGAGGGGGGCTTTAAATTAACAAGGACATCCATAATTTCTAGAGTGAGGAAGCCGGCAAAGCTTCGCCTCAAACCGTCAAGTAAAAACTTGATCTGTTTGTAAAGAAGTCAAGGCATATAGGTGTCTGGAGCTTCCCTGGCCGAGGTTCCCAAGCAAGAGCTTGGGAACCAGCCTTATCTGTCTCGACGTAGCCCGTGGCGCGTTCGAGCGCCTGAATGCTTGGCTTTTCATCAACAGAGATCACCAAGGCGGTCTCCGGTGGATTAAAGTAAAGGCCAACAATGTCAGCGGTTTAAATGGAAAAGTCCGGGTCTGTGCCGACGCGCCTACTTCGTTGCCTCTGAAGGCAAATGCCTTCTTTCCGCGGCGCCCGCCACACAGCATCGGGAGAGCTAATGAATTTTGCCGCGATCGCTTCGCCATCCCAGTTGGACTGACCGGACGGCGGAGGCTCCTCACGCGTCGCCAAAACCTGATGGCGTAATTCCTCGCCATATTTCGCCGGTTTGCCGGATCGCGGGTTGTCCCGAAGGCGAGCCGTTCCATATTGGGCGAAGCGATCTCGCCATTTGATAACTGTGTTCGGACTCGTCCGCGACCTGGGTGATCCTTTTTCCTTCAAGAATCGTCAAAACCATCCGCGCGCGTTGAACCAGCCTGGCTTCTTGAGTCCTGCTTCGCGCAAGATTCTCAAGAGCATGTCTCGCCGTGATCTCAACCTCCGGCATGGAAGCTTTTCCGGGCCTAGGCAGTTCCTTTCGCGACCCAATGCCCATGGCGTGTCGTATATCATTTATTTTTGCAACTAAGCACAAGGCCGGGCCGCTCCAGGGTGAAAGCGGCCCGGCGGCGGGTCCTCTCAGGCCAGGCCGAATTTTTCCTTCATCCTTTGGTTGACCAGGGGCGGCACCAGATTGCCGATGTCTCCGCCCAACGAAGCCGCTTCCTTGACTATGGTCGAACTGGTGTAGAACCATTTGTAGTCGGTCATGAGAAAGACCGATTGGATGTCGCGGTTAAGGGACCGGTTCATCAGGGCCATTTGAAATTCGTATTCGAAATCGGACAGGGCCCTGATGCCGCGTAAAATGACGTTGGTTTTCCTTCTCTGGACGTAGTCCACCAACAAGCCGTCAAAAGTGTCTATTTCGACGCCTTCGACATCGGAAGTCACTTCCCTGATGAGATCGAGCCGTTCCTCGACGGAAAACAGGTTTTTTTTCTGGGGGTTGCGGGCCACGGCCACGATGATGCGTCCGAAAACCTGCAAGCCTCTCTTGATGATCGATAGATGTCCATTGGTAATGGGGTCGAAGGATCCGGGATACACGGCCAGACAGGTGCATTGGTAGGGCATGAAACCTTCTCCGCTAACAGGCTGTTTTTTGTCGGTTGTATATTAGTCAAATGCCCGGTTCCTATCACGTTCGGCCCGGCTCTTCAAGTATTTTCACATGTCGGGGGAGAGAATCCTCGCACCGCGGGGCGGGGCGGGGCGACCGCTTCTCGCGCCCGGCCCGGCCGGCTCCCGTTTACTGGTCCGGAGAAAAATCCCGTTGAATCCGGATCGCGAGGTCCGACCTGATTCTAGTCCGGGGACGCGGCCTCGTTTTGGTCCGGTTCCAGCTCGAAAAAGGACAGGGAGGTCCGTCCATACCGGCGCTCCCCGGTCAGGACCAAGCCTTGCGGTCGGGGATTTTCCTTCCGGGAATGTTCGATAACAGCCAGGCCCCCTGATGTGATCCAGTCGTGGCGAAGGGCGATTTTCAAGGCTTTTTCCGCCAGTTCCAGGCCGTAGGGCGGATCGAGAAAGACCAGGTCCGCCTTGGTCCCCGCCAGGCTTTTGACCGGGCGGGTCAGGTCCGCCTTGATTATCACGAGGCGTTCGCCCAGGGCCAGCGGGGCCGCGTTCCGGGTCATGGCCGCCAGGGCTTGCGGGTGGGAATCCACCAGGATCGCCCGGGCCGCGCCCCGGCTCAAGGCTTCCAGCCCCAGGGCGCCTGACCCGGAGAACAGGTCCAGGACCACGGCGCCCGGTATCCGGTCCCTGACGATATTGAACAGGGCTTCCTTGACCTTATCGGCCGTGGGCCGCGTTTCCAGCCCCGCCGGGGCGAAAAGCCCACGCCCCTTGAACTCTCCCCCGATAATCCGCATTTATCCCCCGGATAAAAATCGGCGGCCTCTCCCCGTCCCGGCGGGGGGCGGGAAGAGGCCGGTGGTTGCTTCAGGACCGGCGCTCAATCCTCGAAGTTGCCGGCCGGTCCCTTGTCGGTGTTGATGGCCGCGGCCTTGGCCCGGATTTTGGCCTCGGTCCATTCGGCCGGGTCTTCCAGGCGCCGGGCCTTGGGCGGGAGGTTGTGGGACCCGGCCTCGAGAATGGCCGCCAGGGCCAGTGGGGCCGTGTCCCGGGCGTTGAAGACGTTGTCCAGGAGTCCGTATACGAACTCTTCCACGTCCCGGACGGACCGTTCCCGCGCTTCGGCCGTTTGGCTGAGCAGCTTGTTTTCGAAGGGCAGGTTCAGTTTCTTGTAATCGCCTTTCTTGAGCCCCTTGCCCTTGGCGTATTCCACCATTTCGGCCCAGAGGGCCTCGCCCACGCCCTTGCCCGCGACCTTGCAAAATTCGCCGTTTTCATCCAACTCGGCGTTGCCGTAGTCGTTGACCTTGACGCCCCAGGAGATCATCTGGAGGGCCGTGGCCACGTTGGCCTTGGTGGTCCGGGTGGCGTTGACGATCTGGCGCAGCCGTTCGGAACTGTTGCCGGAAGTGCCATGCTGGGCGCCGGAAACCTGATATTTTTCCAGGGCCTGGTGGATTTTGGCGGTGAGTTCCACCTGGATGCCGGCGTCGCTGGCTTCGATGCCGTGGGTGGTGCCGTTGTTGAGGGCGATCCAGTCGGGGAAGATGCCGTGGGCGTTGAGGCCCTGGATAAGGAAGAGGGCCTCGGACGGAGTGGAGAGGCCTTCCTTGCCCTTGATTTCCCCGACCTCGGTTTCCAGGCCGGCCCAGTCCGGCACGTACTGGTTGAGGGCTAGATTGGCCAGCAGGTTTTCGTCGTCAGGCAGATGAGAGGCGTCGATGGCGATGGACGTGACGCCGGCCTCGAACATGCTGGGAATCTCGACCTTGGCCTGATTGATGTCCTTTTCGCCTTTAATGCCGTAATGGTCCGCGTGGATGGCCGCGGGAACGGTTATTCCCAGCTCGTTCATGATCGCGTCCACCTGGCGGGCCATGTTCCAGTAGTTGACGGCGCAGTAGGCGGAGGCCCCGCCCTCGGACTTGGCGATTTCGATAATAATGGCCGCGTTGGCTCTTTGAGCGGCCCGGAGGGCCCCGCGGATGGCGAAATGATTCCGGCCGTTGGCGGCGATGGTCATGGCCCGGCCTTTTTTGAGCATGGCCCGGTCAATGACCCTGCCGCTGACGATCAGGGCCTTGGAATGGGGAAATAATTTGACGATGTTGGGTGGACGCCCTATTTCCAGGGCTTTTTCGAATTCAGGAGTCGATTGGTGTGACACTAAAATTCCCTCCCTTCCCGGCTTAAACCCGGAAAAGCCCGGCCGACTCCCCGGCAAGGGAAGATTCGGCCCCCAGCCGGGAGCGGACTGCTATTCCGGGTTCCATAAGTTATTGTTTATAGAACCACAAATTACGCCGCCCGCCCGGCTTCGGGCCGAAAGACAAAGGGATGGTTGGTCCCCCTAGAATTTCAGCCAGTCGTTGGCCAACAAGGTCTCCGCGATCTGGACGGCGTTGAGGGCCGCGCCCTTGCGGATGTTGTCGGACACCACCCACATGGCCAGGCCGTTCTCGCACGATATATCTTCCCTTATCCGGCCCACGTAGGTCAAGTCGTTTCCCGCGGCGTTTATAGCCAAAGGATACTCGTTTTGACCCGGGTTATCAACCACGGCGACGCCGGGCGCGTTTTTCAGGAGGTCCCGGGCCTGGTCCGGGGTGATCTTTTTTTCCGTCTCGATCCAGACCGCTTCCGAATGCCCGTAGAAAACCGGAACCCGGACCGCGGCGGCCGAGACCATGATGGCGTCGTCCTCCATGATTTTCCGGGTTTCGTTGACCATTTTCATCTCTTCCTTGGTATACCCGTTATCCTGGAAGACATCGATATGGGGCAGGCAGTTGAAGGCGATCCGGTGGGGATAGACCCTGACTTCCGGCACGCCCAGGCTGATCAGGGCCCGGGTCTGGGCGGCCAATTCCTCGATGGCCTTTTGGCCCGTCCCGGATACCGCCTGATAGGTGGAGACGATGATCCTCTTGATTTTGGACCGGTCGTACAGGGGTTTCAAGGCCACCACCATTTGAATGGTGGAACAGTTGGGGTTGGCGATAATGCCGCGGTGACCCTTGAGGGCGTGGGGGTTGACTTCCGGGACCACCAGGGGGATGGCCGGGTCCATGCGCCAGGCCGAGGAATTATCCACGACCACGCAACCGGCCTTGGCGGCGAGGGGGGCGAATTCCCGACTGGGTCCGGCGCCGGCGGAAAAGAGGGCCAGGTCCAGGCCGTCGAAGGAATTTTTGTCAAGAACGTCGACGGGAATGTCCTCGCCCCGGAAGGTCACGGTTTTCCCGAGGGACCTTTCCGAAGCCAGCGGCTTGAGGCTTTCCACCGGAAAGTCTCTTTGTTCCAGGACCTTGATCATTTCCTGGCCGACGGCGCCCGTGGCGCCGGCCACGGCCACTTTCAATTTCCTCGTCATCAGCGTTTTCTCCTTTTTTCGGAAATGGAAAGCAAGTAAAAAAGTCTTGCCCTTATAGATCGTTTAACGGCGCGGCGGGGCGCCTTGTCCGCCGCCTTCCCGACGCGCCGTCCCAAATCAATAGAAGGATCGGTACGGGTTCTGCCGCATGGCTTCCAGCCGGTTCAGGCCGTTGATATAGGCCTTGGCGCTGGCCACGATGATATCCGGGTCGGCCCCCTGTCCCAGGGCGACCATGCCGTCTTCCTCGAGCCTGACCGTGACTTCGCCCTGGGCGTCCGTGCCGCCGGTAATGCTGCTGATGCCGAAGTGGAGCAGCTTGCTTCTGGCGCCGGTCATGTCGGCGATGGTGTTGTAGCAGGCGTCGATGGGGCCGGCGCCGAAACCGGCCTTCACCACCTGGGTGTCGCTGCCGATTTCAATGGCCACCGTGGCCGTGGGGCGGACGGTGTTGCCGGAACTGACGTTCAGGTACAGCAACCGGTATTTTTCCGGGACCCGCACCAGCTCGTCGGCCACGATGGCTTCCAGGTCCTCGTCGAATATTTCCTTCTTTTTATCCGCGACTTCCTTGAAGCGTTGGAAGAGTCGGTTGGCCGTGTGCTCGTCCAGGTCGTAGCCCATGCTCTTGAGTTTTTCGCGGAAGGCGTGGCGGCCGGAGTGCTTGCCCAGCACCAAGTCGCTTTTCTTGATCCCCACGTCCTGGGGCTTCATGATCTCATAAGTGGTTGAATCCTTCAAGACCCCGTCCTGATGGATGCCCGATTCGTGAGCGAAGGCGTTGGCGCCCACGATGGCCTTGTTGGCCGGGACGGCCAACCCGGTGACCGTGCTGACCAAGCGGCTGGTGGGAAAAATTTCCTCGCTGGCGATGCCGGTTTCCAGGCCGATCCAATCCTTGCGGGTCTTGAGGATCATGGCGATTTCCTCCAGGGCCACGTTGCCGGCGCGTTCCCCGATGCCGTTTATGGTCCCTTCCACCTGTCTGGCGCCGGCCTTGAGCGCGGCCAGGGTGTTGGCCGTGGCCAGGCCGAGGTCGTCGTGGCAGTGGACGCTCACCCGGGCCTGGTCGATATTGGATACATTCCGGAAAAGATATTCGATCAATTCCGCGTATTCGGAGGGGACGGCGTACCCGACCGTGTCCGGAACGTTGATGATCTTGGCGCCGGCGTTGATCACCGCCTCGAAGACCCGGGCCAGGTAGGCCGGTTCGCTGCGGGAAGCGTCCATGGCGGAAAATTCCACGTTCGGAGTGAATTTGCAGGCCCTCTTGGTCGCGGCCACGGCCATTTCCAGCACTTCTTCCCGGGTTTTGTTCAGTTGGCTGCGGAGATGAATGTCGGACGTGGAAACGAAAATGTGCAGAAGAGGGTTCTCGGCTTCGGATATGGCGTCCCAGGCGGCCTGGATGTCCGCTTCCTGGACCCGGGCCAGGGCCGCGATCTGGCAGCCTTTTATTTCCCGGGCGATCAGGCGGACGCTTTCAAAATCCCCCTTGGATGCTATGGGAAAACCGGCTTCGATTATGTCAACCTTCATCTTGGCCAGGGCCCGGGCCACCCGGACTTTCTGGCTGACGTTCATGGTCGCTCCCGGAGACTGTTCTCCGTCCCGAAGCGTGGTGTCGAAAATATAGACTCTATCGCTCATTGGTTCCTCCAGGCCGTCCCTCGGACGTATTTTTTCCCGGGCTCGGGCCCGGGGGGTTCGCGGCAAAAAAAAACCCCGCCGATTCGGTTTCGGCGGGGTTTTAGAGCTTTATTTGGGATGAACTCTACAAGGCTCCCCGCCTCCGGGACAGGGTCAGGCCCAGCAGCAGCATTAGGGACTTGTGGAGTTCGTTGTTCAGCATGACGTTATGTCTATAAAACCTTTAAATAATTCGCCACTTTAAAATAGTTCGCCAAAAATAACACGGCCGATTTTTCTTGTCAAGAAAAAATTGGAGGCGTTTTCCCCCCGAAAGCGCGGTTTTTTGTGCGCGCCAGGCGGGCGGGGACAAGTAGGGAGTGGTATATTGTACCCATTGGTTGGCGCGGCGTCGCGCCCAGGGAGATTGGCGGGAGTGGACGGTCAAGCCAGATTTTCAAGCCCGGACGGACGGGCGTCGGAACGGGGAAAACTAGCCGCGGGAAAGGTTGCGCTCGAGATGCGGCCCGGAGATCGGTCTATTCGCCTCGCGGTCCCGCGGGGGGCCTTGTTCCTGATATTGTTGTTGGTTTGGATTTCACCCGCCGCGGCCGCGTTTTCGTCGGCCTTGCGGGAACCTTTCCCCGCCGGGAACGGTTATTTTTACAGTCAGGCTTATCAGCCGGTCGGCGGGCTGAACGGCGATCACCCGGACAGCGATCATACGGAGCGGGGTTTCCTGGCGCTCGATCCATTCGGCTTTCCCGGGATGCTCGAATTCCAGGCCGGCCCCCGGTCGCGACCGGATTCGGCCGGGACCAGTCCGCGGCCGGCCGGAAAAACGAGATCGTCCGTTTCCGGGACAGGGGGGCGACTCCAGGTCCACCTCGATCCCGCCAGGCCCTTGAGGGGCTTTAATCACCACCCTGGCCTGAAAGACGGGCGTTCCGGAGGTTTTTTTCGCCGGAAGGCGGATGCGGGCTTGGTCATGAGCTTCAACACCCCCCTGGGCCGCTTCTCGGTCGGGCGCATGTCGGGCGGCGAGGGGGGCCGGGCGTCCCTGGGGCGAGGGGACGGGCTTTTTGGAGAACGAAACAATTTTTACGAGGCCTCGCCGCGGAATGTCGTCAGGTTTTCCAGACAACGCGATTCCTGGCGGCTTGCGGTCGCCTATGAAAAATCGCCGGAAAAAAATTTTTCGTCCGGGCTGTCCGAATCCAGGGTCGAGGAATTTTGGATCAGACCCCAATTCGAGTATTACGGGATGGACGTCAACATCGGCGTGAACCTCCGGCTGGCCTATAACCGGGACCGCGGCGGGGAGTTGTCGATTAAATCCTCCTTTTCGAATTCGGCGGCCGGACCGGGGGCCAGGTATGCGACGGCCGGGATGGCGCCCCGGCTTTCTCCCGCCCCTGGCGACCCCGAATCCGCGGTCTTTATTTACGGCGGAAGGACCGATCTTTTTGATTTTTGGCCGGCCGCGGTGTTCGAGGCTGGTCCCTTCGCCTTTCATGCGTCCTTGCGGTATCGGTTGGGCCAAGTCCAGCCGGCCAACGCCGCCGGGTCCAATTTAGATAAAATCCGGCTCGAGGGGTTGGGGCTTTACGCGGACGCCGTGGTCGATTTGTATTGGGGGCGGCTGGGCCTGGGCTGGTTGTCCCTGACCGGGAACGAAACGGTGAAAAACAGCGGTTTCACGCCCAGCGGTCTGGGCCGGACCGAAAAAATGACCAACCTGGCCAGGACCGGCGCCGGTTACACGCCCCTGCTGGTGGCTTACGATTACGGGCTGGAGAACGCGGGGTTGTATGATTCGGCCAATCACTGGTCCGTCGTGGCCTGGTGGGACCAGAGCCTGACCGAGGAAATCATGCTCCACGCCGCTTACGGGTACATCGCGGTCAATCAGGCCCCCGACAACGTCAAGCGGGATTACGGCCACGAAATTGATTCCGGGCTCAGCGCTCGACTTTACCGGTCGTCCGTTTTCACCACCACCTTCGGATATTTCTTTCCGGGGGAATATTTTCGCCGCCACAACCAGACCGGCAAAATGAACGACGCCTACGTCTGGAAAAATGAGCTGGAAATAAGGTTTTAACGGCTGCCCGGGTCCCGGCGCCGCCGACTATTCCCCCGATTTCGCCGTTCCCCGGCTTGAGGAAGGAAGGGAGGAATTGGTTCCGGCCTCCGCTGGAGACCTGACCCGGACCGACCGTGCGCGAGTTGCTCCAATCAAATAATAGAGCCGCTTGCAAAACACGGCTATTCGACTTGGCCGAAAATGACCTTTGTGAAGCCTTTCGAGGAGTTATAATTGAGCCTGATGACGAGTTGGGTCAAGGACCGAAGTTTTGCAACCGGCTCATTTTTAATGAAAAAGCAGCAACACGTGGTGGATGGTTATATAACCCGAACCCTGGCGGCCGTGATGACGGCTGAGGTATGTATGTTTCAGGGAACAGAGTTGCCGCGGCTGGAAGGCGGGCGGAGTCACGCCGTATCGCTCTCCATGATCCGACAAAGCTTTCTCGATTTTGTTCGACCACTCGCTTTCAGAGCCGCTCTGGATATAACCGAGCATGCCGGCCTCGCCGTGGGTAATGGGATATTTCCCGGAAAGAAAACAGCCCAGGCCATCCCGCCCCAGGTAAACGCCGACCGTATGTCCGGAAGATTGTTGGAGGCGTTTCGCCTCGAATAGCAGCCGCGGCCTGGCTCCAGGCGCTCCCGTTCTCAAGAACTCAATATCAACTCGCGGCCTCGATTTCCCCAGCCTACCCGCCACGTTCAGCGGTGGATCCTCGGCGATATCGTAATGCACGGCCCAGCCGGAGGCCTCATTGGACTCCATGAATTCCTTCATGCACCGGACCAACTCTCCGGTAATGGCGGTTTCCTCCTGAGTAGCAAATGAAGGAGCGTCCAGGAGGCGGTAACCTCCGGCGATCAATTCGTGAGCGTGTATCCGCAATTGCGCGACATAAATTTGGCGCATGTCGAGGTTGCCGGTCATCAGGCTTCAGGTTGCCCCAATGTTTCGGCGATCACCTCGCCCGCGTCTAAAATGGCCTGCCGGTTGGTCCAGTGAAGGCGCTCCATGGGTTTTAGCATGTATAAGGCGTTATTGGCATAGACACGCAGATTCCGCGAAAAGTAGAGCCACTGGCTGTGTTGTTTCAGTAACTTTTCCCTGGTGGTCCGCAACGAGGCGGCGGCTTCTTCATCGGCGTGATATATGCGTGGAGCGTCTTGGCTATCCGTGGTCAGGGATATGGCAATGATAACCGAAATTTTATCATGCATGGCTTCGACCCTGTGATGGAACCCGGTTTGGTCGCCGAGGAAGGCATCGAGTTCATTTTTCAGTATACCGAGGTAATCCGATAAAGTATTTCGACTCGGCGATCCAAGAAGTTCATTCGGCGTCATGCCGTCTATCATTCTCATGTTCCATCGAACAAAATCGTAAATAAGGAATTGTTCGGATATAGTAAAACCAAGAAGTTTCATGACCCTCTCGTTAAGCTCGGTGATGAGCCTTGGAGAGACTGTTTTTCCGCCGTCTCCCTCATTAATCAATTCATCACACAAGCCTGCCCATTCCTGGATGTCGGCTTGGGAGAGTTCATCTAATGGCGTTTGTAGGCATTTTAAAGCCGAAAGCGTTGAACGGGCCGTACGGATTCCCCACTCGGGTGAAATAAAAAATTGTTGATAAGTGACAAAGTCAGAGCTTAAATATACAGTTAAGGCTTTTAGTATATCCTTGTCCCGACCTGATCCGGCCAGGCCGATTTGGCGAGGGGGAACAGCGACAAAATGGTCGCTGTACACGGCGAAACGCCGAGCCGCGTCCACGATAATATGGGGAGGCCGCGAGACCGACATAGGAAGCGCCCCGCGGCCTTTTCTAACATAAGTTTCATTAGGCGATATCGGAGTAATTACTCTCTTGGGAAAGGCAAAAATCCTTCCACAATCCCTTAGTTTGGAAAAATCAATTTTTTTCTTGTCGCGGAGTTCAGGTATATATTCCACGGGTTCTTTTGACTTGCCAGGGTCGCGAAGTTGAAACCCTTCATGTGGCGGCGTCAGGCCATGTGCTTTCAGGAAATCGGTAAGTTGGGGAAAGCGATTACTTGCCCTTTGGAGTATTCTTTTATCGCGATAGGTTCCCCACATAGCCAATTTCCATGTTTCCGCGCAACCGGCGGCCGCTTCTGATTGGCTGACTTCGGCTAATTCAGAACTGGTTATTATAAGATTCCAGGTATCTTTTTCTCGTTTTTTGCCCTGTCTGTTGGCTCTTTGATTAACCGCGAAAGGAGCGAAGCTAAGGATGAAGGTATTTATTTGTGTTAACGCACCATTTTTGTCTTCAATGGAAAAAAACAGAGACATCGCCGGGTGTTTTGAACGCCCGGAAAAGAGTGTAAACCGCAGATTAGAGAAATTGGCTAGACGCCATGGGTGAACACATGAAAATAGCTTGCGTCTAAATTGTTCGGATTCGATTTTAAAAAGGGTCATGGCCGGTAGAACAAGCCCGGCAATTCCCTCCTTGGCTATAAATGGCAATGCTTTCCACACGAAAGCCTCGGCCGCCTGATTCCCGCCAATGGGATTGGTCTTTCGGTTGCCATCGGCCCACTGACGCATATGCCGGTCTTCATCGTCCCCCCGGCTGAACTCTCGCCAGGGTGGATTTCCAACCAGCCAATCAAACCTTAAACCTCGACTCGCCTCCTCCCAGGGGGAAGCGGAGTCAAAGAAATCGGCCTTAAAAATGTTCCGGTTTCGTAATACCGGGAGTTTGAAAAGTTGGGTGTTCTCCAGGTCCGGAGGCGTGATGTAATCGAGAAGCGTCAACACCAGGCTAAGCTCCGCGACCTGACAGGCGTCTCCATCACGATCCACGCCGAAGATGTGACCGGTGAGCAGTTCGCTTAGTTCACCAGGCGTCGGCAACCGGCCGCCGCGGGCGAGCCGTTTCTCGATCAAGGCCCGGTAGCATTGCACCAGGAAGGCCCCGGACCCGCAGGACGGGTCCAGAACGCGCATGCCTTCCCTTAGCGGACGGCGAGTTTCAAGTTCATTTAAAACATAATTTACCAAGGGGAGCGGTGTATAGTAAGCGCCGGCCTTTTTACCCCGATTCGATTCTCCTTGGTCCGGGGAATGAAGAAATTGTTCATAAATGACCGACAGGGTCTCGATTGGGATAAAGGAAAAATCATAGGGCTCGAAATCCAGATGGAGTTGACCCGCGGTCGTGTCTCCTTGAAAGACGCCGGCCACAAGCTGGAGGTGGCTTGGCTTGATCGCTTCCGGATTCAAGGGAAATACGGCGCCGTTGAGCCATTCGTCGAGCCGGCGGTTAAGCTCCCGGAAAGCCGCAAGGTCAGCTTGGCGGCTAAAAATGTCAGCGGACCCAAGCCCCCATCTTTCCAATTTACGATCCGAGAGGATGCCTCGCTGCCGCAGATACTGGAGATAGACAAATTTACCGATAAGGGCGTGGGACGCCTGACGGTCCAAGCCTTGGCGCCGCAGTTCCCGCTCCAGGTCTTCCAAGTTCTTTAAAAGGGTCCAGTCAACCCTGGTCTTGGTGGTTACCTCGCTCCCCCAGACGTCCCAGACCCTTCCGCAATCAATGGCCTCGGCGCTAAGCGCGCTCAGCCTCTCCGCCGCCTCGTTGAAGGCGATGGCGGCCTCGAGCAACCCACGCGCCCGGTCGTCCCCGGCCTGGGACGAGAAGCGGAATCCGCAATAGAGTCGGATCATTTTAGGGGTTTCGACCAAGATGAACGGTGTTACATCCTGGTTCCAGACGAGTTGGTGGATGCGGTTCGCCTCGGCTTCCGATGTCGCCTTGCAGTAGAATACGATGGGGACGTCGACATTTCGCTGGTTGTCATTAAGAGTATAAACGCCCTGGAGCCCACAGTGTTGAACGGCTTTACGATACACGTGACTGAATCTCGACGAGGACGACTGTCGGCTTACGGTCAAATCCCGGTAATTAGGGGATTTATCGTAACCTAGCGATCTCGGAACGGCGTTGTCGTGCATAACCATAAACTCACGATAAAAAGTCTTTTGGCCTGGCGCCGGGCCGAATAAGCCCGATGAATCGGCCCGCGATGTGGACATTGACTCCATCTTGCGAGGTGATGACGATATCCTGGTAACGATCATTCTCGGCCTTGAGCCGGACCGAGCCTGGTTCATACTTTACGCGTTTCAGGGTTGCTTCTTCGTCGATAATCACCGCGGCGATGTCGCCGTGATCGACCTGGCCCTGTCGGTTGATGACGGCGATGTCTCCTTCGACAATGCCGGCTTGGATCATACTGTCCCCTTGCACGCGCAGGGCGAACAAGTCAGTCCCCGGAAAGAGCCCGGCGTCGACCTTTAAATGTTCCTGAACGTCTTCCACGGCCAAAACCGGCCGGCCGGCGGCGATGCGACCTACAAGTGGTATTTCGCGAACTCCCGCCTCAGTCTCCGCGTGAGCGGGAGACGTCAGCCTGATTCCCCTCGCCTTTCCGGGAATCAGATGCAAATACCCCTTTTTCCGCATTAATTTCAGGTGTTGTCTAACGCCATGAACACTCTTTAATCCAAAAAACGCGGCAATTTCCCCCTGGGTGGGGGGCGCTCCGGTTTGTTCTTGAAAGTCCCGAATGAAAGCCAGGATTTCCTGTTGTCTGGGCGTCAACACGGTTTCCGGGAAATGTTTGTTCATGATTGGCAAAAAATACTGTCTTTTTTAGCAGTAGTCAACAATTAATTTTTATCATTTCAGCATTAGCAGGCTGGACCTTATTGTGGCGCCGGTCCGGCGTGGGTTCAAGCCCGTTCCCTTCCCGCGCCTCCTTGACAATTAAAACGTCAATATGCTAACCCTCGATTCATAATTAACTCGACCCGCGCCGGTCACGCGGGGCGTCCCGGCTTTCTTTCGGGTTGATGATCGAGCCTCGTTGTTCCTTATGGTTCCCGGCGCCGGCGGGGTGGAGGGCGAGGAAATGCCGTACAGGACCCAGCAATCCCGCTTGAAAAGGGAGGGGTAGGAAATGAAGGCCCGGAAACTGGCGCTGATCAATCCCGTCAATCCCGTGCGCACCGGTCTGACGATCAATAAAAGTTCCCGTTTTCCTCCCTTGGGTCTGGGCGTGATCGCGGCCCTGACGCCCGAGCCCTGGGAAGTCGCGCTGCTGGACGAGAATTGGGAGGCCTTTTCCTACCAGGACGCGGACCTGGTGGGGCTCACCGCATTCACTTCCTCGGCCAATCGGGCCTACGAGATCGCCTCCGTCTATCGGGCGCGGGGCGCGCCCGTGGTGTTGGGGGGGATTCACGCCTCGACGCGGCCCGAGGAGGCTTTGCGGTACGTGGACGCGGTGGTCGTCGGCGAGGCGGAGACCGTCTGGCCACGGGTCGTCGAGGACGCGGCCGCGGGACGTCTTCAGCGGGTCTACCGGGGCGAGTGGTCGGACTTGGCCGGCCGGCTTCGCCCCCGACGCGACCTCTTTAATAAAAATTATATGTTCGCCTCGGTCCAGACTTCGCGGGGCTGCCCCATGGATTGCGACTTTTGTTCGGTCACGGCTTTCAACGGGCGGCGTTACCGCCGCCGTCCGGCCGGGGAAGTTCTTGGGGAATTGGCGGGCATTCCCCAAAAAATGATCTTTTTCGTGGACGATAACATCATCGGGTACGGCCGGGAGTCCCGGGACGTCGCCCTGGCCTTGTTTCGCGGCATGGTGGAACGCGACTTGCGCAAGCAGTGGTTCTGTCAGGCGTCCCTCAATTTCGCCGACGACGAGGAATTGCTCCATTGGGCCGGCCGGGCGGGGTGCAAGATGGTTTTTCTGGGGTTGGAGGCGGAGCGGGCCGAGGCCCTGGAGGAAGTCAACAAGAAGCTCAACCTCAAGCGCGGTGTCGAGTCGTACGAGGAGGCTTTTAAAAAAATTCATCGGGCCGGGATCGCCGTGCTGGGGGCCTTCATTTTCGGCCTGGACGGCGACGCGCCGGAAAAGCTGAGGCAGCGCGCCGAGTATATGATTCGCGGGGGAGTGGACGTGATGCAGGCCACTTTCCTGACCCCCTTGCCGGGGACGCGCCTCTTTGACCGGCTAAGGGATGACAACCGGCTTCTCCATGCCGACTTCCCAAATGATTGGGACAGGTATGACATGCGCGAAGTCATCCACCGGCCCCTGGGGCTGGCCCCGGATGTCCTGACGCGGGTGATGCGCGGCTGCGCCGAACGGATGTACTCCTGGCCCGTGTTGGCGCGCAAGGCCGCGCAAACCCTGGTCCGGACCCGGGATTTGATGTCGACCATGTTCGCCTGGCAGTCGAACGTCAATTACCGGAACGTGGCCCTGGCCGCCGTCGATCAGGCGTCCGGCGGGCGGGAGCGCCCAGGGGTAGCGGCCGTTCCCAAATGACGGCGGCGGGAAGGCGCCGGTTTTCTCGGACGTCTTCCCGCCGGAAGAGGGGAGCATCCGGTTTTAGGGCCGGATGTCGATGGCCGGGTACATGCCCAGGAAGTGGCCTTCCGGGTAGGGTTGAATGATGTTGAAGGAAATGTTCTGGCTGGCCTGGGCGTGGCCTTTCCCGTTGACGCCGTCGAAAAAGGCGCCGTTGGCTTCGAGAATGTGGTCGATGCGCCGGGTGAAGGCGTTGACAAAGGCTTCTCCCAGCCCCTGGAAGGTCATGCGTCCCCGGCAAAGGGTCCCCTCGACCTGGGCGAGTTCGGCCAGGGGGATGCTGTTTTCTTCCAGGTCGTCCGGGCCCTGGAGGAATCCCCAGACCAGGGTTCGAGGCGGAATTTCCAGGGGTTCTTCCAGGTCGATGATGGTGTGGGGCATGACGATGCTTTCGCGTCCGATCCTAAGGAGGCTCCCGGGCGCGCCGCGCAGGAAGGAGTTGAAACCCACGAAGGCTTTTTCCTCCAGTTCGGCGTTGAGAATCTTGCCCCCATGGGCGGTGACGTTGAAGCCCTTCAGTCTGGAGTTGACGATAAAGCAGTTTTCCTGGGCGTTGGCCCCTGGCCCCAGGGCGGCGTTTTCGAGGTAGGCCCGTTGGGAGACGAAGACGTTTTTGTCCAAAAGGCAGGACCCCTTGACCACTGAGTAAGGGCTGAGGGAAGCGCCTTTCGGCGCCATCACGCCTTTTTTTTGCAGGGCCCCGAAGACCATTTCGAGGTCCGGCCGGCGTTCCTCGACAAAGTCGGGGATGATCCCGGCCGGAGGACGCCCGGGTTTATGGTTGATGTATTTTTCGAGGACGTCCTGTTTGTACCGGTAGGAGAAGTCGAAGGCCCCGCCGGATGATATCCAAATCTGGCCGGGCCTCATCACGTGATTGGCGATTTCCCCGGCCTGGAGGTAGACGAATTCCCCGATGATCGAATCGACCACCCGGGTCAGGTCGATGGTGGCGCCGGCGCCGAGGAACACTCCCATGATCGGGGAGCCGTGAATATTGGAATACGGCATGGCCGCGCTGTTCTGGATGGTGAATTCCTCGGGGCTGCTGGGGTCGTGGGAGTAATTGTGGACGAGGGTCTTGGCCAGGAAGCTGTCCTTGATCCGGATTTCCTCGTTTTCATCCATGGTGATGACTTCGCCGTCCATCTCGATGACTTCGTTTTGTCTTTTGAGTTCGTCCCCCCTGACGTCGCTTTTATAGACCACCGACGATTCCACCACGCAGCGGTCCAGGAAGTAGCTCCCGGCCAGGGCGGACCGGGCGAACCGCAGGTGGAGGGGGTGGTGGTAGGACAACCCGTAAAAGGCGCAGTCCGGCAAGTTGTCCAGGGGCGCGGTGGTGGGGATGTAGGGCCAGACGTCAAAGTCCCAGGAGCGGAGGTTGACGTTGACCCTTTCCACGATTCGACCCAATAGTTCGTGCAGTCGGAGCATTTCTGTGCGGCCTCTATCTCGTTTAGTGGGGCACGGTGATGGGCATGCCGAGCATGGGCCAGATGGTGACCATGGTCAGTCCCAGGACCACCATCAGTATCACGCTGGCGATGAGGCCGGAGACGAAGAACTCGCCGCTGGTGAACTGTCCCGATTCGTAGGCGATGGCGTTGGGCGCCGCGCCGACCAGTAGAAGGAAGGGCATGCCCGCCGTGACCAGGGCCGCGAACAGGATGACTTCCGGGGCCACGTTCAAATACGGGGCCACGACCAGGGCCACGGGTACGGAAATGGCGATGGCGGCCACGTTCATGATGAAGTTGGTCATGACCAGCACGAAGAAGGCGATGGCCATGACAAAGACGAACCAGTTGGATTCCTTGAATATCGCCAGCCAGTTAATGGCCAGCCACTGGGCCGCCCCGGTGTTCCACAGGCAGAAGCCGATGCTCATGGCGCCGGCGAACAGGAGGATGATGTTCCAGGAAATGCCCTGTAGGTCGTTGATGTCCAGGATGCCCAGGATGAAGAACAGGATGGTGGAAATCAGGATGATGGCCGTCTTGTCGATTGGTTCGAGGAAGGGAACGAAGGACCGGAGCGACAGGACCGCGATGCAGGAAAAGACGATCACCATGGCGATGATTTCCTTCCTGGTGACGCCCCCCAGTTCGGCGTTCAGGCGAATGGCCTTTTCCCTCAACCCGGGAATGACCTTTTTTTCGGGCTTGTAAAAGACCATGAAAAAGCCCCACAGCAGAAAGACCATGATCCAGCCGACCGGCGCCATGTAGTAGCTTAGCTCGAAGAAGCTGATTTCCCGCCCCACGATTTCCTTGAAAAAGCCGAGGGCCACGGCGCCCCGGGCCGCGCCCAGCAAGGTGATGATGCTGCCCGCGCCGGCGATGTAGGCCATGCCGATGAAGAGCCCCTTGCCGAACTTGGTGGGCTTGTCACCCTCGCCGTACAGGCTGTAAATGGCCATGAGCAGGGGAAAGACCGTGGCCGCCACGGCGGTGTGGGCCATGATGTGGGTCAACGCGGCCGTGACCAGAAAACAGCCGAGGTAGATCATGCTGGTTCGCTCGCCCACCACGGCCAGCATCTTATAGGCCAGGCGCTTGGTCAGGCCCGTTTTGGTGAAGACGTTGCCGATGACGATGGAGGCGAAGATGAACATGACCGAGGGGTCCATGAAATCCTTGAAGGCTTCCTTGGCCGGGCGGATCAGGAACAAGGCCTGCAGGACGCCGATGGCCAGGGAAGTGACGCCGATGGGCACCACCTCGAAGACCCACCAGGTGCCGGCCAGCAGAAAGACCGCCAAGGCGCCCTTGCCTTCCCGGGACAACTGAAAATGCTTGCCCAACGGGTCGACCGCGTCGGGCCAGGCCGGAGAAAAGTAGACCACCGCGAAAAGCGCGACGCCCGTCAACAGGAAAATGAGGCGGGACAGGTTGATTTTCTTTTCGGAATTAACGCCACTAGTCATTACGAACGACTCCTTGTGCACGGTCGGTCGGACCGCCGCGAATTTTTTTGAATCAGGACCGCTCTATCCGGTTAGATTTTGCAAGTCTTGATAATTTCGCACACTTCACTAAAAACGTCGGTCAGGCGCAGGATGCCGACCACCTTCTTGTCATGAGTGACGAGGAGCGATTGGTGATACCCCACGACCAGTTGGTGGATGCCCGCGTCCAGGCTAGCCTCGGCGTCCACGTATTCCCCGGCCTCGGGCGTGTACATGATGTCCTTGACCTTGATTTCGCCGGCCTTGCGGCAGATGTTATCGAGGCTGGATTCCCAGAGGCGGAAATTTTTCATGATGGACTGGATGAATTCCTGGCTCAACGCCAAATTGGAAATTTTCTGAACGTTGCCGATTTCCTTGTATTTGGGTTCGATGCCCCGCAGCACGTCGTTTTGACTCAGTTTGCCCACCACATTGTTTTTTTCGTCCAGGACGATCACGGCGCGGTGTTGATAGCGGCGTTTTTCAAAATTTTTCTGGACGTTTTCCAGGGCCATGACCGCTTCGAACAGGGTCGCCTCCCGCGAGACCGTGGCGTATTCCGCCAGGGGGACCATTACATCCTTAACTTTTTTGTTTTCCATGTTTTTAACTCCCGCCTCTAGTGAAATATATCACAAATCTGGCTGAAAATAACGGCCGAGCCGCTGGCTCCCAACGGCCGGCCGCGAATCTCGTGGAGGGCTAACCCCCGGTCAGGCGAATCACCAACCCCGACTGTGGACTATCTTGTTGATCTCCGCTTTTTGAATCCGGTCTTCCTGCTCTTTCTTGCGGGCGTGGGCCCGGGTTATTTTATCCACCAGATCGCCGGTTTCGGTGGGTTTGAGCAGGTAATCGAAGGCGCCCAGCTTCATGCCCTCGATGGCCGATTCGACGGTGGCGTGGCCGGTGAGCATGATCACCTCGACCAGGGGGTGGGCCGCCTTGATCAGGCGCAAGGTTTCCACGCCGTCCCGGCCCGGCATCTGGACATCCAGGACCACCACGTCCGGTTGGGCCTGGGTAAGGCTGTTTAGGGCCTCGTCCCCGCTCAAGGCCGTGGAGACCTGGAATTCCCGAAGTTCCAGGCGTTGAGCCAGGGTTTCGACAAAGCCCGCCTCGTCATCGACGATCATCACTTTTATTTTTCCGTTCACGTGTTCGTTCTCCCAATAAGGCGACAGCGTGGGGTTACTTCTTTTTTTTGTCCTTGATCATTTCCCGGGCGGAATCGAATTCGCCGGCCTCGGCGAAGGCGGCGGCGGCCATGGTGTTTTCCAGCTTGTTCCGATAGGCCCTTTTCAAGGTTTCCACCAGGGTGTCCAGGTCCACCGGTTTCTGGAGGTAGGCGTAGGCCCCAAGCTTTTTGGCTTGGGTTTCATCCTTGTCCGTTCCGTGGCCGGTCAGGATGACCACTTGCACTTCCGGATATTTTTTCTTGACCCGGCGAAGGACTTCCATGCCGTCGATGCCGGGCATGCGCAGGTCGAGAACCATGACGTCGGGCACTTCGTCGGAAACCAACTGCAGGGCCTGCTCGCCGTCAAAGGCGGTCTCCGCGTCGAGTTCCCGAATCTGGAGCCGTTCGGACAGGCTTTTGACAAATTCCTCTTCGTCGTCAACTAGTAGAACTTTGAACTTATCCATGATGCTTCTCCTCCCCTGTGATGAATATAGTCACAGTATCCACATGTTTTGGGGGTAAGTCAATCGGTCGCGCCAACCCTGGCGAAAGAACGGTCTTGACTAGGGGTTGGAGGAGTCATGGCTTCGCCGTAAAGCATTCTGACGCCTTTCAATCCTACCGCCGAGGTGAATTTGCCGATGGACCCCGGTTTCGATCCCAGTCTTTTTTTAAGCCGGCTCTTCCGGCGACTGGTTTTTTCCCAGGCCGCCGAAATCCTGGCCAACAGGAGCCCCACGTCGAAGGGCGCGATCAGGTCGTCGAAGGCGCCGAGCTTCATGCCCTGGATGGATAACCCGATCTGGTCCGGTCCGGTCAGGAGAATGACCTCGGCTTCCGGTCGGGCGTTTTTAATGCTCTGAAGAAGGCGGAGGGCGTGACCCTTGAGTCGCCTGATATCCAGAAGCACCACGTCCACTTCCCGGTCCTGTATGGCCTGTTCCGCCTCGAAGAGGCTTTCGGCCTCGACGGCCTGAAAACCGTGGCTTTTCAAGCGGGAAGCCAGGCTTTGCCGCGAGAGCGAGTCGGTGTCGATTATCAGGACCAAGGGGTTCATGTTCAAATCCGTTCGGGCGTCTAGCTAGGGCGCCGGCGGCGGTCCACCGGACCCTCGGCGCGGCCGGCGAGTTGGAAGAGATCAGGCCCGGCTCACGCAGCAGACCATTCTGGCGCCGCCCAGCCCGACCGCGTCGGCGAAATCGCTGAACGCGCCCTTGCGACCGATCTCGGCCGCTCCGACCCACAGGCGGGCGCCGGCCAGGCCGACTTCGGAAATGAAATCCTTGAGTCGCGGTTTGGCGGGCGCGCCGCCCACCCCCAGGATGTTCCGGGCGGTATCGAACTCGCCCGCCTCGGCGAAAGCCGCGGCGGCCCAAATCTCGCTCATGGTGTTTTCGGGCCGGGGCGAACCGCCCATGAGCCGCAGGGCGGTTTCGTGATCGCCTTCCTCGGCGAAGGCCGCGGCGGCGAAGGTTTGAGCGAGGCTAGGGGCCGTTTGGGGTATCCGGCCGGTCAGGCGGATGGCGGTTTCGAATTCCCCGGCCTCGGCGAAGGCCGCGGCGGTGAAGGTCGACCGTATTTTTTCTATCCAGGCGTTCATGGCTTCCTCCCATCTGGCGGGTTGTTGCCATGATAATAAGCAAGATAGATGCCAAAAATAAATATTCAGTGATTAATGGGTGTTAGTGACGGCGGGGCCGTGGCGGGACAAGTTCTTAAATCGTTTTGAATCAAAACAGAACAATATGCTTGCTCCAAATTGAAACATTTTAAAACTTATCGGGCCGGGTTTAACCGCAAGCGAAAGGCCAGCCGCCCGGGTTCCGCCTGGGCTTCCAGGGACCCGCCCAGTTCCGCCAGGATGGGTTCCAGCCCCGCGGGCGGCGCCGCTTGGTCTCCGGACCGGGAACCCATGTACGCGGCCTCGAAAAAGACGCCGCGCTCGTCCTGCCCGCACGACAGGGCGATGGCCCCGCCGGCGGCGGAGTCGGCCAGGCAGAGGTCGATGGCGGAAGACAGGGTCAGGAGGACCAGGAAGGGGTTAAGGGCGACCTCGATATTGGCCGAGGACGGGGCGAGGGCGAGTTCCACCTGTTTCAACCGGGCGAAGCGGTGCATTAGAAAAATATTGAGTTGAAGGAGGGTCAGGGCGTCCATGCGGGTGTGGGGGTTGTCCATGCTGTGGGCGAACTTGTTGAGCTTGCCGGCCAATTCGACCCCGCGCTTGACCTGATCGTCGATATTGGACAGGACCTTGAGGAATTTATCCCGATAGGGGAAGGGCTGGTCCTTGGCCAGCCCCATCAGGTCCTGGAGCAATCCGCCGGACTCTCTAATGGTCGCCAGGACGTTGTTCATTTCGTGGGTCGTTCCGGCGGTTATCTTGCCCATAAAGGCCAGTTCTTTCGCTTTCACGGCAGGAGCACCTCGTTTTTCGGGGGGAAGCGGGCCAACGGTCAACCGCCGACGGCTTCCTTCATTTTAGCGATCAGTTCCTCGATCTGGACGGGTTTCATCAGGTAGTCGAAGGCGCCCAGGTGCATGCCCTCGATGCCTTCCTTGGTCGATCCCCGTCCGGTAAGAAGGATAACTTTTATCCGGGGCCTTCTTTGGCGGATTTGTTCCAGGACGTCCAACCCGCCGAGCCCCGGCATCATGACATCGAGTATTACCACGTTTGGCGGGTCCCTATCAATGATGGCGAGGGCCTCTTCCCCGTCGGTGACGGCCTGGGCCTCGATGCCGCGCATCTGGAGCCTTTCGGCCAGGGTGGTCACGAATTCTTCCTCGTCGTCGACCAAAAGCGCTTTTAAGTCTGCCATTCTTGTTACTCCGTAAGCTGCTTGGCTTTTTTGGGCAGGAAAACCGTGAAGGTCGTTCCTTGTCCTTCCTTGCTTTGGACCTCTATCTGTCCGCCCAGTTTCCTGACGATCCCGTAGGTGATGGAGAGGCCCAGGCCGGTGCCGTATCCTTTTTTGGTGGTGAAGAAAGGCTCGAAGAGGTGCTTCTTGGTTTCCTCGGACATGCCCACGCCGTTGTCCCGAATGGACGCTCCGATAAAATCGATGTCTTTTTCCCAACTGGCGATGGCCACCAGGCCGTTGTCGCTGACGGCCGCGAAGGCGTTGTTGATAATGTTTAAAAAGACCTGCTGGAGTTGGCCCCGGTCCGAGGCGATGTGCGGCAGGTTGTCCGCCAGTTCCAGCCGCAGGTCAAGGTTGCGGTGCATGGCTTCCTTTTCCAGGAAGCTCAGGACTTCCCTGATGGTTTCATTGAGGTCCATGACTTCGATGGCCACGTCCATGCGGCGGGCGAAGCCCAGCAGGCGGTGGGTGATGGTCCGGCAGCGGTCCACGGAGCCGATGATGGAATTGGCCAGGGACAGGAATTTTTCCTTGCGCGGGAATTCCTTCTCGGTTTCCATCAGGTCCTTGAGCAGCCCCGCCTTTTCGTTGATGATGGCCAGGGGGTTGTTTATTTCGTGGGCCACTCCGGCGGCCAGGCGGCCGATGGACGCGAGTTTGTTGGTGTACTGCATTTCGTGATAGACCATTTGGCGCTTGTTGTTCGATTCCTCGATCCGGCGGACCATCTGCCCGGTGACCCGGAAGATGACCCAGAAAATTACGGCCACGCCGACCAGGAAGATGAAGACCAGCTCTCCCTTCAGGGTCACCCAGGTCTTGAGTATCTCGGCCTTGGGCTTGATCATCATCAGGACGAAGGCGGGGGAAACGAAATAGGTGTATCCCATGATGATTTCCTGTCCCCGCGGGTCGGTGGTTTCCAGGACCGTGGGTTCGAAGCTGGCCGGAGGCAGGGGGAAGGGCAGTTTTTCCAGGACGCGGCCGTAGAATTTGGAGGAAGTCTGCAGAACGCCGTCCCGGTTGAGGATAAAGGCGTCGCTGGTGGCGTCCAGGCCCATGGAGGCGATGATGTTGTTGAATTTTTCCGTGTCGATGGTGGCGCGCAGGACCCAGCAGCCCCGTCCGGTCTGGCAGCCTTCCATGACCGCGATGACGAAATGGGGAAACTTGCGGTATCCCAGGAAAACGTCGCTGATGTAGGACCCCCTGACCCGGACTTCCTGGAACCAGGGTTGGTCGGCGTAGTTTTTGCCCTTGAGGTCGTAGGGTCCGGAATAGCTGACCTGCACGCCGGTTTCGTCGATCAGCCCCAGGTCCACGAAGCCGCCGAATTCCTTTTTCATGACCTCGAAAACGCGCGTCAGGGTGTAGCGGTCGGCCAGTTCCTCGTAGGTGTAGGCCGAGGCGATGAAGCTGACCGCGGAAAGTCTTTCGGCCAGGAACAGCTCGAAGGAATGCTTGGTTTTGTTGGTGATGCCCTTGACCGGCTGCAAGACTTCGGCGGCCAGGGTGTTTTGATAGATATAGTTGTTGATGCCGGCCATGAGGGCCAGGGGAATGACGGTGACGAACACCATGAGCAGGATCATGTTCCGGCGAAGCGCCTTGTAGCGCATGGGGGATTCGCCTTCTCCGTCCGCCGCGTCCCGCCCCCACAGCGACCAGAGCCAACCGCTGAATTTTTCAGGCATAGGGGTTTCCCTCCGGAAGGTCGCACAGCACGGACCCCGCCTCCAGCCGGCCAAGTTGCAGTTCCCGCAGCACCCTGGGCCAGGGCCCGATGATCGAATCAAGGACCTTGATTTTTTTCCAGGTCAGGTATTCGTAGAATTCCGCTTCAATCCCGCCGCAAATCACCACCTGGACCCCCTCGGACAGGATCAGCCGGCAGAGGTCCTCGGCGGAGGCGCGCGGCAGGACCATGGTCCGTTCCTTCTGGAGCGGGCCGGTGGGAGGAACCACGGCGGTCAGGACTTCCGTGGCCAGGTCGAACCTGGGCGCCACGTCGTCCTCGGCCAGGGTGACCAGCGCTTTCACTTTGTCGGCTTCCATATTTCCCTCCGTGGGAAGCCCCGGCGCGGGCGGGCTTACTCGTCGAAACCGTATTGCTTCATTTTTCGCCACAGGGTGCTCCGGCCCCACCCCAGGATTTCCGCCGCCTTGGTCCTCTTGCCCTTGGCCCGAACCAGGGCGTCGACGATAAGACGCCTTTCGATGGAGGTCCAGTTGACCCCATCCTCCCCGGGGGCGGCCGCTGGCTCCCCCGGCCGGCCGGAGCTGTCGAGCAGCACGGGGCGCGGCGGCTCGGCCGGAAACCGGTTCTGGGTCAGGTACGCCGGAAGATGCTCCAATTCTATCTCCGCGCCGGAGGAAATATTGGCGGCATATTCCACGATGTTGCTCAGTTCCCGAACGTTTCCCGGATAGTCGAACGCGGTGAGGAACTGCAGGGCCGGAGCGGAAAACCCCTTTATTTTTTTGCCGAAGCGGGAAGAAAAATGCTTGAGGAAATGGTCGAGGAGCAGGGGGATGTCCTCGCCCCGTTCCCGCACCGGCGGCAGGTGGACCCGGACCACGTTGAGACGGAACAGCAGGTCTTCCCTGAAGCGTCCATCCTTGACCATGGCTTCCAAATGCCGGTGGGTGGCGGCGACGACCCGGACGTCGGCCAAAAATCCCTTGGCGCCCCCGAGGGGATACACGACCTTGTCGTCCAGGAAGGTCAGCAGCTTGACCTGCAGGGACAACGGCAGGTCCCCTATCTCGGTCAGGAACAGCGTCCCGTTTTGGGCCAGCCTGATCCGGCCGGGCTTGTCCCCCACCGCCCCGGTGAAGGCCCCTTTCTGGTGGCCGAAAAGTTCCGATTCCAAAAGCGTTTCCGGCAAGGCGCCGCAATTGATTTTTATGAACGGCCCGCGATTGCGGCCGGATGATTCGTGAATGGCCTCGGCCACCAGGTCCTTGCCGGAACCGGTCTCCCCGGTGATAAGCACCGAGGAGTCGGTCTGGGCGATGACCGGCAGGACCCGGAAAACTTCCTGCATCTTGCGGCTCCGGCCCAGTATCTGGCCGAAACCCTGGGATTGCCTCCGAACGTCGGGGCTTTGTTCCCGCCCCCGCAGATCTTCCACTGTTTCCAGGAACCCCACCATGCGGCCCGACTGGTCCCGCAGCGGCGTGGAAGTAAGGCGGATGGGAATCCTGCGGCGGTCCATGTCGATCATGTCCCCCAGGGCCGAGGCCGGGCCGCCGTTATGCCTGGCTTCCCGGCTGGGGCAACGCTGATTGCACAGATTGGTCCGCAGGACGAAGCGGCAGGGCAGGCCCCAGACCCGGGCCAGGCTGAAACCCGACAGGATTTCGAAGGACCGGTTTAAAAACAGGATGCGGTGGTTTTCATCCACCACGACCACGCCCGCCGGCAGTTCGTCGAGGATCGAGGACAGGGGTATTCCGGCCTGGAACAACCCGTCCACCACGGGCGGTCGCTTCCTTGAACCGGTTTTCTCTGGCGTTGGGTCCATTCCCTTTTACCCGGAATTTGAGTTCGTGAACGTATTTTATAAATATCCCACAGGACCGCCCTCGTTTCAACAAAAAAACAAAAATAGGCAAAAAGAAACGTCGGCGACTGGAATTATCGTGGACTTGAGCGTAATTTGGATCAAATTGTGTCGAAAGGATTCAGAATGTTCGACCAAGACTCAAAAGGAGGAACGGGTCGGGTTTTAGGGTCGAGGCTGTCGGCGTCCGCGCATTCCGGGCAGCGCCGCCGTCGGAGCGGGACCCCGCCGCTTATACAGTCAAAAAAAGCCCATGCAAAACCATGACCTCCAAGGCGGGGATGCCCGCAACTAGTTCACCCCGAGGTGGGTGTGGAGCATGGGGGCGGGCAGGATGCCCGCGCTCCCAGGCCCGGTTCACCCCCAGGTGGGTGTGGCGTATGTTGGCGGCCGGTTGAAAATGTAAGGAAAATGGCCAAATGAAAATGAGTAAGTAGGGTGCGCAACGCGCACCATCTTTTATTATTTTGCGGGCCCGACCGCGGTAAAGTGGAGACGTTGGCCGGCGCCTTGCGGCGGGGCTGCTCCGCCCCCCGCGCGCTTGGCGTTGGGCTTCGAGAGACTCCTTCCCGTCCCCGGGTCAGGGGCGCGCCGGAGCCGGCGCCGCCGGCGACCCCCGGCTCTTTTTTAAGAGAACCCGCCTGGCGGCGGTTTCACGCCCCGAAACGTCCTGTTTCGAGGGCGGAAAGGGCGGGCGTCCATGCCCGCCCGAAGGAGTCCGGGGCGTTTGGAATTGCTTGGCCCGACGCGCCCCTACAGGTCAAAAAATAATGTGATCTCAGTAGGTTGGGTTGAGCCGTAGGCGAAACCCAATATCTTGGCCGGCCCCGTCGGCCCGGGTGAACCAAGGATTCCCCCCCTCGCCCCAACCCTCTGTCGGGGGGCGAGGGAGAAATTGTCCGGCCCGGCCCTCGCCTCCGTTTGGAACAGGGTGTTGTCTTTCGGAATAATAAGGAACAATACATTTTCAGATGGCCAGGTTTTAGGTATTATCAGATGGCCGCTGACAGCGTATGCTAAATTTGCCGGAAAAATAGGTCTTTTGGCCGGTTCACCCCCACGTACGTGGGGAGCATTTCGCCCGCCGGGCCGGGATCACGCGGCTTCCGGTTCACTCCCACGTGCGTGTGGAGCATGGGAGCGGGCAGGATGCCCGCGCTCCCAGGCCCGGTTCACCCCCACGTGCGTGTGGAGCATTCGTTACCGCGCACCGAAAAATAAACCCGCGACGGTTCACCCCCATGACACTCCCGGCCAATAGTGGACCCACACTTCGCCGGTAATCGGACCCTTTAGGCCGTGATTTTTGTTTGCCGTCTCTTCCCTTGGTGGACCCACCCTTAATTCACCTATAGTCGATTGATCCATCCTGGCCCAATAAGTTTTCGATTCGGAGCAGGCCTTGTCTGGTTTATTGTCGTTTTCTCACCCACAATTAATTGGAGGGGACGATGAAAATAGGCCAGTCAGACCTCAAGCGTCCTTGTCGTATTTGTCGTCGCTGGTTCACCCCTTGCTGGTACCACTTGTAATATCTAAATTGATATCCATTTTTTAAAATAGGTCATGTAAAAAGTGTCGAAAGGAATTTTTTCTGTTTCTGGAATGCCCTTTGAACAATTAAATCTCACATTATAGTTGGATGTCCTTTTTAATTGGTCTCGCCTACGACGCGGCCAACCGGTTGCTGACCGCTCAAACCGGCCACGCGGCTGGCTACGCCTACGATCCCTTCGACCGGCGGCGAACAAAGTTCCGGTCCTTAACCTGGTATAAATATACCTATCTAACCGATGAGCACAGGGAGAAGGTATCTGATGTTAGGTTAGGCAATTGAATCCTTCGATCTTCTCTCATACTTTTTCAACTTAAAAATTATGGTTTAAAAATCACAAAAAACAGAATTATCGTCAAGGTTAAACAGAACATAACGGCCAAACAACCCCCATGAGTTCTTCTTTTCTGCATCGGCTTGTTTGCAGTCTTTACGCGCTCCATAAATCCAGCCATATTTGCCTGCATTTCCGGGAAGATGCCGGCGTTCCCCGGTGCATGCCTTCTGCCTTCCATTTCGATAATTTTGGACTTAGGATTTTGAGAGGGCTCAAAATCCCTTTTCGGTTTCTTGCCTCTTTTCCTGCATTCGCCATTCGGCCATCTCGTCGGCACACTGGTTGATACTTTTCATGATTCCGTCAAACAGATCGTTAATGTCCATGGTCGGTCGCTCCTCGTTGTGAATTCTGATTGCTTCCCCGCTTACTTACCGGAGAAACGGAGAAAGTGTCGGGCGGTGGTTGAATTATTTTGCGCCTGATCTAATGGCCCTTACTTACCGGCGTAATTTCAAATCTGTCGGAACTCCATTGAATTTTGAGTTGCACGCCGCATAGCAGATGTTATATTGTCGGATAGTTTTGAATGGCCATCATGCTGCCCGGCGGTTTCGGGTGCGTGAAAACCCAGTAGATGAATCCGCCTTTGGAGGCTGAGCGATGAACAGACAACGCGCCCTTGACCTGCTGAGCCGCAGCAAGCCGGAGCTGCAGGCCCGTTTCGGCGTGACCCGCCTGGCCCTGTTCGGCTCCACCGCCCGCGACACGGCGAGCAGCGGAAGCGATGTCGATGTGCTGGTGGCCTTTGACGGCCCGGCCACATCCAAGCGCTATTTCGGCGTGCAGTTCTATCTGGAGGACCTGCTCGGCTGTCCGGTCGACCTGGTCACCGAAAAGGCCCTGCGGCCGGAACTGCGCCCCTACATCGAACAGGAGCGGGTCAATGTCTGATGCCCGCCGGCGCAAATGGCGCTTCTACCTCGACGACATGATCGACTTCGCCGGGAAGGTGCTCGCCTACACGGACGGTCTCGACCAGGCCGGTTTCGTAGGCAGCGGTCTGACCTACGACGCCACCCTGCGTAACCTGGAGCTGATCGGCGAAGCCGCCACCCATATCCCGGATGAGGTCCGCGCCGCCCATTCTGAAATCCCCTGGCGGATGATCATCGCCACCCGCAACCGCCTCATTCACGGCTACCTCGGCATCGACGACGACACCCTGTGGAGCATCATCCAGGATGATGTGCCCGAACTGCCGCCGCTGCTCAAGGCGCTGAAAAAAGATGCGCAATCATGAAACCCGGCAGCGTCAAGATCGTCGAGCGGCTCAAGCTCATCTCCCAGGCCCGCGCCACCACGCTGATGACCAGCTTCACCAAGGGGGACCAGGTCGGCTTCCAGGCCCCGGACGGCCGGATGCTGGAAAGCCTGGCGCCGCACCTCAACAAAAAGACCATCAGCGTCGCCACCGACGACGGCCACCAGTGGATCGTCGCGCCCGGCCTGCCGCGCCTCGTCCAATCAGCGGGAGATGCCCAATGGCCATGATCCGCCAACCCGAAAACTTTCCGGAAACGGTCAAGGAGGTGCGGCGGTAGCTGGCGCTCTCCCAGGAAGAGCTTGCCCACGCCCTCGGGGTGAGCTTCGCCACGGTCAACCGCTGGGAGAACGGCAAGACGTCGCCGTCGAAGCCGGCGCAGCGGCAGTTCGAGCAGTTTTGTGCACTGAAGCGGGAACAGGGGGAGTTGGCCTGATGAATAAAAAATAACTTTCCGAGCGCGATATCCGCGCAAAGTACATAACGCCCGCCCTTGAGAAGGCGGGCTGGGATGTCACGACCCACGTCCGTGAAGAGTTTCCTCTCACCAAGGGACGTATCATCGTGCGTGGCAAGCTGCATATGGATGGCTCGCGGCTAGGGTCGCGTTCCAATCTTCTTTTTTCCGTTCCGCTCCGAAAACCAGTCTATCAACTGTCTGGCGATGCTGATCCTCGCGGGAACCGGCGGAAGGTTATCCGCCCCGAACCACGCCGCGTCGAGGAGTTCAGTATTATCCAGGTTTATCTCCCCGCCGGCATACTCGGATGTAAAGCCAATCATAAGAGAGTCGGGAAAAGGCCACGGCTGACTGCCGAAGTAGCGGATATTCTTTACCTCTATGTCCACCTCTTCACGGACTTCCCTTTTTACGCACTCTTCCAAAGTTTCCCCCGGCTCCACGAAACCGGCAAGGACGCTGTAAAAATTCGCCTTGAACCTGGCCGAGGAGGCCAGGAGAATCCGGTCGTCCTTTATTACCGCGACAATGACGGCGGGTGAAAGACGGGGAAAATTAACCAGGCCGCATTTCGGACAGATTTTCGCCCGTTCATCGGTCTTATTCTCGGTAAGGCTGCCGCATTTCCCGCAATAGTGGTGATTCCCGTTCCAGTATACCAGTTGGTTGGCGAGACCGGCGATCCATACTAGTTCATCGTCGAGCCTCCCGATGAGCGCGAGGGGGGATTTGAAACAAAAGGGAGCGGATACCGCCTGTTCTTTCGGGTATTCCGCCGCATGGCAGGGCTTGCCGTCCAGATATCCAAGAAATTGTGGAGAGACTAGGCGCCGCTCGATGTCCGCCACATCTCTTGAACTCGGAATAATGACGCCCTGTTCAGTCGCTTTTATCAACAGATTCTGGCCCTGGAGGATAAACCACAGTTCTTCCTTTTCATCTCCCCGTGACGGAATGAAAGCTGATTGAAAGGGCATTGAACCATTCCTTCCCTAACATGGACTAGACGTTACCTATACTTAGCGTTGCGAGGATATGCCGAGGCTATCCGCAAGTCAAAATAATAAAGCAACCATGAATGATATTCCTCTTCGTTATTTCAGGCGGGCAACTGGGAAAAGTCGCCTTGCCGCCGCCGGCCCGGGCGGTTCGATCAACCCCGCCCGCTACCTGGCGGCCGGTCGCCTGCCGGACGCGGCGTTATGACTTACGGGCAGGTTGAGTGGGGGGGCGGGAGCCGGTTTGTTCCGGCGGGGCCTGGCAGGGGGCGTTCTTGTGGACCAGGCGGTCAAGAATAGCACAGTAAAGAGCGGTGAAGGTGCGGCACGAGCCGGAACCGTCCACCGCGTTGTCCTTGGGAAAATCGGCGTGGGGGCATTTGAGGTCGCAAAAGCGCATGTCATTCATCCTGACGGCGGTGCGGCGCGGCCCTGGCCGGGCCGCGTAACCGGGGCGTCGGCTCGAAGGGCGCGGCTCACTCGGCGCCGCTGTTTTCCAGGCGGGCCAGGGCTTGCCAGGCCCAGTCCAGGGAGGGGTCGAGTTCGAGGGCGACGCGGAAGTTTTCGATGGCGTCGTCCGCGCCATCAAGGAGAAGCTCTTCACCGAAATGAGTTATAAAGAAAC
>JAZDGM010000146.1:0-17783 GCA_043806915.1 Pseudomonadota bacterium | reverse complement strand
CGTCGGCCCGGGTGAACCAAGGACTACCCCCCTCGCCCCATCCCCGTCGGGGCGAGGGAGATAATTGTCCGGCCCGGCCCTCGCCTCCGTTTGGAACAAGGTGTTGTCTTTTAGAATAAAAGGAACAATACATTTTCAGATGGCCGCTGACAAGGGGCTGCCCGAATAGAGGGCGGCGGTTGTGGAAAAAGGATTAAGCGGCCCGCCCGGCGTTCCTATTATATTGGGCCGGGTTGTAATCTTTACGGCCCCTTAAAAGGGACCGGCCGTTAGTTCCCCGCCGCCGGCCGGGGCGGCTGCTTGAGCAGCGCGGCCGCCCGCGCCCCCTGGCCGACGGGGACCTTGATCTCGTAGCGTCCGGCCGGAAAATTCCGTCCCAGGATTTCGGGGTTCATTTCCTTGAGGACTTTGTACCGGGTCCCCAGGCGCCGGGCGACGTCGGCCATGGGGATCGGCTCGACCAGGTCCACCGCGGCGCCGTCCGCGGGAATGGGCCGGAAGGCCCTCGCCTCGGGGGCGTAGCCGTACTTCAAGGGGTTTTCCATTATCAGTTTTATGACCGTTACCCGGGGTATGAAGGCCTCGCCCTCGGTTGTCAGATCAAGCTGGTAATAATCCCTGGTTCCCTGTTCCTCGATTTCCTCGGAAATAACGCGGGGGCTGAAACGGTAGGCGGACAAGGCCAGGGCCCAGGTCCCGAACGCCGCCCGGAGGTCCTTCAAGCGCCGCAAAGCCGCCCGGGTGGATTTTTCAAAATTACGTCGCTCGTCAAAAAACTGCTCGACCCGAAGTCCGTATTCCCTGGCGTCGGAGGCGGACAAGCGCCAAAATCCGGCGGTTCCGCCGCTGAATTCAGCCTCGGGCTGCAGGGAGCTCAAAGCCGCCGCCAGATATTTAAGGTCGTCGGGCAGTCCCATCTCGGAAAGCATTTTTTCCACAAAAGGAAAATAACGCCCCGCTCTCTTGCGCAGGACGAGCACCTGGGAGTGGCGCCAGAGCAGCAAGGAAAATTCGACTTCAAAGGCCTCGTTCCACCCCGCGGCGGAAATAGGCGCCGGCTCCCCGCACAGGGCGACGCTGTCGGGCAGGGGCGCTTCCGTGAACGGCAATACCGGGGCCTCGTCGCCCAGGCTGGAAGCCGTCCCCGGGGCGGGACAGAGAATCAGGAAACAAGCCAGAATCAGCCCTAGGCCGCTTTTAAAGCACACCAGCCCCTCCGGCCGCTTTCGGCAAACCCTCGACCAGTTGACGATCAAGCGCGGCGGGTTCATAAACCCTGGACCCGGCGCCGTTTTTAACCCGGCGGCCGGCTTCCATCATGTCCACTATGCGCCCCAATACGCCGTCGATCTCCGCCTGCTCGTCCAGACTCAAGCCTTCCAGGCGCCCGGCGAACCCTTCGTGAAGCGGCGGGGGCATGGTTTCGGCCAAGTCTCGTCCCGCCTCGGTCAGGGAGACGGTAACCCTTCTCCGGTCCGGATGGCTGCGTTGCCTCTGAACCAATCCCCTGGCTTCCAGGCGGTCGATAATGCCGGTGACCGTGGCCTGGCTCAGGAAAACCAAGCGGGCCAAATTGCTGGGGCAGAGGGGGCCGTCCTTGCACAGTTGCCGCAGGCAGACGTGTTGCGGGGCGGTCAGTTTGGATTTGGCGGCCAAATCCTGGTTATGCAGGTCGATGGACCTGATCATTCTTCGCATGGACCGAAGTATGTTTTCAGCGTAAGGGCTGTTCATGGCGTCTCCTTGCTTAATCCCCCGAAAACTATCCTCGCGTGGCGAGGACGCTTGAGCATTTAGGAAGCAATAATTGCGCCAAAACAAAACACACTGATTTAACATGTTTTTCGGGAAAACAGATTTTACTTTCGGAACTTGGGCTTCAGTTTTTGTTCCGACCGGCGCGGACCGGGGCCGACTCCGCCCGGCCCTTATCCCTGGATCATAGTGTAGTAAAATGGCGGTATTAGGGCCGGGCGAACGATTGAGGCTTTTTTGGGGCCGAAATCGGAAATTTCCAGTCATGTCGGGGCGGGTGACCGGAACCGAAATTTCCTGTTCAAAGTATCGGCGCGATGTTTTTTTCCGTATTTCCGGCGGTCGAAGCGGGGCCGGGGCGGAACGCCGGCCCGGTCCGCCCCGAAAAAGGGTTTAACAATGTTCGCCGACGACGCCGGCTTCCGCGAAAGTGGCCATTTCATTGAGAATGGCGGCGGCGCACTGGGACAGAAAAATCCCCAGGGCCGCGCCGGTCCCTTCCCCGAGTCTCAGGTCCAGGTCGAGGAGGGGTCGAAGGCCCAAGTGGCGGTAAATAATCCGATGGCCGATTTCCACGGACTGGTGGGAGCCGATCATGTAATCCCTTGCGGCGGGCGCCAGTCCCTGGGCGATCAAGGCGGCGGCGCCGGAGATGAAGCCGTCGATCACCACGGGAACGCCCGCCCGGGCGCCGCCGATGATCAGGCCGGCGATGCCTCCGATTTCGAATCCGCCGACCTTGGCCAGGACGTCCAGGGGGTCCCGGGGGTTGGGTTTGTTGACTGCCAGGGCTTGTTCGATCAACCTGATTTTAGCTTCTAGTCCCCGGTCATCCAGTCCGGCGCCCCGTCCGGTGACCTCGGCGACCTTGGCCCCGGTCAGGACCGCGGCTATGGCGGCGGAAGGGGTGGTGTTGCCGATGCCCATTTCGCCGGTCCCGATGATGTCGACCGCCCCGGCCTTTTCCACCAACTCGACGCCGGCCAGGATGGACCGCAGGGCCTGCTCCCTGGTCATGGCCGGGCCCTCGGTCAGGTCCGCGGCGCCCTTGGCGACCTTGTAATCCAAGGGGACGTTCGGTCCGGTGAAGTCGCCGTTCACCCCCAGGTCCGCCACCACCACCCGGGCCCCGACCTGCCGGGCCAGGACGTTAATGCCCGCGCCTCCGGCCAGGAAATTGAACACCATCTGTTGGGTGACTTCCGAGGGGTAGGGGCTGGCGCCCTTGGCCGCGACGGCGTGGTCCCCGGCCAGGGTGAAAATGACTTTTTCCTTGATCCGGGGCCGGGCGGTGCGCTGGATGCCGGCCAATTGAATGGACAGCTCCTCCAGGCGGCCCAAGGCGCCGGTCGGCTTGGTCAACTGGTCCTGCCGGGCCTGGGCCGCCGCCATGGCCTCCCGATCCAACGGCTTGATCCGCTCGATGATTTTTCTCAGTTTTTCTTCCATGTCAAAACTCCTATCCTGCGCCGGGACAGGCGCCGATGATTTAGGGCGCGCCGGGGCTGAATAAAAAAAACCCCCGCCCGGGCCCAAGGGGTCCAGGGGGGGCGCCGTTACCATTGGCCGACCCGTGTTCGCGCGCGGATTTCAGCAGGTCTTCTGGCTCTCGGATCATCCAGGCCGGTCAAGCCTTCCCGACAGGTTGAAACCTGTCAGTGGCTGTTCTCGCCTCGGCCGGCCTGTCCCCGATCACAGCGGCGGGACCGCCGCGGATTTTCACCGCGTTCCGGGATGCTGAAACCCGAACGCTCTAGTAGCAAGCCGGGAAAAAGTTGTCAAGGCCCCGGAAGCAGGTATTAAATAACGCGGCAGATCAACCCCTTAAGGTATTCCGACTCGGGAAGGGACAGGCGCGTGGGATGATCCTCCCCCTGGGTCAACCGGGCGATTATCTGCGCTTCCCGTCCGGCGTCCAGGGCCGCGCCGAAAATGATCTTCTGAAAAAGGTCCGGCTCCACGCCCTGGGAACAGGAAAAGGTGGCCAGGACCCCGCCGGGGCGGAGCAGCTTGAAAGCCAACAGGTTTATATCCTTGTAGCCCCGGGCCGCCTTGGGGACCTGGGCCTTGGTCGGCGCGAACTTGGGGGGGTCGAGGATGATCAGGTCGTAGGTTCGGCCCTGATCGCGAAACAGGCGCAGCATCTTGAAAACATCGCCGATTATGGTTTCGCCCGGCAGGTTGTCGAAACCGTTGAGTTTTAGGTTGGCGTCCATCAGGGCCGCGGCTTCCCGGGACGATTCCACCCGGTCCACCGCCGCCGCTCCGGCGCCGGCGGCGTAAACCGAAAAAGCGCCGCTATGGGCGAAACAGTCCAGGACGGTCTTCCCGGCCGCGAACTCGGCCGTCTTGGCCCGGTTGTCGCGCTGGTCCAGAAAAAAACCGGTTTTCTGTCCTTGCCGGAGATCGACCAGGAACCGCCGCCCGTTTTCCATTATTTCCACCGACTCGCCCGGCGCCTCGCCCCAGAGGACCCCCACCTCCGGGTTCAGCCCTTCCATCTTCCGGACCTCGGCGTCGCTGCGCTCGAAAACCCCCCGGGCCCCGGTCAAACCGGCCAGCAGCCCGGCCAGTTCGCTTTTGAGCCGGTCCACGCCGGAAGTCAGGGCCTGCAACACCAGGAAACCGGCGTAATTGTCGACAATCAAGCCCGGAAGCAGGTCCGATTCGGAAAAAACCACCCGCCAGGCGGTCAGGTCGGCCCGTCCGGCCAGGCCGCTCCGCCGGGCGACGGCTTCTTTTAACCGCGACGCCCACCAGGCCAGGTCGATTCGCGCCTCCGGAGACCAATCCAAGAGTCGGACCCGAATCTGGGATTCGGGGCTGAAATGCCCCCAGGCCAGAAAACCGCCGGCCGCGTTCATGACCCGGACCACGTCGCCGGCTTGGGGTCCGCCGACGACCTGGTCCACGGCCCCGGAAAAAATCCAGGGATGTCGCCGCTCGGCCGCCCGGTCCGCCTTTTTCTTTAATATGACTTCAAACATTTTTTCCGGCCTTTCATTTTGTTAGTGGGACTTCGGGTCGAGTCGCCGCGACAGTCGTCGGCGCGGCCGGCTTGGTTCAAGCCGGCGCGGTCCCGGATTGTTTCCTCTTTTTGGCTTCCAACACGGCCAGGCCCATGTCGAAGGCGCGCTCGAAGGGTTCCTCGCGGTCTTCCCGCAGACGCATGGACAGGGCCCCGGCGGGACAAACGCCGACGCAAAGGCCGCAGCCCAGGCATTTGCGGCGGTCCACGCTAGCGACCTCGTCCACGGACGCGGCGCCGACCGGACAGCGATCCACGCACGTCTCGCAGCCCGTGCAGGCGGACTCGTCCACCACGGCCTCGAACAGGGCGTTCATGTATTTTCGCTTGTCGTGCCCCTTGGAGACGATGCCTTTCAAGGAAGCGCAGCAGCAGGGGCAGCAGTTGCAGATATTGGAAAGATGCTTGGCGTTGACCCCGGCGTGAACCAACCCGGATTCATCGGCTTTTTTCAGAATCGCCAGGGCCTCGTCGACCTCGATGCGGCGGCCCAGGCCGTGTTCGATATAAAATTCAGCCGCGGCCCCAAAGCTCAGGCAGGTTTCCAGGGGATGGTCGCAGCCGTGCCCGGTCAAGGCCGCTTCCTTGCGACAGACGCATTCAGCCACGGAAATGACCCGGGCGGAACGAACGTCCACTTCAAGCTGATGGTACGGCAACAGGGTGATATCGGAAGCAACGTGCTGTTGCAAGGGGATGACCTTGAACCCCGGAACATCGCTCCGGCCCATCTCGTCCTGGTACGCTTCCTCGTAATACTGTTGGAATAGCGCGGCCAGGTCCCGATCGATTTTATTGACGGAATATTCGTAGAGGCCGATCATGAAGGGCGCGGCCGCGAACAATTTTTTTCCATCCCGCCGGACTTGGAACAGAAGGCCGTCTTGGGCCATTTCGTCCAGTGTTTTCGCCAGTTCATCGGGGTCCCGGCCCAGTCGGGCCGCCAAGGTCGGGGCGTCCTCGGGCTTGGGGGATAAATTCACCGCGACTTCCGCTTGTTCCGGCGAAAAAAGCCTTTTCAAAATGGCAAGTTCAACGCCGGATGAAGTTTCGGGAAAGCCGATGGGGAATTGGTCAAGAAATCGCCGGAGTTTCAGATAAGGGGCGTCGGACATTTTTTTCTCCTTCTTTTCGAAAAAGCCGTAGTCGGCCCCGGGACCGCCGGTTCCGGAAGATATCGGACCAAACCGGTCCCTTTCCGGGAAAGGACGGGCGGGGCCCCTTGGGAAGACGACGACGAAACAAACCAGGAACTCGCGCGTTTTTACCGCCCTGTAATACTATGTGAAAAAAAAACGCCCGTCAACCTGGCGCCTGGCCCTCCCCGACGAGCCCGAAGGGAATCGCCGCCTCAAAAATCCCTTGGCTTGGCGACTACCTCCCTAATTTTCAAATTCAGGCAGGAATGGGAGTTGGCGGGTTGCAGGACCAAGGCCGTATCCGCCCCCCGGCCGGTCCCGCCGATGGCCAGGATGTCCTCGTCCACCCGGACTAGGCCGCTGTCGGCGGCCATCAAGGATATCTCCACCGCGACCTTCACGCCCTGGCCGAACATTCGCAAGACCTCGGCCATGACTTCATCCACCTGGAAAGACCCGAGCTTCCGCCGCACTCCTCGTCCCACTCCGCCGAAGGCGTGGGCCGCGGTGACGACCCGGACCCCTTTTTTTTCGAGGTCCGCCCGGACCCCGGGGTCGAGTTCCTGGGCGTTCGGTTCGGAAAAACCGGCCACGTGGGTGACCGCGATGACCTCGCCGCGGGCGGGAGGGAATAATTCCAGGGCCGCGGCGACGGTCCGGCCGGTGCAGGTGGCCAGCACGACTTTTTTCAAGCCCAGCTCGAAAAATCTTTCGGCCGCCCGTTCCAACAGGGCCTTGGTGTTTTTGGGCCCCGGCCGGGCAAAATACAGTGTTTTTTGCGCGGGATCGTCCGGCATATATGCCTCCCAAAAATTCCGGCCCCGCAAACGGGGCCGGCGCGGCAACCGTCCCCCGCCGGGGCCGGCTGGAAAGGGTTGGACGGATTTAGTCCTTATTCTCCGCTTCGCCGGGGGCCTCGGCCGGGGCCGCGGCGTCCTCGGCGACGGCCTCCTGTTCCTCGCGGGCCTCCGCGACGACTTCGACCGCCGCCTCTTGTTCCTCAACCGGAGGCGCGGGCGCCACTTCGGCCGCCGTGAACTCGGCCGCCATGAACTCGGCTTCCGTCGGCTCGGCTTCCGCGGGCTCGGCTGCCGTCGGCTCGGTTTCCGTGGGCTCGGCTGCCGCGGGCTCGGTTTCCGCCAACTCGGCTGCCGTGAACTCGGCTGCCATGAACTCGGCTTCCGTCGGCTCGGCTTCCGTCGGCTCGGCTGCCGTCGGCTCGGCTGCCGCGGGTTCGGCTGCCGTGGGTTCGACCTGGAACGACGGCGCGAACCGGTCATGTTCCTCTTCCTCGGCCTGGCTTCCGGGGAACATGTCCAGGTAGGCGACAGTCAGGATGCAGATCGCGAACGGCAGGGTCACGAAAATCCCCACGCCCAGGGCCAGCATTCCCAGCCAGCCCAGGACCCCGATCACCAAGGCCAGCGCCAGAAAGGGGGCGAATTGGGCCTTGACGGTCTCGATGCTCATCTTGGAAGCCGGCCAGAATTCGATTTCCTTGTCCACGATGAGGAACAGGCCGAACATCAAGAGGGCCTTGGCGCCCAAAATGAACAGTACGGCCACGACCGTGCCGATCAGGGGCAGGAGGCTGAGAATGAAGGCGAGGGACAGGATGATGGCGCCCCAGAACAGGACGAAGGGGAAGGCGTCCATGAAAAACCGGAAGCCCTGGAAAACATCCAGGACCCCCGGGGCCGGCTGCTGTTTCTTGGCCAACCCCACGGCCGTCAAGATCAAACCGGCCAACATCGGCCCGGACAGGATCCCGACCGAGGCCCAGCTTATAACCGTGGTGATTATTCCGGCCACTAGCAAGATCGTGAAATTGTCCTTGAACAAGGCGAAACCGCCCTTGAACCACTCCATCAGCCGAACTTCAGGCTTGTTCATACCTAATTTCTCCTTTTTTATGTTCTTTTCCGGCGCCGGCGGCCAACCCCCAGAAGGCCCGTCCGGCCGGATTTTCCTCACTCAATAAAGGTTCGTTAGGGAGGGCTTGAGCCAAAAAAACGGTAAAAATTCACTTCCCCCCCAGTTCTCCGGCCCGCTTGGCGGCGGCGGCCACGGCTTCCATCAGCAGGGCGCGAAAAGCGCCTTTTTCCAGGGCGAAAAGCCCGGCCGCGGTCGTGCCTCCCGGCGAGACAACCATGTCCTTGAGTTCCCCGGGATGCTTGCCGGATTCCAAAAACAGCTTGGCCGCGCCCAGCACGGTTTGGCCGGCCAGGCTGTAGGCCTGGCGGCGCGGAAGGCCCAGCCTGACGGCGCCGTCGGCCAGGGCCTCGATCATGGTGAAAACGTACGCCGGGCCGCTTCCCCCCAGGCCCGTGACAATGTCCAGGTATTTTTCCTCGACTTCCACGGCCGTGCCGACGCCGGCGAACAAGGCCAGGGCCGCGTCCAGATGCTTCCTGGAGGCGTTGGCCCCGCCGGACAAGGCGGCCGCTCCGGCCATGACCAGGGCCGGCGTGTTGGGCATGGTCCGGATCACCGGGACCGGTCCGTTCAGGCCCGCCTGGATCTCGGCCAGGGAGACCCCGGCGGCGATGGAGATGACCAGTTGATCGGGGCCGACCTGGTCCCTGATTTCAGCCAGGACCCCGTTCACGTGCTGGGGCTTGACCGCCAACACGATGACGGCGGAGGACCGGGCCAAGGCGGCGTTGTCGCCGACCGCGACCACGCCGTGCGCGCGCCCGAGCCGTTCCAGCAGCTTGGCGTCGGGGTCGAAGACCGAAGTCTCCGCGGGGCCGGCCAGGCCGCTGGCCAAAACGCCCTTGAGCAGGGCCTCGCCCATGTTTCCGCCGCCCACGAACCCATATTTATATTTGTAACCGGAATGAAGTTCTCCCGCCATGATGTCCTCCCCTAACATAACTGTAACCCACGACTTGGTCCCGGGAAAGGGAGCCGCCGTTTTTTTTTAAAAGGTTTCCCAAGCCTTGGAAGCCTGGCTTGACCCGACCTTGACATGTCCGCCGGATTGTTGACAATAGCCTCGAGCCGGGGAACCAGGGTCGGTTCAGGCGCGGGACGCCGGAAAGAACGCCGCGTCGGCGCGTCGCGACAAGTAAAAACCTTCATTCTTATACAACCTCGGAGGGCGTAATGTCCATACGCTATTTGGCCCAAGAGCTTTACCGACTCGAACGCGCGGCCGGGGACCTCCGGAAAAAACTGGAACAGGCCCGGCCCGGGGAACAAGCCGAACTGGAAGACAAGCTCCGCCAAGTCATGGCCGAACGAAACGAATGGCGAGCCATGCTGGACGCCAAAAAGGAACCGCCCACCCACAAAACCACCTTCAAATAGCCAAGGAGTTTGTTTTGGAAAAATTCACCGGCGTGGATGATGCGCTAGCCCGGCTCGAAAACGCCGGATATATCGGGTCCAGGGAAATCGCCACCGTGGTCTTTCTGGCTTGCGCCACCGAGAAGCCAATCCTGGTCGAGGGACCCGCCGGAGTCGGAAAGACCGAATTGGCCAAGGCCGCGGCCAAGGGGTTGGGACGTGAACTAATCCGGCTCCAGTGCTACGAAGGCCTGGACGAGGCCAAGGCCCTCTATGAGTGGGAATACGCCAAGCAGCTTCTCTACACGCAAATGGTCAAGGAAATGATCAAGGAAGTCATCGCCGGCTCCCAGACCCTGTCCGAGGCCGTGGACCGCATCGCCCTGCAGGACGACGCCTTCTTCTCCGACAGGTTCATTCAGCCGCGCCCCCTGCTCCAGGCCATCTCCTCCCCCGAACCGGTGGTGCTGCTCATTGACGAAGTCGACAAATCCGATCCCGAATTCGAGGCTTTTTTGTTGGAAGTCTTGAGCGATTTTCAGGTCACCATTCCGGAATTGGGGTCGCGAAAGGCCGTGTCCCTGCCCTTTGTGGTCCTGACTTCCAACAATTACCGCGACATGAGCGACGCGCTCAAAAGGAGGTGTCTTCACCTCTACATCGACTACCCCGACCGGGACCTGGAAATCAGGATAGTCCAGAGGAAAGTGCCGGGGGTCCGGGACCGCCTGAACAGTCAGTTGGTGGACGCCATCCGGAAACTGCGCCAAATGGAACTGAAAAAGAAGCCTTGCATCTCGGAGACCCTCGACTGGGCCCGCAGCCTGATCGCCCTCGGAGTGGAGGACCTGTCCCCGGAAGTAATGGCCGAAACCCTGAACGTGATTATCAAGTACCGGGCGGATGCGGAACAGGTCAAGAAGAACCTGGCCCGCATCTTCAAGTAAACCCCTTGCTGAACCTGATCGAAAAATTCACGACCAGCGCCCGGGCCGCCGGCTTGAGGGTTTCCACCTCGGAAGTCCTGGACGTGGTTCGCCAGTTGGAACTGATCGACCTGACCGATCCGGACCAGTTCCGGGCCCTGCTCCGGGCCAACTTCGCCAAAAGCCGGCAGGACCAAGGCAAGTTCGATCAACTGTTCCATCTCTTCTTTCACGAACTGCAAACCGCGGAAAACCTGTCCCGCCTGGCCGGCCTGGCCGGCCGGGCCGAGGCGGTCCTGGCCATGCTGCGGGAAAAAAGCGCCGACGACGAGGTCGCGCGGGCCATCCTGGATTTTTTGAACGGCGACCCCACCGCGTTTATCCGGGAAATGCAACACCTCCAGACCGAGGGCCAGGGCCAGGGACTGGTCCCGGGCCGCGGCCAGGGTCCCAGCCTGGGCGCCCTCGGTCGGCGGCTCAAAATGACCCTTCAATTGTTCGACGTCAAGGAAGCCGTCTCCCAATACCTGGAAGAAAACCGGTCCAAGATCGAATGGCGGGTCCGCGAGGACTTGCGGGCCCACTTCAACGACCTGACCGACACCGCCCTCCGCCTGATGAGCAACGAACCCCGCGTGGAAAATCCCGGTCTTAAAAAAACCGAATCCCATCAGGATAAAATGGAAGGCCTGGCCCAGAGACCGTTTTCCTCGCTATCCCAGCGGGAAATCGAGGAAATGCGGGACACGATCGAGCGCTTCGTCCGCAAGCTCCGGGACGTTCTGGGCCGGCGCCTGGCCCGCCGGGACCGGGGCGTTCTGGACGTCAAAAAAACGCTCCGCCTGGCCGTGAAATGCCAGGGGGTCCCCATGGAGCCGGTCTTTCGGAAACGAAAACCCCGCAAGGGCAAGGTCGTCGTTTTATGCGACGTTTCCGGGTCGGTCTGGTCCGCGGCCCGGTTCATGCTCAACCTGTTGTATTCCCTGCAAGATTGTTTCACCCAGGTCCGGAGCTTCATCTTCGTGGCCGGGCTGACCGAAGTGACCCGGGTGTTCGAACAAAACCGGATCAACGAGGCCATCGAAAAAGTCCTCCGGGAAGCCGACCTGGACTACCAGGCGGACACGGACTATGGGCAGACGTTCCGGCAGTTCAAAAAGGAACACCTGGACGCCTTGACCAAAAAAACCACCCTGATCGTCATCGGCGACGCCAGGTCCAACTATCGGACCCCGGAAGATCAAATCCTGGGGGAAATGCGGGAGCGATCCCGGAGGATCATCTGGCTGAACCCGGAATACGAACGCTTCTGGAACACCGGCGACAGCATCATGAACGTCTATTCCCGACGCTGCCACGAAGTCCGGCCCTGCCGCAACCTGGACCAACTCCTGGATTTTATCAAGGACCTGGTCCTGTAGCCGGAGAAACATGGCCGCGGTCATCTCCGGGCGATACGGCGGCCCGTTGTCAATCCGGTGAAAACGGTGTAATCTATGGTCTAGTCGGTTTGGAGCATCCCGACAAAAAATATACCGGCAAGCAGTCGACTCGCAACATGTTCTTTCCCTTTGCCGAAATTTCTGCTAAAAGCCTTGTCTTTGTCCGGAAAGGACCACTTTGGCGCCGGACCCCTAGCCATCCCCCGGTTGGACCTCGGGAGGACGAAAAAGCCAGATGGAGAGTTTTGGATGACTTATTTTGAAGAGTACCACGCGGGGTCGGAAATCGACGCTTTCTGCACCAAGTGTCGCTTGGTCACCAACCACCGTGTGGTGGCCATGCTCGACGGCGTGGTTAAACGCGTCATTTGCCTGACCTGCGAGGGGCAGCACAATTTCAGGCCGCCTCCGGGACAGAAAAAAACGGGCGCGCCCAAAATCAAGCGGGAAAGAAAGGGCGTGGTCCGGACCATGTCCGCCGCCGGAAAAGCCCCCTTGACCGACTGGGTCCGCCTCAAGGAATCACTGCCTCCGGAAGAGGAGATCATCCCCTACCGGCTGTCCGACGCCTTCGAGGAAGGACAGGCCATCGAACATCCCAAATTCGGCCTGGGCTTTGTGGCCAAGGTCTTAAACAACCAAAAAATCAATGTCCTCTTTGAAAGGGAACTGAAAACCCTGGTCATGAACTACTAGTTCCCGATAACCCGGGTGGACAAATCCCGTTCATGGTGCTACAATAATTTTTCGGTTGAAACATTTTACATCCGGCGCAACCTTGCTTTTGGCTAAAGGGTTGCGCCGAGTCAATTAGGGACTGGCCTAGTATCGCCCCACACCGAGTTTTCCCCTCGAATATGGACGGGAAACCAGGCGCGCTTGCTCCTCGGGGGCGGAAACAAAGACCTAGCGACGCACGCGGGAAGAAATGAAAGCTCCGCTAAACAGACGCGTTTTTGTGATCGGGTGGGCGGCGGCCACCCCCTTGGGAGCAAATTTCGCCGAGACCTGGACGCGGGCCGAGGCCGGCGAGGCCGGGTTCCGGCGGACATCCCGCTTTGACGTGGGCGAACAACTGGAAATTGTGGGCGAAATTCCGGACTGGGACCCCTCGACCCTGGAATTCATGACCAAAAGGGATGTCGGCAACTGGAACGCGGCCTTCGTCTCCCTGACCATGGCCGTCTGCCGGGACGCCCTGCTGGACGCCGGCCTGGAAATGACGCCGGAAACTTCCCCGCGAACCGCCTGCCTCATGGGCTCGGCCCTGAACGGGCACGATTCCTTCCGCATCGCCTCCCAGACCCTGGCGACGCGGGGCCCCTTTCGGGTCAGCCCCTATCTTCTTCCCAACCTCTGCGCCAACGTGCCTTCCGGAAAGGCCGGCGCCTTGCTGGGGTTCACGGGCCCCGTCTTTTCGCCCCAGGGCGCCTGCGCCTCGGGCAATCACGCCACCGGACTGGGAGCCAGGCTGATCCGGGACGGAGACGTGGATTTCGTTCTGGCCGGAGGAGTGGACGCGCCGCTAATTCCGGAAATAATCCACGGCTTCGCCAACATGAACGCCACCATCAAGGTTCGCCCCGAGGATCGGGCCGCCGCGGACCCCAAGCTGGCTTCCCGTCCCTTCAGCCGGGATCGGCGTGGTTTCGTGCTGTCCGAGGGGTGCGGAGTCCTGGTCCTGGCCGCCGCGGACTGCGTTAAAAGGCACGGGCTGATTCCCCGGGCCGAAGTGCGGGGCGTGGGCTGGACGTCCGACGCCTTCCATTTCACCCTGCCCAACCCCCCCACGGTCAGGCGGGCCATGCAAGAAGCCATCGCCGACGCGGACCTGGCGCCGGGAGATATCCACTACGTCAACGCCCATGGCACGTCCACGCCCAAGGGCGACCTGTCCGAGGTCGAGTGCCTGCGGGCGGTTTTCGGGTCCGACCTGGCCCGCATTCCCGTCTCGTCCAATAAAAGCCAGATCGGGCACACCCTGGGCGCCGCCGCCGCCATAGAATCGGCCCTGACCCTGGAAGGCCTGCGTCGAGGAATCATCCTGCCGACCATCAATCACCTGCCCGACCCGGAACTGGATGATATTGACGTGGTCCCGAACCAAGCCAGAAAATTTACTCACGAAATCGTCATGGTGAACGCCTTTGGCTTTGGCGGGACCAACTGCTGCGTCGTCTTCGGAGGCGTCTAGGATGCGCCCCCGGCCCCTCCAAGCCGCAACGCTCAACGGCGACGAACGTTTTGTCAAGGACGCCAAGACCGGCCTGGTCTGGCATCGCTCGTCCCTGCGGGTCCTGTACGCCGACACGGACCGTTCCGGAGCGGTCTACCATTCCAATCACCTGCGCTACTTCGAACACGGCCGGGCCTCGCTCATGCGGGACCTCGATCACCCCTACCGGGCCGTCGAGGATTTGGGGTTTGTGTATCCCATTGTTAAAACCGGAATCAATTACTACGAATCCCTGGGCTATGACGACTTGATCTGGATTCACACCCGGCCCGGCGTAACCGAACGGGTCCGCATTACCTTCAATTACGTCATTACCCGGGGCGACGAGCCCAGGCCGGTGTGCGACGGCTTCACCACTCATTGCGCCTTGAATTCCCGCCGCGTTCCCGTGGCGGTCGACTGGAAAACCCTGGAAACTTGGCGGAAATTCCCCAAATAGACCCGTTTTGGTCGGGATCGTTTGAGCTCGACGCCCCACCTTGCCTGGCGGACCACCACCTGCAAGGCCGCGCGGTCCTGCCGGCCGTGGAATCACTGCGCCTGCTGGCCCGGGCCATGGAAGAAAACGGACTTTCATCCTTAATACCCAATTCGAGCCGGGCCGATTTCATCCGCTTCATTCCCACGCCGCCCGCCGGGTCGCCCCTGGAATTGCCGATCGACCTGACCCGGGAGGAAACCGGGGCCGTCAGGGCCGTCCTATCCACCAGGACCTCGTCCCGGAACGGCGCCATCACCCGGACCAAGAAGCATGTCACCGTGCTGTTCAACCCCCCCGAACCGACGCTCGTCCCGCCCCTGGACATCCTGGCCGTCCCGGATGGACCGGGACTGACCATTCCGGCCCAAGCCTTGTACGACCAGTTGGTTCCCTTCGGCCCGAGCTTTCAAAATATAGTCGGGCCGGTCCACCTGGCCCCGGGCGGCGCCTCGGCCCTGGTCCGGGCCCCGGCCGACCTTCCCGGGTCCGGCCCCCTGGGTTCGCCCTTTCCCCTGGACGCGGCCTTTCACTTGGCGTCGGCCTGGGGGCAGGGCCGGCATGACTTGACGGGCTTCCCCGTGGGTTACGACCGTCGAGTTGTGTTCGACCCCACCCGGCCGGGCGGGGTCTTTTTCGCCCGGGTCTTCCCCCGACCAACCACGCCGGACCTGATGGTCTTCGATCTCTGGGTGCTGGACCTGGAAGGCCGGCCCCGGGAAGCGGTTTTCGGGCTGGGGATGAAGGAAGTCGCCGGCGGCCGGGTCAAGGCCCCGGAATGGGTCCGGGAAAAAGCCCGGCCGGAACTCGAGGCGCTCAGAGCCCATTGCCGGGAAATGGTCGTCCTCGAACTGCCGGCCATCCCGTCCTTCGCCCTTCGAACGCTCAGTCCCCGGGAATTGAAGCGGGCCGAGGGCCTGGGGGAAAAAAGAAAAAAAAGTTTCATTTCTTCCCGCCTGGCCCTCAAGCGTCTTTCCCGCATTCTGGGAAGAACGGCCGCCGACGTCCCGGCCCCGGACCTGGACGTCTTGGCGCCCGACGGGGTGAGGCCGACCCTGGCCGGCCTCGACCTGCCTTGCTCCGTCGCCCACGACGACCGGTTCGTCGTGGCCGTCGCCGGTCCCCGGCCCCTGGGCGTGGACGTGGAAACCGACCGGGAAGCGGCGGTCAAGGGGTTGTCCATTTACGCTTCCGCGCGGGAAAAACGGCTGGTCGAACAGTCGGAGCTGGGCCTCCAGGCCGCCGCGACCAGGCTCTGGACCATCAAGGAGGCCGCTTCCAAGGCCCTAGGGATGGAACTTACCCACGCCTGGAGTCGGACCGAGGCCCGCGTGGTCGGCCGCGCCGAAAGCCGGCTCCTGATAGAGGGGCATGAAACCCCGGTTTGGCACGCGGAAGTCGACGGACATGTTTTTTCGCTTTTAACCCTATAAAGAAAACCACCCGGACTTGTTCTTTCGTCCCGGGTCGTGATACAAAAAAAATTGGTCCTCCCCCGGGCGCCTTGCGGGAAGGCGCGGCGGGACGGGACCCAGGAAAAAAACGGAGGCTTCGATACTTACATGGATAAAGCGCTCATTCAAAATATCGCCCGAATCCTCATCGAGGAGCTTAAGCTTGAAGGCGTGACCCCGGAAACGTTCGATCCGGACGTGGACCTGATCGACGAATTGGGCGTCGACAGCATGGACATGGCCACCGTGGCCCTGGTCCTACAAGACGAATACAAGGTGACCATCCGCGAGGACGACTATCCCAACCTCAAGACCCTGGGCCTGATCGCCGAATACATAAAGGCGAAACTCTAATAGGGAGGACGGCATGTCGGATAGCGTCTCTTCTCGCTTGTCCGGAAAGACCCCGGAACTCGCCCCGGACCAGTCCCCGAGAATGGGCTTTTCGGAAATACTGGCGGACCCGGTGGTCCGGGAACGATGGGAAAAGGTTCGCCGGCAATTCTTCCTGCGCGAATCCACCTACGACATGACCAGTCGTTGCAATATAAGATGCGAGGGTTGTTACTATTACCAGGGGGACAAGCAGTACGCCGCGGACAACCTGGACCCGGAAGCCTGGCGCCGACTTTTTCGGGAAGAAAAAGCCCGGGGCGTGACCTACGTGGTCCTGGCCGGCGCCGAGCCGGCCCTGGTCCCGGAACTGCTGGAAGTTTGCCATGGGGAAATCCCCCTGGGCTGCATCGCGACCAACGGCCTGCGGCGCATCCCGGAAGCCGTCGGCTACAAGATACACGTTTCCGTCTGGGGCAATGACGAGTCGTCTTTACGGGTCCGCGGGGCCAGGGACATGCTCCTGCGGCAGATCGCCAACTATCGCGGGGACCCCCGGGTGGTCTTCGTTTACACCTTCACTCCCCACAACATCGCGGAAGCCGCGGATGTGGTCGACGAATTAGCCGCCGCGGGCTGCCGGACCACCTTCAACGTCTTTTCCTCGCCCGTGGGCTATTCCGGCCCGCTGCGGCACTCCCCGGAATCGCTTCGCCAAACCAGGGAAGCCATGTCGCGGCTGACCGGGGACTATCCGGAAAAGGTCCTCTTTTCGGCTTATAACGCCGTCGTTCACACCGACCGCCTGGGCCTGCACGACCTGTTCTCCTGCTCCTATCCGCGCCGGAATCCCTCCACGGCCCTGGGCCTGGGACGGTCCTTTCGCCAGTACCGCGCCGACCTGACCTGGGACAGGCAAGCGGCCTGCTGCGTCCCGGATACGGACTGCCCGGATTGCCGGCATTACGCGGCGGGCAGCGCCGTGGTCACGGCCCGGCTTTTCCGCCACGCCTCCGACCCGGAAACATTTAAAAGTTGGCTCGATTACGTGGACAACTACCTGGCGGTCTGGCTCATGGGATACGAAAAAGGCCCCAACCTGTGTCGGACCATGGTTCAACCGCCCCCGCCGGCGGACTAGGTTGACGGAGAAGAAGTCCATTTGCCGCCGGTAAAATACCATGCCCCGGGGAACGACCGTCCACGGTGGACCGGCCTGGGGCAGCTTCAATTCTAGAGGTGGAAAATGATCACCATCAGCTCGCTTCTCGACGAGGAGTGGCGAGAACGCTACAAAAAAATATCCAAGCTCAACATCCGCAGTTCCATCTACGACCTGACCAATCAATGCAACCTGCGCTGCAAGGGCTGTTTTTTCTATTCCTCGGACGAACACAAGGCGGCCAAGGAAGAATTCGACCTGACCAAATGGGAGGCCTTCGTCGACAAGGAAAAAGCCCGGGGCGTCAACCTGGCCATCCTCATCGGCGGAGAACCCACCCTGCACCTGGATCGGGGGGAAGCCTTTTACAACAGGCGGCCGACCTCCTGCGCCACCAACGGACTGATCACGGTCCCGCGGGACCGTTTTCCGGACATGATGGTCGGCATCTCCCTGTGGGGAGACCCCGCGGACGAAATCAGTCTCCGGGGCAGGGACGCCTTCGCGATCTCGAGCAAAAACTACGCCGGCGATCCCTA
>JAZDGM010000145.1:0-17651 GCA_043806915.1 Pseudomonadota bacterium | reverse complement strand
GGCGGAAAGGGCGGGCGTCCATGCCCGCCCGAAGAGGTCCGGGGCGCTTGGAATTGCTTGGCCGAGCACGCCTCTACAGGTCAAAAAATAATGTGATCTCCGTAGGTTGGGTTGAGCCGTAGGCGAAACCCAACATCTTGGCCGGCCCCGCCTCCGTTTGGAACAAGGTGTTGTCTTTCAGAATAAAAGGAACAATACATTTTCAGATGGCCAGGTTTTAGGCATTATCAGATGGCCGCTGACACCCCGCGGGGGAGTGGATTGAAACGCGGCCAGGTGAAAAGCAAAAAAATAGCTGGATGAAATGGCGCGCGGCGCTGTCTTTGTTGGGTCGGCCGGGAGGGTTTTCGAGACCGTCCGCGCCCCATTTATCGCTGGGCAGGCGCCCAAGTTTATCCGGGCCGGGTCGCGGCCTTGAAGGCCGGCGTTTTCAAGGCGCCGGCCAAGGAAACCTAGGTCCGGCAAAGGCGGCCGCGGTCGGCTGTGAGGTCATTCCCCCGACAGGTCGACCACCAGGGGCGTGGAAGTCGGCGGGACGGCCGACGCGGCGTCGGGGGGGCGGCGAAGGAACAGTTCGCTCAACCCCTCGCGCCCGGCCAGGGCGTCCAACCTGCGGATGATGTCCACGCCCCGGTACCCCGGGAGGATTTTCACCCCGACGCGCGCCCCGAACCAGACCGGATGCGAGCTCTGGCTGATGTAGGCCCCGGTCGCCCTGGCCCAGTAGTCTTCATAGGTCATCGCCAGCGCCGGCGAATACTCGTCGCGGTCGAATCGCTCATCCCCTTCCAGCGGCTCCCATGATCTTTCATACCAGCCGTGCTCCCTGATCCCGTATAAGAGCGGCCTCGGCCCTCCCGGCGCATCGAAGGCCCCGTTTTCCCAGAGGGACTTGACGATCCGGGCCAGGCCGTAATGCTGGCGGTGCGCCCAGGTCTCGTCCGGGTCGAGGGTGATGATGATGTCCGGCCGGCTCAGGGCCGCGGCTTCCATGAGCCGGGCTGCCAGGAGGCCCTGGTCCCAGTTGGCCACGCCGTTGTCCCAGGAGTCCTCGAAATCAAAACGCCCCAGGCCCGACAGGAAATAGACCGTCAAGACGCCGTGGATGGCGCTGCTGTCGAGGAACTCGCCGCGCCTCTGGATGGCCAGGTCCAGCTTGGTCGTGATCTCTTTCAACCGGGGGCCGTCGGGCGGGACGGTCAGCCAGACGCCGGGACCCGGGTCGTTTTCGATGAGGACGTCATCGTCCTTTTGCGGGTCGTAATCAGGTTTAATCCCCTGCACCACGCCGCCGTTTTCACCGTTCGTGACCAGCGCGATGCTGGTCCGCCACCCCCGCTCGCGGAACCGGCCGAGGTTGAACATGGTTTCATCGTCCGGATGGGCGGTGATCAGGAGGACCCGCCAGGCCGCGCGCGACGGCAAGGAGTCGCCGCTCCCGTCGCACGAGGAGCACACGAAGAGGAGGCAGGCCAGGCCGGCCGCGATCAGCGCCAAGAAAAACAGCCTGGGGGAATATGCCGGGGCTTGACGGTCCATTTTTATGTCGTCCCTTTTCATGTCTTGGTCGAAACGGGTTTGCGCGCGGGCGCGGGAAATGGTTGAAAGCCTCCCCGCGGGAAAGGCCCCCGGTCTGCTCGTCCCCCGGCTGGGGCCTCGGCCCGCGGGGCGGAAGACGAGGCGCGCGAAGCCTAGCCCAAGTTGCTATTATCATACTCGAAACGCCCGGGGAACGCAAAGGTAGGCGAGGCCTGGCGGGGACGCCCTAGCGGCGTGGAAATATTGCTTTCGCCGCCGCGCCTAGTCCCGGGGGCGTGGTATTATTGGGACCAACCTTCAACCATCGGGGTGGGTCATGAGTGACTTGGCTGTTCTCCACGCCGCCGCGTATCAGGTCGCGGACGAATATCGGGACGGTTGTTTTTCCGAAACGGAGGGCCGTGAATGGGAACAGGCGTGGGCTTTCCTGGTCAAGGAACTCCGCCGGCGCCGTCCCGGGTTTTCCAGCCGGGAGTATGAGGAAGCGCTGAACCGGGGCTTTAGTGATTCGCGGTAGGCCGGGGGCGGGAAATGGCGCCTTCCGGCCGGCGCCGGGGGCGTCGACGGACGAGGCGAGGCCAGGGGCCGACCCGGGCCCGGGTCGGCGTATCCATCTTATTTTAAAAGGCCTTCCACGCCGCCCCGGATGAAGGCGGCTGTTTCCTCGACCAGGAATGTTTTTTCGTCGGCTTGGGTCCGCCAGAGGATGTACAGGCAGGAAACCCGTTCGAATATCCCGACCACGCAGACAGCCGCGGCTTCCGCGGCCGCCGGGGTGACGAAATCCCGGTTGAGGTGTCGGCTGATCCGCAGCAGGACGTCCTTTATATCGGCCGTGAGTTTTTCCGAGACTTTTTTGCGCTGTTCCTCGACCTCGCTGCTCTGCCCGACCGATTCCCGGAAAAAGATGATGATTTTTTCCGGATACCTGGTGCAAAATTCCTTCATGAAGGCCCCGGCGATATTACAGAACCCCTCGATGGTGGCCGGGTTTTTCCTGAATTCCCCGCCGAGCCATTCCCGGAGGAAAAAGCCGATATCCTTCATCAACTGGATCAGGAGGTCGTCCTTGTTCTTGAAATGGAAATAAACGGCGCCGGTGGAGGCCTCGGCCAGGTCCGCGATTTCCTCGATGCTGGTCTGGTGAAAGCCCTGGCGGGCGAACAGGGTTTCCGCGGCCTGGAGAAAATCCCGGCGGCGTTGTTCCTTTTCCCGGAGGCGCCGCAAGGCGCTCTTGGACAACTGGTTTTCGGCTTCCCTGGGGGGGGCCGTTTTTAAAGTCATAGCGGTCAACTACCCTTATCTTATCGGAAAAGGCCGCCTCGGCCCGGCCCGGTCCGGGTCCGGCCGAGACGGCGCGAAGGCCCCCTAGAACCCTTCCATGCGGGCGATGATTTCCAGCATCACCTCGTCCGCTCCCCCGCCGATGGACATGATCCTGGTGTCGCGGAAATACCTGGAAATCAGGGTCTCGTTCATGAAGCCCATGCCGCCGAACATCTGCAGGCAGCCCGTGGCCACTTCCGAGATCAGTTGCCCGGCCAGGAGCTTGCCCATGGAAATTTCCCGGGTGGGGTCCAGGCCCCGCATCTTCATCCGGACGATATGGTAGGTCAGTTGGCGCAGGGATTCACCCCGGGCCAGCCAGGCGGCCATACGGTGCCGCAGGACCTGCTTGGTGATGAGCGGCTTGCCGAAAACCACGCGCTGCCGAAGATAGGCCGTGGTCATGTCGATCATTTCCTTGATCCAGACGTAGGTCCCGGGCAGAATGGCGAACCGTTCGTGCTGGAACTGCCGCATCTGGTAGATGAAGCCTTCCCCTTCCTCGCCGATCAGGTTTTCCCGCGGAATCCGGACCCCGTCAAAATAAAGAAGGGCCGTGTCGCTGCAACGGAGGCCCAGCTTGTCGAGCTTCTTGCCGACCTGAAAACCCGGCAGGTTGGTCGGGACCACGAACAGACCGAAGGAATGATACCCGGGGTCGTCGTTGGTCCGGGCCAGGAGCGTCAGGAAGTCCGCCTGGACCCCGTTGGTGATGAAGGTCTTGGAGCCGTTGATGACGTACTGGTCGCCCTCGAGGACCGCCTTGGTCTTGATGGCGAAGACGTCGGACCCCGCGTCCGGCTCCGTCACCGCGATGGCCGAGACCATGTCCCCGGCAATGGCCGGCTTGAGGTAGGTTTCCTTCAAATATTCGCTGCCATGGGCGGCGATGGCCGGCGTGGCCATGTTGGTCTGGACCGCTATGGCCGTGGACAGGCCCATGCCGTGGATGCGCCCTATTTCCTCGAGCAAAACCGTTTCGAACCAGTAGTCCAGCCCCGCGCCGCCGTATTTTTCGTCGTAGCGCACGCCCAGGAATCCCAACGCCCCCATTTTTTTGAAGATGTCATGAAGCGGGGCCGTGGTTTCCTCCCACTCGTCCATGAAGGGGTTGATTTCCTTGTCCACGAATTTTCTGATGGAAGCCCGGAAGGCCTCGTGAGTCTCGTTGAAATACATCTTTCCACCTCGTTTGCTTATTGGGATCGGTTATTCCCGAGGGCTTTTTCACCCGCTTTGCCCGCCGCGTCGCCCCGGTCCGGCGTCGCTAAGGGGGCGCGGGGTTCCGGCCGGGACGGTTTTTCGCAACCCGCCGGGGCCGGCCCCCGCGGCTTTTTACGGCGGCGGGTCCCTGAAACGACCCGCCGCCACGTTACTAGGGCGCCAGCGATTCCGGCAGGTCGACCACCCGGGCCCGGAAATATTCCCCCAGGGTCTTGGCCTGGGGATCGCTTCTGGTGGAAGCGGCCGCGCCTTCGCCCAGGACGCCGCGGATATAGAAGTTCACGGCCAGGAGATTAGGGAATTCGAACCGGTCGATTTGGTAGGGCCGCAAGTCCTTAAACAGTTCCTTCAACTTTTCCGCGGTCATGAATTCCCTCAGAAAGGCGTAGGCCTCGGGAGTCCGGCCCCAAACCCCCAGGTTGGCGTTGCCGCCCTTGTCGCCGGACCGGGCCGCGAAGACCCGTCCCAGGGGGACCCTGACCGTCCGGCCGGAAGGGGCGGGCGGCAACGTCGTCAACGGCGCCAGGACCGGGGCGCTCAAGGGGGCGGCCGGTTCGTAAGCGACGGTGAATTCCTCGCCGTCCAGGGTGATTTTCTGGGTTATCCGGTCCTGGGATATCAGGGCCGGCCAGTGGACAATGACCGGGGAGCCCTTGCTGGGCGGGGCCGTGGCGGTGAAGCCGGGAATATTGGCCAGGCCGAGTTCCACGATCTTGGACGAAAAACGGTCGACCTTTTTGGCGTCCGGGTCCATGACCGACAGCCGCAGGTAGGCGAAGGCCTCGTCGTTGGTTTGGGGGTCTTCCCGGTCCGAGCGGACCAGTTGGACTTCCTCCACGGCGTATGTCCCCCGGCCGCCCAGGTTGTCGAAGAAGGCTTCCTCGAAGACCTTGGCTTTTTTCTCGATATCGAGACCGGTCAGGACGATGGTCATGGAATTGCGATGCCCGCCCAGGCAGTTGAGGCAGACCTTGGTGGTGGGGGGCAGGGGTTCGCCCTTGACGCCGGCGATGAGGACCCGGTCGGGACCCTGTTGGGAAATGTCGATGGCGTCGAACCGGGCGGCCACGTCCGGGGTGAGATAGGCCTGTTGTTGTATTTCGTAGAGAAGCTGGGCCTTGACCGTGTCCACGGAGATCAGGCCGCCGGTCCCCGGATGCTTGGTGATCACCGCGGAGCCGTCGTCATAAACCTCGGCGATGGGGTAGCCCACCTTGAGATATGACGGGACTTCCTCGAAAAAGGAATAGTTGCCGCCCGAGGCCTGGGCGCCGCACTCGATGATGTGGCCCGCCGCCGCCGCGCCGGCCAGTTGGTCCCAGTCGTCCCGGCGCCAGCCGTGTTTCCAGGCCGCCGGTCCCATGACCAGGGCCGCGTCGGCGACCCGGCCGCAGACGACGATGTCCGCGCCTTTCTTAAGGGCCTCGGCCACGCCCCACCCTCCCAGGTAGGCGTTGGCCGTGATGGGCATGGCCCCGGCGTCCTTGAGGGAAATCCCCTTGTCCAGGTGAGCCAGGGGTTCGCCGGACGACTGCAACTCGGCCAGGCGCGGCATCAGGTCGTCGCCCTCGATAAAGGCGATCTTGGGGGCCAGGCCCAGCTTCGTCGCCATTTTGGCCAGTTCCTGGGCCATGGCCTTGGGGTTGAGGCCTCCGGCGTTGGACACGACCTTGATTTTCCGGTCCAGGCATTCCCCCATGACTTCCTCCATCTGCTTGAGGAAGGTGGGCACGTACCCGGCCTCGGGGCTTTTCAGTTTAAGCCGGAAAAGAATGGCCATGGTCAGTTCCGCCAGGTAATCCCCGGTGAGAACGTCAATGGGGCCGCCCCGGACCATTTCCGCCGAGGCGGAGAGACGGTCGCCGAAGAACCCGCTGCAATTCGCTATGATGACTTTGTTTTTTCCCGTTTGGACGTCCGCGCTCATGGTATTTCCCCTCTGTTTATTTGGGTGTCTGTTTGGTCCCGTTATAGAACGCCGGCCGGTTTGGCCCCGCGCCGGAAAACCTCGTCGGCGCTATTTATCGATGAATTTCTGGTTCTCGATGAATTTCTATTCCCCGATGAATTTCGGGGGCCGTTTTTCGATAAAGGCGGTGATGCCCTCGGCCGCGTCCTTGGTGGAAGCCACTTCCTGGATTTTTTTCGACAGGAAGACCAGGGCTTCCTCCAGGGGCAGGCCCTCGACCGCTTGAAAAGCCATCTTGCCGATCCTGGTCCCGCTGGGGCTTTTGGAAGTCAGGGCCTGGAGGACCCGGTCGACTTCCTCGTCCAGCTTGTCGGCGGGGACGACCCGGGTGATCAGTCCCATTTCCAGGGCTTCCCGGGCGGACAGTCGCTCCCCGAGCATGATCATTTCCATGGCTTTCTTGCGCGGGACGTTGCGGAAGATCAGGGCGCCGATCATCATGGGCCAGAGCCCCACGTTGACTTCCGGGGTGCCGAACTTGGCGCCTTCCTCGGCGATCACCAGGTCGCAGGCCAGCATGAAGCCCATGCCGCCGGCCAGGCAAAAACCCTTGACCCGGGCCAGGGTGGGTTTGGGGAACCCGGCGAGGCGATAAAGCAGCTTGGCGTAATTGCTGAAAATATCCACTTCGGCCCCGGCCAGGCCGCCGGCGAGTTGGGCGCCGGTGCAGAAGGCCCGGTCCCCCGCGCCGGTGATCAACACGGCCCGGACTTGGGGGTCTTTTTCCGCCTCGTCGAGGTACTGGTGAAACAGGGCGATGGCCTCGGCGGTGACGGCGTTTCTCTGGGCCTCGCGGTTGATGGTGATTGCGCCCACATTCCCTTGGACGCGGTAGAGCAGGTGGCTGTCTTCCATGGGTTTTCTCCTTAAATATCTTCCAGTTGATCGTCTTTTTGGATATCCGCCAGGACCTGGCCGGGCATGACCTTGTCGCCCGCCGCGGCGTTGACCGCGGTGACCAGTCCGTCGTACGGCGCGGTCAGGGTCGTTTCCATCTTCATGGCCGTGACGATGATCAGGGGGTCGCCCCGGCGGACCGTTTGACCCACGGCGGTCAGGACCGCCACGACCACTGCGGGCATGGGCGGGGTGACCATGGTCGGGGCGGCGGCGCGGGAGCCTTTTTTGACCGTCGGCTGGAGGTCGGCGTCTTCCAGGTAGTAGGGAACGCCCCGGACGATCACGGTCCGTCCCGGGCCGTCGGCCGCGACGTAGGCGTTGACTCCCTGCCCGTCGATTTCGAGATGGAAGTGATGGGCGGAGATCATCCGATACCGGACGTCCCTGACCTGGCCATCCCGGGTCAATTGCATCCGGCCTTCGTCCCCCCGCTCCACGGCGAGGGGGATGACTGTTTCTCCCAAACGGAGCCGGTATTCCATGATATTGGGCCTTTCTTTTATATTTCTAGCGTCCGAACGACCCTAAAGTCATCCAGGGCGAGGGGGTGGTGTTGTCGCGACTTTCGGAAACCCGGGATTCCACGGGTCCGGCCAGGTCCCGGGCGATGAAGGCCGCCGCGGCCGGTTCCGGCCGGCCTCGATCCGGGGTCCAGTTTGCAAAATGGGTCGGGATGAAGTCGGTGAAGGTGTCTCCCGCCCGGAAAGGTTCGGACCGGAGCACGTCGATCAGGAAGGGTATGGGCGTCTTGACTCCCAGGATCACATACTCTTCCAGGGCGCGAATCATCCGGGCCGCGGCCGCGTCCCGATCGCCGGCGTGGGCGATCAACTTGGACAGGATGGGGTCGTATTCCACCGGCACGGTGAACCCGGAATACACGCCGCAGTCGTTCCGGATGCCCGGGCCGGCCGGTTCTTCCAGGTAAATGATGTCCCCCGGGGAAGGGAAGAAGCCGTTTTCCGGGTCCTCGGCGTAGATGCGGCATTCGATGGCGTGACCCCGCCCCTGGACGTCGTCCTGGGTCAGGGGCAGCCGTCCGCCGGCCGCGATTTCCAGTTGGAGGCGCACCAGGTCCAGGCCGGTGGTCATCTCGGTGATGGGGTGTTCCACTTGCAGCCTGGTGTTGACTTCCAGGAAATAAAAATTCCCTTGTTGGTCCAGAAGAAATTCCACGGTCCCGGCGTTGACGTAACCGGCGGCCTCGGCCGCGGCGACCGCGGCGGCGCCCATCCGGGCCCGCAGTTCCGGAGTCAGGGCCGGGGAGGGGGTTTCCTCGATTATTTTTTGGTGCCGCCTTTGGATGGAACATTCCCGTTCCAGCAGGTGAATGACCTGGCCGTATTGATCGGCCAGTATCTGGAATTCGACGTGCCGGGGACGTTCGATATGCTTTTCGAGGTAGATGGCGCCGTCCCCGAAGGCGCCGCGGGCTTCGCGGGCGGCCGCGCGGCAGGCCTCGGCGAAGCCCCGGGATGACTCGGCCACGCGCATGCCCTTGCCTCCGCCGCCGGCCGCGGCCTTGATCAGCACGGGAAAACCCAATTCCTCGGCCTTGCGGGCCAGGACCTCGGGGTCGGACTCGGGATGGAGCAACCCGGGGATGATGGGCACGCCGCGGCGACTGACGGTCCGCCGGGCCGAGGTCTTGTCGCCTAGCTCCCGAATGACGCTAGCGGGAGGCCCGATGAAGACCAGGCCTTCCTCCTCGCACCGGGCCGCGAACGCGGCGTTTTCCGCCAGAAACCCGTACCCCGGGTGGATGGCCTCGGCGCCGGTTTTTTTCGCCGCGTCGATTATTTTATCGATATTCAGGTAGCTTTCCGAGGGTTGCGAACTTCCCAGAAAAACCGCCTGGTCGGCTTTGAAGACATGCACCGCGTTTTCGTCGGCTTCCGAATACACGGCCACGGTGGAAACCCCCATTTCCCGGCAGGTGTTCATGACGCGCCGGGCGATTTCACCTCGGTTGGCCACCAATATTTTTTTGAACATGAGACTCGCTCTCCTTGCAGTGGTAAGTCCGGCGCCCCCGGCGGGACGGCTACATCCGGAAGATGCCGTATCCGAACTCGTCGTCCCTGATGGGGGCGTTGAGGGCCGCGGAAATGGACAGCCCCAGGACGTCGCGGGTGTCGGCCGGGTCGATGATCCCGTCGTCCCACAGATTGGTCGTGCTGTAGTAGGCGTTGCTTTCCTTGCGGGCGTTTTCGATGATGGGGACGCGAATCTGTTCCGCTTCCCCGGGAGTCAGGGGCGGCTTGCCTTCCTTGGCCAGTTGGTCGTTGCGCAGGGTGATCAGGACCCCGGCCGCCTGTTCCCCGCCCATGACCGCGATTTCCGCGTTGGGATAGTTCCACAGGAACCGGGGGGAATAGGCCCGGCCGCACATGGCGTAATTGCCCGCGCCGAAGGAAGCGCCCACCATGACCGTGAACTTGGGGACCGTGGCCGTGGACACGGCGTTGACCATCTTGTGCCCGTTTTTGGTGATCCCGGCCCGTTCGTATTCCCGGCCCACAATGAAGCCGTTGATATTCTGGAGAAAGAGCAGGGGGATTTTGCGGCGGTCGCAGATCTGGATGAACTGGGTCCCCTTGAGGGCGCTGTCCGGGAACAGTATCCCGTTGTTGCCCAGGATTCCCACGGGATAGCCGTGAATATGGGCGAAGCCGCAGACCAGGGTCGGACCGTACAATTCCTTGAATTCCAGGAACTCGCTGCCGTCCACGATCCGGGCGATCAGTTCCCGGACGTCGTAGGGGGTTTTGAGCTCCCGACTGACGATGCCGTATATTTCCTTGGGATCGTACAAGGGCGGCTTGGACGGGCGCAGGCTCAGGCGGGCTTTTTCCGTGGCCGGCAGGCATTCGATGATGTTGCGGAGGATGGCGATGGCGTGGCGCTCGTCCTCGGCCATGTAGTCCGAGACGCCCGAATCCCGGCAGTGCAACTCCGCGCCGCCCAGTTCATCCGCCGTCACTTCCTCCCCCGTGGCCGCCTTGACCAAGGGAGGGCCGCCCAGAAAGATGGCCCCATTGCCCCGGACGTGGATCGTCTCGTCCGACATGGCCGGGATATAGGCCCCGCCGGCGGTGCAGAGCCCCATGACCGCGGTTATCTGCGGAATCCCCATTTTCGATATCATGGCCTGGTTGTAAAACACCCGGCCCCCGTCGTCGATGTCCGGGAAAACCTCCGACTGGAGCGGCAGATACCCGCCGGCCGAATCCACCAGGGTGATGTTCGGAAGCCGGTTTTCCATGACAATGGTTTGGCCCCGCAAGGATTTTTTAACCGTCATCGGGTAGGACGACCCGCCCTTGATGGTGGCGTCGTTGCCGCTGACGAAAACTTCCTTCCCGCAAACCACTCCAATGCCGCAGACCAGGCCGGCCCCGTGGATTTTACCGTCGTACATGCCGCGCGCGGCCAGGGGCGCCACTTCCAGAAAGGGCGTGTTCCGGTCCAGCAACAGGTCTAGTTTGTCCCGGATAAACATTTTGCCCTGGGCGGCCAGGCGGTTTTTATCCTTGTCGGGCCGCTCGTCCCGGGCCCGCTTCAATTCCTTTTTCAAATCCGCGACCAGGACTTCCATGGCCTCGTAATTTTTTTTGAATTCGTCGGACTTGACGTCGATCCTGGTTTCAATTGCGTCCATTGGGTCCTCCCGAGATTAGAAAAGTGATGTTCACTAACTGAATTTGATTCAAAAATATTATCGTGTTTTAAAAATGTCAAGGGTTTTTTCGCCAATCGGGCCGCGCGCCGGGGGCCAGGGGGGCGGGGTCCCCGTCGCGGGCGATAAACGGCTTGGTTGAGGCTCGGGTTTTGTGTTACGAATAAGCCTGCTCCGCCTATGACAAGGCGAGGGGAAGCGCACCTGAAATGGAGGTTTTTGAAATGTCCTTCAGTCCCGACCTTGGCAGTCCGATCACCAATACCCATATGAGGAACCCCAGGCATGCGACCGGCGTTTCCGGCATGTGCGCCGTCTGCACCGCCGATTGCGTCGGCCCCTGCGAGATCGGCCTTTCGGCGATCCGGGGCTCCGAAGCGATCCTCCCGTTTTCCGCGGACACGAACCAGTTCGCCTCGGAAAAACGATATCCGCTGGATTTTTCACATTTTAATATCAACGGCCGGGTATTCGGGGCGATCGGGCTGCCCGCGGACCCCTACCAGGCCAGCTACCCTTACGCCGATATATCATCCACGTTCGGGGCCGCCCGGGCCGTCCCGATCAAGGCGCCTTTCATCCTTCCGGCCATGGCCAAGTTGGCCTGGAGGGAATACTTCGCGGGCGCCGCGCTTTCCGGCGTGCCCGTCGTCATTGGCGAGGACGTGGTCGCCAAGGACGCGGGGCTTGTTGTCGCCGGTCATCGGGTCGTCGAGGCGCCGTTGCTCGCGGAGATGGTTTCCACCTACAGGCGTTACCACCGGGACGGCCGCGGCGATATCGTCCTCCAGGCCAATTTCGACGATGAATATCACGGCGTGCTCGAGTACGCCATCGAACGGCTTGACGTCAGGTCCGTGGAGTTGAAATTCGGACAGGCGGCCAAGGGCATTCAGGGCATGGGGCGAGTCCCGAATATCAAGGACGCCCTTCGCTTCAAGAAACTTGGTTACATCGTCGCGCCGGACCCGGAGGACCCCGCGGTCGCGGAGGCTTACGCCCGCGGAGTCGGACCGGTTTTCGAGAAGATCGGCAAGCTGCCGATGTGGACCCCCGAGGAGCTGGTGCGTCGCGTGGCCGAGCTGCGAAGCCTGGGCGCCGAGCGGGTCTGTTTCAAGACGGGGCCTTTCGACCCCCGGGACATTGCCGCCATAATCGGGATCGCCTCGGAGGCCGGCGTCGACCTGGTGACCCTGGACGGAGCGGGCGGCGGAACCGGGCACAGCCCGGCCAAGATGATGAATGAATGGGGCATGCCGACCGTGATGCTGGAGGTCGTTGTTTACCGAATCCTGCGCGAACTGGAAAAGTCCGGGAAGCCGCTGCCGCCTATAGCCATGGCGGGAGGTTTCGCCACCGAGGACCAGATTTTTAAGGGGCTGGCCCTCGGAGCGCCCTACATCAGCCTGATAGCGATCGGCCGCGCGGCCATGGCGGCGGCCTCGGTCGGGCGGCGGGTTGGAGAGGCCTTGCGGAGCGGCTCGGTCCCCAGGGAATTCGCCCACTTCGGCGCGACCGTCGAGGAAGTGTTCGCTGACTTTCGTCTTCTCAAGGCGGAATACGGGGACGAGGCGTCGAGTATTCCCACGGGAGCGCTGGGGCTATATTCCTACTTGAACCGGGTCTCCGTCGGCCTCAAGCAGTTCATGGCCCTGAATCGAAAATTCGCGTTGCGGTATATTTCCCGGGAGGATATTGTCCCCCTCACTGAAATTTCAGCGAAAGCGACGGGCCTGGCGACGTACGACCAACTTCTCGATCGGGCGCTGGTCGGAGAATAAAACGGGCCCTTCGCTATTTTGAGTTGGTGGGGGAGCGGGTCCTTGTCGGCCCCTGTGTAACTAATGCTTAATTGCGTAAATTAACGATAGTTTATAGGACTTTTGTCAAAGACATCCATTCGTTGCTGGTTCCCAAGCTCTAGCTTGGGAACCCGGGAAGGGGAAGCTCTAGCTTCCCCACTTTATCCGGAAGGTAACCAAGGGGAATCAACGCGGCGTTTCCATTCCGCGGTTTGTAGGGTGCGCCACGCGCGCCATTTTTTACTATTTTCGGGTCTGGCCGCGGTAAATTGGAGGCGTTGGCCGCGCCGTGCGGGCGGGGCTGCTCCGCCCCTCGCGCGGCAGGGGTTGGGCTTCGAGAGGCTCTTTCCCGTCCCAGGGTCAGGGGCGCGCCGGAGCCGGCGCCCCTGACAACCCCCGGCTCTTTTTCCGGAGAACCCGCCTGGCGGCGGCTTCACGCCCCGAAACGTCCTGTTTCGAGGGCGGAAAGGGCGGGCGTCCATGCCCGCCCGAAGAGGCCCGGGGCGCTTCGGATCGCCTAAAAACAATGTGATCTCCGTAGGTTGGGTTAGCGAAGCGTAACCCAACATCTTGGCTTGTCCGCCGGCCTGGGCGAACTGAATATCCCCCCTCACCCCAGCCCTCTCCCCCCGTGGGGGGCGAGGGAGAGAATAGTCCGGCCCGGCCCTCGCCTCCGTTTGGGGCAAGGTGTGTTGTCTTGCTGAATATAAGAAACTGTCAGCGGCCGGTTGAAAATGCGAGGAAAATGGCCAAATGAAAATGAGTAAGGCTGGTTCCCAAGCTCTAGCTTGGGAACCTCGGCCAGGGAAGCTCCAGCTTCCTCACTCTATAGATGTAGCGCCCCGCCCCAGCCCATAATCGCCGGCTAGGGGATAGACCTTGCCCGGCGAGCCTTCAGGCATGGGGTCAACGAGCCGGATGAAATTTTAAACCGACTAATATCGATACATTCACCGCCGCGCTAGGACTTCGAAATGGAAACGCCGCGTTGATTCCCCGTGGTTGCTTTCCGGATAAAGTGGGAAGCTAGAGCTTCCCCTTCCCGGGTTCCCAAGCTAGAGCTTGGGAACCAGCGGATATTGGATGTCTTTTTAAAAAATCTCCGTGAAACCATTTGGCCATCGTTTAGCCCTCCCTGCCCGATGACAAGGATACAAGGGGCCACGCCGGCAAGAAATCAAAAAGAAAAAAATGTAGTAGTTAATTTTTTTGAACTGAAAAAGAAAGGAATAATACAATTTCAGATGGCCAGGTTTTAGGCATTATCAGTTGGCCGCTGACAGCGCCTCGAAGCCGGAGATGACGTCGAACAGTTCCTCGTCGATGTCGCTCTGGCGCAAACGATGAAATGTCCCGTTGAGGACCTCCAGCAATTCTTCGATGTTTTTATCGGCGCGTTGCATCGCCGACAGGCGGCTCGCGTTCTCGCTCGCAAGGGATTCGGCGCACGCCCGGAAGAGCGAGACGAAAAGGTATTCGCGGATAAGCGCCCGCAAGGTCGATGTGCCGCCACCCATGACTTCGGGCAAATTTTTCGTCGGCCAGGGAAGTTCGGCCAGCTTGCGTCGCCAGTTTTCGTCCAGAGGTAGCAGTCGCTGATTGACGGGCGTATAAACCGCCCCGGACGTGGGACGGTTATAGAAGAGGTGGAGTTCGATGACTTCACCCTGGTTGAGGTGCTTCTCGCTCTCCACGAGAATTTGCCCCACGAGCGGCGTGATGGCCTTAACGGAGTTCGGCACGGCGAAGAGTCCCGTCAGCGGCAGGCCCGCATCCGCCAAGCGCGCATTAACGCGCTCACCGACGGCCCAGACCGCGGCGGGCTTGGCTGGCAGAGTCGCCAGCGTCTTGACCGCGTAATCGGCGACTACATCATTAAACTGGCCCACCAAGCCCTGGTCTGAACCGAACACGACCGCGCCAATCACGCCCGAAACCGTATGTCCTTTCCGTTCCACGCTTAAGGGCGCCGGCCCACTTAGTCGGAAGCATGCGCCCAAACCCAACTCCACCGTGCGATAGTAATCGGCTAACGCACGCACCGATTGCTCGTATTGCCCAATGCTTGAGGCGGCCACGGCCTTCATCGCGCGGACGACGGATTGGATATCTCCGGCTCCGCTGATCTTTCGGCGCAGACTCGCCACGGTGTCGCTCATGACTTCTCCTCGGTTTCGGGCGCAGGCTTGGGTTCGGGCTTGGACCGCGATTCGGGCTGGACTTTGACTTGTGTATCTTCCTCGATTTTTGAGTCCGACTTAAGTCCTTCTGGTTTGGCTTCGAGATCGGGCCCCAGCCTGGACTTGGTTTGGGGTTTCTTATCTTCTTTGGTCTCTTGATTTTTCAATGATTTGAGTTGGAAGCGCGCAAGCGAGTCGCGGGCGATTTGGATAATCGTTTCACGATCCTCGTCACTCAATTTTTCGGCTGTATCTAATCGCTCGGTCACCTCCGGCGGGATATCCGCCGCCGCTTCTTGCACGGTGTGCTCGGCTTCCGTCATCTGGTCAAGCGGCACGAGGTCGAAGAGGGCCGCGGTCAACGCCAGCAGCACGGCGATTTGCGCGGGCGATGACACCGGAGTGGATTCCTGCTGTTTGAGGCAGGCTCGAATTCGCCGGCCGTGCTCGATGATCTTGCGGGTGTCTTCATCCAGGCGGGCTCCGAACCGGGAAAAGGTTTCGAGTTCCTCAAACTGCGCATAAGCGAGCTTGAGGTTGCCCGCCACCGCGCGATAGGCCGCCCGTTGCGCTTTGCCGCCGACGCGCGAAACGGATTTCCCCACATCGACCGCGGGCAGCACGCCCAATTCGAATAGCGACGGCGAGAGGTAGATTTGACCATCCGTGATGGAAATCAAGTTGGTCGGAATATAGGCGGAAATGTCCTGCGCTTCGGTTTCGATGACGGGCAAAGCGGTGAGGGAGCCGCCGCCGACTTCCTTGCGCAAATGCGTCGCTCGTTCGAGCAGCCGCGAGTGGATATAAAAGATGTCGCCGGGAAACGCTTCGCGACCGGGCGGACGGCGTAGCAAGAGAGAGAGTTCGCGGTAGGCGCGCGCGTGATGGGTGAGGTCGTCGTAAACGATCAGCACATCTCGGCCCGCTTCCATGAAAGACTCCGCGATGCTGGTTGCGGCGTAGGGAGCGATGTAAGCAAGACCCGGCGGGTCGTTGCCCTCGGTCACAACAATGACGGTGTAATCCATCGCGCCTTTTTCCCGCAAGGTCGCCACGGCCTTCGCGACGGCGGACGCCCGCTGACCGATGGCACAATAAACGCACAGGACATCCTGGGCGCGCTGGTTGAGGATGGTGTCGATCGCAATGGCGGTCTTGCCCGTCCGGCGATCGCCGAGAATCAACTCGCGCTGGCCGCGCCCAACGGGAATGAGAGCATCGATGACCTTAATGCCGGTCTGGAGAGGTACCGTGACGGGAGAGCGGTCCATGATGGGCGGGGCAGGGCGTTCGACGGGTAGGCGACGGTTTCCGGCCACCGGGCCATTGCCGTCAAGCGGCCGACCGAGCGGGTCGATGACGCGTCCCAGCAGACCATCGCCCACGGCCACGTCCATGACCCGGCCCGTACGCCGGACTTCATCTCCCGCATGGAGATGCCAGTATTCGCCGAGCAGAACGACGCCAATTTCAGCCGCGTCCACGTTGAACGCAATGCCGAGCACATCGCCGGGAAACGTCACCAATTCATCAAAGCCCACACCGGGAAGACCCGACACCTTGGCGATGCCGGTGGCGACGCTGGTGATCACGCCCACCTCCCGCGGCGTCAGTCGCGGCGTGAATGTTTCCCGCACTTGGCGTATTCCGGCAAAGACTGCGTCGAAAACGTTCTGAAGGCTCTCGGGTTTCATGCTCTTTGGCTCTTTGTTTGGGGCTTGGGTTCTTTAGGTTTGGGCTCGTCCTTGTTGTGGCCCCGCTCCTCGTGGAGTTCATGGGCTCGCGTGGATATCCGCGGCGTCAAATCGGACGGCGTCTCGGCTTTGGCCACGGGTTTGGCCTTCTCTTTCAGGAGTTCATCGACGCCCTTTTCCAGCGAAGACAGATAATCCGCGATGCTCCAAGCTACCTTTTGTCCATTTGTGATGAGTTCAATGCCGCAGATCAGGTCCGGCGCGGTCTCGAACCGGACGTGGATTTCAGTCGAGAAGGTTTCGTTGAGCGCATTTTGTATCGCCTCGTGTTGCTCCGCGGGCAGGTCATGCGCGCTACGCACGAACGCGGGGTTTGACCCTGTTTTAAGGGCCTTGGCGAGGCCTTCCTTCGCCTGGCCGTCCAACTCTCGCAAGCGGCGAATGAACGCCTCGACCAGGCGTTCTTCCAGACTCGTCGTGGCGAGATCCGTCAGCGCCTTTCGTGCGATGGCGAATACTTCCTGCTGTGTCCGGCGGCTGATTGCCTGACGTAGGTTTTGTTCTTCGTTTCTCAGCGTTTCATGTCGCTTGGCGCTTAAGGCGTCGGCCGCCTCACGCGCTTCGTCGAGGAGTCGTTGACGTTCGGCTTTCACCTCGTCTGTCGCTTTTCTTAAAAGCACGGCGCGTTGCCGGTCGAACTCCTCGTTTTTTTGCTGGAACTCGTCGCCCTCCTTTTGGGCTTCGGCCTTTTTCTTTTCGGCGTTCGCGAGTTCCGCGGCGATTCGCTTCTCCCGCTCCGCGATGGCGTGGAGGATGGGTTTATATAGAAATCGTTTCATCAACCACATCAGGACGAGAAAGTTGAGGGCCTGTGCTCCGACCGTGAACCAATTAATTAACATAGACTTACTTCCCCGTCACTTGGCCGATGACATGGTTCCAGAACGGGTTGGCGAAGATGAAAATCATCGAGACCACGAAGCAGTAGATGGCCGTGGACTCGATCATCGCCAAGCCCACGAACAAGGTCCGGGTGATGGTGGCGGAGGCGTCGGGCTGCTGGGCCAGGGAACTCAGCGCCGTCGCGACCGCCCTCCCTTCCGCCAGCGCAGGCCCCATAGTGCCGAAACCGGTGGTGGCGCCGGCGACGACGATTGATGCCACTGCGATAATAGTCATGTTATCCATAGGTTCTCCTTTTGTTGTCGATGTTCATGTTTTACTGTTTTGCTTCCGGTTCAGGCTTAGGTTTGCGAACTCGCGTGGCGGCCGCGATGTAAACCGCGGCGAGGATGCTGAAGATATAAGCCTGCACCATGCCGGTGAGCAGCCCCAGCA
>JAZDGM010000144.1:0-76067 GCA_043806915.1 Pseudomonadota bacterium | reverse complement strand
CCTGTGAATTTTTCATCAAGGCCAGGCTTTCCGCAATTTCCTGGAAAACGGCCTCGTGCTTTTTCCGGCTGTGGAGTGATTTTTCGACAAGTTGCGCGATTTCCTCACTGGCGGCCAAGGATTGAGCCCGCGATATGGCTTGGGCCAGGGCCTGGCTTTGCAGGTCCCGCTCCTCCAGGATGGACCGGTCATTGGTATAGGTGAATTTTTCTTCCAGCCGGACCATTTGGGTCACGCCGACGGCGAGTTCCCGGCCGCATTGCACCAGTTCCTGGCCGCGGCTTCTTGAAGAACCAAGGTATTGGTTTATTACGGCTAAAAAGACCATCCCCAACACTCCCGAAGCGGCGAGGATGATTATTCTGGCCCTGATGCCGGAAAAAGTGGAAAATCCGTTTTTCACTTGAATCTCCGATGTGTTGATTGATCGATCGGCCGGAGCGCTTGTCCTCGCGCCCCGGCCGGCCGGGTTACTCGTAAATGCCGGCGGCCATGAGAAGATTATGGCCGGGCACGCGGTAGACATAGGTTATCTTGGGGGAAGGAGTTTTTTCATCGGGCTTCGGCCACATGTAACTGACCCAACCCTCGCCCTGGGCCGTGGCCACATTGATGAACTCGGCGAAAAACATCTTGCCGTTCTTATCCTTGGCGGCCATCATGTTTTTCCCGATCAGGTTGGGGTTGATGGGGTGGGCGACGTTGGCCTTTTTTTCCATGTCGATGCAGAAAACATAGGAATCCTTCCAGACAAAGGGGCCGGATTTGTCATTGATGGCCTTAAAAGCCTCCTCGACGCCTTTATCCAGGACCATTTGAGCGGCCTCCTTCGATTTGGCCACGCATTCTTCCTTGGTGGCTTTTTCTTGCGCCGCCGCTAGGTTAACCAGCAGAAAAACAGCCGCCAGGGACAATAAGACGCATACATTTCTTTTCATTGCTCGTTCCTCTTCCTTGGGGGTTAAAGTTTAAAACGCATCCTTCCCCGTCGCTTCGCGGGATACCGCCTCAACTACTCCTCCGGGACTCGTGTTGACCCAAGGCCCGCCCCCGTGACGCTTCGGGCCGGTCCGGTGGAGTTTTTCCAGGTGGAAAATATCAACTAACGCTGGTATTCGGCCCCTTCTCCGCCTTTCTTCCGACGCCGGCGCGGCGGCCGGGCCGACCCGCGTCGTGGTATAAAACATGGCGATAGACCGCCGTCGCGCGTCCCCTTGGCCAAGGGGGTGGAACGTCGGCTTGGCCCCTTTCCCGGGGGGCCCATGGTAAAATTTTGAGAGGAAAGGAAATATGCCGCCGCTGGAAGTCTATCTGACCTGCCCGAATTGCGGGACCAAGGTTTTTTACCTCGAGAAGGACAACGGAGCATTGGTTTTTTTTAAACTCCCCCTGGGCGGCCGGGCCGTCCCGACCGGAGATTCGAGCCTGGATGACCAGGAAGTCTCCCGCAACGTAATCTTTTGCACCGGATGCGGTTGGCGCGGATCGATCCAGGAGCTGAAGCCAGGGCGCCCAAGTGAGTTGTAATGGAATTTTTGATATTAAAATAAAACAGGGGGGCCGTGAAAACGACCCCCCCATGACCCCATGGTTAAATAGATATAAAATCAGCGGTTGTCAAGCGGAATCAGGGCCGGGTGCGAATTCGGCCGCTCTTCGGCCGGCCCCTGGGTTTTCGAGGGGCCGGGCAAGGATTTGACCGCGCCGGGCCGGGCGGCCTCAAAAGGCTGGTCGAGGCGTTTCAAGCGGAAGCCGGCCAGGAGGGCCTTGAGCCGGTTCGATTGCTGGGACAGTTCCTCGGCCGCGGCAGCGGTCTGTTCCGCTCCGGCGGTATTGCGATGAGTGACTTCCTCCACCTGCTTCAGGCCTTGGTTGATCTGGCTCAATCCCTGGGCCTGCTCCGATCCGGCGGCCGCGATTTCCCCGGCCAGGTCGGTGATGCGGGATATTTCCGCGGCGATTTCGTTGAAGGCCGCGGAGGCGACATTGACCACCTTGACGCCATCCTCGGTTTTCCTGGCCGACCGGGCGATCAATTCCTCGGTCTCCCCGGCGGCCTTGGCGCTTTTTCCCGCCAGGTTCCTGACTTCCTGGGCCACCACGGCGAAGCCCTTGCCGTGTTTTCCGGCCCGGGCCGCCTCCACGGCCGCGTTTAGGGCCAAGAGGTTGGTCTGGAAGGCGATGTCGTCGATGGTTTTGATAATCTTGGCGATTTCCTTGGACGCCTGATTGATTTCCGCCATGGCGGAGATCATTTCGGACATCTGCGCCACACCGTTTTCCGCCATGTCCCGGGCCCGGAGGGACAACCTGTTGGCCTGGGCCGCGTTTTCGGCGTTGGACTTGGTTTGGGCGCTCAACTCCATCAGGGAGCTGGTTATTTCTTCCAGGGCCGAAGCCTGCTCGGTGGCGCCCTGGGAAAGCGATTGACTGGAATCCGACACCTGACAGGCCTCGGAATCCACCAGGGACGCCGACCCGGAGACGTTCAACAGGACTTGGTTCAAATTATCCCGCATGTTCATGAGCGAACGGCCGAGCAAGTCCTTTTCCGAGGCCAGGACGATTTCCTGGGTCAAGTCCCCGGAAGCGATGGTCTCGGCCAGGTCGGCCTTGGCCCGGAGGTTGTCGGTCATGCTGTCGAGGGCGCCGGCCAGGCGGCCGAATTCGTCCCGGCTTTTCAAATTGAGACGAACGTCGAGGTCCCCCCGGCCCACCGCTCCGGCCAGGTCCATGGTCTTGGCCAAGGGCTTGGAAACGGCCAGGTAAATGGCGGCCCCCAGGGAAATCAGGAGCAGCAGCCCCAGGCCCGCGGCGGATAGGCTGACCAGCGCCCCGTTCCGGTCCAGGCGTCGTCCGTTTTCAGTGACCACGGACACGATTTCCACGGCCAGCTTTTGAGCTTCCTCGGCGGCTTGGTTCAACCGGGCGACCAGGTCCCGGGCGGCCAGCCAGCGGTCCAGGGCCGTTTTTTCGAACTCAATGGTTTGGGGGAGGATATTGCGGCCCTTGTCCCACCATTTGTTGTAAACTTCCGAATTCTCGGCCACCACGGATAGGCGGACGTTTTCCAGGGACACTTTCAGCCGTTTGTCCAACTTTTGCTTTTCGGCGGAGTATTTTTCCCGGTCCCCGAGATAGAGGAGGTTTTCCATCAGGTTGAGCCTGGTTTCGTTTCCGTACCCCAGAAGTTCCTTGACTTCCTTGCGCACGGAGTCCTTGGACTGGGACACCATGTCGCCGGTCAGGCTGATATCCCTTTCTTCCTGGTCGATGGCCTTGACGATTTCCAGAAAAGCCTCGTTGAAACCGGCCAGGGAGACGGTCAGGTCGGCGCGGGCCTTGTCCATGGCCGACAAGGCCTCCACCGTCCCCTGGAATAATTGGACCCGTTTGTCAATGGCGTTGTCGAGCGTGGCGATAAGGTCGTCGACCAGGTCGTCATGAGGCAAGGCGGCGGCCTGGGATACGGTCCCCTCCAGTCCCCGCGCGGCGGCTTCTATATTTTCCAACAAGGCGCGCCGGCGTGAATTGATGTAATCCTTTTCCATGCCGCCAAGGGTTTGGATTTCGGTGGACGCCCGCAGCACCAGGAGTATGTTTTCCTGGCTGATCCGTCTTTGGCCGTCAAGGCGTCCGTTGACCGCGGTGATGAAGACCATGCCAAGGATGCCCAAGAAAGCCAGGAGTATTATCCTGGCTCGGACGCCCGAAAATAAGGAAAGAATTCGGTTCACGACAAACTCCCGCGGAAAGGTTGCGGACGGCCGCGACCGGTCGCGGGCCGTCCGTCCTCGTCTTCCTGGTTATTCGTAAATACCAGAGGCCATTAACAGATTGTGACCGGGGATTTTATAGACGTAGGTCACCTTCGATGACGCGGTTTTCTCGCCGGGTTTGGGCCACATGTAAGTCACCCAACCCTCGCCGGCGGTGTTGGCCACTTCAATGAACTCGGCCGCGAACGTTTTACCGTTGGCGTCCTTGAGCCCCATCATGTTCTTTCCGATCAACACGGTATTGACGGGGTTGGCGATGTTGGCCTTTTTGTCCATGTCGACGAAAAAGACATAGGAATCCTTCCAGACGAAGGGCCCTTTCAGGTCGTTTATGGTTTTAATGGTTTCCTCGAGCCCATGGTCCAGGAAGTATTGAGCCGCTTCCTTGGCCTTGGCGACGCATTCTTCCTTGGAAGCCTTTTCCTGCGCGAAGGACAACGTGAAGGACAGACAGCAGATGGCGATGGCTATTACCGTAATAACATGAGATTTTTTCATTCGAAGCTCCTTGTTCGGTTGATGAAACGACGGTGAAAGAAATAAAAAAAAGTAACAACCTCCTTTAAACGGCGGGGATGGAGCGAACCGGGCTTCAAGATACCGGAAGAACAACACCCGGGGTTGTTGTTCGGTTTGGCCTTGAATTCGCCGGGACTAGGGTTCCCAGGTTTTCAAGGGCCATTATGGCGGATTATTTGCGGCCAGGCCGTTCCAAGGCCCTCTTTTAATGAATCGTCGACCTTTTGTCTTACAAAATTACTGTAAATGCAATAATAAAAAAGGAAACTTTCTAAAAAACACCAGATTAACTTTCTTGCGGCCCGCCCAGCGACCAGGACGCCCGGTCCTGGCCCGTAAGCGGTCGTTTTTGGCGGGTCGGGCAAGAGGGGCTGGATTTGATTGATAAAAACAGTTAGTTCCCGACCAGGGCCGGGTCCTCAGCGGGTTGGCGCGGTGGTTTTAAATTTTCGATCGTCGTCCCGGCAGAGAAGCATCGCCGCATGCCGGCCGGTCAGGAGGGTCGGCGCGACGCCGCCTCCCGGGGAAGTCCACTGTCCGGCCAGGTAAAAATGGGACAGTCCGGGCAAGGTCCGGCGGATTTCGGCGCTGATGGACGCGGCCGTGACGGCGAAGCCCAGGTACGCGCCTTCTCGATTCAGGGTCCGCCGCCACATGGTGTAGGGGGTGGACACGTCGACCATCAGCGCGGTGGAGGAAATGCCCGGCCGGAAGCATTCCAGGGCCCGGACCACTTCCCCGGCCAGCCGCTCTTTTTCTTCCTGGTAGGCCGGGAGGTCGTCGCGGAGCTCTCGCCAGGGCCGCCACCGGCTTTCCCACATGACCTGGACCAGGGTTTTTCCCGGAGGCGCGAAAAGGGGGGAGTAGTTGAAGGTCCTGACGGCCGTCCAGTCCGCGGCCGGGAAGCCGGATGTTATTTTTTCCCGGGGTTGAAAAATGGTCATGACCGGTTGGTCGGAGAGGTCGAGGTCGATTCCCAGATGCACCATGACCATGGGCGGGCAGAGCGGCCAATTTTCGTGGGCTTCCCTCGTCTTGGGGTGAATGAAGCGCCCGCCTAGCAGGTTGAACAGGGTGTTGTATCCATCCCCGGAAGCAATCACCCGGTCCGCGTCCAGGGTTTCCCCGTCTTCCAGGACGACGCCCATGACCCGGCCGTTTTTTTCGGAAATTCTTTGGACCTCCACGCCGTAGGAAATTCTTCCGCCCAGGTCGAGATATTTTTTTTCGAGGGCCCGGGCGAACCCGGCGGACCCGTCGCGGCGCGGGGCGAGGTTCCCGTCCGCCAGCATCCCCAACAGGCCGGCCGGAAACCACAGCGGGACGTCCGGGTGAAAAAGGTTGTTGAAAACTCCCTTCAGGAAAGGATCGTGCAGTCCGGCGGCGGCGGTTTTGACCGGGAGCTGCCAGCGGCCGCTGAAATAGGGGTAGACTTTCCGGAAGCCGACCATCAGGCGGGCCTTGTCGACCCAGGTAGTCAATTCCGGAGGCTTGGCCAGGGCCGCGAATTGGTCCAGGCCCTGGAAATCACGGCAGGCTTGGAGAAAGTCATCGATAAATCCGCCGTCCGGCGGGGATAATTTTTTCAGGTCGTCGCCGAAACGATCCAGGTCGCTCGAAACGTCCACCTGTCGTCCCGAAGCGGGGTCCAGGAAGCGGGCGTAATTGTCCAGGGGGAGGTATTGATCCGCCTGGTCGAGGCCGAGTTCCCGGTACAAATCCCCGGTGAGACCCCCGGATTTGAAGCCCGTGTAGAAATGGACCCCGCCGTCGCAAAGGAATTCCCCCCGCCGCCAGGTCGCGGCCACGCCGCCGGGTTTTTTTTGGCGTTCCAGAACGTGGGTCTCGTAGTCGTTCAGCCGGGCGTAAATTCCGGCGGCTAGTCCGGAAAAACCCGCCCCGATTATTATCACGCTCCGAGTGCGCATAAGGACCCCCCCGCGCCGGGCCTGCCGCGGCCCGGCGGCCGATTTATACTTGTATTTCAGGCCAGGGCCGACTCCAAAAGGGCGGCGAAGCCGTTCCCGTTCCCGGAGAGGCGATAGCGGCCGTCCTCGCTTCGCGCGATGTCCCCCAGGCCCTGCATTAGTTCGAGGTGGCTGACGATCTCGTTTTCGGCCATGAGGACGCCCAGCCCCTGCAACTGGTCCGGCCGAAAATGCCTGACCGTGAGTTCCCGGGCCGTGTGTGGGCCCGCGGACAAAATTTTAAGGATGTCCCCGCCCCGGTCCAGGTGATGGGACAGGATGCCGTCGATTCGCTCGACCAGGTTCAGGTCATTCCATTTGTTTCCATAGAAAAACCGATGGGCCGGAAAGACCGCCAGGTCCGGGTGTTCTTGGCCGAGTTTTTTCAGCCGGGCCAGGGACCCTAAAAAGACCTTCAGTCCGAACACCTTGTTTTCGATTCCGAATTCATCGCCCAGCACGGCTTTTTCTTGTGTAAAGTGCTTTTCCGTGGTGGGAAAGGGCGTGATTTCGGGCAGGACGACGTCGCCGCTGAAAATCGCCTCGGTCCCGACGACCAGGGCCAGGGAATCCGGGCTGTGACCGGGAACGTGGAGGGCGGAGACCCCGGGGGCGACCTCGCCGTTGTCTTCCACCACCGTCACCGGCATGCTTCCCCGGTCTTGGTGATAGGTCAGGCAGTTGGCCCGTGAAAAGGATTCGGGCATGAAGCAATGCCAGCAGGCGGCGGGAAAGTCGGGCCGGGCGCCGGCCGGCGCCAGGTCGGGGTAAAAGCGGATGCGCTTTTCGTAGATGGGATGCGACTTGATGGGGGTCCCGAACCGCTTGGAAAACTCGGCCGCGCCGCCGTCATGGTCTTCGTGACCGTGGCTCAGGACGATGAACTCGAGGTCCTGGCCCTTCAGGCCGACCCGGGCGAGCATCCGCAAGAGGTCCTCGGTTCGTCCGAACCTGCCGGCGTCGATCAGAAAGGGCCGGTCGGCCAGAACCAGGAAGTTCCAGGTGGGTCCGAGGTCCCATTCTCCGCCGTAAAAGTTCTTGGTGGGCAGGCTGATCACCTCGAGACCGGAAGGCAGCCGCCATCTGATCATCATGTGGTTTCCGTTTTCATCTCCCGCCGCGATGGTTTCGACTTTCAGTTCAGACATGTAATATACCGCCTCCGGTTGCTTGACATTGGACCGTAAATATATCACAGGCGCTTTATTCGGGCAATTAAGTGTGTTAGCCTGGATTTATCGCGCTTGGAAATAATGGGACGTGGTAGGAGCCGAATTGACGACGGAACTGCAAGGCCAGGTGGAGCGAATCACCTATTCCAACGAGGAAACCGGGTTCACGGTGGCCAGGGTCAGGGTCCAGGGCCTGCGGGAGCCGGCCGTCGTGGTGGGGACCCTGCCGTCGATCCGTCCCGGGGAATTTTTGACCATGAAGGGCGAGTGTGGCCGCCACCCCCAGCACGGACGGCAATTCACCGTCCGGGAAAGCGTCGCCTCGGCCCCGTCTTCACTCGAGGGCATCCGGAAATACCTCGGATCGGGACTGATCAAGGGCGTGGGACCGGAACTGGCCAAGCGCCTGGTCGACCAATTCGGCCGGGAAACCCTCGAAGTGATAGAAAACCGGACGGACCGGCTTCGGGAAGTCGAAGGCATCGGTCCCAAGCGGATCGGGATGATCAAGAAAGCCTGGGACGAGCAGAAAGGCGTCCGGGACGTGCTGATTTTCCTGCGGGAACACGGCCTGGGGACCGGATACGCCGTGAAGATTTTCCAGCAGTACGGGGAAAAATCCATCGCGGCGGTCACCGCGGACCCCTACCGGCTGGCCCATGAAGTTCGGGGAATCGGCTTCCGGACCGCCGACCAGATCGCCCGGGGGCTGGGGTTCGCCTTGGATTCGGAACCGCGGGTCAAGGCCGGAGTGCTCCATGTGCTTCTCGGGGCGGCCGATGAGGGGCATGTCTATGTCCCGTACGACGACCTGCTCGGGAAATGCGAAAGAATATTGGGCGTGGGTCGGGACACGGCGGCCAAGGGCTTGGCCGCGGCGGCGGCCGAGGGCTTTCTGGTCCTGGAAGACCCGGGCGGGGACGCGGACGAGTACCGGGCGAACGACAAAATGGTCTTTTTGACCGGGTACCATGTCTCCGAGACCCAAACCGCCAGGAGGCTGGGGCGCCTGGCCCGGGCGCCCAAGGAAATCCGCCTGGCCGATTTGGAGCTGGCCGGAAAATGGGTTCGGGAGGAAATATCCATCACCCTGGCGCCGGCCCAGATGGAAGCGGTCCGGCAGGCGGTGACGGAAAAAGTCCTGGTAATCACCGGCGGGCCGGGCACGGGCAAGACGACCATCATTCGGGCCGTTCTGGCCGTTTATCGTCGGCTGGGGGCGACGGTGCTCCTGGCCGCTCCCACGGGCCGGGCCGCCAAGCGCTTGGGGGAAACGTCCGGCGCGGAAGCCAAGACCATTCATCGGCTCCTGGAATTCTCGCCCAAGGACGGTTTTTTCAAGAAAAACGAGCAGGAACCCCTGGATTGCGATTTATTGGTCCTGGACGAGGCCTCGATGATCGACATCACCCTGATGCATCATTTGTTGAAGGCCGTGGCCTGGACCACGGCCCTTATCCTGGTCGGGGACGTGGACCAGTTGCCCTCGGTGGGGCCGGGGAACGTTCTGTCCGATATCATCCGTTCCGGCGTGGTCCCGGTGGCCCAGCTCAAGGAAATTTTTCGGCAGGCCCGGGAAAGCGCCATCATTTTGAACGCTCACCGGGTCAACGAGGGACTCATGCCCCTGCCCAACCCTCCCCCGGACCGTCCCGGAGACTTCTACTTCATCGAGCGTCCCCAGGCGGACCAGGCCCTGGAAACCATTATTCACCTGGTCACGGATCGCGTCCCCAAGAGCTTCGGCCTGCCTCCGGACGAAATCCAGGTCCTTTGCCCCATGCACCGGGGCTTGGCCGGGACGGAGAACCTGAACATGGAACTGCAAAAACGGCTGAACCCCGGCGCGGGAGGATTGGAACGGGGGGGGTACGCCCTGCGGGCCGGGGACAGGGTGATGCAGATCAGGAACAATTACGACAAGGATGTTTTCAACGGCGATATCGGCCGCGTGACCTCGGTCCATCTGGAAGAACGGGAACTGAAGGTCTGGTTCGAGGGCCGGACCCTGACCTACGATTTTTCCGAGGTCGACGAATTGACCCTGGCCTACGCGATTTCCGTCCACAAGGCCCAGGGTTCCGAATACCCGGCGGTGGTGGTCCCCATTCTGACCGAGCATTTCCTGCTGTTGCGAAAAAACTTGGTTTACACCGCCTTGACCCGGGGCAAGCGGCTGGTGATCCTGGTCGGTGCCCGCGCGGCCCTGGCCCAGGCCCTGAAAAGCGGCGCGGCCCGGGAGCGCCTGACCCGCCTGGCGGAAAGGCTGCGCGGCGGGAAAAAGGGTTCTTGGTCCGCGAGGTAAAAAAAACGAGGCGACCCGGAAGGTCGCCCCGTCTAGCGCCAACGGCGCTAGTACTCTGGAGGGGGTAGGTGAAAGTCCGCCGGAAAGGGTTGAACAGGCTAAAACGCGGTGTAGTTGGGGTCGCCCTTGGGGTATCCGAAAAAGTCGGTGGCCGCCGATTTGGTGGTGGGGGTCCCGGTCTGGTAGGATTCAGCCATCTCCTTGGCGTCGGGACCGAGGAAGCCGTGGCTCTTTTCCCTGGCGATGGGGGTCCCTTCGTGAAAGTCCTTGGTCATGTCCTTGGCGTCCGGACCCAGCCAGGTCCCGTTGCCGAACAACTCGTCCGCCTGGGCGGCGCCCGGGCCGATCATCATAAGTCCAACCACGGCCAGAATCGCAACGATCTTTTTCATTTTGATTTCCTCCCGATTTAGGTTTTTATTTTTTAAACTTTGGGACTTCCGTACGGTCGAATATATGGATTGCAACTTGCGAGCCAATAGCCGAAACAATATTTAACCATGTATATTCAGGCTGTTACGGCAAAAGAACATTTTTCGCCCCGGCCGGTGTGTTTTCATATTGAAAACCAGGTTTTCAATTTCATATAATCAACCCCGGAAAATAAGACTCCGAAACGGCGGGACCAGCCCGCAAGCGTCGGATTAAAGAAGGTAGGCCATGCGAGCCGAGGATATTCGCTCCCAGGAATTAATCGAGGTCAGCGACAACGGGTTCCCGACATCCGGGGATTACCGGGTCATGGTCATGGGCGTCGCGACCTTGCTGCAGTTGGAAAAAGACCTTATACGCGCCCTGGGCTGGCCCAAGGTGACCATCATTTTCACCCGCTGGGGTTATGATTGTGGCCTGGCCCAGGCCGGGGTCATCACCGGCCTTTACGATTTCGAGTCCAAGGAGGAGGAGCTGAAGGCCGGCAGCGAGTTGCGCCGGATGAGCGGACTGGTGGACGAGACCATCACCGAAATCGAAAAGGACCCCCAGGGAAACATCATCCGTTTTGCCGGGACCTGGAGCAATTCCTTTGAAGTATTGATATCCAAGTCCGAGTCCGGCCTGCGCCCGGAGAAGTCCTGTCGGATTCTGGCCGGCTTGGCCAGCGGGTTCGCCACCAGGATACTGGGCGTGGAGTTCCTGGTCCTGGAAACGTCCTGCCAGGCCGCGGGCGGCAAGGCCTGCGCCTTCGAGGGGCGCCCCGTGGAAAAGTGGGGCCTGGGCATCCCGGAAGTCAAAAGACATTTCGCCGTGGCCAACCTGGAAGAGGAGCTGCTCGAAACCTCGGCCAACATCAGGCAGGCCCAGGAGGAGATGGCGCGGCTCAACGAGGAGTTGAAGATGCTCCGGCGGCGGACGTATCGGCCCAAGTCGGGGCATGGAATCGTTTTTCGCAGCGAGTCCGTGGCCCGGGCCTTGTTGTTGGCCGAGAAGGTGGCGCCGACCGCGACCACGGTGTTGATCCAGGGGGAAAGCGGGACCGGCAAGGAAGTCATGGCGCAATTCATCCACCGCAATTCCGGCCGGACCGAGGAGCCTTTCCTGGCCATAAACTGCGCGGCCCTGCCGCCCAATCTTCTGGAATCGGAGCTGTTCGGACACGCGCGGGGGTCTTTCACCGGAGCGGATTCGGATAAAAAAGGACTATTTGTCCAGGCGGGCCAGGGCACGCTGTTCCTGGACGAGGTCGGGGAGCTGCCCTTGGAGCTTCAGGCCAAGATTTTGCGGGCCCTCCAGGAAAAGGAGGTCCGGCCGGTGGGCGGCCTGAAGGCCATCCGGGTCAAGGCCCGGATTGTCGCCGCCACGAACCAGGACCTGCGGGAAATGGTGGCCGGGGGACGCTTCCGGGAAGACCTCTACTACCGCCTGTCCGTTTTTCCGATCTACGTCACGCCCCTTCGCCAGCGGCGTCAGGATATCCTACTGCTGGCCCGCCATTTCCTGGCCCGTCACCGGCCGGACCATCCGGGGTTCTCGCCCGAGGCGGTCCGGATGATGGAGGCTTATTCCTGGCCGGGGAATGTCCGGGAATTGGAGAATTGGGTCGAATACGCGGTGGTTTTGGCCGGGGACGAGAGGATCGGTCCGGAGCATCTGCCCGTTTCCGTGGGCCAGTGTTCCACCAACCCGCTCTCGAACCTAGCCATGGACCTGCCCAGTTGCGAGGAGCTGGAAAAAAGGTATATCCGGCAGGTGTTGGAGCATACCGGCGGCGCCAAGACCGAGGCGGCTCGCATCCTGGGGCTGAGCATCAGCACGCTCTGGCGGCGGCTGAAGGAGGACGGGGACCGCTAGGGTCGGACTTCCCGGTCGCGTCCCGGGAAAGGCGCGGCTAGGCTCCCGCCCCGCCAGTATGCGGGAAGACGGGGCGGAGGCGCCGGCTTGTCGGCCGGACTTAAAAATCGCCGCGGTTTTAGGGCGGCTATCCGTTGGTTTTCAGCGTCTCGATGATTGTGTTGAAGGTTTTTTCCGCGGCCTCCGCGGGGACCTGGCAGGTCCCGACTTTTTTGTGCCCGCCGCCGCCGTATTTCAGCATCAGGGAGCCCACGTCGGTCCGGCAGGTCCTGTTGACGATGCTGTGACCCACGGTAAAGACGGTGTTTTGCATCCCCTTGCCCCAGATGCATCTTAGGGAGACGTTCCCCTCGGGGTGCAGGGCGTATTCGATGAACCTGTTTCCGCTTTTTATTTCTTCCACCGGCCGCAGGTCGATGACGATGACGTTGGCTTCCCGGCGGCTGTGTTCCTTGAGCATCTCGTCGTATTCCCTTTCCTGCCCGAAATAGCGTTCCACCCGTTCCCGCACGTCCGGAACCGCCAGGATTTGCTCGACGTTCATGGTTCGGCAATATTTGATCATGTCCCGCATCAGTTCCAGGTTGCTGACGCGGTAATCCCTGTACCGGCCGAGTCCGGTGCGGGCGTCCATGATGAAGGACAACAGTATCCAACCCTCGGGACGCAGGATTTCCTCGGTGGTGAAGTCGGCGGAATCGGCCTTGTCCACGGCCCACATCAGCCCGGACCGGTCGAATTTCGCGAATTTTTCCGGGCCGCCGTAGTAATCGTAAACCACCCGGGCGCAACTGGGCGCTTCCCGCGAGGCCCCCTTGAATTTAAGTCCCGCGTTTTCCCCTAGGCGTTCCTCCTCGCTGGAATGGTGATCGAACCACAGTCCGCAGCCGGGAACATAAGGTATATTGGCCAGGATGTCGTTGGCGTCCACTGAAACCAAGCCGTCCTGGACGTCCTTGGGATGGACGAATTTGTATTCATCGATAAGTCCCATTTCCTCGAGCAACACCGCGCAAGCCAACCCGTCAAAGTCCGACCTGGTAACTAATCTCACGACCAACCTCCCGGATAATTTTAATAAATTATAAAGCCTACCCGGGATTACGTCAAATGGAACTCGACGCGGAAGGCCTCGCGACCGTATTGTAACCCGGCGTTAACCTCCCCGCCGCCGCGTTTTGGCCTGTTCTTGACAAGGGGGGCCGGGCCGGGTTAAAAATTAGCGGGTCGAATTCTCTCCAACCTGGACGAAAAAAAACGTTTCCGAGTGGGGATTTTTTCGTCTGAATCCGATGGAATTCTGATAAAATACCCTTTTCGTTCCGATCCTGGAATCGATCCGCGGCGTTAATCGCGGCGAAGGCGGGGTTTCGGATCACGAAGAAAAGCGTTTCCGGCCCCCAACCGGCCGGGGTTTTTTTAAAATTTGTCCGCGAGGAATTACGCATGAGGCCATTTTTTCCAAAAAGACTTCTGGTCACGGGCGCCGCCGGGTTCCTGGGCTCGCATCTCTGCGAGAGCCTCCTGGCCGACGGGCACCATGTCCTGGGGGTGGATAACTATTATACCGGGTCGCGAGAAAACGTCGTTCATCTCCTGGGGAACCCTCGCTTCGAAATGATGCGTCACGACATCACCTTCCCCCTGTACCTGGAGGTCGACGAGGTTTTCAACCTGGCCTGTCCGGCCTCGCCCATTCACTATCAGTACGATCCGGTGCAGACCACCAAGACCAACGTCCACGGGGCCATAAACATGCTGGGCCTGGCCAAGCGGACCCGGGCCAAGATTTTTCAGGCTTCCACCAGCGAGGTGTACGGGGACCCGGCCGTGCATCCCCAACCGGAGACCTACTGGGGCAACGTCAACCCGGTGGGGATCAGGTCTTGCTACGACGAGGGCAAGCGTTGCGCCGAGACCCTTTTTTTCGATTACTGGCGCCAGCACCAACTTAAGATAAAAGTCGCTCGAATATTCAATACCTATGGGCCGCGCATGTTGACCGACGACGGCCGGGTCGTTTCGACCTTTATCGTCCAGGCCCTCCGGGGGGACCCCCTCACGGTTTTCGGGGATGGGAGCCAGACCCGGTCGTTCTGTTACGTGGATGACATGATCACGGCCTTCCGGCTGTTCATGGACGCGCCGGACGATTTCACCGGCCCCGTCAACCTCGGCAACCCCAAGTCGTTCACCATGCTGGAACTGGCGGAAAAGATCAAGGACCTGACCGGGTCCGTCTCGGACATTCAGTTCATGCCCCTGCCGGCCGACGATCCCAAGCAGCGGCAGCCCGACATAACCCTGGCCAAGACGGTCCTGGGCTGGGAGCCGAAGGTGGAACTGAAGGAAGGGCTGCCCCTGACCGTCGACTATTTCGACAATCTGTTGCGTCGGGGAATGTAAAGTCGCCCTGCCGCGGCGCGAACGAATCATTTGGGGAGGGGTTCCAATGAAGGCGGTTGTTTTCAGGGCGGGAAAAGGCCTGGCGGTCGAGAACGTCCCCCGGCCGGAAATAGACCCGGACCAGGTGCTGGTTCGGACGGCGGACGCGGGCTTTTGCGGTTCGGATCATTCCATGATCAACGGCGGCGGCCTGCCGGACGGTTATATTCTGGGGCATGAAGCGAGCGGCGAAGTGGTGGAGGTCGGCGCCAGGGTCAAGGGCCCGCGGCTTGGGGACAGGGTGATGATCCGTCCGACTTTCTGCGGCGCCTGCCCGGACTGCCTGGCCGGTCGGCCCTATTTCTGCCAGAACAACCGTCGTTCCATCGGCATCGGGGACCTTCCCGGCGGCTTCGCCGAATACTTCAAGGTCTACCCCGGGATGTTGATCGAAATACCGCCGGGAGTCGATTCCAGGAACGCGGCCCTGGCCGAGGCCTTCGCCGCGTCCCTGCACGGCCTGCGGTGTTCGGGAAAAAACGGGGGCTCGGCCCTGGTCCTGGGCGGCGGACCCATCGGGCTGGCCTTGGTCCGGTTGTTGAAAATCCAGGGCTTCGGTCCGGTGGCCCTGTCCGAGCCGGTCGAGGAAAAAAGGGCCATCGCCCAGGCGTTCGGCGTCGACGCGGTCATTGACCCGAGTCGAGAAAACCTGGGACTCGCGGTCTTCCAACAGACCAAGGGCTTGGGGTTCGAAACGGTTTTCGAATGTTCCGGCCGACCGGACCAGGTCGACGCCGGGATGAACGCCGCGGCCCGGGGCGGCGTGGTCTGCGTGGTCAGCGTCATTCCCCAGCCGATCCCGATCAATCCGATCGTCCTCAATTTCAAGGAAATATGGTTGACCGGGTCCTATTCCAACACCCACGAGGAAAACAGATTGTGCCTCCGGTTGATGGCCGAGGGCCGGCTCGACGGCCGCCCCTTGATCTCCGACCTGATCGGCCTCGACGACCTGCCCCGGGTCTATGACGAGAGAATCCACCCCGGAAAGGCCCTCAAGGTCATGATCAAGATCGGACCGGAATGGGATTGAAGCGCCCCGCGCCCGAACTTGGGACTCCAGGCGGTCCGATCCTCGGACCCAAGACCTTCACTCGATCCTCCTAAAATAATCATCAGCCTCCTTTCTCCCCCTCCGGGGGGCCTCCGGTCCGATCCCCTGATTTTTGCTTGATCAATTTTGACATAATTCTTGACAAATGGAAAAGTTGCCTTTAGCATCTTTCCCTGTCCAATTGAAATATCATGTACTTTTAGGATGTTATTTGATTTAGACAATGTGTGATATTCAATAAAAGTACAGAATTGTTAAATTGTCGCTCGGGCGAATAATTCCCCGCCCTTCCAGCGGGCCGCTTGGCCGGTCCAACGGTCCGGACCGCCGTCAAGGTCGAGCGGCGCCGCCCGGCGCGGCCTTGGACAAAAGCCCGGTTGGGACCTGGGGGGCGGGTCCCTGGGCCGGTCGGATAGGTCTCGAGCAAGTCCGCCGACGCGAGGCCTTGACCATAAAGCGATTTTGAGGCGTGGAAAAAAACGAGGGAAAGGAGGGCGGGCCGACAGCCGACGTTAGATCGAGGGCTCGATTAAAATTATTGGCGAATAACATCCAAACCGACATGACCGCGGGCCATGTCGGTCACAACAACAAATGAAAATGCCCTTCGGGCATTTTCATGCAAATTTCGACCGGAGGTTGAAAAATGGGCGAATTCTCGCGGCGAGTATTATTTTTGGTTTTGACCGCGGCCTTGGTTTGCGGTCTGGCTGGAGTTACGGCGGCCGAGATGAAAAAGGATATCGGTCCGTTGGAAGGCGTGGTCGACATCGTGGCCTGGCCGGGATACATCGAACGGGGCGACACGGACAAGAATTACGACTGGGTCACGGAATTCGAGAAAAGTTGCGGTTGCAAGGTCCGCGTCAAGACGGCGGGCACTTCCGACGAGATGGTGGCCCTCATGAATGAGGGCGGTTTCGACCTGGTCACCGCCTCGGGCGACGCCAGCCTGCGCTTGGTGGCGGGGAAAAGAGTGCAGGAGATCAACACCGACCTGATACCGAGCTGGAAGAGCGTCGATCCGCGCTTGCAAGACGCGCCCTGGCACACTGTTGACGGCCGGCATTTCGGCGTGCCGTATCAATGGGGTTCCAACGTGCTCATGTACAACACCAAGGTTTTCAAGGAAGCGCCCACTAGTTGGAAAGTGGTCTTCGAGGAAATGACCCTGGCCGACGGCAAAAGCAACAAGGGGCGGGTGCAGGCCTTTGACGGGCCGATTTATATCGCCGACGCGGCCCTGTATTTAAAGGCCCATAAACCGGAATTGGGCATTAAGGACCCCTACGAGCTGAACGAGGATCAATACCAAGCGGCCTTGACCATTCTCCGGACCCAGAGAAAGCTGGTCAATCGGTACTGGCACGACGCCTTTATCCAGATTGACGATTTCACCAATGAAGGAGTGGCGGCTTCCTCGGCGTGGCCTTTCCAGGTGAATCTGCTCAAGTCCAAGGGCCAGCCCATCGCGAGCGTGATTCCCGAGGAAGGGGCCACCGGCTGGGCCGACACGACCATGATGCACGTTGACGCCCCGCACCCCAACTGCGCCTACAAATGGCTGGAATGGTCCCTCAACAAGAAACTCCAGGGCGATCTGGCCTCCTGGTTCGGTTCCGTGCCCGTCGTCTTGGACGCGTGCCGGGGCAACGCCTTGCTGACCGATGACGGCTGCCGGGTGAACGGCTTGGACGATTTCGCCCGCATCAGTTTCTGGCGGACCCCCGTGTCCAACTGCCCCAGCCAAAACGGCGCTTGCGTGCCTTATTACCGCTGGGTGTCCGATTATATCGCCGTCCTGGGCGGCCGTTGAGCGCCTCGACCTGGAAGACTTGGCCGGGCGGAGGGCGGGCCGGCGCCCGCTCTCCGTCCTCCCCCTTGAAAATAGGTCGATTCGACCCCACGAACGCCGAGGTTTGGTATGGTTGCGGCTGTTAGTTTCAAAAACGTCAGTAAACACTATGGACGCGTGCGGGCCGTCGATAACGTGGACTTCGAGGTCCGCGACGGCGAGTTCTTCGCCATGCTGGGGCCCTCGGGGTCCGGAAAAACCACCTGCCTGCGCCTCATCGCCGGCTTCGAAACCCCGACCGCGGGCGATATCCTGATCTGGAACACCTCCACCGCCAACCTGCCGCCGTACGAACGGAACGTCAATACGGTGTTTCAGGATTACGCCTTGTTTCCGCACATGACCGTCCTGGAAAACGTCTGTTACGGCCTGATGGTCAAAGGCGTGGGCAAGAAAATCAGGAGCCGCCGCGGCGAGGAAATGCTGGAACTGGTCAAGCTGGGTGGTTTCGGGGGGCGAAAACCGGCGCAGCTTTCCGGCGGGCAGCGCCAGCGCGTGGCCTTGGCCCGGGCCCTGATCAATCAACCCCGGGTCCTGCTGCTGGACGAACCCCTGGGGGCCTTGGACCTGAAATTGCGCAAACAGATGCAGGTGGAGCTCAAGGCCCTGCAAAGGGTCCTGGGCATTACCTTTATCTTCGTCACCCACGACCAGGAGGAGGCCCTGGGCATGAGCGATCGCTTGTCCGTCTTCAACGAAGGCCGGATCGAGCAGATCGGGACCCCCGAGGAAGTCTACGAGAAACCCGCCACCCGTTTCGTGGCCGATTTCGTGGGGGATGCCAACATTGTGGAAGCCGATCAGGCCGAGCCCTTGATCGGCCAAGCCGCGGCTTTTTCCATTCGACCGGAAAAAATCAGGATCATCGACCTAGGGGCCGCCCTCGGGGAAAATTGTTGCCTGCTGAAAGGGCAGGTCATGGACATTCAATTCCACGGCGCCGGGACCAGGTACACCTTCGAGGTTGAAAGCGGGGCGCGGCTGTTGGTCCTCAGCCAAAACGTCGGTTTTCCGGGGACGGACCTGACCACGCGCCTGGGAGTCGGGGCCTGGGCCTGTCTGGCCTGGCGCCGGGAAGACATGCGCGTCTTCGGGGCGGGGGAGGCGTAAGATGAACGTGGAGGCCCTGAAACCCGGCGAGGCGAGTTCCCGTTTCGGCGACCTGGCCCGGTCGATTTCCACTTATTTTTATCGACGCCCCCTGGTTCTGCTCCTGGCGTTGCTGACCCCGCCCCTGCTGTGGCTGGGCGTGGTTTATCTCGGCGCCCTGTTTTCGCTTTTGTTGCAGAGCTTTTTTTCCATCGACGAATATTCGGGCCTCGTCAAGCGGGAATTGACCCTTCGAACATACCTGGAACTCATCCGGCCGTCCAATTACGACATCGTCATCCGCACCGCGACCATGGCCGCGGCCGTGACGGTCGCCTCGGTCTTCATCGCCTTTCCCATCGCCTATTACATGGCCCGCCACGCCCGGGGTCGGATCAAGGCGGCCATGTATTTACTGGTGATGCTGCCCCTCTGGTCTAGTTACCTGGTCAGGGTTTATTCGTGGAAGCTTCTTCTGGCCAAGGAAGGCATAATCAATTGGTTTTTCGCGCAACTGGGCTTGTCGCGGCTGCTGGACGGAATCCTGGCCCTCCCGGTGGTGGGCGGGGCGTCCCTGTCGGCCAGTTACCTGGGCACTTTCATTGTGTTCCTTTATATCTGGATGCCTTTCATGATCCTGCCCATTCAGGCCGCCCTGGAACGGGTCCCCAAATCCATGGTGGAAGCGTCCCACGACCTGGGCGCGACCCCCGGCCAGACCTTCCGCAAGGTGGTTTTACCCCTGGCCTTTCCCGGCGTGGCGGCCGGCTCGATCTTCACTTTTTCGCTTACCCTGGGGGATTATATCATCCCGGGAATAATCGGTTCTTCCCGCTTTTTCATCGGGCAGGCCGTTTACACGCTACAGGGCACGGCCGGCAATATTCCCTTGGCCGCCGCCATGTCCGTGGTCCCGATCATGGTCATGCTGGCGTACCTAACCCTGGCCAGGAAACTGGGGGCTTTCGATGCGTTATGATAAAGGTCCCGGGTCGTCCCGGAGTTTGAAACTGGCGGTGATCGGCGGGTTCCTCTTCCTGCACGTCCCTTTTCTGTTCATTTTGCTGTACGCCTTTTCCACGGAAGAAAAGTCCTACCAATTTCCTCCGCCGGGCCTGACCCTGAAATGGTTTCCAGCGGCCCTAGCCCGCCAGGACATCTGGGACGCCCTGACGCTGTCGGTGCAAGCGGCGGCCATCAGCACCTGCATCGCCCTGGTCCTGGGGACCCTGGCGGCCGCGGCATTGTACCGCCGTCGGTTTTTCGGCCGGGAATCCCTGTCGCTGCTCATAATCCTGCCCATCGCCCTACCGGGCATCATCACCGGCATCTCCCTGCGCTCGGCCTTCAGCCTGGCCGGGGTTTCCTACAGCTTTTGGACTATTGTCCTGGGCCACGCCACCTTCTGCATCGTGGTCATTTACAACAACGTCCTGGCGCGGCTCAAGCGGATTTCCCCTTCCATGCTGGAGGCTTCCATGGACCTGGGCGCGGACGGGTTCCAGACCTTTCGGCATGTTCTCCTGCCGAACATGGCGACGGCCCTTTTAGCCGGTGGAATGTTGGCTTTCGCCCTTAGCTTCGACGAGGTCATCGTCACGACCTTCACGGCCGGCCAGCAATCGACCCTGCCCATCTGGATGTTGACGGAACTGGTGCGACCGCGCCAGCGGCCCGTGACCAACGTGGTGGCGGTCTTTGTCGTGGCCTTAACCTTTCTGCCGATTCTGGGCGCCTACTACCTGACCAAGGGGTCCGAAACCGTGGAGGGGTCGGGAAAATAGCCGCCCGCCGCGGCGGTGTAAAACGAGGCCGCCTGATTTGTTGTTTATCGGTTAAATCAGGCGGCCGGCGCCGTCAAGGGGGCCTTTCCGGCCGGCGCTTGCATATGTGTTTCCCACCAAGTTAAATTACTAATAAAATAACTGACCCATATCGCTCCCGGGGCCAAGGCGGCCGAACGCCCGGTCCCGGGTGGCCGCCGGCTGGCGTTATAAAAATAAAACCAGGGGCCGGGAATCGACTTTTTCCCATAATGACGGAAAAAAATTCACAAATTTCTTTCGGAACACTATACTTTGCGGAAAATAGCGTTAGCGGGAGGTTTTGATGAACAAAATTCAGCGGGCCTTGATCAGTGTGACCGATAAAACCGGAGTCGTGGATTTCGCCTTGGAACTTTCCCGGATGGGAGTGGCCATCCTGTCCACCGGCGGCACGGCCAAGGCCCTGGCCCAGGGCGGAGCGCCGGTGGTGGAAGTCGCCGAATACACCGGGGTCCCCGAGATGCTGGACGGCCGGGTCAAGACCCTGCATCCCAAAATACACGCCGGCATCCTCTTCCGGCGGGATTCCAGGGAACATATCCGTCAAATGGCGGCCCAGCATCTACCGCCCATCGATCTGGTCTGTGTGAACCTGTACGCCTTCGAGGCGGCCGCGGCCAAGCCCGGGGCCTCCCTGGAAGACGCCATCGAGAATATCGATATCGGCGGCCCGACCCTTCTCCGGGCTTCGGCCAAGAATTACGCCTCGGTCACCGTGGTGGTGGACCCGGCCGACTACGCCGGGGTCCTGGCGGAGATGAAAGCCCTGGGCGGCTGGACTTCCCTGGAAACGCGGCTGGCCCTGGCCAAGAAGGTTTTCGCCCTCACTCACGCCTATGACGGGGCCATAAGCCGGTATCTGGAAGGACGGTAAGGGCCGTCCAGGTCCACGGGGCCGGGAAAGGCGGGCGGCCGGACGAATGACAGCGGCCCGGACTTCCCGGCCGATTTCCAAAATTCCGACCAAGCGACGAGGCCTCGATGCACGGATTATCTCCCAGGCAAGTCCTGGCGCTGTGGAACCTGCTGTTTTCCGGGGCTCAACCCGCGGTTTCCAAACTGAAGCCGCCCTTGACCCCCGGGGAGCGGCAAGGGCTGGAATCGTCCGGCCTGATCGTCCTGGAAAAAAGGGGACGGGCCCGCCATGTCCTGGTCACGAACAAGGCCTGGGCTTTCGCGGCCGAACACCTGGACGCCGGGTTCGCCAGGTCTGAATTCGCGGCGGACGCCCTAGCCGGGCTTTTGGAATCCCTAGGCCGTTACCTGGAAACCCGGAGCCTCGACTTGGTCGATTTTTTCGTCAATCTAGACGAACCGGTTGGGGCGCGACAAAAAATTCTGCAAGCCTATCTTCGGGCCTCGGGCGGGCGTTCCCGGGTCCGGGTCAGGCTGACCAGGTTGAGGGCCCTGCTGCCGGAACTGGAACGGGATAAATTGGACCAGGCGCTGATCGGAATGCAACGGGACGCGGCTTATAACCTCGTGCTCTGGCCGCTTGACGACCCGCGCGACCTTCGGCCCGAGGACGCGAGGGACGCGGTGGTCGTTTCGGGCCAAGTGAGGCATATTATCTATATGGAAGACACGGAGCGATGAACGGCTTGTCCGCCCTCAGGGCCGCCGATTTCGACTGGGTCATGCGCCTGGACGACATCTGGCGGGACGCGGTCCATGACGTGCCCGAATTGAACGGGGCCTTGAGGAACTCCATCCTGGACCGCCTGACCGGCCTGGAAGAGGCCTCGCCCTTGGGCTGGGTGGTTTTGGGGCCGGCCGGGTCCGGCAAAACCCATTTGCTGGGCGGCCTGCGACAGGCGGCCCTTCGTTTTCGGGCCTTTTTCATAATGGTGGACCTGACGGACGTCAGGGATTTTTTCGACACGGTCTTGCTGGGGTTTCTCAACTCGCTGCGGGAGCCCGAAGAGGCGCCGCAAAGCCGAAGCCTGCTGGCGGGCCTGCTGCGGTTCCTGGGACAGGCGGCCGAAACAGCCGAAGCCAACGTGGCCCGGTTGGCCGGCATGAATTTGAAAAGCCTGATACAAAACACCGCGATCATCATCGAGGCCCTGGCTCGTGGGAACCGCAACCGGGCCATCGAGCACCAGGACGTGGTTCGCGCCCTCGTGTTGTTGAACTCCGAGGGATTCGACTTGAACACTCTCGGCTACAATTGGCTCCTGGGCCTGGGCTTGGAACAGGACGAAGCCCGGCGGGTCAATTTGAAAAATAATAGGCGGGACCCCCTTCGAATTCTGCGGGGACTTTCCTGGTTGATGAGTCTTTCGGCCCCCACGCTGTTGGCCCTGGACCAGTTGGACGCCCTGGTCGGTGAAAATAGGCTCGCATCCGGACCCGGCGGCGGGGGCGGGGACGAGACCAACGCGGAGCGGAAGGCGGCTCGCGGGATGATCAAAAACCTTGGTCGGGGGTTATCGGCCCTGCCCGATTACACCTCCCGGACCCTGTGCCTGGTTTCGTGCCTGGAAGCGACCTGGGACATCCTGGGCCGCGCCGTTCTGCAATCGACCTTGGATCGGTATGAATCCCCGCGCTGGCTTTTCCCGTTTACCGGGCCGGAACTGGCCGCCAGAATGATCGAGCGACGCCTGGCCTCGGCCTTCAAGGCTTCCGGAATCCGGCCTCTTTATCCAACCTGGCCCTTTGCCCCGAAAGCCTTTGAGGACGTCGCCGGCCTTACGCCGCGGGAAGTTTTGAGACGATGCGAGGCCCATCGCCGCAAATGCCTCGAAGGCGGTTTTGTTTTCGAGGCCCTGTCCCTGGCCGCGGAAGAAGGCGCGGGGCCGGGGCAGGCCGGGGTGGTCCGGTTCCTGAAAATAGATTCCAGCTTCGCGGAGTTGAAGGAAAAAACCCCCTATCAGGCCTTGGCGTCCGAAAAAGGCGAGGACCATCTCGGGCGGCTGATTCAGACCGCCTGCCGCCTTCTGCTCAAGGAAACCCCGTTGCCCCGTCACATCGACTTGGTGGTGGAGACAAGGTTCGGGGGAGGCAAAATCAACCCGCCTCTTCACGCCCGGGTCAGCCTGGTTCACCTGACCCCCGGGGCCGAGGAGACCCATGTCTGTTTTCGGGCCGTGACCAGAAACAACCCCAACGCCTTTCTGGCCCGATTGAAGGCGGCCCTGACCGCTTCCGGAATAGACCGGGGCGTCGGGTTTCGCCGTCTTTTTGTTTTCCGGGCCGGGCCCTCCCCGGAGGGGCCGAAATGCCTGGAGGCCGTCTCCGAGTTTTCGCGGGCCGGCGGCCATTTTATTAATCCGACCCCCGCCGACGCGGCCGTGATGTGGGCCTTGGACGCCATGGACCGCAACCCTCCGCCGGAGTTCGAGGAATGGCTGCAGAGCCGGCGTCCCCTTTCCCGCCTCGATTTCGTTTCCGCGGCATTTCCCGAGCTATTTGCACCCCGGGCGAGTCTTTTCAATCCCGAGGAGCCCGACCGGCCGGGGCTGCCGCCGGGGGAAGGGCGGCTTCTGCCCCTGGGACGGGGGGTGTCGTCGGAAACCGCCGGGTTGAAGGTCTACCTCCCCCTGTCCGCCTTGGCCGGGCATGTGATGATCCTGGCCGACCGGGGCGCCGGAAAATCGGTCCTGGTCAGGCGGTTGGTGGAGGAAGCGGCCCTGAAGGGAACATCCGCCGTGGTGGTGGATGCGGCGGCCGAACTGACCGGCCTGGCTCGGTCCTGGCCGTCTCCGCCCCGGGACTGGTTTGAAAACGACCCGGCCTTGGCCCAGGCTTTTCGGGACAAGGTGGAAGTGGTTAGCTGGACCCCGGGAGTGGAGGCCGAGCGTCCCCTATATTTATCGCCCTGGCCGGATTTTCGAACCATTGCTCCCGAGGCCCTCGAGGACGCCGTCAATCTCGGCCTGGGCGGACTCGCCTCGCTAACCGGCCTGGGCGCCTCGCTTTTGACCAGGAAGAAGGCGGCTGTTCTGAAGGCCGTCCTGACCTTTTTCGCCCGCCAAGGCGGTGGGACTTTCCCGGATTTGCTCGGGCTGTTGGACCATCCCCCGGCGGAAGCCCTGGGCCAGGTCCGGGGGGGCGGCGGCCTGGCCGGGGAGATGGCGACCATGTTGCGGGCGGGGTTGGAAAACAACCCCCTTTACACCTTGGGAAGCTTCACGGACCCGAGGGAGCTTTTCGGTCCCGGGACGGGCCCGCCCCGGGTGTCCGTTTTGAATCTAGGCGGGCTCCTGGCCCTGGAACAACGTCGCGCCTTTGGCGCCGGCCTGGCTTCCGCGCTTTTCACACTCCTCGGGGATGTCGGCCGGGCGGCCGGGTGGGAAGGCCTAACCGGTATTGTGGCCCTTGACGAAGCCAAGGAATTTTTTCCGTCCACTGATAATCCGGCGTGTAAAACCGGACTGGCGTTAATCGCCGCTTTAGGCAAAACTCGAGGCCTGGCCCTGATTATGGCCGCCGACTCTCCTCTCGATCTGGCGCCGGAAACGGTTTCCTGGGCCTCCACCTGCTTTTTCGGAAGATCGATCGTTCCCTCGGCCTTGAAAAAAAATCGACGGCTGCTGGCCGGGAAGGGGGGCCGCGCCCTCAACCCCGCCCGCCTTGACGTCGGAAATTTTTTTATCTGGTCGGACAAGAACATCACTCCCCCGGTGTTGATTGAAACGCCGATGTGTCTCACTTACCATCCGGAGGAGGCGGTTTAGACGATTGTTATCAGGGAGGGCCAAGGATGTCGTACGAAAATTTTTCCAGGGAAGACCTGATCGAGGAGATTGAACGGCTGAAGTCTCAACAAAAGCCCGGGGATTCCTCCTCGCCGGGTCCGGAAGACGCCCCGGCGCACTCCGAGGGCCGGACTTTTTTTCTCCAGACCGTAATCGACGCCATCCCCGGGCCCATTTTCTATAAAGACGCCTACGGAGTGTATCTCGGGTGCAATTCGGCTTTTGAAAAAATGATCGGTCGCGGTCGCGATGAGATCATCGGGCGGACGGTCCGGGAAATCACCTCCGCCAGCCATGCCTCCCAATACCAGGCCATGGACGCGGCCCTCCTGAAAAGCCGGGGGACCCAGGTCTACGATTTCGTGGCCCGCCAGGCCGACGGGGCCCTTCGGGATTACACCTTTTTCAAGGCGGCGTTGACCGACAGTCGGGGGGAGCCGGTGGGAATCGTCGGAGTGATGCTCGATATCACCGACAAGAAAAAGGCCGAGGCGTCGCTGCAAAAGGCCCGGAACGAACTGGAAGCCAGGGTGGAGCGGCGGACCCGGGAGCTGGCCCTGGCCAACCTGGAATTGCGCAAGGAAATAACCGAACGGGCCAGGATCGAGGCTGCCCTGGTCCAGAGCTCCGAAAAGTTGAAAATATTCGCCTATTCCATAGTTCACGACCTGAAGAGCCCGACCGTGGCCATCCATGGGCTGGCCAAGAACATGAAGCGCCGGTATCAGCACCTACTCGACGAAAAAGGGATCACTTACCTTAACCAGATTCTTCAGGCCTCGGAACTAGTGGCGGTGTTGGTCGAAAAGATCAACATCTTTATCGCGGCCAAGGACGCCCCCCTGAAAATCGAGTCGGTGTCCCTGCCCGGGGTCCTGGAAATAATCCGGGATGAATTTTCCACGCGCCTCAGCCTGCGACAGATCGCCTGGAAAGAACCGGAAGGCCTTATTGAACTTCGCGCCGACCGGGTGGCCCTGTTGCGCGTTTTTCGGAATTTCGTGGACAACGCCTTGAAATACGGAGGGGATAAGCTCAGCCGCATCCACGTTTCTCACCGGGAAGATGATTGTTTTCATATCCTGCTGGTTTCCGATGACGGCGCCGGCCTGCGGACCGAGGACTCGGAAAGGATAATGGGGCTTTTCCAGCGGGTGGACTCTTCCCTGGCAATACCGGGCTCGGGGCTGGGCTTGGCTATTGTCCGAGAAATAGCCGAGAGGCATGGCGGCTCCACCTGGGTCGAGGCCGGCCCGGACCGGGACACAACCTTTTTCATTTCCATCTCCAAGGGGATTTGAGCGCGGCCCCCGGTCCCGGCGGCCCGCGACGAAGCCTGCTTCGTCGAATGCCTTGGATTGGGGGACGGTCCCCTGTATAATGGCGTCATGAGTCGTCCCAATTACAACTTGTTGAAAAACTCCATGATACTGGCCAATGGAATTTCCAATATCGCGGCCCTGGCCATTATCACCGTGATTATCTACCCGCGTGAACTTCAGGCGCGCTTTCTCGGGAATTCCGTTTTTACCGGCTTCGACATCGGGTTCACCGTCGGTTCCTTTTTCCTGATAGGGTTATTGCTTTTTTTTCTGGAATTGCCGATCCGACGCTATCTGGACAGTCTCGAAAAAAAACGGACGCCTTCCCCCGGGGAAATCCTCAAGGCCAAGAAGAGACTGCTGAACTATCCCTTTATCGTCATGGCCCTGGACCTGGGGATCTGGCTGCTGGCCGCGCTGTTTTACAGCGTTCTTTCCAACTGTCTGGACTTTGAGCGGATAGTATACCAGCACATCGTGGTCGGCAGCGTGACCACCGGGTTGACGACCTCCGTGCTGGCTTTTTTTTGGGTGGAACGCATCTCCCGACGGCTGCTGACGCCCGTTCTGTTCCCCAACGGCGGCTTGTCGGCCGTGCCCGGGACCTTGCGGGTGCGATTCCGGGTCAGAATGATCATGCTGCTGGCCGCGTGCAATATCGTGCCTTTTGGGACCATTATGTTGGTTTTGCTGATTACTCCGGACAATTACCTGCCACCGGAACAGGCCCTGGAGGAACTGGTCCGGGTGGTGCTGGCCTGTTCGATTTTGTTCATGGGCGTGGGGGCGCTGCTGGCTTTTTTAACCGGGTTGAACCTGGCCAAGCCCTTTGAGGAAATAACCGAGGTCCTCGACCGGATTCGTCAAGGGAAGTTCGACCGGAAAGTCCGGGTGACCTCGAACGACGAAATCGGCTACACCGGCGACCGTATTAACGAAATGGCCGAGGGGCTCAGGGAGCGGGAGAAGATGCGGCAATCCATGGCCTTGGCCATGGAGGTCCAAAAAAACCTCCTCCCCCGGAAAGCCCCGGTGGTCGAGGGGTTCGATCTGGCCGGGACCAGTATTTACTGCGACGAGACCGGAGGAGACTATTTCGATTACCTGGAATTGGATGGCAAGGTCGGACTGGTTGTGGGCGATGTGTCGGGGCATGGCGCCGCCTCGGCCCTACTCATGGCCACGGCCCGCGGATTTTTGCGTCAGAGGGCCGACATGGGGGGGCGACCCCGGGAAAAGGTGGCGGACGTCAATCGGCGCTTGACCCGGGACGTCGAGGACTCGGGGCAGTTCATGACCATGTTCTACGCCGAACTCGACCCGGTCCGGTCTTCGATCACCTGGGTCTGCGCCGGACATGATCCCGGCATTGTTTACGAACCGCGCGGCGATTATTTCGAGGAGTTGGGCGGCCGGGGGCCGGCCCTGGCGCTTTTCGACGAATTTCCCTTCGAGGAACGGTCCCGGGCCTTGGAACCGGGTCAGGTGGTGGTGCTGGGCACCGACGGGGTCTGGGAAACGCGGGACTCGTCCGGCTTGTTGTTCGGCAAGGAAGCCTTGAAAAAGGTCATCAGGGACAGCGCCCAACTGGACGCCCGCGGGATACTGGCCGCCGTGATCGGCGCGCTAGATGCGTTTTCCGGGACCAAGGACCAGGAGGATGACGTCACCCTCCTGGTCTTCAAGGTGCTGGCGGCCGGGACGGGCGCCTTATAGTTTGGTGAGCCTGGCCATCAATCTGGCCGCGAAACGCCGGTTTACCTTTCTGGTCAGGTTCCCGGGGAAATTTTCCCCTTGGTCCGAACCGGAAACCGCTGCTCCATCCTGATTCTTCCCCCCCTTTGAACCCGCCTCCGACCTTAAGCCCAGGTCGTCGGCCATAAAAAGTTCATGTTTCAGTCCAGTCATTTGTCGCCTCCTTATCCTGAATTATACAATTTCCGCGCCAAGGCGCGTGAAAGTAAATATTATGAAATTTCAAATGGTTAACCAGGGAAGAAGAACGCCTGGCGCCCCCGGGGCCAACGGTTTCGGTCCGAAATCGCCGGCTTGTTGACGGCGTTGGGCAATAATTTCCGCGTCCGCGAGACCCCGGGGCAAGGGGCCGAGAAAAAAAGCCTCGTTTCAGCGTGGCCGAGCGGAGGAATAGTGTAACCAAAAGTTACGGGGGGGAGGGGGGATGATGACTATTCGCGAGGCTAACACTTTGAAATAGAACGCTTAATACTTAATACATTCCGGTTGGCCCTGTTTTTGATATTGCCTATGGTCAACAATGTGGCGGAAAGGATGGAATATATGTCTATTAGGGACAATCTGTTGGTGGAAAACCGTTTTGGCGCCCCCGCCAAATTTATAAAAAAATAATCACTGCTGGGGGGTCTCTCCCGCGCTTCAAGCCGCCGTTGAATCCCTGCTCCAAACAAATCAGAAACAAGTCGTGGAAATCGTCCGGCAGGCCAAGGTCGCCGCGTCGGTCCCGGCCCCGATTCTCATCACCGGGGAAAACGGGACGGGCAAGGAAGTCCTGGCCTCCTTGGTTCATCTTCTTAGCGGAGCTTCCAGGCCTTTTGTAACCGTCAATTGCGGGGCGATTCCGGACAATCTTCTGGAAAGCGAGCTGTTCGGGTTCCGGCGCGGCGCTTTCAGCGGGGCCGTGGAAGACCGGGACGGCTTGGTCTCCCAGGCCGAGGGGGGAACTCTTTTTTTGGATGAAATTGGCGAGCTGCCGGATCGTCTCCAGGTCAAGCTGCTCCGGTTCCTCCAGGATAAAACCTATATTCCCCTTGGCGGGGGCTTTAGGAAAACGGCCGATGTTCGTATCATCGCCGCCACCAACAGGGAGATAAAGCCGCGGGAAAAGAAATGGCCGTTGCGGGAAGACCTGTTTTTCCGGATTTGCGTCTTTCAATTCCATATGCCGTCCCTACGGGAGAGGAGGGAGGAGATTCCGCGGCTGGTCCAGTTTTTTCATCGCAAATTCTCGAATTTTTACCGCCTCGAGATCGAGGGGGTGGAAAGTCGAACCATCGAGGCCCTGCAGCGGTACGATTGGCCGGGGAATATCCGGGAATTGGAGAACGTCATTCATCGGGCCGTGGTCTTGGCCTCTCCCGGGAAAATCGGAGAGATTCATCTTCCGGAATATATCCGCGATAAAATGGATTGGGGGGCCGGCCTGGAAAAGGTAATGGTCGAGGACTTGAGGCCGGCCGTGACCAGGGTTTTATGGAAATCGGACGCGAGACCGGGCTTGGCCGTCGCCATTGACATGAACGATATTGTCGGGTTTTTGGCTTCAACCGGCGGCCGGCCTTTCGCTCCCAGGGATTTCGCGGCGCAAATAACCCCTCCGGGCCGGAACAGGCGCGATCGCCTGGGGGGCCGGATTCTCAAGGCCCTTCTGGAAGCCGGGGTGATCGACCATAACGGACGTCCGGCCCAGGCCGCCCGGTTCAGCCTGGCCCCGTGTTTTTTAAAACCGTCCGCGGGCGGGCTTCCCGGGGCGTGACGCGGCGTCGCCGGACAAAATGTCGATTCCAAATATTGTTGGGGAACGGGAAATATGGCGGGGGGAAACCCTCGACCGGCCGGTGGGGATGTCTCGGCCCCCCCTGGCCGGCCTCGGCCGGTCGAGGGTTGGAGGCAGGTGTGAAAGTCATTCCGGCTCCGGCCTGGAGCGGGCTGGGACCGTCGGTTTCGAGAAGCCTTCAGGCCGGCGCGGTTCGGGCGGCCCGGGCCCGGTTACCTGAAAAGGGCCGCCGCGGACTTGGCCCAATCCGCTATCTCGTCCGATGCATCGCCGGGCGCTCCGTCGACCTTCAGGCCGTCGATGAGGATAACGCCGCCCAATTGACCTATTTTTTCCTCCAGGAAGTCCACGGACCCGCAAAAATGCTCGTAGGAACTGTCGCCCGGGGCGAACACGGCGACTTTCAGGCCGGTCAGGGCGCGGCCCTCCAACTTCTCGACAAATTCGGCGAAATCGTCCTGCAGCTCCACCGAGTCGTCGCCGTAGGCCGGGCAGCCCAGCATGACGAGGTCATATCCGGACGTTAAGTCCTCCACCGCGGTTTGGACGACGTTTCTGGTCTCGGCTTCGAGGCCGGATTCCCGCAGCGAACGGGCGATCATCGCGGCCATGTCCTCGGTGTTGCCCGTTGTCGTTCCAAAAACAATCAAGGCTTTTTTCATTTTTTCCTCCTTGAGGACGCAGCCGAGCGTTCGGCCTCCCGTCAATGGGTAAGCAGTCCCGGCGCTCCGCGGCGTCTTGGGTTGGTTTGTCGCTTGGTCCGGGCCGGGGTCTCCGTCGCCGTGAGCGGCGGGGGCTAGTGGTCCGGGCCGGGTTTACGAACGAGTATTTTTTTTCCATCCTCCGGGGTCAGAAACAAGCGCAGTCCCTCGCGGCTTGAAATCACCACGGGGTTTTGCAGGTTTGAGTGAACGCTTTGGGCCTGGGCCACTTTTTCCAGGACCAGGGTTTTCCCGGGTTCGATTCCCCGGGCCAGGAGCATCCGCCGGCTGCCCGGTCCACCAATAATTTTACGTGTGAGGAATTTTTCTCCGGAGCGGGCGGAAACGAACTGGATGGCTCGCCCTTGCATGAGCCCCCAAATTTTGGCCGCCATTCCCTCGGTCAAGCGGACTCGTCCGCCCTCGGAAACGAGCGTGACGTATTCCATGGGCGGAAGCTTGCGGATAAAGACGAGGCGGCAGTTCGGTCCCAGTCCGAGGGTCTCGAGCGCGGCCGACAAGTCGGGGCTTCCCGTAAGACCTTCAAGGTGTCCGGTTTCGCCGGACCGCATCTCCACCAAGGGCAGTTTGCGGCCGTCATCCAGGTGGACGACTATTTTCATGGCCATTCCACCTCCAAGCACGACTTCCCCGCCGGGGCCCCGGACCCGGACCGGTTGGACCAATACCTCCTGGTTCAGGCGCACGATTTCGCTCCCCTCGAAAAGGCCCATCTGCCGTAGACGCCCGGCCAAGTCTGAATCGATTATTTTTTCCATCACCACAAGGTCTCCAAAGGCCGCCTTGGTCAGGGGCAGGTACATGGCATATTCCTTTAATCATGCAACGGTAATCCGCCGGAAAGCCGATCGTTCCGGTTTGTCGGCGGCCCAGGTTCATTCGGTCCCGGCGGGGTTGGGTTTTTTTAGACCGGCCAGGGCCGCGTACCCCAATATTCCCACGGTGTTGGCGTTATGTAGAACAGCGGCGACGGCCGGGGCCAGCCGGCCTCCGCTCGCCAGGACGAGGAAGAGCGTGTTCAGCCCGAAAGCGGCGATAAAGCAATTCCTGATGGTCCGTTGGCTTCTTACGGCGATTTGTCGGGCGACGGTCAAGGCGGAAATATCCTCCCTGAGCAGAATCACCTGGGCTGCTTCCCGGGCCAGGTCCGCCCCGCCCGGCATGCAGATTCCCACTTCGGCGGCGACGAGGGCCGGAGCGTCATTCACTCCGTCTCCGGCGAAGGCGACGACGCAACCCTCTTCCTGGAATTTTTTAACCAGGGCGACTTTATCCTCGGGTTTTAAGTCGCAATAGACCTGGTCCAAGGCCTCGAGCTTCTCCGCCGCGGCCCGGGCCGAATCCGCGTGGTCGCCGGTCAACATGACCAGCCTGGTCAGTCCGAGTTCCTTTAGCTCCCTCAAGACCCGGGCCGCTTCGGGCCGGAGAATGTCCCGCAGGGCGATCAGCCCTTCCAGGACCCCGTCCCGGGCGACGTAGAGCAGGGTCTTGCCTTGTTTTCCTAGAAGGCCGGCCTGGCCGACCGCCGCCGAGCAATCGATCCCCTCGTCTTCCTCGACAAAATGGACGCTGCCCACCAGGACCCGCCAACCATTGACGAAGGCCGAAACCCCATGGGCGACGATAAAGTCCACCTGGCCGGCGGGGGGCAGGGCGAGGCCCCTCGCCCCGGCTTCCCCGACCACGGCCCGGGCGGTCGGATGGGCGTAGTGTTCCTCGGCCGCCGCCGCCAGGGCCAGCAGCCGGTCCTGTTCCATCCCGCCCAGGGATATGACGTCCGTGACTTCCAGTATTCCGCGGGTCAGGGTCCCGGTTTTGTCGAAGACCATGGTGTCCACCCGGGCCAGGGCGTCCATGGCCTGGGCGCCTTTCAGCAGGACGCCGCCGCCGGCGGCCGCGTACATGGCCGTTTTCACGGCCACGGGGTTGGCCAGCTTAATGGCGCAGGAATAATCAACGGTGAGTACGGCGGCGGCGCGTCGGACGTCGCGGGTCGCCAGAAAAAGCCCGAGTCCTAGTCCCAGGGTGGCGGGGACAAGTCGGTCCGCCAGCCTATCGCTTTCTTTTTGCGACTTGGACTTGTTGCGGAGGGAATTTTCCAGAAAACGGTTGATCCTGGCCAGGCTGGTTTCCCCGCCCACGTTCCGGGCCAGGACCTTGATCCGGCCGCTTTCCACCACCGAACCGGAAATCACCTCGCTGTTGGGCTTGACGTGCACTGGGACCGATTCGCCGGTGATGGGCGCCTGATTGACGTCGGCGTCGCCTTCCACCACTAGGCCGTCCACGGGGACCATCTCTCCCGAGCCGCATACCACTTTGTCCCCGATGACCACTTCGTCCAGTCCTAGCCTGATCTCTCGTCCCTCGCGTTCCACCCAGGCGGATTCCACCCGGGGACGGAGCAGGCTTCTCAGAAGGCCGCCGGCCTTTTCCTCCGAAAGCTGTTCCAGGTATTCCCCCAGGGCGAGCAAGGCCACGATGGAGTTGGCCGTGATATAATCCTTGCGCCACAGGGACGCTCCCACCGCCGCCGCGTCCAGCACCTCGACCTTCACGCCCTTGGTGAAAAGGGTTTCTAGGCCCTCCAGGAAAATGGGCAGCGAAACCGTCAAGCCCGCCGGAAAACGGAACGGTCCGGGAATGGCCGGGGTCAACAGGGCCAATATCCCCTTGGCGGCCGCGCCGATCGGGTCCGGGACCGGCTCGCGACCGGCGGCGGGGTGGTAATTGAGGAGTGGGAAGTTATCGATCACCCGGATGATTTCCTCGCGGGCGGGGTCGCTCCCGTCGTACCGGACCACCACGCCGGCGGCCTTGAGGTTGAAGCGGACGCTCGTCACCCCGGGAATGCCGGTCAGATGGGCCTCCAGGTGGACCGGATCAAAGGCGGGATCATGAAATACGGGGTTCCTGACCCTGATTCGTCCGGGCGCCTCGTGCATTATGCGCGACCGGCCTTCCTTTTCCGCGACAAGGTGCATTTCCGGACCCTATTTCCCCCGCGATGGGCGTCGATAGAGGTTGTAATGCCGGAAGGAAAATCCCACCAGGGCCATCCCGGACCAAAGGTGCAGGACCCTGGCCCCCCGACCGAACATCAGTCCGGTGACGGCCAGGGCCGCCAGGGAGAGGATCATTCCGGCCTTGGCCGCGGTTTTTTTACCTTCGGAAGGGGACCGGCTTTCGCCGCGGCCGGCGCCGCGGCGGACTTGGGAGGCCGGTGTTTCCTTTTTCAGGCCAGGTTGTTCCAACGTCATTTCTCCTGGCTCATCTCCGCCTTGACGTCCTGGAATTGCTCCTTGACCTCTTCCACGCTCCCCTGGACCACGGACCACAGCTTGACTGTTCCCTTGACCAAGGCTTTTTGAATGTTCGGGTTGGCGAACAGCAACGCGGCGCCGACGCCGACGAGGAATCCCTTCAGGTAACCGGGGTTGGAAAAATCCAACCAGGCTTGGGTCCCAACGGGTCGGGACGCCGGTTCGGGGTCGTATTCGCCGTTCCCGAACAGGTGGGGCTGGGGCCAGGCGTGGGCTTGGTGCTCAAGGTCGCGGGGTTGATCGGTTGTGTTCCATCCTTGAGGTGGAGAGGGTGAATAATCATGCTGCATTGACGTTTTCCTTTTCCCTCGATTTGGAGTTATTAGCGCCCCAAGGATCATTTTTTTTAAACAAGAAAATGATCCTTAAGGCCGTTGGGCTCGCGGGCGGAAGCCCGCTTTAGTCTTCCTCGCCTTCCCGCGGCGGCGGCGTCGGCGTGGAACTGGACAGGGGCGGCTTCTTTCCCGCGGTCGCGGCCGAATCCCACAGGTATTTGGTTCCCGTGGCCACGACCAAGACCCCCGCCAGGGAGAGCAGGCCCGTCGCGCCCACCGCGCCGATAGCGGCGGCGGCTACGGCGGTTGCCAGCCCGGCCCCGGCCGCTTCCCCGAGGGAGTCCCTCGCGACTTGGTCCCGGTCGATTTCCCCAGCCCTCATTCGTCTGATATTCCTGGCCGCGGCGGCGGTCCCTCCGACAACGGCGCCCACCGCTCCCAGGGCCAGGGCGGCCTGGGGAACGAAGCGGGTCACTTTATTCGGCGGGGTCCACGTCGCGGGATATTGATGGTATGACATCCTTTCCTCCCTTGCTGCTATTCAGTTTTTTCCTCGCGTTCTTTTCCGAGCAAGCCCAGCACTCCGGACAGGGCCCCCGCGATGGCGTTTTTGGCGGCGCTGTTGGTCAGAAGCAGCGTCGCGCCCATGCCCACCAAGGCGCCCTTCCAAAATTGGACATCCATTGTACCCAAAAAGTCCACCACCTTGGACGCGTCGGCGTTCCCGGTGGTCATGTCGTTGACCAAGCGCATGAATTGACCGTACTGATGGGCGTCGTGCTTGGGATGACTAGGCCCGCGAGCTTGTTCCCGGGATGAGGAGTGATGGTCCGGTTCGGCGGCCCGGTTCGGCGTCAGCGGCGGTCGGGCTCCCATGAACGGCCCGCCTGGTCCGACATAAGACGGGCCGGGATTGGGAAACGATTGCTCGCGCGGCATGAATTGAGGGCCCGGCCCGGGACCGAAGGCGTCTTGGGGAGGCATTCCGTATACCCCGTCGAACATTTGGCGGCGCTGGAAATCGGCGCCCGCGTCCATCGGTCCCGGCCGGCCGTTTCCAAGGGGCCCGGCTTGGTGGTGGAAGGTCGGGGACGTCCTTTTGCCGTCGCTCGAGTCTTCGGCGCAGCCGCAACCGCTCTCGTCGGAAAGGGTTCGGTCGGCCGGGCCCATCATTGGCCTCGTCCCCGAAAAACGATTTTCTTCCAGTCCGCGTCTCGGGTCTCCGAAATTAGTTTCAGGCATGGCCGCCGGTCGGCCGGTTTGGGCGTGGCTTTCCCCTCGGCATTCCCTATCGTCGGGCGACCGTGTTTCGGCTGTGTACCCAAGGTCTTGCATGTTGTATTCCTCCTTGCGTCATAATTGAAATGACAGTCAGCGTTTTAAAGATCGTTTTGTTGCTAAGTCGCAAGATATTGATTTTTAAGCATGTTGGGCTTGCGGGCGGCGGCCCGCCCTGGAACGGTCTGTTGTACTCGTCCCCCCAACCGCTTGATCCGAAGGCGGATTCAGGTCCCGGGGCGTCGATTCGGGCGGCTCGAAAAGGAGAAGCCGACTCGAGTTGAGCAGGACGCCCAGCGTGTGCCCGATGTGCACCAGCCCGGCCGCCGCCGGCGACAACAACCCCGCTGTCCCCAGGACCACGCCCGCCAGGTTCGAGCCGGCGGCGATCCAGAAATGTTGATGAATAACCCTGATGGTTTCCCGGCCGAGGGCCCGGACATACACCACGCCCTTCAGGTCGTCTTGAACCAGGGCGATATCGGCGGCCTCCACGGCCGCCTCCGATCCTCCGGTCCCCATGGCCACGCCTATGTCCGCCTCGGCCAGGGCCAAGGCGTCGTTGATGCCGTCTCCCACCATGAGGACCTTGTCGCCGTTGCTCCTCAGGGCGGCGACTATGTCGGCCTTTTCCTCGGGTAGGACGGAATAGCGGCACTCGTCGAATTTCAGCCTGTCGGCCATTTCCAGGGCGGAATATTTTGAATCGCCGGTGATCATGACCGTTTTTTTAAAGCCGTCTCTTCTGAGCCGGGACAGCACCTCCACCACGTCGGCCCGGTCCTTGTTGGCGAACCCGGCGGCCCCGATCAATTCCCGATTTTTGGCCAGGTAGATCAGGGTCAGGCCCTGCTGTTCCGATGTCTCGGCGTGTTTCGCGACAAATTCAGGGTCGACGGAGAACTGTTCCATCAATTTGCGGCTGCCCACCAGAATTTCGTCGCCTTGGATTTCCGAACGGACCCCCTTGCCGAGAAAATATTCGCAAATTTCATGGTGAATCGGGGTAATACCCCGTTTTTCCGCTTCATTTTTGATGGTCAAGGCCAAGGGATGGCTGTTGTGGATTTCGGAGGAATAGGCCAGCCGTAGGAGTTCATTCTCGGGGAAGCCGTTGAAATTGATCAGCCCTCTCAGCTCGGGCCGGTTGGTGGTCAAGGTCCCGGTCTTGTCGAAGCAGATGACGTTGGCCCGTCCCGCTTCCTCCAGGTAGCAACCGCCCTTGATCAGTATCCCTCGTCGGGCCGCAGCGTTAATCGCGGCGCCTAGGGCCGTGGAGGCGGCCAAAATGGTGGCGCAGGGGCAAGCCATGACCAGCATGACGGTAAAGGCCCGCCAGGCGCTGCCGGTCGCCGCCAGGGCGGCCAGGGTGGCGACAAGGCCCAGGCCGACCATCCTTTCCGCCAACCGGTCGGCCAGACCCTGAATCGGTGCCTTGTTTTCGAGGGAATTTTCAACCATGGTCAGGATTCGAGCCAAATAGGCTTGGTCCCCGACTTTTTGGGCCTCGACGAAGATCACTCCCTGACGCACCAAGGAACCCGCGAAAACCTTGTCTCCCCTGGAAGATAAAGTTGGCGCGGCCCGGCCGGTGATGGGGGAATCGTCGATAACCGCCTCTCCCTTGACGATCTCGCCGTCAACCGAGATTTTTTCTCCCGTATGCAGCACCACGACGTCGCCGGGCCGGATTTGATCCACCGGCAGGGCCGCTTCCACGCCTTCCTTCAGAATGTAGGCGTTTTTTTCGGTCACTTTCACGATGTCCCCTATGGCCCGACGGGAACGCTCGGTCACCCAGTCTTGCAGCAACTCTCCTCCGCTGGTGATCCACAATATCTCCAAGGCGGCCGTCGCTTGTCCGGCGGCGGTCGCCGCCATGACGCCCCCGCCCAGGAAGCTCTCGAGGGTCAGGCGGCCTTGCCTGATACTGTCGAGCCCCTTTTTGATCAGGGGAACAGCCGCCAGGGAAACAAGCAGGCCGAGAGGGCTGAACAGGGCCTGCGACGCCGGTTTTTTAAGGATGATTTCCTTGATCGCCACCCCGCCGACCAGTGCGGTCAGGCCGATGAACCTGGCCAAGCCCCATCCCGGGACATGAGTCGGGACCGCCCGGGACCGCCGCGCCCGGGACCGCCGCGAAGGAGCGGCGGCTCTTTCCCGACTTACCTGAACAATGGATGTCCTTTTATAGTCCAAGGCTTCGAGCACTTGCTTTCGGCTGATTTGTTCCGGATCGTAGCGGACGATCAGGCTGGCGGTCCCGGGGTTGCCGCCCGTCCAAAGCACGCCCCGCAGCAGGTTTAGGCTGTCCTCGTATCTTTTGGCTTCCCCGGCCTTGAAGCGTATGTCCGGTATTTTGAAACGTATGCGTCCGGGAATGGAATGCGCGATTCTTATGGCGTTGCTCATGCGGTCCTTTTTTTTGATTCACGGCCCAACCGGCCGCGGTCAATCCAGGGTCAATCCAGGGGCGCCCCCCTTGCTGGAGAACGCGGCCCCTTGTCGCCCGGAAGTTAATGCCCTTCGGGCCTAAAAAAAGGCGTAACCGTCGCGGCCGTATTTCGGCCCCGGTTACGCCTTCACTGCTCGCGCGCCGCCGTGGGGCCGCGAGTCGTAAGGTAATCCTTAAAAAGATAGTGCTCTCTATCAATTTAAGTTGCACCTAATTTACATGTCCGGACCTCTTTGTCAAGCTGTTTCTCCATTGGAAATGCTCCTCCCCGCCGGAAGGTCCGTCGCCGGAGGTCTTTACAAGGCGGACGGGGAAGTGTAGTTTCCATGTTTATCTTGTGTGGTTACGGAATCGGTTTCTCGCGGGGGGCCCGAAATGAAGCATGACCATGGCGTCGGGGAGTCCCGGCGGACGGGGGAAATTTACGACCCGAACTGCCCGTTTTGTCAACGAATTGTCCTGAACCAAATCGAGGCGGAATATGGGACGGCGGCGGCGCTCAAGGATTTGAACCCGGTGACCCCGGGACACCATCTGGTTATTCCCAAGTCGCACGCCCGGGATTTCTTTGACCTGTCGGACCGGGAACGCTTGGACGCGGACCGGTTGCTCATCATCCTGAGCCGGGAAATAACCGCGAACGACGGGACGGTCTCGGGATTCAACATCGGTTGGAACTGCGGCGTTTCGGCCGGTCAGACGCTTTTTCACGCCCATTGCCATTTGATTCCCCGGCGGACCAACGATCATCCCCATCCGCGGGGAGGGGTGCGGGGGGTCATCCCCGAGAAGATGTCGTATTGATTCGGCTAGTTGGCTCTTTCGCGCCCGGGACCGCCGCGGGGTCGGGAGGGAAGACCAAGCGGAAAAAACGGGCGCCCGGGCCCGGTTTATGATAAACGTCAGCCATGCGCGAGACGGTTGTATTCACCCATTCGGGACGCCTGGGCGACATGGTTTACGCCTTGCCGGTGGTCAAGGCCTACGCCGAGGCCCATGATGTTCGGCCGGTCCTGGTGTTGTCCCCCCTGGGACGTTTTTTGCTCCCCCTGCTGGAACGCCAATCCTATCTTGGGCCAGTCCTGATCAGCGAGAGATATCGGGACGAAAAGGGCGAATTCGGGGTCCAACCATTTCGCGTGACCCTGGAGGGCCTCGATCCCGGCCTGGCCGCGGGCCGGGTTTTTCACCTGGGTCTTCGGCCGGATACACCGCTGGAAAAAATGTTGAACCAACATTTGACGCGCACCGCCGCGGACAACCTTGTCCGGGAGGGTGGACCGGATATTGAGCCGGATTTGGCGCGGAGTTTTCTGGAAGCGTCCCCCGAGATCGACCAAGGGGTCCCGACCAGGCATGGCTCGGGAATCAGAATGCTTTACCTGGAAAAGCCCTATGTGGTTTTTCAACCGTTCGGCGTGTCCACGCTCCAGTATTATCTGGCCCCGGGAGGACCGGGGGGGCGGCCGGACCTGGACTTCTTGCTCAACGCCTTAACAACCCGGGATTTTCCCTCCCTGGCGGGAATATTTACCCGCAAGGACCTGTGGAAGGAACTTCTGGGGGGCCTCGGGGCCCGGGTGATCATGGTCGGGGGGCGGGACGATTTAAACCTGTGTCGCCAATTTTTCAGGGAGATCGAAGGGCTCCGCCCAGCCCAACCCGCGGACGGCTTGGCTTTGGCCAGGCTGATAGGCGGCGCCGCGGTCTTTATCGGTTGCCAGAGCGTGGGCGCGGCCCTGGCCGAGGGCTTGAAGGCGCCCCGCCTGGTGGACCGGGTCTATGGAAACGCTCTTCCTTTTCCCGGACCCGAGGCGCCGTATTTTTCCTTGTCCGGGTTGGCGCGGCCCTGGGCCGTCTCCAGTCCGGCGCAAGCCGACCGGAAAAGCCTGGCCCAGGGTCGCGACTTTATCGCCGCCGCCCTGCGCGGCGACCCGGGCTTCAGGCGGGGGCCAGGAGGGGCCTGATTTCGATAACTTCGAAGGTCACCGCCGCCTTGATCATCTGGGCGGCGGCCGGCCCGGCGTGAGCCGCGATCATTTCCCGCGCGGCGTCCAACCGCGGGCCCTTTTTTTCGATGTCCTTGACTTTCAGGTACAGTCGGCAGGCTTGGCTGGCCATGCCGACGGGGGCCTCCTCCACGCAGAAAAACGCGGCGAAGGGGTTTTCCTCGAGGTTTTTCAACGTCCTGTTTTGTCCCAGCGCGACGACGAAGGACCCGTCATCCCAAAACCTGGGGCTGCCGAAATAGGCGACATTGGGCCGACCCTGGGCGTCGGCCGTGCCCAGGACCCCGACCCGTCCCGGCTTGTTGACCAGTTGGATGATTTCCTTGGGGACGTCCATGATTTTTGATCCTCCCTTGGGTTGTTTTGTTGTGAAGCCTCTTCTCCAGGATATAGGACGGGGGCCCTTCCGGCAAATTTTTTTCGGCGAGGTTGGCCCGCGGTTTTATCCCGGGGCCGGCTCGAAATCCGTCCCGGTCCGCCGGCTTTATGATAGGATTTGCATGAAAACGCCCTTCGGGGCTTTTCATTGATTGTTGTGACCGACATGGCCCGCGGTCATGTCGGGTTAGGCCGAGGGAACCAATGATTTGATGGGGTGGGCCTGGAATGAGCTTGACGGCGAACGCGACGAAACGACCCTTTATCATGGTCAGGATACCGGCGGGTGATTTCATCATGGGGTCGCCTCCCGGGCACGGCCATCAAGATGAATTTCCGCCTCACTCCATTTTTCTGGAAGAGTATCTGATCGGTCGGGGGCCCGCCACCGCGGCCGAGTTTTCCATTTTTCTCAACCAGGTCGGAAATCCGCGCGACGAATACCTGGAACTGGACGACCAGGGCGCCATTATCCGCAAGGGTAAACTCTACCGGCCGCGCCAAGGCTTGGCCGATTACCCGGCCAACGGCGTAACCTGGTTCGGGGCCAAGGCGTTTTGCGCCTGGCTTTCCGAAAAAACCGGCAAGCGGTATGACTTGCCCACCGAGGCCCAATGGGAAAAGGCGGCCCGGGGCGACCAGGAAGGGCGCCGTTATCCCTGGGGGAATAACAGCCCCCGGGGAATGGCTCAATTTCAACAGGTCTGGGCGAATCCGAAACTGACCCTAAGCCCGGTCGGCGCTTATCCGCCCAACGGCTACGGTCTGTTCGACATGGCCGGAAACGTTTGGGAATGGTGCGCGGATTGGTATGACCGCAATTACTACCGCGAGTCGCCCCGAGAAAACCCGAGGGGGCCGGCGATGGGGGAGACCAAGGTTTTGCGGGGCGGGTCCTGGGGCGCGATTGACGTCCAGGTGCGTTGCGGCATCCGCCTGGGGGAGCGTCCGGATATTTCGGACTCCGGCATTGGCTTTCGCCTGGCCAGGGAGCCCTGAATTGGGGGGCTCCCATGGTTGGCTATTGGGGGGCTATTTCAATCTGATCGAAGTTCCACCGGAGAAAATCGAAAATGGAAAAGTAGGGACTGCCCTGTTCATCGAGCCAGGGCAGGAATTCCTTCACGATCGTTTCCATGGCCAAGTTCTGGGCGGGCGTGGTCTTCAGTCCCGGCGGCGGGGGACTGTCGTCGGCCAGGGGAGGGATGTCGGTGGAAAAGGTTAGGAGCACCCGTTCCGTTCGGGAGACCTTCCAGTAGGTCCCCACGGCGCCCATCCAGGACCCGTCGGGGGTGTTTCCCAGAAAGGCCCGCCAGCGGCTGCCGTTTCGCAGCACGCCAGTGGAATAGGTGAAGAATGGCGGACTAATGGGATAGACCAAGTCCTCGAACCCCGCCATCGAATCCGACGCCTGAAAAATCATCTCCCCGTTGAAAGGCTTCCCACCCCGGTCAAGTTGGAATTTAACTATTTCGGCCGTGGACGGCCCGACTTTCTTGGTCCACTGCCGGACGACTTGGGACCCCTGGGGGAGAATAATAGTTTCCCCGGAAAAAACGAAGGTATTTTCTCCGGTTTGTTTCGCCAGGGGCGCGGGCGCTTTTATTTCCGCCGGCGCGGCGTCTCCGTCCGGCCGGCCCCGGGTCCAGCCCTTATGGTTCATGCAGAATTCGAAGACCCGTTCGTAGGGGCCGTACAAGACCCTTTTCCCGGTCAGCGATTGTTCCCGGGCGCTGATGACGGCGGTTTGCTCGCAATCCGCCTTGTCTTGAATAAGTTCCTTCTCGCCCTTTTCGTGGTGTCGCCACGGCCCTCCGCAGGAAGCCAGGAAAAGGATCAAAACAATGGCCGCTACAGGCGAAAAGCGCCCTACCACTTTAACACCTCGAAGTTTTCCTTGATTTCGGAAGGGGTTTCTTGCTGTTTGCCGAAAGGATACAGGGTCCGGAACTGGGCGGTCATTTGCCCGGGGTCCCTGGTCCAGGGGCTTATGGCGTAATACAGCCAGCCGAAAACCGGCGTCTCGTTGAAAGACGAGAACGGGAAGCTGATAAAAACCCCCTTGTCGTTATAATTCTTGTTCTTCTCTGATTTGAAGACCTTGGTGTCGGTAACGGTGTACCAACCGCCCAAGGTGAAATATTTGAAATTCCGTCCGAGATCGATTCTGACGCCCGGGTCTCCGGCCAGGAACCGCCCGATCTTCAGGCCCATTTCCACTCCCAGGGAGGGGAAGGGCTTGGCGTAAAGATTCAGGAAGTAAGTATGGAACGGTTCGTACCGGTAATCCTCGTTCAAGGCGAAATCATACTTTTTATCGCGTTTCCAGGCCACGGTCCCTTCCACGCCCACGCCGAACCGGCCTTCCCAGATTGTAGTGTAAAGTTCGCCCGAAAAACCGGCGTAAGCCGCCTCGAAGGCCCCGGCGCCGACTCTAAGTCTGGTGGCCAGGGGAAGTTCCACTATCTGATCGAACCCGTAACTGGTCAGATGGCTGGTCTTGCGGCTGGCAAAGTCCATGAAATCCGTCTGGACCGCCTTGGGCTCATTCAAATCGGTGCTGGAAGAGATTTTGTTGTAAACCGGTATGTTGTATGTCGTGGCGAAAAGCCCGCCCTTCCAGGGCGTCAAGGAACCCAGAATTTGGGCGTTGAGGCTGAACTTGGCGAAACCCGAGGGGTCGTTGAAGTAGGTCCCGACATGGGGATTGAGTCCCAGGCTCCAGATGCGGTTTCTTTTGTAAGTCTCCTTGGGCTCGGAGGCAGCTTCCTGGCGGAAGGAGCCCCACATATCCTCGCGGTACAGGCTGACCTCGGCGAGGTTGAAAAAGGCCTTGGAATCTATTTTTTCGTCCAGGTAATCCTTGATGTGTTCTCTTTTGGAACGAAGGCCGGACTGGAATATCCCGTTACGGGTCAGGACCAGGAAGTATTGATCGATCCAGTTCGGGGCGGTGTTTTCCAGAACGAGATACAACCTTTTCATGGCCATCACCGGGGAAATATACCGGCTGTTTTCTATTTCCACCCAAAGATTCGGTCTGGCCACGATAACCCTGACGACGCTGAAGCCGTCCCGCCGCAAGGCTTGCGCCAATATTTCAGCCAAATCCTGGTCATCGGCGACGAAAGCCGCCCAGGCCAGTTTTTCTTCCATGATCGGAAGCGGTTCTTTTTTCCAACCCAGGACGCCTTCGGGATCTAGAGGGAACTGAAGGGACGCCGATCCGGCCAGATACTGGCCTCGTTCGTAGGAACCCTGGAGGCTCAAGACATCCCACAACCGGTATTTAATGCCGGCGTTGATGGGCGTCCGGGCCTTTTTCCCTCCCTTGACCTTTTCGTAGTTGATGCTGGAATATTCCCCCGAGAGCCACAGGTTGTCCAGAACCTCGAGCTCAACGCCGCCGAAGACCTTGAAATCCGTGTCGGAACCGAGCAGATAGTGACCGGCGTAATTGTATTCCTTGCTGCTCGATTTACGCTTATCGTTCCGCTGGTCCCGGCTCTTGCCGCCCAGCATGCCCTGGCCGACGCCAACGGTGAGGTCGAAGCGCCAAATTTTCTTGCTGGCCGCGGCGTATCGGGAAGTGAAAAGTCCGGTGCCATGCACGTCGGTGGCGCCCACCGCGATGGCCGGCCAAAAAGACCGGTCCCTTAAAAGTTGCAGCTTAAGGTCGACGGATTTGTCCTTGTAGTCGCCGTAATCGTTCGATAGGGCCTTTATCCCGTGAACTCCGGTGATTCGGCCGTTGACTTCCAGGATGTCGAACAGGCCCAGTCCGCCGTAAAAATAGTACCAGGGGTAGGACGCGGCCCCGCCCATGCGCATTTCCCAGTCCGGGATGATCCTGGCGTTGGGCATGTCCCAGATGCCGGTGTATCCGGGATTGGCGGCCAGGGCGCGGTACGGCGGTTGAACCGGTTCGTCCTGGGCTGGGGCGGGGGCTAGACCGACGGACAGGAGAAGTAATAATGGCAGGAGGAGAATTATGGCGGCATGGCGAAGCCTTTTCCATCCACCGTCGAACCGGGGCGACGATGGGGTTGGGCAGCCCGCCGAACAGTTGGCGCAGGGAAGGGCGGAAACGAAATAGTTGAAATATTTAAAAGGTTTTAAGCCCCGTTCTCTGTGATTCAATTAGAACCGTCTCCCTGTATGAAGTGGGTGATAAATCCCATTAGGGGAAAGATTTTCCTTTCCCCGTGTTTTTTGGTTGTCCGTCTAGGGCCTCGCGGCCCTGGCGCGCGCGTCGGACCTGGTTTTCCTGTCCGGTCGATCCGGGGAAAAGGCGGTTCTTGGAATGCCGCCAAGGCCCCGATTACCCCGAAATCGACTAAAAAATGAACCTTAACACAGGCCTTGACCAGACATCAATTTATTTATTGAGCCCTTGGCCCGGTAATGAAAAAATCTCCGGGCCGGTCTTGAGCCGTCGTCGGTTGAAACTGCCGGCCGGATGAAAGGTTTTCCCCCGGGGCGGTGTTCCTGTTATAATAAACCTCACCCCGCCGGGGCGGGATTCCTTGGCGAGGTTGGAGACCATGGTCTTTAAAAGAAAAGCGGTTCGGGTCCTCTCGACGCCGGTGCTTTTGGTTTGCGCCGCATTGGCCCTTTGCGGCTGCCGGACCCTTGAATTCTACGGCCAGGCCGTCACCGGGCAGCTTGACATCCTGGAACGTCGCCGGCCTATCGCCGAATTGCTCGCCTCCACCGCCGTTTCGCCCGGAATGAAGGAAAGGTTCGAGCTCGTTTTGCGGCTCCGGGTCTTCGCCCGGGACGCGCTTTTTCTTCCCGTCGGCCAAAACTACCTGACTTACGTGGAACTGGACCGTCCCTACGCGGCCTGGAATGTGTTCGCCGCTCCCGAGTTCAGCCTGGAGCCCTACCTTTGGTGGTACCCCCTGGTGGGCCGCTTGTCGTACCGCGGCTATTTTTCCCAGGCCGCCGCGACGGACCATGCCGACATGCTTCGAAAACAAGGCTACGACGTTTACGTCGGCGGCGTGCCGGCCTATTCCACCTTGGGCTGGTTCGACGATCCGGTGTTCAGCTCGTTCATCCGCTGGCCCGAGGCGGACCTGGCGGACCTGATTTTCCATGAGTCGGCCCATCGACTGCTGTTTGTCGCCGGCGACACGGCCTTTAATGAAGGTTTCGCCGTTACCGTGGGCCTGGAAGGCGCCCGGAGGTGGCTGGCCGCGGCGGGGCGGCCGGAGGATTTCGAGAAGTTTCAACAACGCCAGGTTTTTCATCGGGCGTTTGTCGATCTGGTCCTGGAATACCGCCAGCGCCTGGGGCTTTTATACGCGGAACGGTCGCCGGCCGAGGAAAAAAGAATCGCCAAGCAACGGATCATCGGGGAACTGAAGGCCAAATACCTGGAAATCAAGGCCGGTTGGGGCGGTTACCGGGGATACGACGCCTGGTTCGAACGCCCTCTCAACAATGCCCAGCTCCTTTCAGTCGGCTCCTACAACGACCTTGTGCCGGCCTTTCAGGCTCTGCTGGCGGCCCAAAACGGGAGCCTGCCTCTTTTCCACGACGAGTGCCGTGCCCTGGCGAAGCTTCCCCCAAAGGAGAGACAGGCCCGCCTCCGGGAATTGATCGTCAAAAATGGTCAGGGCGCCAAATGACAGGCGACCAGCCTCCCGGGGACTTTTTCCTCGAGAGGCGGCTCTTCCCGGCGACATCTTTCAATTGCCCTGACGCATCTGGGGTGGAAACCGCACCCGGACGGCGGGTCAATGGGGTTGGGCGGGTCTCCCCGCGGAATGACGCCGCGCCGTCGCGCCCGGGGGTCCGGGACCGGGAGAGCGGATAACAACGCCGAGGTGTAGGGATGAAGGGGTTTTTCAAACAGGTCGCGGGTCGTCGCCAATTCGACAATTTTGCCCAGGTACATCACCGCGATGCGGCGGCTGATGAACTTCACGACTCCCAGGTCGTGGGAAATAAAAAGATAGGACAGGCTCATCTCCTGTTGGAGGTCCTTTAATAGATTCAGCACTTGGGCCTGGATGGAAACGTCCAGGGCCGAAACCGGTTCGTCGCAGACCACGAAGTCCGGATTGAGAGCCAGGGCCCTGGCGATGACGACCCTTTGCCGCTGCCCGCCGCTGAATTCATGCGGATACCGTTTGGCGAAATCCGGTTCCAGGCCCACCTTGGCCATCATTTCCGCGACCCTGTCCCGCACCCGGGCCCGGTTGCCATATTTATGGATGCTCAAGGGTTCGGCTATTATCTTGCCGATTGTTTTTCTGGGGTCAAGGGAGCTGAAGGGGTCCTGAAAGACGATTTGCATTTTGGCCCGAACAGCCTTTCGTTCTTTCCCGGTCATGGAAAAAAGATTGCGTCCTTGAAAAAGCACGTCGCCGCCGGTGCGCGGCAGAAGGCCGAGTATGACCCTCGCGGCCGTGGACTTGCCGCAGCCGCTTTCCCCGACCAGGCCCAAGGTTTCCCCGGGTTGGAGATCAAAGGATATGCCGTTCACGGCCTTGACCGAGGCCCGGTTCCTTGTCCATGGCCAGGATGAAAGCGAAAAGTTTTTTGTCAGGTTTTGCACTTTGACCAGGGGTTGGGGATTCATTGTCAGCCTTTCCGGTGGAGATGACAGGCGACGCGGCGGTTTTCCCCGACCCACGCGATCTCCGGCTCCACCCGGCGGCAGAGGTCCAGGGCATAACGACAGCGGGGATGAAAGCGGCAGCCTGGGGGCCGCCGGCCCAGGCTGGGCACTGTTCCGGGAATGATGTCCAAGCGATCCGGATCGCGGTCCAGGGGCGGGATGGACGCAAGCAGGCCTCTGGCGTACGGGTGCAAGGGTTCGGCGAAAAGCTCGACGGCCGGCGCCTCCTCCACCACCCGCCCGGCGTACATGACCAGGCTTTGTTGGCACATTTCGGCCACCACGCCCATGTCGTGGGTGATGAAAACGATGGCGGTCTTCGTTTCTTCCACCAGAGCGCGCATCAGGTCCAGTATTTGGGCTTGAATGGTCACGTCCAGGGCCGTGGTGGGTTCGTCGGCTATCAGAAGGGAAGGATTGCAGGACAGGGCCATGGCGATCATGACCCGTTGCCTCATGCCGCCCGACATTTGATGGGAATATTCCGAAAAGCGCCTTTCCGGCGCGGGAATGCCGACTTTGTTCAGAAGCGACACGGCTTCGGCCCGCGCTTCCCGGCCGGACATTTTACGGTGAAGTTTCAGGGGTTCCATCAGTTGCCGGCCGATGGAGTAGACCGGATTCAAGGCGGTCATGGGCTCCTGGAAAATCATGGCCATTTTGGAGCCCCTTATTTTCCTCATGTCCTTGTCCGAACATCGTGTCAGGTCCCTTCCCTCGAACAATATCCGGCCGCTTTCCACCCGACCGGGCTCGGGCGTCAGGCCCATCAAGGACAGGGCGGTCAGGCTTTTGCCGCACCCGCTTTCACCCACGATGCCTAGCACGCGGCCTTTTTCCAGGGAGAAGCCGACGTCTTCCACGGGGCGCAAGAGTCCCTCGGGCGAGGGACAGGAAAGGGTGAGGTTGCGGCAGTCGAGCAGCATGTCATTTCATCCTGGGGTCGAGAACGTCCCGGAGGCCGTCTCCGGCCAGGTTGACGCCCAGGACGAACAGGGAGATGGCCAGGCCCGGGTATACTGAAATCCAGGGCGCGTCGTATACGAATTTTCGACCTTCGCTGAGAATGGTCCCCCAACTGGCCTTGGAGGGTGCGCCGAATCCCAGAAAGCTGAGGGCCGCCTCGGACAGGATGGCGTACCCGAACACCACGGTCACCTGGATTATCAGGGGGGAAAGGCAGTTAGGCAGGATGTGGTCGAAAATGATCCTCGTGGCGTCGGCGCCGGCGGCCTTGGCCGCTTCCACGTACTCCAATTCCCGGATTACCAGCACGCTGCTCCTGGTCAGTCGGGCGAAGGTGGGGACGTACACCACGGCCAGGGCGATGATCAGATTGAGCGTGCTGGGGCCCAGGGCGGCCATTATGGCCAGGCTGAGCAGCAGGGCCGGGAAGGCCATTAGTCCATCCATGAACCGCATGGTCACAAAATCCATGGGACCGCCCCAATACCCCGAAATCATACCCAGCCCGGCCCCGAGCGCGGCGGCGGTCAGGGAGACGCAGAGGGCGATGATCAAGGAGACCCTGGTTCCGTAAACCACGCGGCTGAAGACATCCCGTCCGAAATCGTCGGTCCCCATCAGGCGTCCGGCCGCCGGAGGCTTCAAGCGTTCCTTGACGTTGATTTCCGCGGGGTCGTGGCCGGCGATATAGGGCGCGGCCAGGGCGACCACGACCATGGCGGCCAGGATGGCCAGGCCGGTCAGGGCCAGTTTGTTTTTCCGGAAGGCGGTGAAGGTTCTGCTAGGCGCCATGGGAGGTCTCAATATTTGATTCGGGGGTTGAGGTGCGCGGTTATTACGTCCACCAGAAGGTTGACGGCCATGTACACCACGGCCGTGTATAGGATTACGCCCTGAATGACCGGGTAGTCGCGGTTGGAGATGGCGTAAATGATCAGGCGTCCGATGCCGGGTATCCCGAAGACTGTTTCGATGACCACTGTCCCGCCCAGGAGCCAGCCGAAATCAATGCCGATCACGGTAATGACGGGTATCAGCGCGTTTTTCAAGCCGTGGCCGATAATCGTCCGCCACTGACTCAGCCCCTTGGCCCTGGCCGTGCGCATGTAGTCCTGACGCATTGTTTCCAGCATGGACGACCGGGTCATCCGGGCGGAAACAGCGGCCATCACCAGGGACAAGGACAAGGCCGGTAGAACCAGATACCGCAAGCCGCCGAAAAAATCCTCGAAGATCGAGACGTACCCCGAGGCCGGCAGCCAATGGAGCTTGACCGCGAAGAGGATGATGAACATGATCCCCGCCCAGAAGCTGGGGATGGATACGCCGGCCAGGGCGAGAAACATGAAGACCCTGTCGAGAATGGTATTTTGCTTGACCGCCGCCGCTATTCCCGCGGGCAGGGCGATGAGCATGGAAAAAAAAAAGCGCGGCCAGGGCCAGGGTGATGGTGTGCGGGAAGCGCTCCATTATGGCCGGGAAGATTGGCCGACCCGAAATGATCGACGTCCCCAGGTCGCCTTGCGCGGCCCGTCCGGCCCAGGTCAGGAATTGCAGGGGCAAGGCCCGGTCCAGGCCCATTTGTCGCCGCAACTCTTCAACTTGCGCGGGGTCCGCGTTGCGTCCGAGCATGGCCAGGGCTGGGTCGCCGGGGATAAGGTGGATCAGCAGGAAAGCAATCAGGGAGACTATCAAGAGGACCGGGACCGCGGCCAGAAGTCTTTTTACCAGGTAGGAGAAGCTCATGCCTGGTCCCGGCGTCGATAGACCATCCGTCCGTCGGAGATGGTCAGGTCCACTTCCAAAAGGTCCAATTCTTCCGGCGAGGTCGTCAGGACGTCTCCGGACAGGACCACGACATCGGCCAATTTACCTGGTTCGAGCGTCCCCTTGATCATTTCCTCGAAGGAGGCGTAAGCGGCGTGGGGGCCGAACATCTTGAGGGCCTCCCCAAGCCCGATCCGTTCCGAGGGCAGGAAGACCTCCCCGGTTTCGCAGCGCCGGAGCATGGCCGCCTTGATCCCCAGCAGGGGGTTGACCGGTTCCACCGGGCAGTCGGAACTCCCCGGAATCGGCAGGCCGCCGTCCAGAAAGCTTTTGACATAGTACGCGTCCTGCAAACGCGAACGCCCGACCTTTTTCAAGTATTCGTCGGTGATCGTGGCCAGGAATATTGGCTGGAGAACCGGAATGATTTTTAGGGAGGACATCCGCGCCAGGGCTCCCGGCGGCATGAAGACCGCGTGTTCGATCCGGTGACGATGATCGGCTCGCGGAAGCTCGAGCAGGGCCTTTTCTATCGAGCCGACCGCCATTTTCACGGCCTGGTCGCCTATGGCGTGAATGGATATTTGGAAATTCGCCCGGTGCGCCCTGAAGGTCAGTTCATCCAGTTCCTTTTGTTCCAGGTAGGCCACTCCGTAATTTTCGGGGTCGTCCGGGTAAGGAGTGGTCATGGCCGCGGTTCCTGAATCCTCGGCGCCGTCCAGGAAGAGCTTGAGCGGTCCGATCCGGAGAAAGTCGTCGCCGAACCCCGTGGACAGGCCGGATCGCCAAAACAGGTTGCCATGCAGCCATTCGGCCTGGCCCTGAACAATGGTGGAATAAATCCGGACAGGCAGCAAACCTTCCCGCCTGGCCCGGACCAGGGCCGCCGTCTCCTCGCGAAAGCGGCCGCCCATGTCGTGGGTGCTGGTCACGCCGTTGGCCAGGTAGTATTCTCCGGCCAGACCCACGGCCTGAAGCAGTTCGTCTTCGTCCGGTCGGGCCGCGAGCCTGATGGCGTCCTGGGCCGTTTCCTTCAACACCCCGGTCAACCGACCGTTTTTCCTTTCCATGACTCCGCCGGGAGGGTCAGGCGAGTTATCGGTAAGGCCGGCCAGCTTCAGAGCCAGGGAATTGACCACGCTGGTATGACAGCAGGTCCTGGTTATCCAGACGGGATGGTCCGGAACCGCCCGATCGAGTTCTTCCCGGGTGGGGAAGCGTTTCTCCTCGATCCGGAAATCCGAGAAACGGACGCCCCGCACCCAGCGGCCCTTGGGAGTTCGGGCCGCTTTTTGTTCCAAGGCGGAAAAAACGTCGGACAGGGTTTTAACCGGACCAAAGGTGCAATCCACGGCCAACCGTTTCATTCCCGTCCAAAGAAAATGGGAATGGGCGTCGATGAAGCCGGGCAGGGCGGACCTTCCCCGAAGGTCGATCACCTCGGTCCGGGGGCCTTGATACGACAACGCGGCGTTTTGGTCGCCCACGAATAGTATCCGGCCGTCCTTCAGGGCCAGACCCCGCGCCGTCCCGATGGAGTCGCAAAGGGAGACCACGGGGCCGCCGTGCAGGATTATATCCGCCTCGATTGGGGGCATGGGGCGTCCCTATTCCTCTATCCAGACGTTCCAGAAACGGTGGAAGAAGGCTGCCCAGGGCTTGAAGCCTTTAACCTTCTTGTTGTACCCGTAAAAATAGGCTTCGTGGAAAGTAGTGAACAGCGGCGCGTCCTCCAGGATAATAGTCTGGGCCTGGCCGTAAAGTTCCTTTCTCTTTTCGAAATTGAGTTCGGTCCGGGCTTTTTCCACCAGTTCGTTGAATTTGGGATTATTCCAGCCCGTGGAGATGACGCTTTTATGGAGCCGGCCGAAATAGAACTGGTCGGGATCAGGGAAGGCCCCGTACCCGTAAGCCAGGATATCGAAATCGTTGTTCTTGAATTTTTCCGCCAGGGCGGGCCAGTCCAGGTATTGGAGTTCGCATTCGATGCCGATTTTTTTGAGTTGAGCCTGGAGGACCACCGAAGGTTTATCCATGGAGGCGTAGCCCTTGTAAGTCGTGATAACCAGGGCTTGACCCTTGTAGTCGCTCTTCTTGAGGTATTCCTTCGCCTTTTCCAGGTCCTGCCCCGGTCCGGCCGCGTGGGCCTCGGTCCAGAAGGCGGATGACTTGGGAATGGGGGAATTGGTTACGGAACCGGTCCCGCCGTTGGCCGCCAGCAGCATTTCCTCCTTGTCCACCGCGTGCACGATGGCCTGGCGCAGGTTGATGTCCTGGAGCGGTGATTTATCGGACAGGGAAAACCAGAAGTTCCAGAACTCGAAGGTCGGGCCGGTGTCGACCACGGTCAGCTTGGGATTACTTTCCAGCCGGGCTTTTTCCTTGCCCGGGACAATGGCCCAATCCACGTCGCCGGCTTCCAGGGCGGCCAGGGTGGCGGCGGTTTCGGGCATGGGGCGGATGATTATTTCGTCGAGATAGGGCGTCTTGGTCCCGCCGGCGCCCGTGGGCTCGCCTTCTCCGCCCCAATATTTATCGAAACGTTTCATCTTGATATGCCGGTCCGGAATCCATTCCACAAATTGGAAGGGGCCGGTTCCAATGGGGTTCTTGACGTCGTCGCCCTGCCTCTCGATTTCCGCCTTGGGCATGATGGCGGGAGTGTAGGGATTGGCCAGGGAGAGAAGGAAGGTCGCGATCGGTTCCGTCAGGACGACCTTGAGAGTGTATTTGTCGGGAGTGGTAATTTCGGAAACGACCTGGTACTGCGGACCCTGCGGGGATTTTTTCAATCTTTCCAGGGAAGCCCTGGCGTCCTCGGAGGTCATTTCGTCGCCGTTGTGGAAAAGAATCCCTTCCCTAAGTTTAAAGGTGTAGGTCTTGCCGTCCTCGGAAACGGACCATTCCTTGGCCAGTCCGGGTATGATTTTGAAGCCTTCGTCCACGGCCAGCAGGCCTTCATAAATGTGGCTGAGAACCTGATGGTTTTGCCAGCCGATTTTATGAGGGTCCAGGCTCTTGATGTCAGAGCCGGCCGCGGCCCGAAGCGCGCCGCCTTTTTGCGGTCCGGCGGCCATGGCGGTCCCGAACGCAAAGAAGGCCAGAACCGCGCTCAACGCTATCAATCCAAACCACTTTTTCATAAATCGCCTCCCATGTTGCTGTGTTGCCTTGAAGCCTGCCGGGTTGTCGGGACAGGCGGATTGACTGAACCTGAAAAAGGCGTCGGGGACCGACAGTCAGGAATTGTATGATAAAAGAGCCAATGGCAGGGCGCGGCGATTTATTCCAAGCCACGGAAGGCGATACTTTTAACCCACGGGCGTACTGAAGTATTTCGATGAGTTAAAACCGAGCCCGACGACGGATTGGATCAAGGGCCGAAGAATGCGACCGGCTCGAAAAACTGAAAAAAAGAGTTTGTTATCGGACTATTCCCCTTGGATCGTTCTTCCCGACCGCCGACGCGGGTCGAGGCTGGAAAACAGGGGCCATTTTATCAGGATTCCATGGTCTACCCAACAAACATGACCGCGGGCCATGTCGGTCACAACAACCAATGAAAATATCCGCGGGGCATTTTCATGGAAATATGACTGGAATCAGTTTCGTGGTATTTTTAACCTCTGGGTTTTTAGGAATTGCCGAACCTGGCGCGATCCTAGCGTCAGAAAATGTAAGCCTTTATTTCTTAGCCTATGCCCGGAGCCCCGTCAACCAAATAATCAGGCGCGGTAAATTTGTTCCAGGGTCGATCATGTCGAGGTCGGGAATTTTTTGTAGTCCGCAAGGAATCCAGGATCAACCTGGCGTTCGAATTGGTTGGCGCCTTCCGGGCCGCGGACCGACCAGGGAGGCGCCCCGTCAGGGTGGAACAAGGTTGTCGGCTTATTGGTCGAAAAATTATTACCGTCCGGAGAATTCCGTCTTGGATCGCGGGCTTCCAGCCCGCCGGGGTGTAACAAATTAAGTTGAAACTCCCCGCGGCCCGCCGCGGGGAATGCGCTCGCCGGCCTTTTTCAAATCCAAGGGCGACTAGTGGCCGGCATCCTAATCCTTTGACAGAATCAATTAATTGTGTGCCGCTCGCCGGGCGTTTGACTCGATCGCTTGGCAAGACATCGTATCAGGCCCGATAACCCGGGCCTCCGAATTTTTCGGCGACCAGGCGTTCAACCTCGTCCTGCCGGTGGCAGGCGACCAGGCTCCCGTCTCCGGGGTCCCGTAGCTCCGGCTCTTCCTGTTTGCATATATCCAGGGTGAAGGGGCAGCGGGGATGAAACCGGCAGCCGGAGGGCGGATTGATCGGTGAAGGCGCGTCTCCGGACAGCAGGATGCGCCGCGGTTTGTGTTCGACGTCGGGAATGGGAATGCCCGACAGGAGGGCGTGGGTGTAAGGGTGGCGAGGCCCTTGAAACAGTTTCTTGGTTTCCGCCGTTTCCACTAACTTGCCAAGGTACATGACGGCGACGCGGTCGGAAATATACCGTACCACCAACAAGTGGTGGGTTACGAACAGGTAGGTCAGGTTCAGGGTTTTCTGTAGTTTTTTCAGCAGATTGAGTATTTGGGACTGCACCGAGACGTCCAGGGCCGAAGTGGGTTCGTCCAGGACGATGAATTCCGGGTTCGAGGCTATGGCCCGGGCCACGGCGATGCGTTGCCGTTGGCCTCCCGAAAACTCATGCGGATAGCGCAGCAGGTGGTCGCCGGTCAGGCCGACCATTTCCAAAAGTCGCGCCACCCGGTCCTCCAACTCGCCGCCGCCCAGCCTTTCCAGTGTTTTTATGGGCTCGGCGACGATATGCTTGACCAGCATCCTGGGGTCGAGGGAGGTGGCGGGGTCCTGAAAAACCATCTGTAGCTTGGCCCTGACCCCGCTTTTTTTCAAGGCGCGCCGGCTGGACCGGGCCAGATCGATCCTCTTGTTTTCTTCGTTCCCTTTTCCGAGGTAATAGGCCTCGCCCGAAGTCGGATCGTGTAGTCTGATGATGGTTTTTCCGGCGGTGGTCTTGCCGCATCCGGATTCGCCGACCAGGCCCAGGCATTCGCCCCGGTAGATATCGAGGTTGACGCCGTCGAGGGCCTTGACGACCCCGATTTCCCGCTTGAGGATGCCGCCGAGGATGGGGAAGTGTTTTTTCAGATTGCGGATTTCTATTATTTTTTCCATGAAGTGGTCACGCGGTCGCGGCGGCGTGGCAGGCCGCGAAATGATCGGGGGCCGATTCCAGCAGGGGCGGCAGTTCCCGCCGGCAGACCTCCATGACCAAGGAGCACCGGGGGTGAAAACGGCATCCCGACGGCGGCGAAACCAGGTTGGGGACCGCTCCGTCGATCGGTTGGAGCATTCCCTCGCCGGAAAATTTGGGAACAGCGTCCAGAAGGGCCTTGGTGTAGGGGTGGATGGGGTTCCGGAACAGTTTCTCGACCGGGGCCGTTTCGCAGAGGTTTCCGGCGTACATGACCCCCACCCGGTCGCAGGTTTCGGCCACGACCCCCAGGTCGTGGGTTATAAGCAGGATGCTGGAGATGACGTCGTCCTTCAGCCGGCGCAGCAGGTCCAGAATCTGGGCCTGGATGGTCACGTCCAGGTTGGAGGTGGCTTCGTCGGCGATAAGCAGTTCCGGGCCGCAGGCCAGGGCCATGGCGATGACGATGCGTTGCTTCATGCCTCCGGATAGGTTGTGGGGGTAGAGGCCGACCACTCTTTCCGGGTTGGGGATTCCCAGGCGCCCCAAAATTTCGATGGACCTTCTTGTGATTTCCAGGTTAAGCCTTTTTTTCCAGCCCCTTAAAATCGGGATGCGGTCCAGGGCCTTGAGTCGGGTTGCGTCCGGGTTTTGGGCGGCCAGGCCATGGACCAGGGCCAGGTATTTTTTTAGAGGTGGAAACGTTTGGTCCGAGGGGGCTTGCAGGTCGGACAAGACCTGGGCGCAAATTTCCTTTTTCCGGTGGAAAAGGAAGCTTTCGCCGACCTGGCGGCCGATGCTCATGGTGGGATTGAGGGCCGCGTTGGGTTCCTGGAAGATCATGGAAATCTGGTCGCCCCTCAGGCGTTCCATGTAGGCCTCGGATTGTTCCAACAGATTGATGCCGGCCCGGGCGCCGTCCTCGTTGGGAAAGAAAATGATTTTTCCCGTCTCGATCCGACCCGGCTCCTGCACCAGGCGCATGATGGAGCGCGCATACACGCTTTTGCCGCAGCCGGATTCACCCACCAAGCCGAAGGTCGAGCCCCGGTCCACCACCAGGCTCACCCCGTTAAGGGCCTTGACCACGCCCTCGTAGGTGTAAAAATTGGTCTTCAGGTTTTCGGTTTCCACCAGCCTAGTCATAAAACCTCGCGGGGCTCGGATTATCTTCTCCGGATTTTGGGGTCGAAGGCGTCCCGGAGGGCGTCCCCGATGAGATTCCAGGCCAGCACGAACAGGATTATGCATCCGCCGGGAAAGACGATGGTGTACCAGAACTTGAACGGGTCGTCCGGAGGCCCGACGATGTAGTTTCTGGCCAGGGCCGTCATCTGACCCCAGTCGGCGTATCCCTTGGGCGCGCCCAGGCCGACGAAGCTCATGAAGGACGCGGTGATGACCATGGACCCCATGTCCATGGAGGCCAGGATGAGAATCGGATAGATGGCGTTGGGCAGGATGTGCCGGATTATTATTTGGAAATCGGACACGCCCATGATCCGGGCGGCCTGGACGAAATCCTGGTCCCGCAGGACGAGAATCTCGGACCTGATGACCCGGACGTACCAGCGCCATTCCACCAGGACCAGGGCCAGCATGACCTTGTCCAGCCCGCGGCCGAAAGCCACCACAATGGCCATGGCCAGGACCAGGGTCGGGACGGCCCAGATGATATCGATGAACCGCATTAATATCTCGTCCAGCAGTCCGCCGTAGTACCCGGCCGCGGCCCCCAGGGCCACGCCGATCAAGGCCGACAGCCCCACCACGAACAGCCCGATTTTAAAGGCGGTCCTCGTCCCCCAAACGATCCCGTAAAAGATGTCGTATTGCGCGGTGGTGGTCCCGAGGATGTTGGTCGCGCTCGGCGGCTTGGGCGTTGGGGAAAACCCTTGGTGGGGCATTTGATAGGGACTATGTTCATACCGGGGCGGGGCGATCTGGGGAGCGAGGACAGCCGCGGCCCCGAATACCAGCAGCAGGGAGAACCCTATCACGGCCGATGGGTTTTTAAATATCCTGGCGAGGGTGAATTTCAGTTCCCTCAGCCTTGGGCGCGGATGGCTCATGGGGCGTTCCCCCTAACCCAGGCGGATTCTGGGATCGATGTAGGCGTACATTATGTCCAGGATCAGGTTGGTCGCCACGAAGACCACGCCCATGAAGAGGCAGATGCACATCAGGACCGGCATGTCGAGTTGGGTGGCCGATTCGGCCAGCCACCAGCCTATTCCCTGGCGGTTGAAGACCACCTCCACGGCGACGCTTCCTTCCATGGACAGGGCCGCCAGTTGTCCGGCGACCGTGACCACCGGGAGGAGGGCGTTGCGGCGGGCGTGCTTGATATGAATGGTGTGGCGGTCCGCTCCCTTGGCCCGGGCGGTGACGATGTAGTCCTTGGAAAGCTCCTCGATCATGCCCGAGCGCATCACCCGCATGTTCAGGGCCACCACCACCACCACGTAGGTGAGAATGGGCAGGACCAGATGAGTGAAGGCGTCCCAGGCGATGTCCAGTCGGCGGTTGAGGAGGCCGTCCACTGTGTACAGTCCGGTGTACCTGATAAATTGGTCCGGGTGGTCCACGATGAACATATTGAGGTGGTCGCTGAGTATCCCCGGTGAAAAGACATGGAAGTACCCGTAGAAAACCATCAGCAGGACCAGGGCGAACAGGAAGGTGGGCAGGGACCAGCCCACGATGGCGAAAATCCTGGTGGCGTGGTCGATCCAGGCGTCGCGGTGGACCCCGGCGAGAGTTCCCAGCCAAATGCCGAAAAAGATGACGATGGGCGCGGCGAAGAGGTTCATCTCCAGGGTGACCGGTAAATACCTCCAGAAGGCTTCCCCCACCGGCCGGGCGGCCACCAGGGACCAGCCCATGTTGCCCCGGGCGACCTCGGACGCCCACCGGAAGTATTGCCGGTAAAAGGGCTCATTCAACCCGAATTGCTTGATCAGCTTGGGAATGTCCTTGGCCTGCCGGGGGGAGGACACGTAGGCCGCGGCCCGCCTTTCCGGGCTGAAGGTCATCAGGATGCCGAAAATCAGGACCGATACGCCGAAGAGGACGAAGATCAGAAAAAAAAGCCGTCTGATTATAAAAGTCAACATCGTCTTCCGACCAGCCTTTGTCCGAGGTTGCGGAAGGGTCCGCCGGGAGCGGGTTCCCGGCGGAATGAAAAAACGGACCGGTTGAAGGTGTTATTCCTTGGAGAGGTCCTTGATCAGGTCGTTTTCCTCGGTCAGCATGGCGTTGGGGACAAAACCCTTGACCCAGTCCCGGTACGCCCGAACCACGATCTGCTGGTACAGGGGAATCGCGACGGCTTCCTCGTACCAGAGGTCCTGGAGGCGGGAATAGATTTTTTCCCGCTGGGCCGGGTCGATCATCTCGATGCCTTGCTGGCAGAGCTGGTCGACTTCCATGTTTTTGTAGGCCATGTACCGGCCGTACACGCCTTGGGAGTGCATGAAGGTGTAGACGAAGTTGTGGGGATCGGCGTAATCCGCGCCCCAGCCGATCAGAAAGAGGGGATACATGAAGTTGCGGTACTGAACCAGATAGTCCTTCCACTCCACGTTCTGGACCTCGACCTTGAATTTGGGGTTGAGGGCCATGATGTTCTCGGCCAGCATGTGGGCGGCGGCTTCCCTCATTTCGTTGCCGGTGTTGTGGGTAATGACCATCTTGAAGCCCTTTTCCCAGACCTGTCCGCCCCAGGCCTTCTTCATGAACGCGGCGGCTTTGTCCAGGCTGAATTCGTAGACCGGAACTTCCTTGTGAAAGGCCAGGCCCTCGATGTCCGGGCTGGTGGGCATGATCACAAGGTCGTTGAAGACGTCCTTTTTGTAGGCCTCCCGGTCAAAGGCGTGGAGGAAGGCCTTGCGGACGTTGATGTCGGAAAAGAAGTCCGGCGGAATGCCTTGACCGTCCAACTTGCCGCCGCCGATGTTGGTGTTGCCCGCGGCGTTGATTTTTTGGCAGAAGAAGGCCGCGGTCATGGAGAGTTCGGGGACTTCATAAAGCTTGAGCCCCTGCATTTCCCGAACTTCCGGGACGTAGGGATTGTCCACGGTTACCCGGTCGGCGTCGCCGTTTTGCAGCATGAGTTTCCGGGTGCTCCATTCCTTGACGTACTTGACGATGGCGGTCTTGAGCTTGGGCTTGGGGCCCCAATACTCGTCGAAGCGTTCGAACACGAATTCCTTGTTGGGTTCCCAGGACTTCATTTTATAGGGGCCGGTCCCGTTGACGATTTTTTGCAGGGGTTCATGCCCCGGAGCGGGGTTGTTGAATTTTTCGGCGTTCTTGACGTCCCCATCCCAGCAGCCGTTGGCGACGCACCAGGATTTGCTCAAAATAATCGAGGAAGAGTAGGTGAGAATCCCCATCAAGGGCGGGTAGGGCTTGGGCAGATGGAAAATCACCCGGTCGCCCCGGGCCTCGACGCAGCGGTCGATTTTGTCGAAAACACCCGGAATGAGTTTTCCGTCCTCCCCCCGGGTGGAGCCTTCGCCGGTCAGGGCTTCCAGCAGCATCCACATGGGGCCGCCGTCGGGGTCGGCGATCATGTTTCTTTTGAAGGTGTAAACGACATCCTCGGGAGTCATTTTTTCCCCGTTGTGGAATTTGACCCCTTCCCGAATTTTAAAGGTGTAGGTCAGGCCGTCCGGGGAGATGCCGCCGTTTTCAAGGGTTGGGATCTCGACGGCTAGGACCGGAGCGAATTTATCCGTGTGCGAGCCGTCGAAGAAGACCAGTGGTTCGTAGAGGTTCCATAGACGCATCGATGACACGACGTCATAGGCCACGCTGGGGTCGAGAGTGCGGAGTGTGCCGTAGGTGGCCAGGACGTAGGTGTCCGGGTTCTTGACCTCGGCCTGGACTCCGGCGGCGCAAACGACCAAAAACAGGCATAGTACAAGGCTCAATACTTTTCGCATGGCTTCTCCTTTTTTTAAAGGCGTCAAGAGCGCGTTCCCCGGGCTCGGTTCTGCCGAAAACCGAGGTCGGAGCAAGGATGAACCGCGTCGGGAGATTGGAATCTCCCCATCTGGTTTACCTTATGTGACAAAAGGCCCTGTTAGTCAATCTTCAACATGCAAGCGAGCGTATTCCTCGCGGCTTGCCTCGGGGAGCTTCAATTAGGTCGAAATCGGGCCAGCCGAGCGAAATCGGCCCGCCAGCCGGGCCAGGTCCCGGGGCGGGTCCAGCCAGGCGGGAGATTGTCGTTGACAGAGGAAGGTTTTTTTTTCTACAGTCGGGTCTTTGTATGAAAATACCCTTCGGGTATTTTCATTGGTTGTTGTGACCGACATGCCCTGCGGTCATGTCGGTTGGGTGACTATCCCTGTTAATTCAGGATGGTAAAAAGGAGACTTTGTCCATGCCTTCCCTGGCGAAAATTCTCGGCGGCTTCACCGAATCAATCATTCGGGAAATGACCCGCGTGGCCAACGCCCACGGAGCGGTCAACCTGTCCCAGGGGTTCCCGGACTTCGACCCTCCGGCGGAATTGATCGCCGCCGCCAAAAAAGCCTTGGACGAGGGTTTCAACCAATACGCGATAACCTGGGGCGCGCCTCGCTTCCGGGAAGCCTTGGCCAGGAAGCAGAGTCGCTTCATGGGCCTGGACCTCGATCCGGACGCCCATGTCGTTACCACCTGCGGGGCCACCGAAGCCATGATCACGGCCATGATGACGGTCTGCGACCCCGGCGACAAGGTTATCGTCTTTTCTCCCTTTTACGAAAATTACGGCGCCGACGCCATCCTGTCCGGCGCCCGGCCCATCTATGTACCCCTAAGGCCGCCGGATTTCGATTTCGATCCCCTGGAACTCCGCCGGGCCTTCGAACAGGGCGTCAAGGCCCTGGTGCTGTGCAATCCCTCCAACCCCACGGGCAAGGTTTTCACTCTCGGGGAACTGAGCCTGATCGCCGACCTGGCCCGGGAATTCGACGCCTTCGTCATCACGGACGAGGTCTACGAGCATATCGTTTACGCTCCGGCCCGACACCATTATATGGCCGGCCTGCCTGGAATGTTCGAGCGGACCATTTCGTGCAGTTCCCTGTCCAAGACCTACGCCATAACCGGGTGGCGGCTGGGCTATGTGATCGCCTCCCCCGAAATTATCGCCGGGGCCAGGAAAGTGCACGATTTCCTGACCGTGGGCGCCCCGGCCCCCTTGCAGGAAGCGGCGGTCGTCGGCTTGAATTTTCCCGATTCCTATTATGAAAAACTGCGGGATGACTATACCGCCCGGCGGGCCTGCTTTCTGGGATACCTGGATCGGGCGGGCCTGTCCTACACCACGCCCCTGGGAGCGTATTACGTGCTGGTGGATTTTTCCGAATTCGGCGTGGACGACGATTACCGGTTCTGCCAATGGCTGGCCCGGGATATTGGCGTGGCCGGCGTGCCGGGTTCCAGCTTTTTCCGCGAACCCGTGCATCACTTGGTCCGGTTTCATTTCGCCAAAAACGAGTCGACCCTGGCGGCGGCCGGAGAAAAATTGCTTCGGATCAGGGAAAAAGCGAAAAAGTGGCGGGACGGCGTCTAGGTTATTCGATTTCCGGCCGGAAGGATTTCTTGGTCAGGACGAATTCCACCCGGCGGTTCTTGGCCCGCCCCTCGGCGGTGCTGTTGTCGCCCAGGGGAAAATTGTCGGCCATGCCCACGCTGGTCAGTTTATCCGCCGGAACGCCCCAGGTCATGAGGTACCGCAGCACCGCGGCGGCCCGGAAACTGCTCAGCTCCCAGTTGGACGGGAACTGGGCGGAGGCGATGGGGGTGGAGTCGGTATGTCCCTCGACCAGCAGGAAGTATTCGAATTTTTCCAGGACCTGAACCAGGCTGTCTAGAAAGGGCTTGGCTTCTTCCTTGAGAACGGCGCTGCCGGCGTCGAAGAGCAGGGTCCCCTTGACGCGTATTCGAATCCCATGGGCGCCGGACATGACTTCGGCCAGATCGCCCAATTGAGTCTGGTTGATGGCGCCTTCAATCTCCTTGACTGCTTCCTGGCGTTCCTTTTTTTCCTGTTCCTTTAGTTGTTCTTCCTTTTTTTGAGCCGGCGACTGTTCTTCCGCGTCGTCGACCAGGTCAGCCTCTTTTTCCTTCCATGGCCCCTCGCCGGGGTCTAGCTGAACGGTCAAATCCTTGGGCATGACGGCCTGATAGTTGCCGTGCTGTTCAAGCTGCACGCCGAAGGCCTGGCTGATGGAGCCGAGCATCTCGCGGTATTTCTCCACGTCAATGGTGGACATGGAAAGCATGATGATGAAGAAGGTCAGGAGCAGGGTGCACAGGTCCGAGAAGGTGGCCATCCAGGCCGGGGCGCCGCCTGATTTTTCCTTTTTGGGCATGCCCTATTTTCCCTTTTTGGCCGGCGCGGCCGCTGGTTTCCCTTCCGCGGCGCCCACGACCACTTTTCGTTCCCGGGGAGGGAGGAAGCCCAGGAGGCGTTCCTGGAGCAGTCGAGGGTTTTCCAGTTCCGAGATGGACATCATGGTCTCGATGATCAGGTTGAACCTGACCAGCTCGCTCTGGGTCCTGATACCCAGTTTGGTGGCGGCTGGAATCAGAATGAAGTTGGCCCACAGGGCCCCGTAAAAAGTGGTCAGGAGGGCCACGGCCATGGCCGGGCCGATGGTGGAAGGGTCGTCCAGTTTGAGAAGCATGATGACCAGGCCGATGAGGGTCCCGATCATGCCCCAGGCCGGCGCCAGTTCCCCCATTTTTTCCAGGATTGTCTGGGATTCGGAGTGGCGTTCCTCGGTGAAATCCCGCTCGAGTTCCAGTATCTGCTTCAGGGCGTCGCCCTTGGTGCCGTCCGCGACCAGCCCGAGGCCCTTTTTCAGGAACGGGTCGTCGGACTTGTATTTTTCCAGGGCCAGCGGCCCTTCCTTCCGGGCCAGGGTGGAAATTTTTAACATTTCCTGGAGGGTGGAAATATAGTCGACCCGGTGGCCGAAAAAGACGCGCAGGGAAATTTTGAGGGCCAGGATGACCTTGCCCATGGGAAAGGAGTTGAAGGTCGAGGCGATTGTGCCGCCGATAACGATCATGATGCTGGGGATATCCAGAAAATTCATGATGCTGGCGTTCATCAGGATCGAGGCCACGACCAGCACTATTCCGCTGACAACGCCGATGATGGATGCAATGTCCATTGGTTTGGTCTCTCTATTGGCCTTTTAACAGATCATCCAGGTCCACGACCGCCTCGCCCTGGGAATTGACTTTCAATTTCGGTCCCGCCGGCGGGCTCGCGGGTCTGGTTTTCGGCGCGGTTTCCTGGGGCGGCTTGGCCTTATAGGCGGGTTCCGGAGAGTTCAAGACGTTCTGGACCGCCAGGGAAGCCGGGCTTTTTTCCTTTTCGGCCTTCGCCGCGGCGGCGTCCTCCGCGGCTTTTTGTTTCTCGGCAAAAATTTCTTCCGGCGTCTGCTTTTTATCCGAGTAAAAAAGCGCCAGGTCGTCCTCGGTTTTCAGCAGGCTGTCCGCGCCGGCCGACCGGAGGGCGAACTTGAAGTGTCCTTTTTCCGAATACTCCACCCAGAGGGGATTGCCCCAGGCATCCTGCTCGTCCAGTTGGACCAAGACGTCGCCGTCGGGGTTTTGGGCCTTGCCCTCCTCGATCAATTTGTTTTTGACCTTAAACATCAGGATGCCGGTATAGGAAGCGAGGGCGGTTTTCACGGAAAGTCCGTCCTGGGCCAACTGCGCGGAAGCCTGTTTATACGCCTCGGTCTTGTCGTATGATCCCAATTTTTCTATTTCCCTAAGAAATTCGAGTTGTTTACCGGCTTCCCTCAACTGCGTGGCTTCCTTGAACACGGCCTGGGCCTTTTCTTCCTCGGTCGGTTCCTTGGTCCCGCCGCAGGCGGCCAGGAAGACGACGCAACCTAAAACCAGGCATGAAAAAAAAACATGGAAACGAAAGGATGTCATTGAAATTAAACTCCACCAGGGGCGGGAAAGCCGGTTCGTTCGGCTTGGGTCGCCCCTGTAGCGATTTGGTCGGTCTGGAAATAAGGCCGGCTTCGGCCCCCGATTATCTTAAAAGTTATCCAAAGCAGAAAACCTTTGCAAGAGTTACCCCCCCCCGGTTGAATCTTACTACCGATCCCGCCGCGTCACAACCCCGATATTCAAGACACGGCCGGAAGACTTTTCCCGGCCCGATTCGGGAAACTCCCGCTCCCTAGGAACCGACTCGACGAAATTGTGGTTTCAATTTGTTGAAACAGCCAAACGCAAAACCTCGGTCCCTGACCCTACTTGTCGTTAGGCGCAATGGTAACTCATCGAAATATTTCAGCATGTCCGCGGGTAATTGTTTTCGGCCGCCTTGATTTGGGCCGAAAATCCGTGTTTTGCAATTGGCTCGAAAAGAGTATTTTTTAAGCGTCGCCGGATTGATGTTCCGCCTCGCGGGCAGTCAGGCTCTTTCCCTTGCGTCGTAATCCGACCCCCCTTCGGCCAGGAACCTTCGGTAATAAACCAAGAGCAGGCAGGTCATGGGCAGGGCGATCAGCAGTCCCAGCATTCCCAATAGCTTGCCCCAGACGGAAAGCGAAAGCATTATGGCGGCGGGACTCAAGCCGGTGACGTCGCCCATGATCCTCGGGACCAGGAAAAAGTCCTGAATAGCCTGGACCACTAGAAACACCAAGCCGATCAGGCCGAGATTGACCCAGATGCTCCCCCCGGTCTCCAGGGCGTGAATGAAGCCCAGGATCAAGGCCGGGGGAATGCCGATCAATTGCAGGTACGGGACCATGTTCAACAGCCCGATGAAAAGGCCCAGGAGCAGTCCCAGGGGCAGGCCGATCAAGACGAAGCCCACGGCGGAAAGCACTCCCGTCAGGGAGGCGATAAAGGCCTGGGCCCGAAAATATCGGCTCATGGCCGCGTCGAACTCCCGGACCAGCGAGGTTATCTGGTCGCGGTGGGCTGGAGGAAGGAGTTCGGTCCAGCCTTCCTTTATTTTTTGGTAGTCCAAAAGCAGGAAGACCAGGTACAGGCCGATCACGGTCAAGCCGACCAAGCCCATGAGCACGCTGGTGGTCCCGGCGATGACCCCCCAGACTCCCGGCAGGATTTTCTGGGCCGTCGTCCCCACATACCGCCAAAAGCTTTCCGTGCGGAAGAAATCCAGGATTTCCTTCTGACCGATGAGTTCCTTGAAGCCTTGCCAGAGGTCGGGCGGCAGGCTGCGGGCCGCCCGGGCCGCCAGGTCGGAGTTGTTGACCAGGTCCGAGAGCACCCGGCCCATGTGGCCTATTTCGTTTATGACCATGGGAATGACCAGGGCCGCGACGGCCAGGGTGGAGAAAACAACCAGCAGCAGGCTCGCGAAAACCGCCGCCGCGCGATTCCGGATTTTTTTCCGGACCAGCACTACCAGGGGGTTGATCAAGTAGGCCAGGAGAAAGGCCACCGCGAAGGGAATCAACACATCGCTCAGATATCCCAGTAGGTAGATCAGTCCCCAGAGAAAGATCGCCGTGATGCCTAGCCTGATGACCCGGTCGAAAGTGAAACGCTTGTTTTCCAACATTTCCGTCAGCCCCCGATTCCTAAAGTCTTTAAGCGCGCGCCCAAATATAATACCAAAATTTTTTCCGCCCGACAAACCGCCAGGGGGCGCCTACAGGCCCGGCCGTCCCATGGCGGGAAATTTCCGGGATCAAGAATTAGTGTTTCGCCTGGAAAAGGCCGGGAAGGCAAGCCGCAACGGGATAAATGGTTTATTATTCAATTCCGAAACTTTCCCCGCCAATTAAGTCGGCGTTAAAAGGGCGTGGTTTTGTTGGGTTATCTCCTCCATTTTTAGGGAAACGCCTGTTAGAAATACTTACATGTCGCGACCCCGCCGGCATTTGTCGCCTCTTTTTTTTAAGGACGACGGATAAATCCTTATTGCGGGAAAAAATGAAAGTTTGTATGATTCGCGTTTATTGTCTTTTACTTTCAATCCGACCGGAAATCCAGGGGGAGTCCGATGAAAATAGATCGAGTTGAATATTGGACCGAGAATTTTGAATTAAGTCGACCCTACGCCATCGCCTATCACGATACCGAGGCGGTGGAAAATATTTTTGTTCGCTTGTCGGCGGACGATGGCTCCTTCGGCTTGGGCGTGGCTTCCCCGGCCGAGGAAGTCACCGGGGAAGGGTATGACGCTTGTCGCCGGAGCCTGGAGGAGAACCTCGACCCCCTGGTTCGCGGGGCGGACCCGCGAACCATCAAATCGCTCCTGCGGCGGTTGGGCGGCCAAATGTCGGCGGCGCCGGCGGCCCTGGCCGCCGTGGACATGGCGCTGTTCGACCTGTTGGGCAAGAAGTTGAACCTGCCCCTGGTGGACATCCTGGGCCGTTGTCACGAAGCCCTGCCCACTTCGATCACCATCGGGATCAAGTCGGCGGCGGAATCCCTGGAGGAGACCGACGAGTATTTGGGCCGGGGCTTTCGCATACTCAAGGTGAAGATCGGCCGGTCCCTGGAAGAGGACGTGGACCGGCTGTTTCAAATCAGGGAACGGGCCGGGCGGGACGTCCTGATAAGAGTGGACGCCAACCAAGGCTATTCCCTGGAACAATACCGTGAATTCACGCGGCGGACCGCTCCGCTGGCCATTGAATTCGTGGAACAGCCCCTTCCGGCCGGGCAAGTGGACCAAATGGTTTTCCTTGACCGGGAAACCAGGCTGAGGGCGGCGGCGGACGAGAGCCTGCTGGGCCCGGCCGACGCGGTCAAATACCTCCACGAACCGCGGCCTTTCGGTATTTTCAATATCAAGCTGATGAAATGCGGCGGCATCTCCCCGGGACTCCGCATCGCCGAGATGGCGGAAACCGTGGGCATCGATCTGATGTGGGGGTGCATGGACGAGAGCGTCGTCGGCATCGCTGCCGCCCTGCACGCGGCCTTGGCGTCGCCCGCCACCCGGTACCTTGACCTGGATGGAAGCCTCGACCTGGCCCGGGACCTGGCGGAGGGCGGTTTTATCATCAGGGATGGGATAATGAGCCCGACCGGCGGGCCGGGCCTGGGAGTCACACTTAAGTAGGCGACCTCGCTAGCTTTTTTTCGACCTGGCGAGCCGCGGTCGGGGCCGTTCCCGGTCCCGACCGCGGACCTGCAACCATTAAAATAAATCCGGACGCGGGTCGAGGCGGTCGCGCCGCCCGTGAAACGGAAAAATAGTCTGTCGGTGGAGTAACGTAAATGACGATGATGGGTTCAGCGGTTGTCCTGACCAACGGATGGCTGGATACGGTAAACGCCAAAACCGCGCACGGGTTGATCAGGGGGACAAGTCGTTTCGAGATTCTTGGGGTCGTCGACCAGGTTTGCGCCGGCCGGGACGCCGGCGAGGTCCTGGACGGGAAATTTCGGAATATTCCGGTGTTTTCCGATATTGACGCCTGCATCGCCGCCCTGGGCAAAAAGCCGGACTACGCCGTCGTCGGCGTGGCCGTCAGCGGGGGGCGTCTCCCGGAAAACTGGGAGCCCCTGCTGCTGGAAGTTATCGCGCGAAAGATTTCCCTCGTCTGCGGCCTGCACCAGCAATTGGCGACCATCCCGGCCTTGCGCGACGCGGCCCGGGAACAGGGCGTGGACATCCTGGACATCAGGAAGCCCAAGACCTTGGACGAACTGAATTTCTGGAAGGGCGAAATATTCGGGGTCCGGGCGCCGCGGGTGGCGGTGCTGGGAATGGACTGCGCCCTGGGAAAAAGGACCACCTGCCGTTTCCTGATGGAAGCCTGCCGGGCCGCCGACATCAAGGCCGAAATGATTTTCACCGGCCAGACGGGCTGGCTGCAAGGCGGAAAGTACGGTTTTATTTTCGATTCCACCCTCAACGATTTCGTCAGTGGAGAGTTGGAACGGGCGATCGTCGACTGCGACCGGGAAACGTCCCCGGACCTGATTCTCATCGAGGGGCAGTCCGGGCTGCGGAACCCCTCGGGACCTTGCGGCTCGGAATTCCTGGTTTCGGGACAAGCAAAGGGCGTGGTGCTGGTGGCGGCTCCCTTTCTGAAATATTACGAGGAGTTGGAAGAGTTCGACTGCCGGACGCCCGATGTCCGGGACGAAATCGCCCTGATAAAAATGTACGGCGCCGAAACCCTGGCCGTGGCCCTGAACGGAGAAGGCGGGTCCCCCGGGGAGCTGGCCGCGGTTCAAGGGGAGTGGTCCGACCGCCTGGGAATACCGGTGATACGGCCCCTGGTTGAGGGCGTGGAGGGACTTCTGCCTGTCTTGCGCGGGTTTATCAAGCAACATAAAAAGACGGACCTTTCGTTGTAGGCGGAAGGCCCCCCAAACGTCGGTCCGCCTGAAGACGGGCCGGAGACAAGGGGTTTTTTTTGGATATCATCATCAGAAATGGGACCGTTATCGACGGTTCCGGTCGGGAGCCCTTCCAGGCCGACCTGGGGGTCCGGGACGGCCGCATCGAGGAAATCGCGCCGCGCCTCGAGGCCCCGGCCACCAGGGAAATAAACGCCGCGGGCCTGGTTGTATCGCCGGGCTTCATCGACATGCACAGCCATTCCGATTTCAGCCTGCTGCTGGCGCCGGGCGCCGAAAGCCGGATCATGCAGGGCGTGACCACCGAGGTCCTGGGCAATTGCGGCGGGTCTCCGGCCCCGGTCCCCCGGGACCAGGCCGACGGCTTCTGGGAATACGTCACCGGGCTGGGCGGGTTTTACAAGAAACGCCTGACCCGCGCGGAATGGAATTGGGAGACCATGGCCGATTTCTGCCAAGACCTGGAACAACGGGGCGTGGCCGTCAACATGGCGCCCCTGGTCGGTCACGGGACCTTGCGGTCCGTGGTCATGGGGTACGAGGACCGACCGCCCACTCCCGCGGAACTCGACCGGATGAAAAGCCTTTTGGAAAGGGAGCTGGAACGGGGAGTGTTCGGGCTGTCCACCGGCCTGATCTATCATCCCGGGGCGTTCGCCCAAACCCCGGAACTGGTCGAGCTGACCAAGGTGGTCGCTTCCCGCGGCGGCTTGTATTCCAGCCACATCCGGAGCGAGGGCAAGTTCCTGTTCGAGGCCGTGGACGAGGCCTTGGCCGTGGTCGAGCAGTCCGGCGTCTCCCTGGAAATTTCCCATTTCAAGTGCGAGACCCCGCACCGCTGGGGGCGGGGCGGCGATCTTCTGGAAATCATCGCGGGGGCCCGTCGCCGGGGACTGAACGTCAATTTCGATCAGTACCCCTACCGGGCCTATCACACCGGCCTGCTCGAGATTTTTCCGACCTGGGCCAAGGAAAAGGGCACGGAGCGCATGCTGGAGGCCCTGCGGGACCGGGAAACCAGGCGCCTAGTGGCCGAGGGCATGACCAACCCGGACCCGGCCTGGGACAATCCCATGGACGGGTTGGGTTGGGACCAAGTCCAGCTCATCGGCTTTGAAACGGGCCGGAACCGCCGGTTCGAGGGGCTCGACGTGGCGGCCATGGCCCGCGAACTGGGACTCCCGCCCCTGGAGACGGTGTTCAACCTGTTCGAGGAAGAGGACGGTCGGCTGCACATGATCGTTTTTTCCATGTCCGAGGAGGACGTCATGACCATCATGGCCTATCCCGAGGGCATGATCGGCTCGGACGGCTATGCCGTGTCCAACGAGGGGCCCACCAGCGTCGGCAAGGTCCATCCGCGGCACTACGGGACCTTCGCCCGGGTCCTCGGGCGGTATGTTCGGGAAAAGAAGGTCCTGGACCTCGCCCAGGCGGTGCGGAAGATGACCGGCCTGGCCGCGGACAAGCTCGGGCTCAAGGACCGGGGTCGGCTTGAAAAGGGTTTCCAGGCCGACATAACGGTGTTCGACCCGCAACACATCATCGACCGGGCGACTTTTGAAAATCCCCGCCAGTACGCCGTCGGAATCGAGTACGTGCTGGTTAACGGCGGGATCGTGGTGGACGGGGGGCAGGCGACCGGCCTTCGTCCGGGACGGGTTTTGAGGAGGAATTGAGGCCGGGCGCGCCTTTGAGCCGGAACCTGGACAAATGGGGGGCGGTGGAAGCGGGATCGACGGCGACTCGTCGGACTAATGGCTGATAACCTGCAAGGCGGACAAAAGGAGGATGAGGATGAAGAGAAGCTTGGCATTGGTTTTACTATTGTTGGCGGCGGCGATCGTGGGGCTCGCTCCCGCCCCGGCCGCGGCGGAAAAAGTTCTTTACGCCGTGGGCAACCCCAACACCTTTGGCGTGACGACCTACAACCCCATCAAGGTGGAACTGGCCCACGAAGGCATGTGGCTGGTTTACGACCGGTTGATCGAATGGGGAGCGGACGGTAATTTCTATCCCGGCCTGGCCGATTCCTGGACCATCAGCGAGGACGGCCTGACCTGGGACATGAAGTTGAAGCAGGGCGTGAAGTTTCACGACGGCTCCGCCTTCAACGCCGACGTGGCCAAATGGTTTTTGAAGGAAATGGAAAACGGGCCGTCGGCTTACATGGTCGGCGCCATCGACACAGTCGAAATCGTGGACCCCTATCACATTACCCTGCGGCTCAAGCACCCCGAGCCGAACATGCTCTTCAACCTTTCCCAAAGCTTCATGTGCGTGCCCAGCATGGAGGCGTACAAGAAATACGGCGAGGAGTTCGGAATCAAGCAGGTGGTCGGTTCCGGCCCCTATAAATTCGAATCCTGGGCGCCCGGCGACAAGCTGGTGCTGGTCAAGAACCCCGATTACAACTGGGGTTCCGGCATCGTGGAAAACAAGGGACCGGCCAAGATCGACCGGATCGTTTTCCGGGACGTCAAGGAAGAATCCACCAGGTTCCTGGAACTCAAGACCGGGAAGCTCGATGTCATGGCCGGGGTGCCGACCATGTTCATCGGCAAGGTGGAGGAGGATAAAAACCTGAAACTGGTCCGGCTGCCGGGCCAGGTGCTCTATCACATGGTCATGAACACCAAGGTCGCGCCCTTGGACAACGCCCTGGTCAGGAAAGGCGTGGCCCTGGCCGTGGACCAGGACCAGATCACCAAGAGCGTGTTCGCCGGGGCCGGCAAGCCCGCCTACACCTACCTGATCGACTCCCTGCCCGAAAGCAAGCTCGATCCGAAATATGAAATCCATTTCGACCTGGAAGGCGCCAAGAAGGCCCTGGAAGAGGCCGGTTGGAAGCCCGGTCCGGACGGCGTGAGGGTCGACAAGGACGGCAAGAAGCTGGAACTCAAGCTCTGGGCCCAAAATGAATCGTCCTACCGCCGGGTGGCGGAAGTGGTCCAGGCCCAACTGGCCAAGGCGGGCGTGGACGCCAAGATCACCCTGCTCGACCCCAGCACCGTGCGGGAACAGTATAAAAAGGGCGAGCACCAACTGGCCGTCCGTTCCTACGAATGGGAAAACGCCGATATCCTGGAATGGTTCCTCAATTCCACCCGCCAGGGCTACCCCAATGTGGCCATGTGGCACGACAACGAATCCGATTACCTGATGCAAAAGGCCATGACCAAGTCCCGCTCCCTCGACGAACGTATTCAGAACTTCAAGGACTATCACGGCTATCTGCTCAGCCAGTACGTCTGGGCGCCCATCTACCTGCCCGACCAGATTTTCGCCCTGGGGTCCCGGGTGGTCATGCCCGCCAAGCATATGGACCGCAACCTGCTTGGCATCGGACTGGTCGATTTCGACTTGAAATAACCGGATCAGTCCGGCCCGCCGAATTAGCCCCCGGTCCCGGCCAGGGACCGGGGGTCGGCCAAAATTAGAGGAACAATACGGGGCTTACCATGTGGCGCTATGTTTTTCGTCGCCTGTTGCTGCTGATTCCAATTTTCCTGGTGGTGTCGATCATCATCTTTTCCCTGATCCATATCGTGCCCGGCAACCCCATCGATAACCTGGTCGGACCGGGCATGAGCTTGGAATACCAAAAAAAGTTGGCGCAACAATACCACCTGGACAAGCCGCTGCATATTCAATACGCCATCTGGTTCAAAAACATGCTCCAAGGGGACCTGGGCCGTTCCATTGTGGAAAAGAGGCCGGTGATGGAGCTGTTGCTGTACCACCTGCCCCACAGTCTCCAACTGGGGCTGACGGCCCTGGCCCTGTCCTTTTTCCTGGGGGTATCCCTGGGAGTGATCTCCGCGGCCGCCAAGAACAGCCTGACGGACCACGTTTCCATGGTGATCGCCTTGTTCGGCGTGACCATTCCGTCGTTCTGGCTCGGTTTGATCTTGATTCTCATCTTCTCGGTCTGGCTGGGTTGGTTTCCGGTTTCCGGCTCGGGCAGCCTGTGGACCCTGGTCCTGCCGGCCGTGACCCTGGGCTTGGGCGGCGCCGGGCTGGTGGCCCGGGTCACCCGGGTCAGCATGCTGGAAATGGCTTCCAAGGACTTCGTCATTCTGCTCCACGCCAAGGGGCTGAGCAGAAAGGCCATTTTGATTAAGCACATCCTGCGTAACGCCTTGATCCCCGTCATTACCATTCTTGGCTTGAGGCTGGGTTGGGTCCTGGGCGGCGCGGTGACCGTGGAAATAGTATTCGGGCGGCCGGGGTTGGGGCAGCTTTTAATATCCGGCCTTTTCCGAAGGGACTATCCGGTGGTGCAGGGCGCCATGCTGCTCCTGGCCATGGGGATCATGTTCGGCGCCGTTTTCGCCGATATTCTTTACGCCTACGCCGATCCCCGGGTCAGGGACCAGCGTCGCTGACCGGCCCGGCGGTCCTTTTCGATCAAAACGGGGCGCGCCCCCTGGAAGAAGCAAGATGTCGGAACTGCAACAAGATGAAATAATAGCCAAAAGGACCAATCGCTGGGTCCGGCTCCTTCGGAAACTGGTCGCCAACAGGGCCGGGGTGGTCGGACTGTTGATCATTGTGGGCCTGTTGTCCACGGCCGCGCTGGCCGACCTGGCGGCCCCCTATTCCTACAAGGACCAGGACCTGAACATTATGAACACGCCCCCGGGCCGGGAACACTTGATGGGCACGGATGAATTCGGCCGGGATATCCTGAGCCGCATCATCCACGGGTCCCGCATCTCGGTTTACGTGGGCGTGGCGTCGGTTGGGCTGTCGGTCTTCGTCGGCGTGATTTTGGGGGCCCTGGCCGGCTATTACGGCGGGTGGCTCGACCATTTCCTGTCCGTGCTGGCGGACCTGACCTGGGCCTTGCCAGAAATCCTGGTGGCCCTGTTGTTGGTGGCCATTGTCGGGGCCGGGTTGGAATGCGTCATCCTGGCCATCGCCCTGACGTATTGGGCCCAGTACGCCCGGCTTATCCGGGGCCAGATATTGATGCTGAAAAACGAGGTGTACGTGGAAGCGACCCGGTCCCTGGGGGCCAATGATTTCAGCATCCTGTTCAAGCACCTGATGCCCAACGCCATCGCTCCGGTGGTGGTGGCCGCCACCATCGGCATCGGCCAGGCCATTGTCCTGGAAGCCACCCTGGGATTCCTGGGGCTGGGCGCCCAGCCGCCCCTGCCCAGTTGGGGCGCCATGATGAGCAACGGGACCGCGTACCTGTTCATTTCTCCCTGGGTGATCGTTTTTCCCGGCCTGGCCATGATGGTCACGGTGCTGGGGTTCAACCTTTTCGGCGACGCCCTGGTGGATGTGCTCGATGTCAAGGAAAACGTCAACCCGTCCTGAGTCCGGCGGCGCGCCGGGGCGGCGGGAAGAAGCAGGGGTTTTTGGTCAATGACTCTTTTGGAAGTGGATTCGCTGAAAGTCCGGTTCCGCACCGAGGAAGGGTATGTCGAGCCCCTCGACGGGGTCGGCTTTAAGCTGGAAAACGGCGAGATAATCGGCCTGGTGGGGGAGACCGGTTCCGGAAAATCGGTCACGTCCCAGGCCGTCATGGGGTTGCTGCCGTTCCTGGGGGGGGAGGCGGTCACCGGCCGGATCGTTTTCCAGGGCCAAAACCTGCTGGAATGTTCCGAAAGGGAATGGCGGGACATCCGGGGCAACAGGATGTCGCTGATCCCGCAAAACCCCATGACTTCCCTCGACCCGGTCTACCGGGTGGGGGACCAGATCGTGGAGGGCCTGCTCCTGCATCTGAACATTTCCCGGCGGGAAGCCAAAAACAAGGTCGTGGACCTGATGACGTCCCTGCGCATCCCCAACGCCGACCGGGTTTTTTACCAGTATCCCCATCAGCTCTCGGGCGGCCTCAAGCAACGGATCGTCATCGCCATGGGCCTGGGCGCGGACCCCCGGCTGTTGATCGCGGACGAGCCCACCACGGCCCTGGATGTGACCGTGCAGGCTCAGATAGTGACCTTGTTCAAGGAAATGGTCACGGCCCGGGGGATCGGCCTGCTGCTGATCACCCACGACCTGGGGGTGATCGCCCAGATTTGCGACAAGGTGGCGGTCATGTACGCCGGGACCGTGGTGGAATACGGCGGCGTGGACGAGGTTTTCGAGTCGCCCCGGCACCCGTACACAGCCTCGCTCCTGGGCTGCATCCCCACCCTGGGCATGGAACAAGGGACCTTGCGGGCCATTCCCGGCAACGTACCCAGCGTCAGGACCTTTCCCCGGGGGTGCCGTTATCATCCCCGGTGCGCCGACAGGATGGATATCTGCGCCGCGGCCAAGCCCGAAAATTACAGCCCGGCGGAAGGGGTCTGGACCGCGTGCCATAAATACACGGGACGGGCGGGGGAGCTAGCGTGACCACCATACTGCAAGTCAATAATCTTTCGAAACATTTCCCCGTCACCGCCGGCCTGCTGCACCGAAAAATCGGCCTGGTTCGGGCCGTGAACGACGTATCCTTTGAAATAAAGCAGGGAGAAATCCTGGGAGTCGTGGGGGAATCGGGGTGCGGCAAGTCGACCCTGGCGCGCCTGGTGCTGCGCCTGATCGAGCCGACGTCCGGCGAAATAGTGTTCGACGGCCGGGATATCGGCGGCTTGAGTCGGGGGCGCTTGCGACTGATCCGGCGCAAGATGCAGATGGTCTTCCAGGACCCCTATTCGGCCCTGGACCCCAGGTACACGGTCTTCCGTAGCCTGTCCGAGGTGTATAAAATCCAGAAGGTCAAGATCAACGAAGCCGAGCTGCGGGAACGGGTGGCCGAGCTCTTGAAAATGGTGGGGTTGAAGCCCGAGCACAGCCGGGCCTTTCCCTACCAGCTTTCCGGAGGCCAGAAGCAGCGGGTCATGATCGCCCGGACCCTCGCCCTGGCCCCCAGGTTCGTCATTCTGGACGAGCCCACGGCGGCCCTGGACGTCTCTGTGCAGGCCCAGGTGATCCTGCTTCTGGAACAGTTGCGGGAAAAGTTCGACATGACCTATCTGTTCATTTCCCACAACCTGGGGCTGGTTGATTATTTTTGCCGCCGGGTGGTGGTGATGTACCTGGGCCGGGTCATGGAAGTCCTGCCGGCCCACCAGGTCGCGTCCAACCCGCGGCATCCCTACACCAAGGCCTTGACGGACAGTGTCTATTCCGCCGATCCCAAGGCCCGCAAGATCATGGCGCCCATCGAGGGAGACGTGCCCAGCCCCTTCAATCTTCCGCCCGGGTGCGTCTTTCACACCCGGTGTCGTTTTGCCCGGGACCGTTGCCGCCTGGAACAACCGGACTTGCGTCCCACCGGGGACTTCAGCCAGGCGGCCTGCCATTTCCCGCTGGATTGAGTTCCGGCCGGCTCTCCCGGCGAGCGGTGGACCGGTTTGGGGCCGGCTACCCCCAAAGGTGGTTCCCCAAGCTCTAGCCCGTGGCGGCTGGTTCCCAAGCACGGTCCCCCTAGCTTGGAAACCCCGGGCAATACCCTACGTTGGATCGCCGGCGGTGGTTGTTTAAGGCTTGTAGGGGCGGGTCCCCGCGCCTGCCCTCTTCCGCGCGACCGGGATTGCGGTCGGATATAAAAATGTGGGTCGGCAAATTACTTGCCAAGTGTCAGCGGCCATCTGAAAATGTATTGTTCCTTTTATTCCGAAAGACAACACCTTGTTTCAAACGGAGGCGAGGGCCGGGCCGGCCAATTATCTCCCTCGCCCCCGACGGGGGGAGAGGGTTGGGGTGAGGGGGGCTTGGCTTACCCGGGCCGACGGGGCCGGCCAAGATGTTGGGTTTCGCCTACGGCTCAACCCAACCTACCGAGATCACATTATTTTTTGACCTGTAGAGGCGTACTCGGCCAAGCAATTCCAAACGCCCCGGACTTCTTCGGGCGGGCATGGACGCC